>NZ_CP020700.1:6372500-6972500 GCF_003932715.1 Streptomyces tsukubensis | reverse complement strand
ACCGACGTCAGCACGTTCTCCTCCAGACAGCGCACCGAGTCCAGCGCCTCGGAGAACAGCATCCGCTCCTGCAGGTCCACGAACGGGACGTCCGCGTCCGGCCGGGTGAAGTGCTCCCGCAGCCCCGGCCACAGCCCGGTGCGCGCCCCGTCGTCCCCGTAGTCGTAGAAGCCCGCCCCTCCGGCGCGGCCGGTGCGGCCGAACTCGTCCACCATCCGGTCGACGACGGCGTCCGCCGGGTGCGGCACCCAGATGCCGCCCGCCTCCTCGGTCGCGCGCCGCGCCTCGCCGCGGATCCGGCGCGGCAGGGTGAGCGTCAGCTCGTCCATCAGGGAGAGCACCTTCGCCGGATAGCCGGCCTGTGCCGCGGCCTGTTCGACGGACGCCGGGTCGATGCCTTCCCCGACCATCGCCACGCCCTCGTTGATGAAGCGGCCGATGACCCGGGAGGTGAAGAAGCCACGGGAGTCGTTGACCACGATCGGCGTCTTGTTGAGCTGCCGGACCAGGTCGAAGGCGCGGGCCAAGGCCTCGTCCCCGGTCTCCCGCCCCCTGATGATCTCCACCAGCGGCATCTTGTCGACCGGTGAGAAGAAGTGGAGCCCGATGAAGTCGGCCGGGCGCGCGACGCCCTCGGCGAGGGCGCCGATGGGCAGGGTCGAGGTGTTGGAGCAGAGCAGGGCGTCGGGGGCGACGACGTCCTGGACCTCCTGGAACACCCGGTGCTTGAGCCCGGTGTCCTCGAAGACCGCCTCGATGACGGCATCGCAGCCCGCGAGGTCGTCGAGGTCCGCGGTGGGGGTGATCCGGGCCAGGACCGCGTCCCGTTCGGCCTCGGTGGTACGGCCCCGGGCGACCGCCTTGTCGAGCAGTTTCACCGAGTACGCCCGGCCCCGTCCGGCAGCCTCCGCCGAGACGTCCTTGAGGACGACGTCGATTCCGGCCCGGGCACAGGCGTACGCGATGCCCGCGCCCATCATCCCGGCGCCCAGCACGGCGACCTTCGCCACCGTGCGCCGTTCGAACTCCGGCGGCCTGCCCGCGCCCGTGTTCACGGCCTGGAGGTCGAAGAAGAAGGCCTGGATCATGTTCTTCGCGGTCTGCCCCGTCACCAGTTCGGTGAAGTAGCGCGCCTCGATGGTCTGCGCGGTCTCGAAGTCGACCTGGGAGCCCTCGACGGCCGCGGCGAGGATATTGCGGGGCGCCGGATAGGGCGCGCCGCCGGTCTGCTTCTTCAGGTTCGCCGGGTACGCGGGCAGATCGGCGGCGAACCGGGGGGTGGCGGGGGTGCCGCCGGGGATGCGGTAGCCCTTCTCGTCCCACGGCTGGCGCGACTCCGGGTGGGCGTCGATGAAGGCCCGCGCCTTGGCGAGCATGTCCTCGGGGGTTGCGGCGAGTTCGTGGACCAGGCCGTTCTCCAGGGCCCGCCGCGGTGTGTGGCGGGTGCCCTGGAGGAGCACCTTCAGCAGGGCGTCGGCGATGCCGAGGAGGCGTACGGTCCGGGTCACCCCGCCCGCCGCGGGCAGCAGCCCGAGGGTGACCTCGGGGAGTCCGATCCGGGATCCGGGGGCGTCGAGGGCGATGCGGTGGTGGCAGGCGAGGGCGATCTCGTACCCCCCGCCGAGCGCCGTGCCGTTGATCGCGGCGACGACGGGTTTGCCGAGGGTCTCGATCCGGCGGAGGGCGTGTTTGACGGCCATGCCCGCGTCGAAGGCCTGCCGGGCGTCGCCGGGGCCGATCCGGATCATGTCCTTGAGGTCGCCGCCCGCGAAGAAGGTCTTCTTCGCGGAGGTGACGATGATGCCGCGGATGGAGTCCCGCTCGGCCTCGGCGCGTTCGGCGACCGCGGTGATCGCCGTGCGGAACGCCTGGTTCATGGTGTTGGCGGACTGGCCGGGGTCGTCGAGGACGAGGGTGACGACGCCGGTGTCGTCGGCCTCCCAGCGGATGACGGCGGACGACGGCCGGGCCGGGTGGGGGTCGGGGAGCGGGGGCTGGCCGGTGGTGGATGTGCTCGTGGTCATGGCTGCGGTCTCCGGGTGGCGGAAGTCGGAAGGGGCGGCGGATCAGGCGGTGACGCGTTCGACGACGGTGGCGATGCCCATCCCGCCGCCGACGCAGAGCGTCACCAGGCCGTACCGCTTGTCCTGGCGTTCCAGCTCGTCGACGAGGGTGCCGAGGATCATCGCACCGGTGGCGCCCAGCGGATGCCCCATGGCGATCGCCCCGCCGTTGACGTTGATCCGGTCGAGGGAGAGGTCCATGTCCCGGGCGAAGCGCAGGACGACGCCCGCGAAGGCCTCGTTGATCTCGACGAGGTCGATGTCGTCGATGGTCAGTCCGGCGCGGGCGAGGGCCTTGCGGGTGGCGGGCGCGGGTCCGGTGAGCATGATGGTCGGCTCGGAGCCGGAGACCGCGGCGGAGACGATCCGGGCGCGGGGCGTCAGCCCGTACCGCTCACCGATCTCCCGGGTGCCGATGGCGACGAGTGCCGCGCCGTCGACGATGCCGGAGGAGTTGCCCGCGTGGTGCACATGGTCGATCTTCTCGACCCAGTGGTACTTCTGGAGGGCGACGGCGTCGAAGCCGCCGAGGTCTCCGATGCCCGCGAAGGCGGGTTTGAGGGCGGCGAGGGAGTCGGCGGTGGTGCCGGGGCGCATGTGCTCGTCCCGGTCGAGGACGAGCAGTCCGTTGCGGTCGCGGACGGGGACCACGGAGCGGTCGAAGCGGCCGTCCTTCCACGCGGCGGCGGCCCGCTCCTGGGAGAGCGCCGCGTACTCGTCGACGTCGCGGCGGGAGAAGCCCTCGATGGTGGCGATGAGATCGGCGCCGATGCCCTGCGGGACGAAGCCGACGGTGTGGTTGGTCATCGGGTCGGCGAACCAGGCGCCGCCGTCGGAGGCCATCGGGACCCGGGACATGGACTCGACGCCCCCGGCGAGCACCAGATCCTCCCAGCCCGAACGGATCTTCGCCGCGGCCATGTTGACGGCTTCCAGACCGGAGGCGCAGAAGCGGTTCTCCTGGACCCCGGCGACGGTGTCCGGCAGCCCGGCCGCGATCGCCGCGATCCGGGCGATGTCGGAGCCCTGGTCACCGACCGGGCCGACGACGCCGAGCACGATGTCGTCGACGGCGGCCGGGTCGAGCTCCGGATGGCGGTCGCGCAGGGCCCCGATCAGGCCGGTGACGAGGTCGATCGGCTTGGTGCCGTGCAGGGCGCCGTTGGCCTTGCCGCGCCCGCGCGGGGTGCGGATCGCGTCGTACACATACGCTTCGGTGCTCAAGACGACTGCCTTTCGGAAGCGGCGGGACGCCGGTGGCCGGTGTCCCGGGCGGTCGGCGCGCTCTCGCGCCGGTGGGGCGGGCGGGGACGGTCGTACCGTACGGCTGCGGGGTGCTCAGCCCGTGGTGGGTCCTGGCGCTTCGGGTGCTTCCGGCCCGGCTGCCGGTACGGAGTGGGCGGGCAGGCCCCAGTCCCGGGCCACGGACTCCGTGTCGGCGCCCGGCAGCGCCGGTCCGCTCCGTACCGCGCCGGGGGTCGCGGAGAAACGGGGCGCGGGGGCCGGCTGGGTGATCCCGGCATGCTCCACGAAGGTGCCGCGGGCGGCGAGCTGGGGGTGCGCGGGGGCCTCGCGCAGCGAGAGCACCGGGGCGACGCAGGCGTCGCTGCCTTCGAAGACCTCCGTCCATTCGGCGCGGGTCCGCTGTTTGAAGCGGGCGGCGACGGCGGCCCGCAGCTCGTCCCAGCGGTCGAACTCCTTCCGGGCGGGGGCGTCGTCGGGGAGTCCGAGGAGCCGGACGAACTCGTTGTAGAAACGCTGTTCCAGGGCGCCGACGGCCATGTACTGCCCGTCGGCGGTCTCGTAGCAGCCGTAGAAGGGGCAGCCGCCGTCGAGGAGGTTGGCGCCGCGGCGGTCCTGCCAGCCGCCCGCGGCCATCATGCCGTGGATCATCGTGGCCAGATGGGCCGCGCCGTCGACGACGGCCGCGTCGACGACTTGGCCGCGGCCGCCCTCGGCGCGGGCGTGCTGGAGGGCCGCGAGGACGCCGATGACGAGGTAGAGGGAACCGCCCGCGTAGTCACCGACGAGGTTGGCCGGGACGGCGGGCGCCTCCTCGGCGCGGCCGATCATGCCGAGGGTGCCGGTGACGGCGATGTAGCCGATGTCGTGGCCCGCCCGGTCGGCAAGCGGCCCGTCCTGGCCCCAGCCGGTCATCCGCCCGTACACCAGCCGGGGGTTGCGGGCCAGACAGGCGTCGGGGCCGACCCCGAGCCGCTCGGCGACTCCGGGCCGGTAGCCCTCGATGAGCACGTCGGCCCGTTCGACCAGGTCGAGTACGGCCCCGGCGCCGCCGTCCGCCTTGAGGTCGATCAGCACGGAGCGCTTGTTGCGGTTGGTGAGGTCGTACGCGGGGTCGATGGCGAGCCCGGCACCGCCGGGCCGGTCGACCCTGACGACGTCGGCGCCGAGGTCCGCGAGGACCATGGCGGCGAACGGGCCGGGGCCGATACCGGCGAGTTCGACGACGCGTACCCCGGCGAGCGGCCCGGTGGACGGACCGGTGTGCGGGCCGGTTTCCGGGCCGGTGTCCGGTGTCGGCGTCGGAATCGGCGGCGGTGTCATCGGACTCCCAGCATTGATGTGACACAACTGATGTAACACCAGTGATGGTAAGAACGTGTTCCACCCCGGACAAGGGTTTGTCCGGAGCGGCCGGGAGGATTCACCGGGCCGGTCGACGCGCCCGCGCGCGGAGCCGGTGCGGGGTACGCGGTCCGGCAGTGTCAGAGGGACCGTACGGCCGCCGCCAGGGCGTCGCGGCAGAGGCGGTCCGCGAGGCGGGTCGTCTCGGGGACGCGGTAGCGCGGGGTGAGGTGGAGGGTGTGGGCGCAGGCCGCGTCGAGCCCGGTGCGGTGGCCCACGGAGACGTACACGGGTTTCACGTCCGTCCGGGTCCGCAGGGCGCGGCCGACCTCCTCGCCGTCGCCGTCCGTCAGCGGCGCGGTCGCGCCCCGCTGCGGTCCGGGGTCGTCGTGGCGGAACACGAACGGGTTCTTGGCGACGCCGATCGTCCGGAGTCCGGTGAGGACGCCCAGATGGCTGGCGAGCCCGAAGCGCCGCGGATGGGCCAGTCCGTAGCCGTCGCAGACGACGAGGCCGGGCGGGGTGCCCAGATCCTCCAGCGCGGCGAGGACCGCGGGGAGTTCACGGAAGGCGAGCAGCCCGGGGACGTACGGGAAGGCGACGCGCCCCACTGCGGTCGCCCGGGCCACGACGTCGAGCGTGGCGGCGTCGAGGGTGACGGCCGCGGCGGCGACGAGGTCGCGCTCGTCGTCGTAGGCCACGTCCACCCCGGTCACCCGGCCCGTGCCGACGGGCGGGCCGGGTTCACCGGCGATCACACGGCCGCGGAGCCCGTCCTGCACGGCGCGGGCCCCCGCTTCGTCGCGCGGCCAGCCGTCGGGGATGTCGATCAGCATCATGCCGGCCCACCCTACGCAGCGGGACGCCTGCGGGAGGACGGGTCGTCCGGAGGACCGCCCCCGGACTCCGGGCGGCATCGGCCGTAACCGGTGGCCCGCGCACACCACATCCGTATCCGAGGCCCCGGCGGCTCGTCCCGGCCGCCGGACGGCGGCCGGGACGGCCGGATCCGGTACCGCGCGCCCGGCGCAGTGGACCTTTCGCGTCCCCGCGGCCGGATCGGGCCGGGCGGAACACGTCGTCCACGGGCGACCGGCTCCCGCCGCCCGGGGAGGCGTGCCGCGGGTGTCGTAGCCTGGCGGCCATGTTCGTACTGGAGCTGACCTACACCGCACCGCTGGAGCGGGCCGACGCGCTGATGGACGCCCATATCGCCTGGGTGGACCGGCTCTTCGATGAGGGCGTGTTCATCGCGTCCGGGCGGAAGAACCCCCGGGACGGCGGGATCATCCTGGCCGTGGGCGACGACCGGGCCCGGATGGAGGAGCTGGTGGCGGCCGATCCGTTCACGGCCGGTGGCGTGTGCGCGTACCGGATCACCGAGTTCACCGCCACGCGTACGGCTCCGGAACTGGCGCCCTACCGGCAGCAGCCGCTGAACTGACGGTCCGGCTCCGGTTCCGCTTCCCTCCCGCCTCCCCCCGTCGGCAGTGATGCAGGTCACGCACCCCGGCAGTGCACCCGGAGCACCGGTCCCCACGTCCTTCCGGGTGTCAGAGGGCGTCCGCGGGCCGCGCGTGCAGGAGCAGGGGGGACCATGTCCACAGCCACCGTCATCGAGCAGCCCGTCGACGCCAGGATCGTGGCGTCGGCGCCCCGGGCGGAGCCCGTGCGGGCGCTGCTGCGCTACGAGACCGGCGATCCGTACGCCGTACGGATGGCGTTCCCGGCCGATGCGACGCTGGAGGGGACCGATCTGGCCTGGGCGTTCGCGCGGGAGCTGCTGACCGCGGGTCTGGACCGGCCCGCGGGGGACGGTGACGTCCGGATCCGGCCGTACGGCTACGACCGCACGGTCGTCGAGTTCCATGCGCCCGAGGGCGTGGCCGTCGTCCATGTCCGCACCGCGGAGGTGCGGCGGTTCCTCGACCGGGTCCAGGGGGTGGTGCCGTCCGGGCAGGAGTCCCGCTATCTGGACCTGGACGACGATCTGGTCCGGCTGCTGCGCGACGCCCGCTGACCCGGCGCGGCCGGCCGCGGGCTTCCCGCCCGCCGTTTTAATCCGTTGACCGACCGCCGCGCCCGGAGCTACGGTCGTACTGTCCCTGTCGCCACCGATCGGAGTAGAACGTTGAAGGTCTGAGGTCCGAGACACCGTCCGCCCCCGTCGTCCACGACGCCGGGCGTTCCGCGTGCGACCTCGGCGTTCGAGCCGTTCTTCCGGGCCGGGACCCTTCTCCCTCCCTCCTGCGGGCCTTCCGCGACCGCTGCTGCGGCGCGCCCGCGGATGATCCCGCCCTTTCTTCCGGCGCGTTCCCCCTTCGTCGTACCCGGTGTCTCTCCCGTTGCCCGCTTGCACCCTCTGCGACAGGAGACCCCATGACTACTGCTTCCACCCATCTCAGCTGCACCGACCTCGCGTTCTCCTGGCCGGACGGCACTCCGGTGTTCGACGGCTTCCAGCTCGCGGTCGGCCCCGGCCGCACCGGGCTGATCGGGCTCAACGGCTCCGGGAAGTCCACCCTGCTGAAGCTGCTGTCCGGCGAGCTGACCCCCGCGAGCGGCACCGTCCGCGCGGTCGGTGAAATCGGCCGGCTGCCGCAGAATCTGACCCTCGACACCGGGCTGCGGGTGGACGAGGTGCTGGGCATCGCCGCCCCCCGTGCCGCGCTGCACGCCATCGAAAGCGGCGACACCGACGAACGGCACTTCGCCGCGGTCGGCGACGACTGGGACGTCGAGGAGCGGGCCCGGGCGGCGCTGGACCGGCTCGGACTGGGCCGGATCGGGCTCGACCGCACGATCGGTGAGGTCTCCGGCGGCGAGGGCGTCCTGCTGAAGCTCGCCGCCCTGCTGCTGGCCGGGCCCGACGTCCTGCTGCTCGACGAGCCGACGAACAACCTCGACCGGTACGCCAGACGGCGGCTGTACGACGCGGTCGCCGGCTGGTCCGGGGTGATGGTCGTGGTCAGCCATGACCGGGAGCTGCTGGAGCTGGTCGACCAAATCGCGGATCTGCGCGACGGCGAGGTCGCCTGGTACGGCGGGAACTACACGGCGTACGAGGAGGCCGTCGCCGCCGAGCAGGAGGCGGCCGAGCGGATGGTCCGGGTCGCCGAGGCGGATGTCCGGCGGCAGAAGCGCGAGCTGATCGACGCGCAGTCGAAGCTGGCGAAGCGGCGCCGGTACGCGCACAAGGCGCAGGTGGAGAAGCGGGTGCCGAAGGTCGTGGCGAACACGCTCAAGGGCGCGGCCCAGCAGTCCGCCGGAAAGCACCGGGCGGTGCACGCCGAACGGCTCGCCGGGGCCAGGGAGCGGCTGGACGAGGCACTGGAGGCGGTCCGCGACGACGACGAGATCCGCATCGAGCTGCCGTACACCACGGTCCATCCGGGCCGTGAGGTGCTGCGGCTGAAGGAGCTGCGGCTGCGGTACGGCGCCGAGGTGCGCGGCGAGTTCGACATCCGGGGGCCGGAGCGGATCGCCCTGGTGGGGCGGAACGGTGCGGGAAAGACGACCCTGCTGCGGACGATCGCGGGCGAACTGGCCCCGGTCGAAGGCGAGGCGGAGACCCTGGTTCCGCTGCGGTTCCTGCCGCAGACGCTGGATGTGCTCGACGACGGGCTGAGCATCGTCGAGAACGTGGCCCGGGTGGCGCCCTCCGCGACCGTCAACCGGATCAGGGCCCGGCTCGCCCGCTTCCTCTTCAAGGGGGCGCGGGCGGACCAGCCGGTGGGGACCCTGTCGGGCGGGGAGCGGTTCCGGGCGGCGCTGGCCTCGCTGCTGCTGGCCGAGCCGGCACCGCAGTTGCTGCTGCTCGACGAGCCGACGAACAATCTGGACATGGTGAGCGTCCGGAAGCTGACGGCGGCGCTGGAGGCGTACGAGGGGGCGCTGATCGTCGCCGGTCACGACGTACCGTTCCTGGAGTCGATCGGGATCACCCGCTGGCTGCTGCTGGACGGCGGGCTGTACGACGTCGATCCGGAGGATGTGCGCAGCGGCGAGCTGCGGGCACCGCAGCCCCGGGAGTAGGGCGCCCGGCGCGGCTTCCGGGCGGGCGGCCTTCCGGCTGCCCGCCCGGGTTTCTCGCGCGCCGGTGGGACGGCACTGCCCGGGAGCCGCGCCGGAAATCCCGACGGAAATCCCGACGGAAACTGTCCGGATTGGTGTCTAGCGTCGGCCGTATGCCTGAGATCCGTACGCCTGAGTTCCCTGCGCCCGAAACCCGTACGCCCGCGTCCCCCGGGTCCGGCGGCGGCGCGATCGTCATCACCGGCGCCCGCGAGAACAACCTCCGCGACGTCTCCCTCACCCTGCCCAAGAACAAGATCACCGTCTTCACCGGCGTCTCGGGCTCCGGAAAGTCCTCGGTCGTCTTCGACACCATCGCGGTGGAGTCGCAGCGCCAGCTCAACGAGACGTTCAGCTCCTTCGTCCGCAACCGGCTGCCCAAGTACGAGCGGCCGCTCGCCGACGGGATGGACGAGCTGTCCGTGGCGATCGTGGTGGACCAGAAACCGCTGGGCGGCAACGCCCGTTCCACCGTCGGCACGATGACGGACATCTACTCCGTCCTCCGGGTGCTGTTCTCCCGCCACAGCACCCCGGCCGCCGGTCCGGCGACCGCGTACTCCTTCAACGACCCCACCGGAATGTGCCCGGTCTGCGACGGGCTCGGCCGGACGGTCGCGCTGGACGTCGAGCGGGCGGTCGACTGGACGAAGTCGCTGGACGAGGGCGCCCTGCTGCTGCCCGGGCTCTCCGTGGGTTCCTGGGAGTGGAAGCTGTATGCGGAGTCCGGCCGCTTCGACACCGCGAAACCCCTGGACGCGTACACCCCCGAAGAGCGCGAGCTGCTCCTCCACGGCAGCGGTTTCTCCGTGCGGCTGGAGTTGAAGACGGGCTCCGCCGACATGAAGTTCGAGGGGATCGTCAACCGCTTCACCCGGCTCTTCCTCAAACGCGATACGGGGACCCTGTCCGAGAAGCGGCGGGAGGCGGCCGACCGGTTCACCGTCAAGCGGCCCTGCCCGGAATGCGGGGGCGCCCGGCTGAACGCGGCGGCGCGGGCGTCCCGGATCGACGGTCTGACCATCACCGACTGGACCCGGATGGAGGTGGCCGATCTGATCGGGGTGCTGCGCCGGATCGACGATCCGGTGGCCGCGCCGGTGGCGGCCGCGGCCCGGGAGAAGCTGGAGCGGCTGGTGGGGATCGGCCTCGGCTATCTCTCCCTGGACCGCGAGACCACCACCCTCTCCGGCGGGGAGGGCCAGCGGCTGAAGATGGTGCGCCATCTCGGCAGCTCCCTCACCGGGCTGACCTTCGTCTTCGACGAACCGAGCGTGGGACTGCACCCCCGTGACGTGGGCCGGCTCAACGATCTGCTCGTCCGGCTGCGCGACCGCGGCAACACGGTCCTGGTGGTGGAGCACGACCCCGATGTGATGGCGATCGCGGACCATATCGTCGATATGGGCCCGGGTGCGGGCACCGAGGGCGGGCGGGTGGTCTACGAAGGCCCGTTCGATGGGCTGCGGCGGGCCGACACCCTCACCGGGCGTTGTCTGCGCCGCCGCACCCCCCTGAAGGAGACGTTCCGGACGCCCACGGGCCGGCTTGCGGTGACGGCGGCCGACCGCCACAACCTCAAGGGCATCGACGTAGGGTTCCCGGCCGGGGTGCTGACGGCCGTCACCGGCGTCGCCGGTTCGGGCAAGTCGACCCTGGTGTCGGAGGTGTTCACCGCCGCCCACCCCGAGGCCGTCGTGATCGACCAGGGGGCGATCACCGCTTCCGTACGCTCCACACCCGCGTCCTACCTGGGGCTCATGGACAGCGTCCGCAGGATCTTCGCCCGGGAGAACGGGGTGGATCCCGGCCTGTTCAGCTTCAACTCGTCGGGCGCGTGCCGGGAGTGTTCGGGCCGGGGCGTCATCCAGACCGATCTGGCGTTCATGGACCCGGTGACCACCGTATGCCGGACGTGCGGCGGCAGGCGGTTCCAGAACCACGTCCTGGCCCACCGGGTGCGCGGCCGGTCGATCGTCGACGTCCTCGGGATGACGGCGGCGGAGGCCTCGGCGTTCTTCGAGGGCGAGGCGCAGATGCTGCCCAGGCTCGCCGCGCTCGACGAGGTGGGGCTGGGCTACCTCGCCCTGGGACAGCCGCTGAGCACGCTCTCCGGCGGCGAGCGGCAGCGGCTGAAACTCGCCACTCAACTGCACCGGACGGGCAGTGTGTACGTCCTGGACGAGCCGACGACGGGACTGCACATGGCGGATGTCGGCACCCTCGTCACCCTGCTGGACCGGCTGGTCGACGCCGGGAACACGGTGATCTGCGTGGAGCACAACACCGATGTGGTCAAGCGGGCGGACTGGGTCGTGGACCTCGGGCCGGACGGCGGGAAGCACGGCGGGGAGCTGGTCTTCGAGGGGACCCCGGCCCAACTGCTGGCCCATCCGAAGTCGTTCACGGCCGAGTTCCTCCGCCGGGATCCGGGGATCGGCCAGCCCCCCGGGCGGGGTGGCGGCGGGGCCTGTCCGGAGGGCCTCCCGGCCCTTCCGGAGGGTCCGCCACGCCCGTGAGATACGTGACATGGCTCTCCGGTTCCCCCGGAGAAACCCTGTTACAACCCCTTTTACCTGCGGATATCACCGAACGTGAGCGGCTTGGTCCGGAGCGGGCTTGGTGGAAGGCTTACCCCACCCTTAACCTACGGTCTCGTAACCTACGAATCCGTAGGTATCGTCTGCCCGCACAGGCTTCTCTCCCGTCCCCTGGAGCACCCGTGACCATCACCTCTCCCCACCTCGGCAGTTCGGAAGCGTGGACCGACGCCCGGCTGCTGTTCGCGCTCGAAGAGGTGGTCGAGAAGGAGCTGAACCGCCATCTGAAGGCCGCCAAGGACTGGATGCCCCACGAGTATGTGCCGTTCGGCGACGGCCGCAACTTCCCGGGCCTCTTCGAGGACGGTGTGGCCTGGGAGCCCGAGCAGTCGAAGGTCACCGACATAGGCCGGATCGCGCTGGTGGTGAACCTGCTCACCGAGGACAACCTCCCCAGCTACCACCATGAGATCGCCAGCCTCTTCGGCCGCGACGGCGCCTGGGGCACCTGGGTGCACCGCTGGACCGCGGAGGAGGGCCGGCACGGCATCGTGATGCGCGACTACCTGCTCACGTCCCGCGCCGTCGACCCGGACAAGCTGGAAGCCTTCCGGATGTCGCATATGTCGGAGGGCTTCGAGTCCGACAACCGCCACTCGATGCTGCACTCCGTGGCGTACGTCGCCTTCCAGGAGCTGGCCACCCGGGTCTCCCACCGCAATACCGGCCATCAGTCGGGCGACCCCGTCTGCGACCGGATGCTCGCCCGGATCGCCACCGACGAGAACCTCCACATGGTCTTCTACCGGAATCTGCTCAGCGCGGCGTTCGAGCTGGCGCCGGACCTGACCATGCAGGCCGTACGCGACGTGGTGGTCGACTTCCGGATGCCCGGCCACGGCATCCCCGGCTTCGAGCGGGCCGCCGCCCAGATGGCGATCGGCGGGATCTACAACCTGCGGATCCACCACGACGACGTACTGGCGCCGGTGCTGCGCTTCCTGAGGGTGCTGGAGATCGGCGACCTGGGTCCGGACGGGCTGAAGGCCCAGGAGGAGCTGGGTCTCTACATGGGCGGGCTGAACGCGGAGGCGACGAAGTTCGACGAGAAGCTCGCCGCGCGCCGCGCCCGGCTGGCGGCCCGCGCCGCCGGCTGACCCGCCCCGCCGGACACCCGGGGCGGGCGGCGAGGGAGTTTCTTGCGGATCAGGCCGCCCGCCCCGACTTCAGCCGGTGCCGCTCCTGCTCGGAGAGCCCGCCCCAGACCCCGAACTTCTCGTCGTGCTCCAGCGCGTACTCCAGACAGGCGACCCGCCCGGGGCACGCGCGGCAGAGCTGCTTGGCCTCACGGGTCGAGGAGCCGGGGGCCGGGAAGAAGAACTCGGGGCCGGTCTGGGCGCAGAGGGCCGTCTCCTGCCAGGAGAGGTCCTCGACGACGGCGATGGTGGTGTTCTGCATGCCGACCACCGTCGCGTATCGCGATAAACGCCTGATCAACGACGCATCAACAGGCGCCACCGGCGGCAAAGTGCCTGGTCGGAGGGGTCGGCCCGGGGAGGGCGGTCACTCCCGGGGCGACGGCGTCATCACGAAGAACTGTGCGCCCGCCGGGTCGGCGATATTGGCGAAGCGCCCGATGCCCTCCATATCGGCGGGCGCCAGCCGTACCGTACCGCCCGCTTCGGTCGCCTTGGCCGCGGTGGCATCGCAGTCCTCGGTGAAGAAGTACGGCTGCCAGCACGGCCGGTCCAGGACCCCTTCGTCGCCGAGCGGGGCGATCCCGCCGAACATGTCGTCGGGCGTCTTCCGGGCGGGATGGATCATCGTGTACGCGGCGCCGTCGCCGCCGGGCATCGGCATCGACGTGGTTCCCCAGCCGAAGACCTCCGAGTAGAAGCCGAGCGCGCCGGGCACGTCCGAGGTGTTCAGCTCCACCCAGAACAGGGTGTTGGGGGCGTTGACCGTGTCCAGTCCCTTGTTGGTGCCGGGCTGCCAGACGGCGAAGGGGGCGTCCTGCGGATCGGTGAAGAGCGCCATCCGGCCCAGCTCCATCACGTCCATCGGCTCCGCGAGCACGGTGCCGCCGCCGTCGCGGACCACGGCGGCCGTGGCATTGGCGTCGGGGGTCTGGAAGTAGATGTTCCAGGCGGTGGGGCCCTGTTCGGGCGCGATGGTCATGCCTCCGGCGACGGTCTTCCCGCCGGACTGGAAGAGCCCGTAACCGCCGACCTCCGGTCCGCCCGGCTGGAAGGCCCAGCCGAAGACGGTGCCGTAGAACCGGGCGGCGGCGTCGATATCGGGGGTGCCGAGGTCCAGCCACACGGGTGAACCGGGGACGTAATCCGTGCTGAGCATGGTGCTCCGCCTTCCGCGCGTCGGACGGTCCCCCACGTCCCCAGTCTCCCGCCGCTCCCGGGCCCCCGCATCCGGTGCCGCCCGCCTCCGGAGCACACCGGCGGGCGGGAGGATCAGTGGTGCGGTGGGTCGTAGCCGGGGATCGTGCCGTCGGGTTTGGCGATGAGCAGCAGGCCCGCCATGCCCATGTCCGAGTGGCTCTGGACATGGCAGTGGTACATCCAGGCGCCCGCGCCCACTCCCTCCCCCGCGATGATCTGGAGGCCGAAGGAGTCCGCGGGGCCGGTGATCTTGTTGTCGACGATCCGGCTGGGGTCGTTCGCCCCGGTCAGCAGGCCGGTGCGGTTGTCCGCCCAGCGATGACCGTGGATATGGAACGTGTGGTAGTACTCGCCGTGGGTGATCATGACGATCTCCACCCGGTCGCCCACGGTCGCCCGGAAGTCCGGGCCGGTGTGGCCCGGCTTGTTGTTGATGGTCATATCGTTGAAGACCACGGTGAACTGCTTGTCGGGCAGGATGTCGCCCTTGCGCCGGACGACGACGGGCCCGTAGAGCCCCTTGCGGATGCCGCCGGTGCCGTGGTCCGTACCGACGACGTGGTCGTGGTAGTGCCAGTAGCCGGCGCTGCCCTCGCGCCAGGTGCCGTCGGCGCGGCGGCCCGGGGCATGGGTGCGCCAGGTGTACGTGCGGGTGGCACCGGGCTCCACATGGCTGCGGCTGAGCCGGGTGCCGTCGTTGTTGATGTCGTAGTCGACGCCGTGGACATGGAGGCTGACGGGGATGTCCATGAGGTTCTCGAACTCGATGTGGAGGGTGTCGCCCTCGTTCAGTTCGATCATCGGACCGGGGATGGTGGCCTTGCCCTTCTCCAGGCCGTACCCCAGCTGACCGTCTGCCAGTTTCTCGGCGTAGAGCTTCATATGGCGCACCTTGCCCCCGGCGGGGGCGGTCCGGGGCGGGAGCGCGGCCAGCGGCCGGGCCTGGGCCGGGGTGCCGCCCGTGGCGAGGGGGACCGCGGTGACCCCGGCCGCGGCCGCACTGCCGGCCAGTACTCGTCGGTTGAAGCTCCGTCTGTCCATGCCGCACTCTCCGCTCTGCCGGGGAACGCCTGGGAACACTGGGGACGCCGGGGCGCCTGGGACACCCAGGACGCCCGGGAACACCGGGAACAGCCGGGAAACGCCGTGAGGGGACCGGTGGGATGCCCGAACGGGGCGCACGGCATCGCCGGGGGACGGCCATACGGTAGCCCGAGGATCTTTGTTTATCCACACTCAGGACAAAGTTCGTTCTTTCGCGGTCATACCTATTGGCGAACCGCGAAAAGAGGTCTAGCTTCCTTTGCTGTCGTCGGCTGCTGTCGGCTGTTGTCATGACCACAGAGGAGTGGGTGACCCCATGCAGCGCGCACCACATCACCGGTCAAGATCCCGAACCGGCGCCTTCCGGGGCGCCCTCGCGGCGGCCCTCGGGGTCGGCGCCCTCACCGCGTCCCTGCTCACCGGGGTGGACACCGCCTCCGCCGGCACTCCGCCGGAACCCCGGGCGACAACGATGTCCCTCCCTTCACCACCGGGCGGCAAGAACGTCCGGGTCCTGGTCTTCCACGGTTCGGCGTCCGCGGAGTCCCCGCTCGTCGACGCCGGCATCCGGGCGGTGGAGACGATCGGTCTCACCGGTCCGGCGGCGGGCCGGTTCGCCACCGAGGCCACCGACGAACCCGCCGTGTTCACCGATGCCGCCCGGCTCGGGAAGTTCAACGCGGTCGTGTTCCTGACCGGCGGCGGCGATGTCCTGGACCCGGAGCAGGAAGCGGGCCTGGAGACGTTCATGGAGGCCGGGGGCGGTTTCCTCGGCGTCCATGACGCGGCGCGTACGGAACCGTACTCCGACTGGTTCACCGGGCTGATCGGGGCCCGGCCCACCGGTGCGCCCAGCTCCGTGCAGCGGGCCGTGGTCGAGGTGGGCGACCGGCAGCATCCGGCGACCGCGTCCCTGCCGCTGGAGTGGAAGCGGCCGGACAAGTGGTTCAACTGGTCGGTCAACCCCTCGGGCAGTGTGCACACCGTGGCCCGGCTCAAGGAGAGTTCGATCACCCCGGCCGCGAAGCCCAACGGCTGGGACCATCCGGTCTCCTGGTGCCGCGACTACGACGGCGGCCGGTCCTTCTACACCGGGATGGGCGGTACGGTCGACAGCTTCTCCGAGACCGACTTCCGCGACCATCTGCGCGGCGCCCTGGCCTGGACGTCCCGCCTCTCCCGCGCCGACTGCAAGGCCACCATCACTGCCAACTACACGGCCGAGCGGGTCACCAAGCCCAACCAGCCCGGGCAGAACGACCAGATCGGCGAGCCCCACGGCCTGGTCACCGCCCCCGACGGCACGGTGTTCTACATCGGCCGCGGCGGCGCCGACAGCACCCGGCCGGTGGTGACCGACTGGAACAACCCGGACATCGGCAAGGGCAACGGCGAGATCCACGTCTACGACCCGAGGACCCGGCAGACCACCCTGGCCGGTGCGCTGAGCGTCTTCGGCAACAAGGGCGGCGGCGACGAGCTGATCAAGAACGAGGAGGGGCTGCTCGGTATCGAGCTGGACCCGCGGTTCTCGTCCAACGGCTGGGTGTATCTGCACTACACGCCCCACTCCGACATCAACCGCGAAACGCGGATGGCGGACCGCCGGGTCTCCCGCTTCGTCTACGACTCCACCACCCGCCGACTGGACCTCGCCAGTGAGAAGGTGCTGCTGGAGTGGCCCGTCCAGATCCACAGCTGCTGCCACTCGGGCGGCGGGATGGCCTGGGACTCGAAGGGCAACCTCTACATCGCCACCGGGGACAACAACTCCTCGCGGTTCAGCGACGGCTACTCGGGGAACAACCCGCAGCCGAACTACAAGGGCGTCTCCTTCGCGGACGCGCGCCGCACCTCCGGCAACACCAACAACCTCAACGGCAAGATCCTGCGGATCAAACCGAAGCCCGACGGCACGTACACGGTCCCCGCGGGCAATCTCTTCACCGGTGACGAGACGGCCGAGGGCGGCGGAAAGACCCGCGGCGAGATCTATGTGATGGGCGTCCGCAACCCGTCGCGGATCTTCGTCGACCGGAAGACGGACGTCCTGTACGCGGGCTGGGTCGGCCCGGACGCCGGAGCGCCGTCCACGACCTGGGGCCCGGCGAAGTACGACACCTTCGCCGCGATCACCAAGGCGGGCAACCACGGCTGGCCGTTCTGCATGGGCAACAACCAGCCCTACCGCGACCGCGGGCCCGTCGATCCGGCGAAACCGCTCGGCTGGTACGACTGTGCGGCCCCGAAGAACGAGTCCCCGAACAACGACGGTCTGGTGAATCTGCCGCCGGTCACCCCGAACACCATCTGGTACGCGCCGCAGGGCGGCGGACCGGACTTCCCGAGGGACGCGAACGGGGTGCCCAGCTACAAGCTCGAAGAGCAGAAGCTGCTGATGCCGTGGCTCAAGGGCGGCGCCCAGGCGACCATGACGGGCCCGGTCTACCGCTACGACGCGGCGAGCGGCTCCGCGGTGAAGTGGCCTTCGTACTGGGACGGCAAGTGGTTCGTCGGCGACTTCTACGACGGCGACCAGCCGCGGCACGCCGTTCTGACCGACCCGAAGACCGTGGGCCGGGGCGGGATCCCGGTGCACGCCGAATCCCTGAAGAAGATCGTCCCGGTCGGGGCGAACGGCATCCGCAACCTCATGGACTGGAAGTTCGCACCGGACGGTTCGCTGTACGTCCTCGACTACGGGCGCGGCTTCTTCACCTCCGACGCGCGCTCGGCGCTCTGGCAGATCACCTACAAGGGCGGCGAGGCGACCCCGCCCGCGGACCGGCTGGCACGGAAGGCGGCACGGTGAGAATCCTGCGGAACACCAAGGGAAGACGCGGCACGGCCGGGTTGTGGACGGCCCTGGTGGCCTCGTTCGCGATGGTCGTCGGACTGCTGTCGGCGGTCGCGTACGGCCAGGGCGGACCGGCCCGTGCCGGCGCGGCGGCCGGCAGCGGCACTGCGGCGGTACGGACCGCGGACGGCACCCCGGCCGGCGGCGCGGCGAAGGCGGCCGAGGCGCCCGCCGCGGCGCAGACCCTGACCTGGACGGCGGGCGATCCGATCGACCGCTATCTCAGCTTCCCCACCACCGCGGTGGCGGGCCGGACGACGATCGTCTTCGAGAACAGCCGGGCCTCGGGCAACACCACCGGGATGCCGCACACCCTCACGTTCGACGTATCGGACCCCGAGTACAACAACGACGTCCCGCTGAACATCCTGGCCAATCCCAACGACGACCGGGGCGGCAAGCACACCACCGAGGTCACCCTGACCCCCGGCCGCTACCGCTTCTTCTGTACGATCCCGGGCCACGGCACGATGCAGGGCATCCTCACCGTCTCCGACCCCGCCGGGGAGGACACCACCGCACCGGTCACCGAGGCGAAGGTGACGGGCGACCGGAACGCCGACGGCGCGTACGTCGGAGTCGCCACGGTCGCGGTGACGGCGACGGACGACGCTTCCGGTGTGGAGCGCATCGAGTACGCGACCGGCGCCGACGGCCCCTGGCAGGCGTACACCGCGCCCGTCGTGGTGAACACGGTCGGCGAGCACCGGATCCGCTACCGGGCCACCGACCGGGCGGGGAACACGGCCGCCGAGAAGTCCGTCTCCTTCAAGGTCGTGGCCCCGCCGACGGACGACCGGACCCCGCCGGAGACCTCGGCGACGGTCTCCGGTGAACAGGACGGACAGGGCCGCTATCTCGATATGGCGACCGTGACCGTCACCGCGTCCGACACCGGCTCCGGCGTCAACACCGTCGAGTACGCGCTCGGCGCGGACGGCGCCTGGCAGCCGTACACCGCCCCCGTGATGGTCCACCGGGTCGGCACGCACACCGTCCGCTACCGGGCCACCGACCGGGCGGGCAACGCGGCCGCCGTGAAGTCGGTCGAGTTCACCGTCGTCACCCCGCCGTCCCCGGACACCACACCGCCCGTGACGGGCGCGGAGGTCACGGGGCAGCGGAACTCCGACGGTGCGTATCTGAACCGGGCCACGGTGACCGTGAGCGCCACCGACCACGGCGGCTCGGGCGTGGAGCGCGTCGAGTACTCCCTCGACGGCGGCCCCTATCTCGCCTACACCGCACCGGTCGTCGTCGACCGGACCGGCTACCACACCGTCCACTACCGGGCGACGGACAAGGCGGGCAACACCTCGGCCGCGCTGAAGGTGACGTTCACGCTCGCGGAGGGCGGCGGGGTTCCGGCCCCGAACTGCCCCGAGTGGGACGAGCGGCTCACCGTGATCGTCGGCACGGTCGACACCGGGGTGCCCAACCGGATGACCCGATCCCGCTGCACCGTCAACGAACTGATCGAGGACGAGAAGGCGTGGTCCTCGCAGGCGCTCTTCCTCAAGCACGTCGACAAGGTGCTCGACGGGCTGCTGGAGGACGGGGTGATCGACGTCCGCGAGCACCGGAAGGTCTATGCGGCCGCCAAACAGTCCGGGATCGGGAAGCCCGGCCAGAACACCGGCTACCGCGACCTCTTCGACGGGACGAAGAAGTCCTTCGACCGCTGGCAGCACGTGGGCGGCGGCTCCTTCGCCCTCAACGACGACGGGTCGATGACCAGCGGCACCACCAGGGGCGGTCTGGGCATGCTCTGGTTCCCGGCGGCCCAGTTCGGGGACTTCTCGCTGAAGCTCCAGTGGCGCGACGACGCCCCGGGCACGGGCAACGCCAACAGCGGGGTCTTCGTCCGCTTCCCGTACGTCCACGACAATCCGGAGGAGCCGCGCCCGGAGTGGGTCGCCATCAAGTACGGCCACGAGGTGCAGGTCCTGGACCGGCCGGACGGCGATATGTACAAGACCGGGTCGGTGTACGGCTTCGACCGCGTCGGGCTGGCCGGGGCGGGTGTGACGCCGAAGGGCACCTGGAACGACTACGAGATCCGGGTGGTCGGGCAGTCGTACTCGGTCTACCGCAACGGCGCGCTGGTCAACCGGTTCGAGAACACGGCAGGGCAGAGCTTCGCCCCGCCGCGCGCGGGTGACGTCGGCACCGACGGGCGCCGCTATGCGATCGGCCATCTCGGGCTCCAGGTCCATGGCACGACCGATGTGGTCTCCTACCGCAACATCCGGATCCAGGAGCTGTGACACCCGGCTCCGTCCGCCGTGGGCCCCTCCCGCCGGGAGGGGCCCACGGCCCGTTCCGGGCGGGCTCCCCGCACCGGAGCGGCGCTCCTGCTACTCCCCCGCCGTCCCGTCCGCCGCCGTCTTCTTCCTGGCCCGGCTCGGCTGGACCCGTTTCGGTTCCCCTGGCATCTTCGGATACTCCGGCGGATACGGCAGATCTCCCAGCCCGTGGTCGGCCTCGTCCTTCCGGGCCGCTTCCAGCAGCGCCTCCAGACCGAACCGGTGGTCGTCCATATCGGCGTGGACGTCGCCCACTTCCGCGTACCGCCCGGGCATGGTCATGATGTCGAAGTCCTCCGGCCGGGCATCGTCGATCTCCTCCCAGCGCAGCGGTGCGGAGACCGGTGCATGGGGCCGGGGCCGGACGGAGTAGGCGGAGGCGATGGTCCGGTCGCGGGCCGTCTGGTTGTAGTCGACGAAGATCCGCTGCCCGCGCTCCTCCTTCCACCATTTGATGGTGACCCGGTCCGGCATCCTGCGCTCCAGCAGCCGGCCGCAGGCGATGGCGGCCCGCCGGACCTGGACGAAGGTCCAGTCGGGCGTGATGGGGACGAAGACGTGCAGCCCGCGTCCGCCGGAGGTCTTGGGCCAGCCCCGCAGTCCGACGCCTTCGAGGACGTCCCGCAGCTCGTGGGCGGCGCGCACCGCGTCCTGGTAGTCGGTGCCGGGCTGGGGGTCGAGGTCGATGCGGAGTTCGTCGGGGTGCTCGGTGTCGGCCCGGCGTACCGGCCACGGGTGGAAGGTGACCGCGCCCAGATTGGCGGCCCAGACCACGGCGGCGGGTTCGGTGGGGCACAGTTCGTCGGCGGACCGGCCGCTGGGGAAGGTGATGTGCGCCGTGGGAATCCAGTCGGGCAGATACTTGGGTGCGCGCTTCTGGAAGAAGGACTCGCCGGTCACTCCGTCGGGGTAACGCTCCAGGGTGGTCGGCCGGTCCCGCAGCGCGCGGGTGATGCCGTCGCCGACGGCCAGGTAGTAGCGGACCATGTCCAGCTTGGTGTACCCGTGCTCGGGAAAGTAGACCTTGTCGGGGTTGGAGACCTTGACGGTCCGCTCCCCCACTTCCAGTTCCAACGCTCGGCCGGCCATGTGCGTCAGCGTATGCCGAGCCGACTTTCCCCGCATACCGGACAATCCCTCTATGGACCTCCCGGTGATGCCGCCCGTGAAACCGATGCTGGCCAAGTCCGTGAAGACCATCCCGCCCGATATGCAGTACGAGGCCAAATGGGACGGTTTCCGGGCCGTGGTCCACCGCGACGGCGACGAGATCGTCATCGGCTCCCGCACCGGCAAACCGCTCACCCGCTACTTTCCGGAGCTGGTGGCCGCGCTCGCGGAGAATCTGCCGCCGCGGTGCGTGGTGGACGGCGAGATCGTGATCGTGCACGGCGGCAGGCTCGACTTCGACCTGCTCAGCGAACGCATCCATCCCGCCGCATCCCGGGTCCGGACCCTGGCCGAGCGCACCCCGGCGAGTTTCGTCGCCTTCGACCTGCTCGCCCTCGGGGACGATTCCCATCTGGACACCCCGCTCGCGGAGCGGCGGGCGCTGCTCGCCGACGCGCTGCGGACGGCCCGGCCGCCGGTGCATCTGGCGCCCGCCACCACCGACCGGGAGCTCGCGGAGGTCTGGTTCGACCGCTACGAGGGCGCCGGGCTCGACGGTATCGTCGCCAAACCCCTCGACCTGCCGTACCGGCCCGACGCCCGGCTGATGTTCAAAATCAAACACGAGCGGACGGCCGATGTGGTCGTCGCGGGCTACCGCTTCCACAAGAGCGGTCCCGTGGTGGGTTCCCTGCTGCTCGGACTGTACGACGGCTCCGGGGCGCTCCAGCATGTGGGCGTCTGCGCCGCGTTCCCGATGAAACGGCGGGAGGAGCTGGTCGGGGAGCTGGAACCGCTGCGGATGGACCCGGCCGACGCCCATCCGTGGGCCGCATGGTCGGACGCGAGCGCCCATGAGTCGTCCCGGCTGCCGGGGGCGGTCAGCCGCTGGACGGGGAAGAAGGACCTGTCGTGGACCGCGCTGCGCCCGGAGCGGGTGCTGGAGGTGGCGTACGACCATATGGAGGGCACCCGGTTCCGGCACACGGCCCAGTTCCGCCGCTGGCGGCCGGACCGCTCCCCCTCCGACTGCACCTACACGCAGCTGGAGGAGCCGGTCGGCTACGACCTGTCGGAGGTGCTGTCGGAAGGGGGATCCGGCTGAAGCGCTTCCGGAGCAAGTGGGTGGGCGGGGTGGGCGTCACCCCGTGGCCGTGGTGCCCTCGTCCCGGGTCAGGGTGTCGATCTCCGACGAGACCCGGGCCCAGGTCTCCGTATCGCGGTCCAGTGCGGGCAGCTCCGCCGGGGGCGGGGATCCGGTCGACCAGGTGCGGGCCACCGTGACCGGGTCCGCCCCGGTGGCGGCCGCCGCCGCGAGGGCCGCCGCGCCCAGGGCCGTCAGATCCGCGTCGGCGGGGATCACCAGGGGGCGGCCGGAGAGGCGGCGTACCGTCTCCACCCAGTAGCGGCCCCGCGCGCCGCCGCCGATCAGACGCAGCGGAAGGGACGCCGGGCCCGGGGCGGCCGGGTCGAGGCCGCAGGCGGTGAGGACCTCGTCGAGGGCGCGCAGCACGGTCACCACCGCACCCTCGTACGCGGCGCCCAGGATCTGCTGCCGGGTCGTCGTATGCCGCAGGCCCGTCAGCAGCCCGGCCGCACCCGGCAGATCGGGGGTGCGTTCGCCGTCGAGGTACGGAAGGAGCACGACGCCCCGGCCCGACTCGGCGGCGTCCCGGCCGAGGCCCAGCAGGGCCGCAATCCGGTCCACGGCGAGTGTGCAGTTGAGGGTGCAGGCCAGCGGGAGGTAGGTACCGTCCGTGGCCGCGAAGCCGGACAGCGCCGGGGTCACCGGCCGGGCGCGGGTCGCCGCGTACACCGTGCCGGAGGTGCCGAGGCTCAGTACGGGATGGTCCAGCAGGCCCGTACCGCCGAGTCCGAGTCCCACCGCCGCCGCCATGTTGTCGCCGGTGCCCGCGGCGACCGCGATCCCTGCGGGAAGGCCGAGGGCCTCGGCCGCGGCGGGGCGCAGGGAGCCGATCCGGGTGCCGCCGGTGGGCGCGACCTCGGGCAGGAGGCGGGCGTCGAGACCGAGGAGTCCGAGGAGCTCCGGGTCGTAGCCGCCGGTCGCCGTCGCGTACCAGCCGGTGCCCGAGGCGTCGCCCGGATCCGTCGCCGCGACCCCGGACAGCTTCTCCGTGAGGTAGTCGTGGGGAAGGCGAACCGCGGCCACGGCCGCCGCGGCGCGCGGCTCGCGCTCGGTCAGCAGCCGCCACTTGGCCGCGGTCAGCGCGGCGACCGGCGCCGAACCGGTCCGTTCCGCCCACTCCCGCGCCCCGCCGGGCAGCTCCCGGGCCAGGGCTGCGGCCTGCGGAGCGGAGCGGGTGTCGTTCCACAGCAGCGCGGGCCGGACCGGGCGTCCTTGCGCATCGAGGACGACCAGCCCGTGCTGCTGGCCTGCGACCGCGATGCCGGTGACCGCCGATGGCCGTACCCCCGACTCCTTCAGCGCCTGCGCGACCGCGTCGCACAGCGCCCGCCACCAGAGTTCCGGATCGGTCTCCCGGGCCCCGGCCTCGCCGGAGACCTCGTGGGCGGCCCGGCCGACCGCGAGGGTGCGGCCCGTGGCGGCGTCGGCCAGCACCGCCTTCGTCGACTGGGTCGAGCTGTCCACGCCGATGACAACGGCCTGAGCGGGCATCGCCCCACCTCTCAGCTTCTGATTTGGAGTTGCGGCAAACAAAATACGGCAACCCCGGTTCGACCAACAGATGTTGAGGGTCTTCAACAAATTCATGGTCATGGGCATCATTAGTCAGCAGTGCAAACAAAACCCGGCAGCCCGCGATCCGAGGTGGTCAGCGCCATGACCGAGTTCACTCCCACCCCCGACGACCGGTTCAGCTTCGGCCTCTGGACGGTCGGCTGGCAGGGCCGCGATCCCTTCGGGGACGCGACCCGGCAGCCCCTCGACCCGGTCGAGACCGTGCACCGCCTCGCCGGACTCGGCGCGTACGGCGTCACCTTCCACGACGACGATCTGATCCCCTTCGGCGCGCCCGAGTCCGAGCGCGAGCGCCGGATCGAACGCTTCCGTACCGCCCTGGACGAGACCGGACTCGTCGTCCCCATGGCCACCACCAACCTCTTCACCCATCCCGTGTTCAAGGACGGCGCCTTCACCGCCAACGACCGGGACATACGGCGGTACGCGCTCCGCAAGACGATCCGCAATATCGACCTGGCGGCCCGCCTCGGCGCCACGGTCTATGTCGCCTGGGGCGGGCGCGAGGGGGCCGAGTCCGGCGCGGCCAAGGACGTCCGGACCGCGCTCGACCGGCTGAAGGAGGCCTTCGACCTGCTCGGCGATTACGTCACCGAACAGGGCTATCCCCTGCGGTTCGCCGTCGAGCCCAAGCCCAACGAGCCCCGCGGCGATCTGCTGCTGCCCACCGTCGGGCACGCCCTCGCCTTCGTCGAACGCCTCGAACGCCCGGAGCTGTTCGGGCTCAACCCCGAGGTCGGTCACGAGCAGATGGCCGGGCTGAACTTCCCGCACGGAATCGCCCAGGCGCTCTGGGCGGAGAAGCTGTTCCACATCGACCTCAACGGGCAGAACGGCATCAAGTACGACCAGGACCTCCGGTTCGGCGCGGGCGATCTGCGCTCGGCCTTCTGGCTGGTCGACCTGCTGGAGTCGGCGGGCTACGAGGGCCCGCGCCACTTCGACTTCAAACCGCCGCGCACCGAGGACCCGGCCGGGGTCTGGGCCTCCGCCGCGGGCTGCATGCGGAACTATCTCGTCCTCAAGGCCCGGGCCGCGGCATTCCGCGCCGATCCGCGGGTACGGGACGCGCTGCGCGCCGCCCGCCTCGACGAACTGGCCGTCCCCACGGCACCGGACGGCCTCGCCGGGCTGCTGGCGGACCGGGCCGCGTACGAGGAGTTCGACGCGGAGGCGGCGGCGGAACGCGGTATGGCCTTCGAAGCGCTGGACCAGCTGGCGCTGGACCATCTCCTCGGCACGGCGTAGGCGACCGTACGGCCGCACCCGGGCGGCGGGCGGACCGGTCTCCGCCGCCGGGACCCGCCGCCCGGCGAACCGGAAGAGCGGTTCCGGATCCCGCGCCGGCCCGCCTCCGCCCTCCTCGGCCCGCCTCCGCCCGTCGCAGCCCGCCTCCGCCGCCTCCGCCCGTCTCAGCCCGCAGATGTCCGCGTGCCGTAGGCGAGTGGATCCGTCAGGACGTCCTGGACGACCATCGCCGCCGCGCCGCGGACCGCGTCCGTCGCCGGGGACGCCGCCCGCAGCCGGGACGCCGCTGCGGGCCAGAGACCGGACACGACCCGGGCCGACAGTTCCCGCGAGGCGGGCGGCGCGAGCCACGGGCTCAGCGGGCGGTAGATCCCGCCGAGGACGACCGCGTCCGGATCGAAGAGGTTGACCGCGCCTGACAGCACCCGGCCCAGCATCGTGCCGCCCCTGGCCAGGGCCAGCAGGGACCTTTCGTCGCCCGTCCGGGCCCGGTGGGCCAGTTCGGACACGGCGTTCGCGCCGTCGGACTCGTCGAGGCCCGCCGCCCGCAGCAGCGCTGCCTGGCCCGCGTACTGTTCGAGACAGCCCCGGGAGCCGCAACGGCATTCGGGGCCGTCCGGCGCCACCACGGCATGCCCGATCTCACCGGCGAAACCGTGTGCCCCGCGCAGCAGTTCGCCGCCGAGCACCAGCGCGCCGCCGACCCCGATCTCCCCGCTGATGTAGAGGAACGTCCGGGCGTCCCCGAGACCGCCGAACCACAGCTCGGCCAGGGCGGCGAGGTTCGCCTCGTTCTCGGCGCGCACCGGGAGCGCGGGCCGCTGCGGGCGCTGGGCGGTGAGGGCCTCGGCGAACAGGCTCTCGGCGAGCACCCGGCTCCAGCCGAGGTTGGGGGCGGAGCGGACCGTACCGGAGGAGACCAGACCGGGCAGGGCGAGCGCCGCGCCGACCGGGCGCAGCTCCTGCTCGTCGGCGGAGGCCAGCGCGCGGGCGGCGATCCGGGCGGCCCGGGCCAGCACCCGGGAGGGCGCGCCACCGCGGTTGTCGAGGTGCTCCACGAGCCGGACGCGGTCGGTGCCGGCCAGGTCGACGACGCAGACGGACACATAGTCGACGTTGATCTCGACGCCGAGTCCGGCGACCCCGGTCCTGGCCATCTTGAGGACCGTGCCCGGCCGGCCCGCGTGACCGCTGAAGGTCTTCCCGGACTCGGAGAGGAATCCGGCCTCCAGCAACTGCTCGACCAGGGAGGAGATGGCGGCCCGGGTCAGGCCGACCCGGGCGGAGATCCCGGCCCGGGTCGTCTCCCCTGCGTCGCGCACCGCGCGCAGCACAAGGCTCAGATTGTGGCGCCGTACGGTGTCACGGCCCGCCTTCGGCTCCAGCGGATCGCGGCCGGGCCGGGCCGCCGGACGCCCCGCGGGAGGTCTGGGGCGGGGAGGCGCCTCGAAGGGGTCGACGGCATGGGTGCGGTCCGGGGCGGAGCGCGGCGCCGTGACCGCCGCCGGGCGGAGCGGCCCGGCGGACAGGGGATCGCCGCAGCATCCGGCCGTGCCCGGGGCCGCCGGTGCGGCCTGAGCGGTCGGAACAGCCTGAGAGGCCGGAGCGGTCTGAGCGGCCTCGGGGATCCGAGGGGTCGCCGGACGCTCCTCCGGACGCTCGGCGCGATCGGCCCGCGCGGCGCGCGCGGTTTCGTCCATGCGGCGTCAGCCCTGGGGTCCGCGGTAGCCGAGGGACGCCTCGATGCGGCCGGCCAGACCGTCGCGCGGCTGCGGCCCGCGGCCCGCGGCCCCGGAACCGGCCAGCCAGGTGCGGCAGCGGCTGCCGAGGAGGACGCCGAAGCTCTCCGCCTCGTTCTCCTCGGCCTGGTCGAAGCGGGTGCGCGCGGCGACCCCGAGGACCGCGTCCCGCAGGTCCGCATCGTCCGACAGCAGACGTGCGGCGACCGCGGCGCCGACGCCGACACCGTCGACATGGTGCGTACAGTGGCCCGCTTCCATGTGCCACAGCTCGTGGCCGAGGATGACGAGTTGGTGCGCCGGGGCGGTGCGCTCTTCGATCACGACCAGATCCTGGTCGGTCATGTCGAGCCAGAGCCCGCTGGCCGTACCCGCGGGGAAGGCTGCCGTACGGTAGCGGACCGGGCGGCCGCGGTGGGCGCTCATCGCCTTGCAGAGGGCGGCGTAGAGGTCGTCGGGCCGGGCGGCGGGGGCGGGCAGGTCGATCGCACCGACCAGCTCGCCGCAGAGCCGACGCATCCGCTTGCCAATGCTCACCGTTCTCCTCCGCTCCCGGACGGCTCCCGTCGCCGACGGCCGTCTTCGCACGGCCGCGCCACCGGCTCCGTACTCCCTATCGTCGCGCGGAAGGGGGCCGGGACTGAAGTCACGTTTCCGTCTGGTTCGCGCCGCCGGGAGCGCCGGAATCGGCCGATTCGCTCGCGCGGGTGGGCTTGACGCTCTCCAGGAGCATGTCGAGCCATTCGGTGACCTTGTCGCGGTGCTTGTCGGTGGGCAACTGGGCGGCGCGCCAGGCGATACCGCGGACACCGTGGTCGAGAAGGAGCCGTTCCAGCGGATCGCCGTCGCCCGACCAGTCCTTGAGGAGCTTCTGTTCGGTGCGGAGCAGGGCGCCGTTGAGCGCCTCGGCGTCCTCGGCCGTCAGAAAGCCCGCGTGGACGCCGAAGAACCGCTGGATCGCGTCGCAGTGCTCCATCGTCGGGCGGCGGTCGCCGTTGATGAGGGCGCCCGCCTGCTGCCGTGACATCCCGGCGCCGTCCGCGATCTCCTGCTGGGTGTAGCGGCGGCCGTTGGGCTTCAGCCGGGTGGAGCGGAGCAGGTCGAGGCGTTGCAGAAAGCGCGCCTGGAGATCGGGCTCCCCGGCCGGGCGCCCGTCGAGGAGTGCGGCGACCACCTCGGCGGGGACACCGGAGGCCTCCGAGAGCTGCTGGACGTCGAAGACCCCGCCGTGGCTCAGTCCCAGGCGGTCCGCGAGTTCGGCGACCCGGGCCACGGACGCCGCCAGAGTGTCAGCGGCTGCCGGACCCGGAACCGAGAAGCCGTCTGTCACCAGTAGGTCTCCTAGATCACGCGAGAGGGCTCCGCACACAGTTGGCTGCCCGGAGATTAACGGTTCCGGAGCCGGGCAACCAGCTTTTGCCACATCTGTGGCGAGAATCCTGCGGTCGGGGGCGCGGAATGCCACGATAGTTGACATGCTCTGCCGTGCAGGAGCAGGATCGCGGGGCGGGGTGAAGATCAGCAGACGCCGCCGCAGCGGGAAATTCGAGAAGGGTGGCGTTCTCGATGACACATGAGACGGGAGCCGACCGTCCTGGTGTCCACGGGCGTCGGGGGTGCACGGCGGCCGGAGGCCGCGGCACGCTCCGCGCGAGGAGATTCGCCGATCTGGTGCGGGGACGCCGTGAGGAGCTCGGGCTCAGCGTGGCCGACGTGGCGGCGCGGCTGGAGATCAGCACCCGGACGTACGGCTCCTGGGAGCGCACCCCGGCCCACGAATGGTCCGAGGAGCGGCTCCATGCCCTGGTGAAGGCGCTGGAGATGACGGACCAGCAGGGCGGCTGGCTGTTCCGGCTCGCGGTCGACCGTGAGATGCCGGCGCCGGTGCACGCACCGCCGGCCCGTAAGAAGGACGTCCTTCCGCTGGGTCCCGCGCGGCCCTCGGGTGCGGCCTTCCCGCGCCGGACCCCGGTCGGGCCGCTGCTGCCCTTCCCGCCGTCCACCACCTCGCTGCCGAAGGCCGCGGCGCCCGCCCCGCCCAGCGACCCCGCCACCCAGGCCTATCTGCGGGATTACGCGGTCATGATGGACGCGGTGCCGCTGCCGTCGGTGCTCTTCGACCGGCGCTGGGACGTGGCCCATGCCAACCCGGCGTACCAGGAACTCTTCCGCGATGTGAGCCTCCACCCGACGGCCATGCCGGACCAGAACTTCCTGCGGTTCGTGCTCTTCCACCCCGATGCGGGCGCCGTCCTCGGCGACCGGGAGACCGGCTGGTGCCTGCCGCTGCTCGCGCAGTTGGAGACGGCGCTGGAGCGGTACGCCGACGACAGTGTGCTTCAGGCCATTCGCCAGGAGATCGAGGACGACCCGATCATGGACGCCGCCTACCGGTGCGGGCTGCCGCACTGGGTCCGGGCGACCGGTGCCGCCGCGGTCCACCACGACGGTGCCGTACGGACGGTGTACCACCCCGACCCCCGCTGGGGACGGGCCGAATGCCGGATCGTGGACGAGACCCCGGCGACGCTGGAGGACTGCGGCTTCACCCGGATGACGATGGTGCTGCGCGGGGAGCGGGCGCCGACGCCCGGCGCTCCGGAGGCCCGGCGCAGGGCGACCAGGCCCCATCTGCGGGCCGTCGGGGGCGCTTGACCGGATCGGGGGGCGCGCCGGTGAGCCCGGCGCGCCCCCCGATCCGGCGGCGGAGGGGCGCGTGCACCGGAACGGGTGAAGCGGCCGGACCGGATGTTCCGCGAGGTGTACGGGAGCGGTTACGGCCCTGACGGGGCGTCTCCCGGCCCGGGGCGAACCGGAATTGGACGTTCCGCAGGGTCCGGGCCTTGTCACGGCCGGGCCCTGCCGCGAACATGACCCGCATGCCTCAGCAGCCCCCCGCCGCAGTGGTGCGCGCCCGCCGGGCGGGGCGGTCCGGACCGGAGTCCACCGGGCGCTCGCCCCGTACGCGGACCCTTCGGTGCTCGCCGGGGCCCTGTGCCGTCCGGCGTCCGCCGCGTGGACAGGGCGCTTGGTTCCCGCCGTATTTCCGAGGTCCAGGCCCCCGTCTTCCCCAAGCAGGGGCCTGGACCTCTCCCCCTTCCCCATTTCCCCCGTTCCCCCCGTCCGCTGCGGATGACCGTGTGCCCCCGGGCGCCGTCGTCGCCCGGGACGGTTCATCGCAGCGAAGCCACGGCCCATTCCGCGGCGAGCACCAGGGCAACCCCGGCGCCGAGGACAGCCGTGGCGACTCTGGTCCGTCCGGCCTTGCTGAGTACCAGCGCGCTGCCCGACATGATCAGCGCGACCCCGTAGAAGCCCATCGTCAGTACCGAGTGCGTGCTGCCGAGACGCAGGGCCAGAACCGCTCCCACCAGGGCCATGATCACGGTGGAGAGGACGATCCGGACCCGGCGCGCCTGGCGTGGTGTGAGCCCCTGTCGTTCCGGGGCCGAATTGGCTTCCGACATGCGCGGAAGCCTATCCGTCCGGCTCCCGGCCGGGGGCTCGGTCGCCGGATCCGCGGCGATCACCGGCGTGATGGCGGACGCGGCCACGGGACGGACCCGCACCCCCTCGACCGGCCCGGCCGGGCCGCCCCGGCGGGGCGTCCGCGGGCCGCCGGTGCCCCGGCTCGGGGCCGGTCCCGGGCCGTGGGGATCATGGTGGCCATGATCGACGATCCTGCTGCGCAGGCTCCCGTGGCCGTCCGTGCGGAAGGCCGCGGAATGCCTCAGCACTGCGCCTCCGAACCCCGCGGGAAGGAGACCCCGTACGGGATGCTCGAATGCGCCAGCTCGGCCCAGACGGTCCGGCCCGAGCCGTACAGTGCGGAGTGCGCGCCCCAGGCGCGGGAGACCGCCTCCACGAGCAGCAGTCCCCGCCCCCGCTCCTCCGCGTCCCGGGCATGGCAGACGTGCGGGCCCGAGGGCGCGCAGCCCTGGTCCCGCACGCTGATCCGCAGATGTTCGACGTCGTTGAGCAGCTCGCAGGCGACGAGATGGCTGCCGCTGTGCACCACGGCGTTGGTCACCAGCTCGGATATCACCAGCATGGCGGTGTCGTGCGTATCGCCGCCGATACCCCAGCAGCGGAGCCGGTCACGGGTGAGCCTGCGGGCTCTGGAGACGTACTCGACGCGCGCCGGCAACTCGAAGCCGTACCGATGGTGGTCGGCTTCCGAGCACGGATCCAGGAGGGGGACATGGCGCGTGTCGTGGTTCACACCAACACTGTCGCGCTGCAATCGACATTTTGGCAAGGGTCACTGTGAACTTTTCAGAGTGGGCATATTCAGCGACACTGAGTGCGTGGCACACTGCTCGCACCAGCACGTGGGGAGGTCTTCGAAGTGAGTGAACCGCGGTCCGCCCCCACGGTGGGGCAGGTCGTTCTCGGCAAGCGCCTGCAGGATCTGCGCGAGCGCGCCGGGCTCAAGCGCGAGGAGGCCGCCAAGGTCCTTCGCGTCGCCGCGGGCACCATTCGCCGCATGGAGACCGCCGAGGTCGCGCTGAAGATCCCGTACGTCCAGCTGCTCCTGGACGCCTACGGCATCAGCGAGGAGGAGGCGCGCGGGTTCATCGAACTGGCCGAGGAGGCGAACAAGCCCGGCTGGTGGCAGCGCTTCCACGACGTCCTGCCCGGCTGGTTCAGCATGTACGTGAGCCTGGAGGGGGCAGCCAGCCTCATCCGGGCCTACGAGCCGCATTTCGTCCCCGGTCTGCTCCAGACCGAGGACTACGCCCGGGCGATCATGCTCAGCGGTGCCATCGGGCAGACCGACCCCGAGGACATCGAGCGCCATGTGGCGCTGCGGATGGAGCGGCAGTCCCTGCTGCTGCAGCCCGATGCTCCCCGGCTCTGGGTGATCATGGACGAGACGGTGTTCCGCAGGCCCGTCGGCGGCCCCGGTGTCATGCGCGAGCAGATCGACAAACTGCTCGAAGGCGCCGAGCTGCCCCATGTGACCCTGCAGATTGCGGAGTTCGCGTCCGGACACCACCCCGGCACCTACGGGCCGTTCGTGCTGTTCCGGTTCGCAGTCCCCGAGCTCCCGGACATGGTGTACAGCGAGTACCTCAGCGGCGCCGTCTATCTCGACGCCCGCCCCGAGGTCGCCTCGCACCTTGAGGTCCTGGACCGCATGGCGGCCCAGGCCGCGACTGCACAACGCACGAAGGAGATCCTCAACGATCTCCGCAAGGAGCTGTGAATGGATCACATATACAACGGCATGCCGGCCACCGAGCTGGGCGAAGCGGGCTGGCACAAGCCGTGGAGCGGCGGGAACGGCGGCAACTGCTTCGAGACGATGAAGCTGGCCGACGGCCGGGTGGCCGTGCGGCAGTCCGCGGATCCCGACGGTCCGGCGTTGATCTACACACCCGGGGAGATCGCCGCGTTCATCCAGGGCGCCAAGTCCGGGAAGGCGGACTTCCTGCTGACCTGAGCGGGTGCGGGCCGTCGGCGACGGCAGCGGAAGAGTACAGACAGTCCCCTGCGGAACGGGGCAGAACAACGGCGTGCGGGCGAGAGCCCCGCACGCCGTTCGTCGTCCCGGGCATGAACACCCCGGACGCACGTCCACTCCCCGGGCGGAGCGGATGGCCGGTGCAGGCATCTCTTAGGGTCACTCCGTGCCCGACATATCACTGACCACACTGGTGCTGCTCGCTCTCGCCGCCGCCGCGGCCGGCTGGATCGACGCGGTGGTGGGCGGCGGCGGACTCCTGCTGCTGCCCGCGCTGCTCCTCGGACTGCCGCAGACCCCGGCCGCCCATGTCCTCGGAACCAACAAGGCCGTGGCCATCGTGGGGACGACCGGCGCGGCCGTGACCTATCTGCGGCGGGCCACGATCGACGTCCGGACGGCCGTACGGATCGGTATCGCCGCCCTCGCCGGGTCGATGGCCGGGGCCTTCTTCGCCGCCGGGATCAGCAGTGACGTGCTGCGCCCGGTCATCATGGTGGTCCTGCTCGGTGTCGCCGCGTTCGTCCTGCTCCGCCCCCGCTTCGGCAGCGCTCCCGATGCGCCGCGGCCCGAGGTGACCCGGGCCCGGACGGTGGCCGCGATCGTCCTGGTCGGCGGCGGGATCGGATTCTACGACGGTCTGATCGGGCCCGGCACCGGAACCTTCCTGGTGCTGGCCCTGACCGCCGTGCTCCATCTCGACCTGGTGGGCGCCTCCGCGACCGCCAAGGTAGTCAACGTCTGCACCAACGCGGGCGCGCTGGCGATGTTCGCCTACCAGGGCGCGGTGATCTGGCAGCTCGCTGCGGTCCTGGCGGTGTTCAACCTCCTCGGTGCCACGGTCGGTGCCCGGATGGCCCTCAGCAAGGGCAACGGCTTCGTCCGCGGGGTGCTGCTGACGGTGGTGCTGCTGCTCGTCGCGCGGCTGGCGTTCGACCAGTGGGCCTGAGCGGCCGGTCCGGGGTTGTCCACAGGCCCGCACCGCCCTCGGGGGGTTCACGTACGGTGGGGTGATCGTCGAACACGAGGTGGTGTCGGACATGGTGGGACCCTCGCAACCCGGGCCGTCCGGGGGCGGCTTCGTCCGGGACGGGGTGTGGCACTCCGTTCCGCGGCGGGATGTGCCGACCGCCCCCGCCGAGGCCCTGCTCCTCGTCGACGTGCAGACCGCTTTCCTCACCGGCCCGGACGCCGTGCCGGACGCACCGGGGCTGGCCGCGAGACTGGGCCTGCTGCTGGAGCGGGCGCGGGCGGCGGGCGCCGTCGTGGTCCATCTGCGGAACGACGGTGAGACGGGCGCGCCCGACGAACCGGGCAAGCCCGGCTGGGAGCTCCGTCTCCCGGTGCGCGCATCCGCCCGGGAGGTGGTGGTGTCGAAGGAGAGCGACGACGGCTTCGACGGCACCGGCCTGGGCGCGCTGCTGGACGGGCACGGGGTGCGCAGTGTGGTCATCGCCGGGGTGCTGTCCGAGATGTGTGTCGCCGCGACGGCCCGCGGCGCGCTGGACCACGGCCTGCGCGTCGTGCTGCCCCATGACACCCATACGACCTACGGCCTCGACGAGCTGCCCCCGGCCGTGGTGTCGAAGGTCGCGGAACACGCCCTGGGCTCGGACCCCGAGTTCGTGGCATCGGCGGCCACGGTGGCCTTCGGCGCCCCCGGAGGCGGCCGGTAGCAGGCGGTATGACCGGGGCCCGGCGTCCCGGCGCCCCCCGGTGGCGTACGCCGGTGGCGCGGAGTGCCGGGCGGACCGGTCCGTACGATTCCGCCGGTCTCCGTGCGCCGGGCGGCAGGCCGAACCGGCCGGGCCGTCCCCTCGTTTCCCTGTACGGGTTTCGTGGACTCCCCAGCGGACCAGGACACCGGATCAGGGCAGAGGAGCGGTCATGACCGTCAGGGGCGTGGACGTGTCGGCGTATCAGCCGACGTACGACGCGAGCGGGCTGGGCTTTGTGTTCGTCAAGGCCACCGAGGGGCGTACCTGGACCAGTCCGGTGCAGGCCAAGCAGGCCGCCACGGCCCGTGACGCCGGTGCCGTCGTCGGCTTCTACCACTTCCTGTGGCCGGGGCAGATCGCCGCCCAGGCGGCGTACTTCGTCGCACAGGCCGACAGCCGGCCCGGGGACGTCCTCGCGTGCGACTGGGAGACGACCGCCGACGGCACCGCGGCGAGCTGTGCGGAGAAGGACGCCTTCCTCGCCGAGGTGGAGCGGCTGCGGCCGGGGCACCGCACCGTGCTGTACTGCAACACCGATTTCTGGCTGCACCGCGACACCACGTCCCGGTGCGGCGACGGGCTGTGGATCGCGGACGTCACCACGGCCGGACGGCCGCGTATCCAGCACTCCTGGGTGTTCCACCAGTACAGCATCTCCGGCGGCCTCGACCGCGATGTGGCGAACTTCCCGACCACCGCGGCCCTCAGGACCTGGTCGACCGGCTGAACGACCACCCGAGAACCTCCGGCAGCAGGCCCCGCCGACCACCCCGCGCCCGCGTCACCGCTATCACCGGTCGTCAGTGACGCGACCGCGCCGAATCCGGGCAGACGTTCGGCGGAGCGCGCGGGCTCGTGGTAGACCGGACCCGGACAACGGGGCGGGTAGATCAACGGGGGATCCGTGCGGGGACGACGGCAGCTCAACTACCGTGACGCGGTGGCGATTCTGACCGGGGACAGTGCCGGTCTCGCCGCCGCGGACCGGGCGCTCGGGGGCGTGCTCTCGGTCGCCACGGGCGGCGTCAGTGACGCCGTGCTCAATCTCCTCGACGCCCAGGGGCGCGTCCTGCGGCTCGGCCGCGATCTTACGACCGGTCTGCGCGGCGGACTCACCGAGGCCGACCGGGCTACCCGTTCGGACCGGATCATCGCCGCCCACACCGTGATCACCATCACCGCCTGGTTCGAGGCGCTGGGCGAGACCGAACTGCCGTACCGGCTCCAGGATCTGGAGCTGACGGGACGGGAGCAGGTGGCGATCACCGGCGACGGCGGCACCCCCGGCCTCGACTTCTTCGGTGCCCTGGTGGACTACCCGGTCCGCCCGCCCGCGCCCCATCTGCCGTACGAGGAGAACCTCTTCCGGGTCCGCGCCCGCTACGCCGCGTTCTCGAACGCCCTCGGTGACTTCGTCCGCGGCCTCGCGCTCTACGAAGCCCTCGACGAGGGCGCCAGAAACCGGGTGACCAGGGTCGACGCATCGCTGGTCGACCGCGCCGCCGACCGCTACGAGGAGTTGTACGCCCGGCTCGCCCAGGACGTACCCGAATTCGGCTTCTGGTCCGGACAGATCGACCACCAGGCCACCCGCGACACCCTCCGCCGGTCGCTGAGCGGCATCGAGTCCGCGCTCACCGGGCTCAGCGCCGCCGCGGCTCCCCGCCATGCCGCCGCCGCCCTCACCACGGGCTACCGGGCCGCCCTCGACCGGCCCATCCTCTCCGAGGGCAACGCCCCCGCCGGGGTGACCCTGCCCAGCCTGGCCGAGGGCTATATCGACCCGCTGTTCCGGCTCCGCGAGGTCGCCCCCGGCCCCTCAGGACCCGCGGACGAGGACTGGTGGTCCGGGACCGCGGTCCGTTCCGATCTCACCGAATGCCTGGCCGCGCTGCTCACCCAGCCCGACTACACCCGCACCCCCCTGGTGGTCCTCGGACAGCCCGGCGCGGGCAAATCCGTCCTCGTCAAGATCCTCGCCGCCCGGCTGCCGTCCGCCGGATATCTGCCGGTCAGGATCCTGCTGCGCGAGGTGCCCACCGACGTCGACGTCCAGGACCAGATCGAATACGCGATCCGCGCCGCCACCGGTGAACGCGTCACCTGGCCGGAGCTGGTGCGCGCCGCCGGGGACGCCATGCCGGTCCTCCTCTTCGACGGCTACGACGAACTCCTCCAGGCCACCGGCGTCAGCCAGTCCGACTTCCTCACCCGCGTCACCCGCTTCCAGCAGCGCGAGGCCGATCAGGGCCGCCCGGTCTACGCGGTGGTCACCAGCCGCACCGCCGTCGCCGACCGCCCCCGCTACCCGGAGAACACCCTCGCCCTCCGCCTCGAACCCTTCAGCGCGGGACAGGTCGAACTCTGGCTCGGCTGGTGGAACCGGATCAACGCCGCCTATCTCGCGGCCCGGGGGCTGAGCCCGCTGCCCGCGGAGGTCGCCGTCCGGCACGGGGAGCTGGCCTCCCAGCCGCTGCTCCTGCTGATGCTCGCGCTGTACGACGGCACCGACAACGCCCTCCAGCGGGCGACCGACGGAACGGCCCCCTTCGACGAGGCAGCGCTCTACGAGGAGCTGCTGACCTCCTTCGCCACCCGCGAGGTGCTCAAGTCCGCCCCCGGGATCGGCGGGCGCGCCCTGGAGGACCGGGTCGAACAGGAGCTGCAGCGGCTCTCCCTGATCTCCTTCGGCATGCTCAACCGCCGCCGCCAGTGGCTCACGGCCCAGGAGGCGGAGGCCGATCTCGCCGCCCTCCTCGGCCGGATCGCGCCCGCGGGCGACGACTTCCAGGCGCCGCTGAACCAGGGCGAGATCGCCCTCGGCCGGTTCTTCTTCGTCCAGCGCGCCCAGGCGTACCGCGACGCGGAACGGCTCGCAACGTACGAATTCCTCCACGCCACCTTCGGCGAGTACCTCGTCGCCCGGCTCGCCGTACAGCTCCTGGAGGGGCTCCTCGGCCACCGCCCGGCGCTCGCCGTCGGCCGTACCCGCGTCGACGACGACCTGGTGTACGTCCTCCTCTCGTACGCCACCCTCGCCTCCCGCCAGGTCGTCCGCTTCGCCGCCTCCCGAATCGCCCTGATCCCGGGCCCGGACCGGGAGCGCCTCGGTGAACTGCTGCTGACCGTCCTCAGCGACCACCGCACCCGCACCGAGCACCGCTATGCCGACTACCGTCCCGAGGTCCGCGCCACCTCCTCCCGGCACGGCCTCTACTCCGCGAACATCGTCCTGCTGACGGTCCATGTCACCGGCCGGCTGAAGGGCCACGAACTGTTCCCCGGCGCGGACAAGCCCGAGGCGCTCTGGCACCGCAGGGCCCTGCTCTGGCGGGCCGCGTTCCGGGAGGGCGAGTGGACGGACTTCGCGATGGCGCTCCGGCTGCGGCAGACCTGGCACGACGGCCGGCAGGACCTGGAGATCGAACCGGCGTACGGAGACGGCCCGGAGCAGTCGGCGGTGGACGTGAACTGGCTGTTCAACCGGAGCGCCCGCGAAGCGGAAGGGGAGGCCCTCGGGTTCATCCGCTCCCGCCCCGGTCAGATACGGCACAAGATGGTGGTCTCGGGTGGCGCCAGTGACGCCATCGTGCTCCATGCCGCCGATCCGTACTTCGAGATCCTCCCGGCGGCGGTGACCACGTTCATCGGCGCCGACGACGGACCCGCGACCTCGCTGGCCCACCGGCTGACCCGGCTGGTGCTGCTCGGTGGCCTGGAGGGACGCGACGAGGAGCTGGCGGAGGAGTACGGGCGGATCGCCCGATACCTGGAACCCGCCCCCGGGCTCTCCTTCACGAGCGGTAGCTGGACAGCGGCCCGGATCCTTGTCCTGCGCCAGTTGGAGCAGGACGTGGCCCGGATACCGGCGTCGACGGTGCTCCGGCTCGTCGACATCGGCATGGGCGAGGAAAGGGAACGACGGGTGCTGCTGCGCGGGCTGGAGGCCCATGGCCGACACCGCCGGTACCGGGCGGCAGTGGTCGAGGCTCTTCTGCGCCTGCTGCACCTGCCCTGGGAGTACGTGATGGACTTCTGCGAGGAGCCCCATGCTCCGGGAGCCCGTGCTCTGCTCCGCGACGTGCTGATCGAGAAGCTGGACGACCGTCTGCCCCCGGCAGAGGACGGCGATACCGACTCCGCCAGGATCCGCGCGGAACGCTTCATCGAAGAGAACCGCCTGCTGACCTCCCCCACCGATTAGTCCCCCGCCCGCCTCCGTCCGACAATGGACCCATGGCTCCACGACCCGCGCGCCCCCGGCGCGCCCCCGCCCCCGGCGCGCTCACCGCCGACACGCCCTGTCCCTGCGGGCTGCCCGCCGCCTACGGCGCGTGCTGCGGACGGTTCCACTCCGGAGAGGCCCAGGCGCCCACGGCGGAGCTGCTGATGCGCTCCCGCTACAGCGCGTTCGTCGCCGGGGACACCGGGTATCTGCTGCGGACCTGGCATCCGGACACCCGGCCGCCGGAGCTGGAACTCGACCCGCTGATGGTCTGGGAGGGTCTGGAGATCACCGCGACCACCGACGGCAGCCCCTTCCACACCGGCGGCACGGTCACCTTCCGGGCCCGCTACCGCCACCGGGGCCAGCGGGGCGAACTGCACGAGCGCAGCACCTTCGGGCGGGTGGACGGTGCCTGGGTCTATGTCGACGGGACCTTCATCGAGTAGTGGCGGGGCGGCCCGGGATCAGTAGCCGCTGCCCGGCAGGACCATCAGCCGGGGGTTGTACGCCGCCAGCACCTTGTTCGCCCGGGCCACCTCCGACAGCAGCCGCTCCCGGTCCGCCGCCTGTTCGCCCCGGAGCGGGCTGAGCAGCATCCCCATCTCCCGGGCCGCGCTGTCCGCCTCCATCTCGGCCACCAGCACCCGTTCGGGCATACAGGAACCGATCAGCGCCGCGACACGGTCGGGAATCGGTACGGGAACGAGCGGCGACGCGGTCACGGTGTCCAGTCCTTCTTCAGCTCCGGCCGTCACCGGCCGCCCCATGGATGCCTCCTCACGCGCGCGTGATCCGGCGCCCGGTGCGTGAAGGAGGGTTGCGTACGGCCGGTGCGCACGACGGGGCTCGCCGCCCGGGCCGGTGCCATCGGCCGTACCGGCGACATACCTTACGACAATGTGCAGCGCACACCCGAATTGATCATCATACGACGACGGGGAGTTGACGGCCAAGGCCTCCGCAACGCGGCTGCGGGCGGGCCCTCCCGGGGCCCGTGCCGCACCGCGCCCGTGGTGGCTTGTCACGTACACCGTAAAATGCCGGTGTACAGCACAATTTTCCGCCGCTCATCGGCACCCCGGCCGTTGGGCGGCTCGGTCACGCCCCGGGAGGCGACCATGGGCACCCGTCGGACCCCATTGCCGGGAGTCGGTACGCAATTCGACTTCACCACCGAGGCGGGTCGGCACATCTCCGTCGTCGTCCACCACGACGGCCGCCGGTTCCTGGGCTTCTACAAGTCGGACGATCCCGACGCCTGTGTGGTGGAAGTCCCCCTCTCCTCCGAGGAGGCCACCGCGCTGGCCCACCTCATCGACCCCGAGCCGATCGACGCCGTCCGGACCGACGGCATCGACCTGGTGACGGAGCACATCCAGATCGGCACCCGCTCCCCGTACATCGGAAGTCTGCTCGGGGAGACCCGGGCGCGCTCGCGGACCGGTGCTTCGGTCGTCGCCGTGCTGCGGCGGACCGGCGCCCACCCGTCGCCCGCGCCGGACTTCCGGCTCGCGCTCGGGGACACGCTCGTGGCCGTCGGCACCCGTGAAGGCGTGGACGCCCTCGCCGAGCTCATCACGGAAGGCTGATCGTGCACGAGACCACGACCCTGCTGATCGAACTCGGCGCGATCATCCTCGGGCTGGGGCTGATAGGCCGCTTCGCGGGCCGGATAGGCCTCTCCCCCATCCCGCTGTATCTGCTGGTGGGGCTCGCCTTCGGCACCGGCGGACTGCTGCCGATGAGCGCGAGTGAGGACTTCGTCGCCGTGGGCGCGGAGATCGGCGTCATCCTGCTGCTGCTTCTGCTCGGTCTGGAGTACAGCGCCTCCGAGCTGGTCGGCAGCCTCAAAACGCAGTACCCGTCCGGTCTGGTGGACTTCGTCCTCAACGCGCTGCCGGGCGCGGCGGCCGCGCTGCTGCTGGGCTGGGGCCCGGTCGCGGCGGTCGCGCTGGCAGGTGTCACCTGGATCTCGTCGTCCGGTGTGATCGCGAAGGTCCTCACGGATCTGGAGCGCCTCGGCAATCGGGAGACCCCGGTCGTCCTCGGGATCCTGGTGATGGAGGATCTCGCGATGGCGGTGTATCTGCCGCTGCTGACGGCGCTGCTGGCGGGCGTCGGTCTCGCGGGCGGCAGCGTCACCCTCCTCATCGCGCTGGGCACGGTCGGCATCGTCCTGTATCTGGCGCTGCGCCACGGACGGGTCATCAGCAAGGCCGTGAACTCCGACAATCCGGAGATGCTGCTGCTGGTGGTCCTCGGGCTGACCCTGCTGGTCGCGGGTGTCGCCCAGGAGCTGCAGGTGTCGGCGGCCGTCGGCGCGTTCCTGGTCGGTATCGCGCTCTCCGGGGAGGTCGCGGAGGGCGCCCGCAAGCTGCTGACGCCGCTGCGGGACCTGTTCGCGGCCGTGTTCTTCGTCTTCTTCGGGCTGTCGACGGATCCGACCGAGATCCCGCCGGTGCTGCTGCCCGCCCTGCTGCTGGCGGTCGTCACCGCGGCGACCAAGATCGGGACCGGCTGGTACGCGGCCCGGCGCGCGGGCATCGGCCCCAAGGGCCGGCTGCGGGCGGGCGGCGCTCTGGTGGCGCGCGGGGAGTTCTCCATCGTGATCGCGGGGCTGGCGGTGGCGTCGGAGCCGAGGATCGGGCCGATCGCCACGGCGTACGTCCTGATCCTGGTGATCCTCGGGCCGCTGGCCGCGCGCTGGACCGAGCCGCTGCTGCTGCGGTTCACCGACGCCGGTACCCCGCCGCCCGTGGTGAAGGAGGTCCCGGTCGCGGTGGCGGAGCCGCATGCGCACCCGGTGGCCGCGGAGGACCCGGTGACGGGCCCGGCGTCCGGTCCCGACCCGAAGTCAGCGACCGAACCGGCGTAGCCGCCGGTGCCCCGGTGAAGACCGCCGTCTCCGGCCGGAGACGGCGGTCTTCGGCTGTCCGGGACCGGGGGCTACTGCTCCGGGCCGCCGTGCCAGGTCTCCCAGAGGGCCGCGTAGGCGCCGCCCGCCGCGACGAGTTCGTCGTGGGTGCCGAGTTCGGTGAGCCGGCCGTCCTCCATCACCGCGACCCGGTCGGCGTCGTGGGCGGTCTGCAGGCGGTGGGCGACGGCGATGACGGTACGGCCGCCGAGGACGGCGGCCAGCGCCCGTTCGGTATGGCGGGCGGTCCGCGGGTCGAGGAGGGCGGTGGCCTCGTCGAGTACCAGGGTGTGGGGGTCGGCGAGCACCACCCGGGCCAGGGACAGTTGCTGGGACCGGGCGCCGTCGAGGGTGTGTCCACCGGGGCCGAGTTCGGTGTCGAGGCCTTCGGGCAGTGCGTCGGCCCAGCCCGCCGCGCCCACGGCGGCGAGGGCGGCCCGCAGTTCGTCGTCCCCGGCGCCGGGGGCGGCGATCTGCAGATTGTCGCGGACGGTGCCGAGGAAGATGTGGTGTTCCTGGGTGACGAGCGCGATATGGCGGCGGAGCTGTGCGGGGCCGAGTGCGGAGACCGGCACCCCGCCGACCGTGACCGAGCCGCGGTGCGGGGCGTCCAGGCCCGCGAGCAGCCGTCCGAGTGTGGTCTTCCCCGCGCCGGACGGGCCGACGACGGCCAGGTGTTCACCGGGCCGTACGGTCAGTTCGACGCCCCGTACGACGTCTTCCCCGCCGTCGTACGCGAAGTGGGCTCCGGCCACCACGATCCGCTGCCCTTCTGGGTCCGGTGCCGCGTCGTCGCGGTCGGTCCGGGGGATCAGGCCGAGGCCTTCGACCCGGGCGAAGGCCACTCCGCCGCCCTGGAGCTGTTCGACCCTCATGAGGACGGCGTCCAGTGGCTGGGCCAGCCGGTGGAGATAGAGGGTGGCGGCGACGGCGGCGCCGAGGGTGACGGTGCCCGCGTCGACGAGGACGGTGCCGAGCAGCAGGACGACCGCGACCGGGAGGAGGTACGCGATGTCGATGGCGGGGAAGAAGACGCAGCGGAGGTAGAGGGTCCGGAAGCGGGTGCGCAGACAGTGCCGGACCGCGGTCTCGGCGGCTTCGGTGCGTTCCCGCTGGAGCCCGAGGGCTTCGACGGTCCGGGATCCGGCCGCGGTCACGGCGAGTTCCTCGGCGAGTGCCGAGTTCGCGGTGCCCTCCTCGTGGTAGGCGGTCCCGGCGCGGCGCAGATACCAGCGGGTGGCCGTCCAGACCCCGAGCAGGCTCAGCAGTCCGACGGCGCCCAGCAGGGGGTCGAGGGCGAAGACGGCGCCGATGACGAACAGCGACTGGACGCTGTTGACGAGGGCGTCGGGGACGGCGTCGCGCAGGGTGGTGCCGACGATCGCGATATCGGTGGTGCCGCGGTTGGTGAGATCGCCCGTACCGGCGCGTTCGACGACGGACGCGGGGGCGGCGAGGGCGCGTTCCGCGTACTCCTCCCGGACCCGGGCGAGGCTCCGTTCGCCGAAGCGGTGGCCGGCCAGCCGGGCCCAGCGGACCAGCAGCAGCTGGGCGGCGGCGAAGGCGACGATGGCGAAGGCCAGCCGGTCGACGGTGGCGACCCCGGCTCCGCCGCGTACCTCGTCGACGATCCGGCCGACCAGCCAGGGGGCGGCGAGTCCGGTCGCGGCGGCCAGGAAGTTCAGGAGCATCACCACGCCGAAGGCGCGCCGGTCGGCCCGGATCAGGCGCAGCCCGGCGCGGAGGACCTGGGCGCCGGTGGCGACGGGCAGTGCGGTCGAGCCCCCGGGGGCGGCGGTCCGGAGGGGGGTGCTCATCGGGCGGCCCCCGTCCGCTCCGTAGCCGCGCGGGGGCCCGGGCCGGTTGTGCCGGGTTCTTCCGCTCCCCGGGCCACGAGCGCCCGGTATCCGGCGTGGCGGGTGAGGAGTTCGCGGTGGCTGCCGGTGGCGGCGACCGTGCCGTCGACCAGGTAGTGCACGGTGTCGGCCCGGTCGAGGACGAGCGGGGAGGTGGTGGTGACCACGGTGGTACGGCCCTGCCGGGCGGCGGCGAGGCCGGTGGCCACGGCGGCTTCGGTGTGGGCGTCCAGCGCGGAGGTGGGTTCGACGGCGACCAGGACGTCGGGTTCGGCGAGGAGGGCGCGGGCGAGGCGGACGCGCTGGCGCTGGCCGCCCGAGAGGTTCCGGCCGCCGGCCCGGACCGGGGCGTCCAGTCCGCCGGGCAGCCCGCGGACGATGTCGTGGGCGAAGGCGGCCTCCAGCGCCCGGCTGATCGGGTCTTCGGCGCGGTCGTGGCGGCCGGAGAGCACCTTGCGCAGGGGTCCGGCGAAGAGTGCCGCGTCGTTGTCGGCGACGAGGATCCGCTCGCGTACGGCGCCGATGCCGATCCGGTCGAGCCGGGTGCCGCCCCAGGTGGTGGCGGAGCCGGTGAATCCGGCGATGCGGTCCGCGACCAGGGCCGTTTCGGCGGGCCGGTCCGAGACGAGTGCGGTGAGGGCGCCGGGGGTGACGGTGACCCCGGAGTCCGGATCGTGGAGGGCCGCGGGCGCGTCGGGCGGCGGCAGCGCGGGACCGGGTTCGCCGTGGAGGGTGTCGGGTTCGAGTGCGAGGAAGCCGAGGACGCGGCGGGCCGCGACGAGCCCGCGGATGATGTCGTCGCCGCATTCGATGAGGTACGAGACGGCGATGTTGAGGACGGCGGTGTAGCCGTAGACGGCGACGAGTTCACCGACGGTGAGCTGGCCCTGGGCCGTCATCCGGGCGGCGATCCAGGTGATGACGGCGAGGAAGAGGGTGGGCAGCCCGACCGCGAGGGCCCCGATCCAGCTGGTGACGGCTCCGACGCGGTAGCCCTCGTCGCGCAGGGCCCGGGAGCCGTGCCGGTAGCGGGCGGCGTATTCGTCCTTGCCGCCGATGGCGTTGAGGACGTGCAGCCCGCCCGCGATGTCGCCGAAGCGGGAGGCGAGTTCGCCCTGCCGGGTGCGGTAGACGGCCTCGGTGCTCTGGAGGCGGCCGAGGAGGGGGCCGACGCAGAGCGCTATGACCGGGACGCCGAGCAGGACGACGGCGGCGAGCAGCGGGGAGGCGGCGAACAGCAGGAAGGCGACGATGCCCAGGGCGATGAGGCAGCCGATGCCGGGGCCGAGGAAGGTGAGGGTGTTGCCGATGGTGGCCGCGTCGCCGAGGCCGACGGTGACGATCTCCCCGGCGCCGACGCGGCGTTGCAGGGCCGCACCGAGCGCGGTGGAGTGGCGGACGACGACGCGTACGGTCCGGAAGGCGGCGTCGAGGCGGACCCGGCACATGGTGCGGTGGCGCAGGGTGCCGAAGAGGGCGGTGAGCGCGGCGGCGGCGAGGAGGGCGGCGACCCAGGCGGCGGCGGTGGCGCGGTCACCGTTCTCCAGTCCGTCGTCGACGGCGCGGGACATCAGATACGGCATCAGGATCAGTCCGCCGAGCCAGAGGGTGGCGAAGAGGGTTCCGGAGGCGATGCGCCGCGGCTGCCGGGCCGCGGTCCAGCGCAGATAGCGTACGGGTCCTTCGCGGTCGCGGGGGCCCGGGCTCCCGCCCGTACCGAGCCCCGCCACGGGCTTCCGTCTGCCGTCCCCGGACCGTTTTCCTCGGAGCATGCGCATGGGGGCACAGTAGGAGGCGGGGAGATTCGCCACGACTCGTTTTCACAGCTGTCAAGAACCCGTCAAAACAGCTTGCGGGTGCTGCCGGGCAGCACCCGCAACCATGCCGGGGGCTGCTGTCAGCCCTTCCCGGTCAGCTCCTTCAGGGCCGTGTTGAGTTCGAGGACGTTGACCCTCGGTTCCCCGACGAACCCGAGGATCCGGCCGTCGGTGTGCTTCTTCACCAGCTTCTCCACCCGGCCGGCGTCGAGCTTGTTGCGTTCCGCGACCCGCTGGACCTGGAGTTCCGCGTACTCGGGAGAGATGTGCGGGTCGAGTCCCGAGCCGGAGGAGGTGACGGCGTCCGGCGGGATGTCCGAGGGCTTCGGACGGTAGCCGGGCGTGGTGTTGTCCGCGATGACCGCCGCCTTCGCGTCCTTCACCCACTGGAGCAGCTCGGTGTTGTTCCCGGCCCGGTTGGTGGCACCCGAAAGGATCAGCGAGTACTGGGTGTTGACGGTGTTGCTGCCGAGGCCGTTGGCCGGGCGGGGCTGGAACCAGCGCAGGTCGGGGCGGGGTGCCTCGTCGGGGTCGTCGGGGTTCTGCTTCGGCAGGTGGTACTGCTGGCCGATCAGGGAGGAGCCGACGACCTTGCCGTCGGCCTTGATTTCGGAGCCGTTGGCCTGGTCCTTGAAGAGGGTCTGGGCGACCCCGGTGACGGCGAGCGGGTAGAGGACGCCGCAGACGACGGTCAGGACGAGGAGGGCCCGCAGGCCGGCCGCGAGGAGCCGTCCCGTGTTCCGTACGGAGGTGTTCATGGTCGTCACCCGATGCCAGGGATAGCGGAGATGATGAGGTCGAGGAGTTTGATGCCGATGAAGGGGGCGATCAGTCCGCCGAGCCCGTAGATCCCGAGGTTGCGGCGGAGCATCTTGTCGGCGCTGGTGGGCCGGTAGCGCACCCCGCGCAGGGCGAGGGGCACCAGGGCGATGATGATCAGCGCGTTGAAGACGACGGCCGCCAGGATCGCGGACTCCGGCGAGTCGAGCCGCATGATGTTGAGGGTGTCGAGGCCGGGGTAGGCGGCGGTGAAGATCGCCGGGATGATCGCGAAGTACTTGGCGACGTCGTTGGCGATGGAGAAGGTGGTCAGCGCGCCCCGGGTGATCAGCAGTTGTTTGCCGATCTCGACGATCTCGATGAGTTTGGTGGGGTTGGAGTCGAGGTCCACCATGTTCCCGGCCTCCTTGGCGGCCGAGGTTCCGGTGTTCATCGCGACGCCGACGTCGGCCTGGGCGAGTGCCGGGGCGTCGTTGGTGCCGTCGCCGGTCATGGCGACGAGCTTGCCGCCCGCCTGCTCCCGTTTGATGAGGGCCATCTTGTCCTCGGGGGTGGCCTCGGCGAGGAAGTCGTCGACGCCCGCCTCCTCGGCGATGGCCCTGGCCGTCAGCGGGTTGTCGCCCGTGATCATGACGGTTTTGATGCCCATGCGGCGCAGTTCCTCGAACCGGTCGCGCATGCCTTCCTTGACGACGTCCTTGAGGTGGATGACGCCCAGGATCCGGGCGCCTTCCCGGTCCTCGACGGCGACCAGCAGCGGCGTACCGCCCGCGCCGGCGATCTCGTCGGTGAGCCGTTCGGCGTCCTCCGCGACCTCGCCGCCCTGTTCCTGCACCCACTTCACCACCGATCCGGTGGCACCCTTGCGGATCTTGCGGCCGTCGACGTCGACGCCGGACATCCGGGTCTGTGCGGTGAAGGCGATCCACTCGGCGTGGTCGAGTTCGCCGCGGTGGCGCTCGCGCAGTCCGTACTTCTCCTTGGCGAGGACAACGATCGACCGGCCCTCGGGGGTCTCGTCGGCGAGGGACGAGAGCTGGGCTGCGTCGGCGAGTTCGGCGGCGGTGCAGCCGCGGACCGGGACGAATTCGGCGGCCTGCCGGTTGCCCAGGGTGATGGTGCCGGTCTTGTCGAGGAGCAGGGTCGATACGTCGCCCGCGGCCTCGACGGCCCGTCCGGACATGGCGAGGACGTTCCGCTGGACGAGCCGGTCCATGCCCGCGATGCCGATGGCGGAGAGCAGGGCGCCGATGGTGGTCGGGATGAGGCAGACCAGCAGCGCGCTGAGCACGATCATCGACGTCTGCTCGTCGGCGCCCGCGTGGACCGCGAAGGGCTTGAGGGTGACGACGGCCAGCAGGAAGACGACGGTCAGCGAGGCCAGCAGGATGTTGAGTGCGATCTCGTTGGGCGTCTTCTGCCGGGAGGCGCCTTCGACGAGACCGATCATCCGGTCGATGAAGGTCTCGCCCGGCTTGGTGGTGATCCTGACGACGATCCGGTCGGAGAGGACCTTGGTGCCGCCGGTGACCGCGCTGCGGTCGCCGCCGGACTCCCGGATGACGGGCGCGGACTCGCCGGTGATGGCGGACTCGTCGACCGAGGCGACGCCTTCGACGACATCGCCGTCACCGGGGATGACGTCCCCGGCCTCGCAGACGACCAGGTCCCCGATGCGGAGTTCGGTGCCGGGCACCTGCTCCTCCGCCGTACCGGTGATCCGGCGCGCGACGGTGTCGGTCTTCGCCTTGCGCAGGGTGTCGGCCTGGGCCTTGCCGCGGCCTTCGGCGACGGCCTCGGCGAGATTGGCGAAGATCACCGTGAGCCAGAGCCAGATGGTGATCGCCCAGCCGAACCAGTCGCCGGGGTCGGCCAGGGAGAGCCCGGTGGTCAGTACGGAGCCGATCAGCACCACGAACATGACCGGGGCCTTGACCATGGTCCGCGGGTCGAGCTTGCGCAGCGCGACGGGGAGGGAGACGAGGAGCTGCCGGGGGTCGAAGAGGCCGCCGCCGACCCGGCCGGCGGGCGGCTGGTGGCCGGTGGGCACGTCCGAGTGGGGCGCCCTGGAGGGAGTTATCGTGCTCATGACGCAAGCCCTTCGGCGAGCGGGCCCAGCGCGAGGGCCGGGAAGTAGGTGAGTCCGGTGAGGATGAGGATCGTGCCGACCAGCAGCCCGGTGAAGAGCGGCTTCTCGGTGCGGAGGGTGCCCGCGGTGGCGGGTACGGGCCGCTGCTCGGCCAGTGAGCCGGCCAGGGCGAGGACGAGGACCATCGGCAGGAACCGGCCCAGCAGCATCGCGATGCCGATGGTGGTGTTGAACCATTCGGTGTCGGCGTTGAGTCCGGCGAAGGCCGAGCCGTTGTTGTTGGCGCCCGAGGTGTAGGCGTACAGGATCTCGGAGAATCCGTGGGCGCCCGAGCCCGCGACCGCGTTGGCGGCGGTGTTGGTCATCGAGTCCGGCGGGGTCGGCAGGGCGATCGCGAGAGCGGTGAAGCCGAGGACCAGGACCGGGGTGACGAGGATGTAGCAGGCGGCGAATTTGATCTCGCGGGTGCCGATCTTCTTGCCCAGGTATTCGGGGGTCCGGCCGACCATCAGTCCGGCGATGAAGACCGCGATGATCGCCATGATCAGCATTCCGTAGAGTCCGGAGCCGACGCCGCCGGGGGCGATCTCGCCGAGCTGCATGCCCAGCATCGTGATGCCGCCGCCGAAGCCGGTGTAGGAGGAGTGGAAGCTGTTGACCGCTCCGGTGGAGGTGAGGGTGGTGGCCACGGCGAAGATCGCCGAGCCGCCGACGCCGAAGCGGACCTCCTTGCCCTCGAAGGCACCGCCCGCCTCCTGGAATGCCGGGCCGGGGTGGGCGAACTCGGTCCACATCATCAGGGCGGTGAAGCCGACCCAGATCAGCGCCATCGTGCCGAGGATCGCGTACCCCTGCTTGACGCTTCCGGTCATCCGCCCGAAGGTCCGGGTCAGGGAGAACGGGATCAGCAGGATGAGGAAGATCTCCAGCAGGTTGGAGAGCGGGTTGGGGTTCTCGAAGGGGTGGGCGGAGTTGGCGTTGAAGTAGCCGCCGCCGTTGGTGCCCAGCTCCTTGATGGCCTCCTGGGAGGCGACCGCTCCGCCGTTCCACTGCTGGCTGCCGCCCATGAACTGGCCGACGTCGTGGATTCCGGAGAAGTTCTGGATGGCGCCCAGGGCCACCAGGACGATCGCGCCGATCACGGAGATCGGCAGCAGGATACGGGTCACCCCGCGCACCAGGTCGGACCAGAAGTTGCCCAGTTCACCGGTGCGGCTGCGGACGAAGCCGCGGACCAGGGCGACCGCGACCGCCATGCCGACGGCTGCGGAGACGAAGTTCTGGACCGCGAGGCCGCCCGTCTGGACGACATGGCCCATGGCCTGCTCGCCGTAGTAGGACTGCCAGTTGGTGTTGGCGACGAAGGAGGCGGCCGTGTTGAACGCCTGGTCCGGGTCGATCGACTGGAAGCCGAGGGACCCGGGCAGCGAACCCTGCACCCGCTGGAGCAGGTAGAGGAAGAGGACCGATACGGCGGAGAAGGCCAGGATCCCGCGGAGGTAGGCGGTCCAGCGCATCTCCGTGTTCGGGTCGGCCCCTATGCCCTTGTAGATCCACTTCTCGACCCGCAGATGCTTGTCGGAGGAGTAGACCCGGGCCATGTAGTCGCCGAGGGGACGGTGCACCAGCGCGAGCGCGGCGATCAGCGCCAGCAGCTGGAGCACGCCGGCAAGTACGGAACTCATGTCGGGGCTAGAACCTCTCCGGGTACAGGAGGGCGAGGACGAGATAGCCCAGAAGGGCGACGGCGACGATCAGGCCGACGACGTTCTCGGTGGTCATAGCTTCGCCACCCCCTTGGCGATGACGGCCACCAGCGCGAACACCGCGATCGTGGTGGTGACGAAGGCCATGTCGGCCATCGTGAGCTCCTGTTTTCTGCTCGAACTGCTCGGTTTCGGACTGTTCGAGGAAACCCCGTTTCGGACGGTTCGCGGTCTTCGTTGACACGTCCCTTACGGCGCGGTGACCGCTCTTGACGCGTCCTGTACGGAGTCCGTACGGGCTGCCGGGAACACAGGGCCGGGCGAGGATGACAGGAACGACACGGCGGACTGCGGAACGTCGCAATCCGGCCGGAGAATCCTGGAGCGCGGATGAGCGGAGCAGGTACGAGCGGACCGGAGGCCTCCGCCCCCGCGGGGGCGCCCGGCGAAGGCGGAACGGCTGCCGCCCGCTGCCGTGCCTGGCTGCTCAGCGGGCTCAGCGAGCAGACCGCCCGCCATCCGGGACCGCACGGCACTCCGCGCCCCGACGGCGGGGGCCACCGCTGGTACCGGGTGATGTGTCTGACCGGTGTCGACTACTTCTCCAGCCTCGGCTACGCCCCCGGTATCGCGGTCCTCGCCGCCGGTCTGGTCTCCCCGCTGGCGACCCTGGTGCTGATCGCCCTGACCCTCTTCGGCGCCCTCCCCGTCTACCGCCGGGTGGCCCGCCGCTCACCGCACGGCGAGGGCTCCATCGCCATGCTGGAGCGGCTGCTGCCCTGGTGGACGGGGAAGCTGCTGGTCCTGGTCCTGCTGGGGTTCGCGGCCACCGACTTCATCATCACCATCACCCTGTCGGCGGCCGACGCCTCGGCGCATATCGTGGAGAACCCGTACGCCCCGTCCTTCCTCCACGGCGAGAACCTCTGGATCACCCTGGGCCTCATCGGTCTCCTCGGCGTCGTCTTCCTGAAGGGCTTCCGCGAGGCCATCGGGGTCGCCGTCCCCCTGGTGGCCGTCTATCTGCTGCTCAATCTGGTGGTGGTCGTCGCATCGGCGGCCCGGATCCTGACCGAGCCCGTCGTCGTCGGCGACTGGTGGCACGCGATGCTCGCCGAGCACTCGTCGCCCCTGGCCGCCGTCGGGGTGGCACTGATCGTCTTCCCGAAGCTGGCACTCGGGATGTCCGGCTTCGAGACCGGGGTCGCGGTGATGCCGCAGATCAAAGGCGCTCCCGGCGATACGTACGAGAATCCGGCCGGACGGATCCGCGACACCCGCAAGCTGCTCACCACCGCCGCGCTGATCATGAGCAGCTTTCTGCTGCTGTCCAGCCTGAGCACGGTGATGCTCATCCCCGAGTCGGCCTTCGAGTCCGGCGGCCCGGCGAACGGCCGCGCCCTCGCCTACCTCGCCCACCAAGAGCTGGGCGAGGTCTTCGGGACGGTGTACGACGTCTCGACGATCTGCATCCTGTGGTTCGCCGGTGCCTCGGCGCTCGCCGGGCTGCTGAACCTGGTGCCCCGTTTCCTCCCCCGCTACGGCATGGCACCCGAATGGACCAGGGCGGTCCGTCCGCTGGTCCTGGTCTTCATGGCGATCGCCACCGGCATCACGGTCTACTTCGACGCGAACGTCGACAAGCAGAGCGGGGCGTACGCCACGGGGGTGCTGGTCCTGATGCTGTCGGCCGCCCTGGCGGTCACCGTCTTCGCCCATCAGGCCGGGGACCGGCGGGCGGCGATCGGCTTCGGCACCATCACCGCCGTCTTCCTCTACACCACGGTCACCAATGTCATCGAACGCCCCGACGGCATCAAGATCGCCGCGCTGTTCATCCTCGCCATCCTGGTGACGTCCTTCGCCTCCCGGGTGCACCGGGCGTTCGAGCTGCGGGCGGCGGACGTCGTCTTCGACAGCACGGCGGAGCGGCTGGTCCACGAGGCGGCGGCGAAGGGCCCGCTGCTGGTCGTCGCCAGCGATCCGACCGAGCACACCAAGGCGGAGTACCGGGCGAAGGAGTACCGCAAACGCGAGGAGACCCATATCCCCGGCAAACGGCCGCTGCTCTTCCTGGAGGTCGTCATCAGGGATTCGTCGGACTTCACCGAGGATCTGGTGGTCCACGGCTCGGAGCGGTTCGGGGTGCGGCGGCTGCGGGTCGCGGGCCCGACCGTACCGAACACGATCGCGGCGGTCCTGATGCGGCTGCGGGACGAGACCGGGGGGATCCCCCACGCCTACTTCACCTGGACCGAGGGCCATCCGGTGAGCCATCTGCTGAAGTTCCTGGTCTTCGGCGAGGGCGAGACGGCCCCGGTGGTCCGCGAGGTCCTGCGCCGCGCGGAACCGGACCCGGCCCGCCGCCCCCGGGTCCACGTCGGCTGAACGCCGCCGCGGTCCGGGGCCGGGTGGGCTGACCCCGCACCCCTGCGCCTCCGGGTCCGTTCAGCGGACGAGGCGGGCCGCTCGTCGCGCGCCGCCTGCCGCTCACCGCACCCCGCCGCCCACCGCCGCCCCCGGCCGCACCGCCGGGAACCGCACGTTCGTACGATGACGTCGTCCCCGGGGATTCCGCAGTCCCCCGACAGGAGCGGCGCATGACACCCGACGGTACGGCCCCGGAAGCCGCCGCCCGGCAGCGCAGGTCCCGCCACTCCGGCCGGCGGCTCCGGGCCCGGGCCGTCCTGGTCCTCGCCCCCCTGCTGGCCCTGGTCTCCCTCTATCCCGACCCGGTCCCCAACGCCGGTCCGCGCCTCGGCAGTCTGCTGGAGACCTTCCAGCCGTGGCTGCCGCTCGCGGCCCTCCCGCTCGCCGCCGTGGCCCTGTGGCGCCGTTCGGCACTCGCCCTGGCCGCCTGCGCCCTGCCGGGCGCCGCCTGGCTGATCGCCCACGGCGGCGCCCTGCTCGCGGACGAGGACACCCCGTACGACCTCACCGCCCTCCAGCACAACGTCAGCGACGTCAATCCGGACCCGGCGGGCACGGCCCGGCAACTCGCCGGGGCGGGCGCGGATCTGATCGCCCTGGAGGAGGTGGTGCCCGCCGCCCTGCCCGCCTATCGCGAGATCCTCTCCCCCGGCTATCCGCATCTCGCCGTCGAAGGCACCGTCGCCCTCTGGTCCCGCCACCCCCTCACCGATATCCGCCCGGTCGACATCCGCCCCCAGGACGTCCCCCGGGACTGGCGGCGCGGCCTGCGCGCCACCGCGCACACCCCGAAGGGCGAGATCGCGGTGTACGTCGCCCACCTCCCGTCCGTCCGGATGTCCCCCGCCTCCGGCTTCGGCACGGCCCGCCGGGACGAGAGCGCCCGCTATCTGGGCCGGGCCATCGAAGCGGAGGAGACGGAGCGCGTCCTTCTGATGGGCGATCTGAACTCCACGGTCGCGGACCGCGGTCTGGCACCCGTGACCTCCCAGCTGAACGCCCCGGCGGGCACCCTGGCGTTCAGCTGGCCGGCGTCCCTGCCCCTGGCCCGGATCGACCAGGTCCTGGCCAGGAACGCGAAGGTCGCCCATATCCGCGCCCTGGACCGGACCGGCAGCGACCATCTCCCGGTGCTGGCCAGGATCAGGTTCTGACTTCGGCGGCACTCTCCCGCCCGGCTCCGGCCGTGAGGGTGATGCGCTCGAACCACCAGGTCAGTGCGGAGCCCACCAGAACGATGACGCCGAAGGCGATCAGCAGGACGTCCGCGTTGCCTGCCGCGAGGAACAGGGCGCTGATGCCGCTGGCCACCGTGAAGCCGACCGCGCCCCACGAGTAGAGCAGGGAGAAGCCCACGGGCCAGTCCTCGGCGGGGAGTACCTCGGTGACCGTGAGGCTCCGTGACGTGGTCGCGGCGGCGTGGAAGAACCCGCAGCCGGTGACCAGGACGACGGTCATGACCGGGGAGGCGGTCAGCCCCACGGCGGTGACGATCAGGGCGAACACCCCGGACAGCACCAGGGTGTGGTGGTGCGGGCGGCCGCGCCAGCGCCGGAGGCCGTAGAGGAAACTGCCGACGATGCTGGTGACCGCGAGGCCGGAGAGGGCGAGTCCGGCCCAGGCGGGCGGTCCGTCGCGATCCCCGATGATGCCGGGCAGGGCGACCTCCAGTACGGCTTGGAGCATCAGCACCAGCGTGGCGACGACCAGGGACGGCCAGATCGCCCGGATGACGGCCGAGGTCGGCGGCCGGGCCCGCCCCCCGGACCCTCCGGCGCCGTGCTCCCCTGCACTGAGGGAGTCGGGGAGTTTGACGGCCGAGGCGGCGGCGATCAGCAGACCGCCGCAGACGATCAGCAGCGGTACGTCGGCGGTCCAGGCCACGGCCACGGCGGCGGCCAGCGCGGGACCCGCGATCTGGCACAGCTGATTGACGATCACATCGAGTGCCAGCGCCTTCTCCCGGGAGCCGGGGACGAGACGGACGATCAGGGTCCGCAGTCCGCCGAAGGTCCCGCTCGCCGCGGCGCCGCCGACGGCCGCGAGGGCCGCGGCGGCGAGGGGCATCCCGAGGGACAGCGTGACGACCATGGAGGCCAGCGCGACGGCATGGATCACCGAGACGCCCGCCAGTTCCCTGCGGAGCGGCCGGTGCTGGAAGCGCGCGCCCATCCGGGGCGCGCCGATCGCCTCACCGCCCGCGAAGGCGCAGGCGATGACGGCGCCCCAGGCGTAGGAGCCGGTGTGCTCCTCGGCGGCGAAGACGACTCCGAGGGGAATCGTGCAGACGGCGAGCCGGGTGCCGACGGTGGCGACCAGCCACCAGCCCACCCGGCTGTTCGTCAGCAGGGTCCGATAGCCCGTCACCTGCGGGTACGGGGGCACTCAGCCGACACCGTCGACGTAGCGCACGTCGAGCGTCCCCCCGGGACCGACGGTCGCCGCATCCGGCAGCCGGTAGCCCGGATTCCAGCGCTGCCGCTCGTCCAGCCGGTACTCGGTGCGGACGGTCAGCAGGCCGTCCCGGTCGTCGAGGATGCTGCCCTCGTAGAGGACGACCTTCCCCACCGCCGTCATCAGCGCGAACATCGGCTTTCCGAGCCCGCTGACCCGGCCGTTGGCGGTGAGCTGCCGGGCCAGGTCCAGCCCCCGGGCGACGGAGGTCCGGAATTCGTCGGTTCCCACCATGGGCACCGCGTGGAAGAGGTAGTGCGGTATCACCCGGAGCGTCCTGAGCTGGTCGTACAGCTCCGTCAGGGTGTCCAGGTCATCGTTGACGCCCTTCAGCAGGACGTTCTGACTGTAGAGCCGGACCCCGCAGCGTCTCAGGTTCCGCAGGACGTCGACCGCCTCGGGCTGGAGCTCGAAGGGGTGGTTGATCTGGACGGCGATATCGAAGGAGAAGCGGTCCGCGTGGCGGCGGAAGATGTCGTAGGTGTTCTCACGGAAGGCGGCCGGCTGCTGGACGGGCAGCCGGGTGCCGATCCGGATCACCTGGATACCGGGCGCCTCGGCGGCGATCGCGTCCACCAGCTCACCGAGCTTCTTCGGCGAGATCAGCGGGTCACCGCCGGTGATCAGCACCTCGCGGAGATGCGGGTCACCGGCCAGGTAGTCGACGATGGCGGAGAGTTCGGATCCGCTGCGGGTGTGCGGGTCGTACAGTCCGCGGATGCAGAAGACGCACTCGCTGGAGCAGGCGGAGAGCAGGTCGACCACGACGACCCGCCGGTATAACCGCTCCAGCCCCACGGGTAAGTCCCCCAGCGCGTCGTAGTGCCGCTCACTCAGCGCGGCACCCGGCACTTGTGCGGGCATCCGGAAGTACTGGTTGTGAATGCCTCGGTACGCCCCCGAATCCACCCCGTGCAGCGCCTCCGCCTTGGCGAGGAGCTGCCGGATGTACGGGTGGACTCGCGGTTTCTGCGTCGCCGTCAGGACATTGAGCAGTCCGGCCATCGCCGACTCCTTTGAACGGAGGTGGGGTGGTACGCGGAGCACCGTAGATTGTCATGGGCATGCTGGTAAAGGGTCAGTACCGAGATTTCATACGACTGGCGAAATTGCCGGTCATGCCCTTGTTGGCGGCGCCTTCAGGTCGATCTCGGCCCAGACGGTCTTGCCGCTGGGCGCGTACGGCTCCCACCCCCAGCGGTCGGCGAGCGCGATCACCAGCAGCAGCCCGCGCCCGCTCTCCCCCTCACCGTCCACAAGCGGGGGCGGCACCTCCGGCAGCCGCTCCCCCCGCGCATCGGTGACCTCGACCCGTACCACCCCCGCCACCCGGTCCAGCCTCAGCCCCAGCTTGAATCCCCGCCCCGGCACCCGGGCATGCCGCACGGCGTTGGACGCCAGCTCGGCAACAACGTGCTCCGCCCGCTCGGCCGGGTCGTACGGAACCTCCCAGCCGAGGAGATGGTCCCGGGTGAGTACCCGCGCCCGCCGCGCCCCGCGCGGCGAGCAGATCAGCCGCTGGGAGAACACACGTACGGTAAGCGGGAATTCAGTGGCAGAAGTGCTCATGGTGGCTACGGTGACGGGCATATGCGCGTGTCCACCAGCGGTTACCTCCGTACGCCGATTCCCCGTACGGAGCTGTTCGATGGACGGTACGGTGCACTCCTGGTCACGCTGGGTGAGTTCAGCGCGGCTCATTCCGTCCCGCGCCGTCACGCACCACGGAGGTGGCCGCGAATGACCAACACCGCCGAGACTCCGGCGAACGAGGACGACGACGACTGGGAGCGGGAACCCGACCCGTCGGACAGTCTGCGCACTTTCGGGGCGATGGTCCAGGCCCTGAGGGAACACGCGGGCCTCAGTCGGGCGGAGTTCGCGGAGATCGTGCGCTTCTCGAAACACACGGTGGAATCGGTGGAACGGGGCCGCAGGATGCCGGACGAGGCGTATGTGGAGCGGGGGGAGGGCGCGACGGGGAACACGGGGGCGCTGAGGGAGGGGGCGAAGCATCTGACGAGGCGGGATCCGGGGTTGGCGGCGTGGTTCCGCCAGTGGGCGCGGTTGGAGCGTACAGCCCCGAGCCTGTGCACCTATGAGTGCAGGCTGATCCCGGGCATGCTCCAGTCCGAGGGCTACATGCGCGCTCTCTGCGAGAACGACATGCCGCCCTTGACCGATGATGCGCTGGAAGCCCGGGTTCAACGACGTCTGGAACGCCAACGATTGCTGACCGATCGCCCCAACACCACTTTCGATTTCATCATCGAGGAGTCGGTGCTGATACGCCGCCTGGGTGGCCTGGAAGTGACCCGGGACCTGTTCGATCACATCCTGCGATTGTCCAAGCTCAGGAACGTCACTATCCAGATCATGCCTGCCAACAGCGAACATCATGCCTGTCTTGCCGGGCCCATTCGTCTGGCGGAAACCCCAGGAGGAAAACGCCTTGCTTACTGCGAGGGACAGGAAAGCGGACGGCTGATCTCAGAGCTGAAACAGGTCGCCATCCTGTACCAGCGGTATGCAAGACTCCGCTCACAGGCCCTCAGCCCCCTCGAATCCGTGGGCCTGCTGGAGCGCATCCGAGGAGCACTATGAGCGACAGCATCCAGCTGACCTGGTTCAAGTCCAGCTACAGCAGCGCACAAGGCGACGACTGCGTCGAGGTTGCCTGGTCCAAGTCCAGCTACAGCAGCGCGCAGGGCGATAGCTGCGTCGAGGTCGGATGGACCAAGTCCAGCCACAGCAGTGCGCAGGGCGACAACTGCGTGGAAGTCTGCGCCTCCACCGCCGCCGTGCATGTCCGGGACTCCAAGGACATCACCCGCCCGCACTTCACCGTCGGCAACGCCGCCTGGACGCAGTTCATCGGCTACGCCTCGCGCGGCTGATCCACCCGCTCTCCGCCCGCCCCCGGGGTCATGCCCCGGGGGCGTCCGGTTTCTCCTCCCGGGCCGGGATCCGGAACCGTACCTCCGTCAGCCGCTCCGACAGCTCCCACAGGCGGCGGCCGGTCTCCGGGGCCGTCGCGGCCTTCTTCAGGCGGACGCGGGTGGGGGTGCCGCGGAGTTCGAGGAGGCCGTCGGGGCCGATGTACTCGCCGCCGCGGATGCCGGGCTCGGTGGCCGCGTACAGCTGGGGCAGTGCGCCCTGCGCCGGGGTCTGGCCGATCCGGCTGAGCGCCCCGACCCTGCCGACGAGCTTCGCCAGGCCGATCGGGCCTCCGATCAGCAGGTTGGTTGCCGTGTAGCCGGGGTGGGCGAGGACGCTCCGGACCGGGCTCCCGGCGCTGTCCAGTCGGCGGTGGAGCTCCGTACCGAAGACCGCGTTGGCCAGCTTCGACTGGCAGTAGAAGCCCGCGGCGGAGTAGGAGCGCCGGCCGTGGAGGTCGTTCCAGTGGATGCGGCCGACGCGGTGCGCGATCGACGTGACGGTGACGATCCGGGCGTTGTCGCCGGTCAGCAGGGGGAACAGCAGGCCGGTCAGGGCGAAGTGGCCGAGGTAGTTGACGGCGAACTGGGTTTCGTGGCCCTGGGGGCTGAGGGTCCGGGGTGGTGCCAGCACGCCCGCGTTGTTGATCAGCAGGTCGATCCGGTCGCATTCGCCGTGCAGGCCGTCCGCGAAGGCGCGGACGGAGTCGAGGTCGGCGAGGTCGACCGTACGGACGCGGAGCCGGCCGTCCAGGTGTCCGGCGGAGAATCCGGCGGCGATCTCCGCGCGGGCGCGCTCCCCCTTCTCCTTGTTCCGTACGGCGATGACGACCTCCGCGCCCTTGTGGGCGAGCGCCCTCGCCGTCTCCAGGCCCAGGCCGCTGTTGGCCCCGGTCACGACGGCTGTCCGCCCGGTCTGATCGGCGACCCGGTCCGCGGTCCACGGCTGCTTCGGCATACGGCACACGCTGCCCCACGCGCGCCCGGCGCACAACGGCCCGTGCATGCTTCAACTCACGTCACCGTTGTTGTGCAAGCCCTGCCGGAGGGCGGCATCAAGGTGTGTGCGGTGCGGATGATGAGATCGGCGGCCCGGTTGATATCGGCGTCCGTGGTGGTGCGGCCTACGCTGAGCCGGAGAGTCGCGCGAGCCTGGCCGCGGGTGAGGCCGATCGCGGTGAGTACGTGGGAGGGTTCGGCGCTTCCGGTGTTGCAGGCCGATCCGGTGGAGGCAGCGATTCCGGGGAGGCGGTCGAGGAGGTCGATGGCCTCCACCCCCGGAAGGGTGAGGCTGAGGTTCCCGGGCAGCCGCCGGTGCGGGTGCCCATCGACCGCGGCGCCGGGGATCGCAGCCAGGAGACGGCCCTGGAGCCGGTCGCGCAGGGCTCGGATGCGGGACGGGGCCGGAACGGTCTCGGTGGTCACGAGGTGAGCGGCGGCACCGAAGCCCACAATGGCGGGAACGTTGGGGGTACCGGCCCGTAGTCCGCGTTCCTGTCCCCCGCCGGTCTGCTGGCCGATGACCGGGGTGCCGCCGCGTATGTAGAGGGCGCCGATGCCCTTGGGTCCATGGATTTTATGGCCGGACAAAGAAGCCAGGTCGACACCGAGTTCGGCGACGTCCAGAAGGTCGTAGCCGGCGCTCTGGGCGGCATCGGTGTGCAGGACGATTCGGCGCGAGGCGGTGATCTCGGCGATGTCCGCGAGCCGCTGCAGGGTACCGATCTCGTTGTTGCCGTGCATCACCGAGACGAGCACCGTGTTCCGGGTGAGTACGGCGGCGATGTCGGCCGGGCAGACGCGGCCGTACCCGTCGACGGCGACGCGGGTGAGGGTGTAGCCGTGGTGGTCGACCAGCCGTCGGCAAGCGGCGAGTACGGCCTTGTGCTCGATTGCGGTGGTGACGAGGTGCCCGCCCGAGGGGCGGACGGCCAGGGCAGCGCCGACGATGGCGAGATGGTTGGCCTCGGTGGCGCCGGAGGTGAAGACGACCTCCCGTTCGTTCTCCGCGCGAACCAGTGCGGCGACCTGACGGCGGGCGGTGCGAACGGCCTCGGCGGCGGTGTGCCCGAAAGCGTGCGGGCTGGAGGGGTTGCCGTACTCATGGCTGAGGAACGGCAGCATGGCCTCCAGAACGCGCCCGTCGAGCGGGGTGGTGGCCTGGTGGTCCAGGTAGATCGGTGTGGTGCTCATGCGGTCCGCCCCGTGTATCGGGCGGCGGCCGGTGTTGTCGCGGCGTACTTGCGTTCACCGTCGACCAGGTCCCAGTAGAGGGCGCGGGGTTCTGCGAAGACGGAGAACGCGGTGGCCAGGCAGTGCCAGTTCCGGTTCGGTTGTGCGAGGGCGAGGACGAAGGCGTCGTCGAAGAGTCCACGGGCGCGTTTGGCAAGGGCCTCGCGGGTCGGCTGCGGTCCGAACAGCTGCAGGTAGCCGCGCTGCCGGAGCCAGGCCTCGGCGTGCTCGGCGCCTGCCTCGCCGTCGAGGTGGCCGCCATCGGTGAGGGTCTGGGTGGCGAGCCGCTCAAGGCGGCGCAGGCGGCGGGCGTCCTCACCGCCGATGCACTGATCCCCGGTGAACTTCCACTCTTGCCAGCGGGGCGACTCGTAGCGGGTGAAGTCGACATCATCCAAGTGCGCGGTGACCTGTGGCGGGATCTGCCCGCGGGTCAGATCCGCGACGTCGTAGCCGGGCCCCAGGGCTTCCAGGGTCAGTGAACCGGGACGGCCGAGGCCGGGCCGGTCCATACGGAGCAGGACGGTCAGGCGGTTGGTGAAGCGGTTGGTGGGCTCCGCGAGTATCACCGCTCGCCCGTCCGCCAGCAGCCCGGTGGCCCTTGGCCCGATCTCCTCGATTCCGAAGGTATTACCACCTCGGTAGTACTGCTTCTTCTCCACCCCACCGTCCGAGCGGATCATCAGCGTCCGAGTTCCGGTAGCGGCGGCCAGAAGGCCGGCGGCAGCGCTGTGGCCGGGTGGGATGAGGCAGGCGTTGAGTACAGGCAGTTTCAGTGAGTGCATCAGTGCCATGCTCTGCCACTTCGGCCAGCGGCGGTCACCGGCTGCGGCCGCCAGCTCGGTGGCGGAAAGCATGTGGAGCGGTCGGGGCAGAGCCGTGGTCATCACACTGTTCCCCTTCTCTCTGCTCAGGCAGCGTCCGCGAGGTGCAAGTCGGTGGTCAGCTCGGCGAAGGTGCGCCGGCGGTGGGCGGTGAAAGGATGATCGCGCCAGTCGTAGAATTCGCCGATACCGAGCTGGTCCGCACACACCCGGCGGACGAATTGCCGGGCGAAGCCCGCCGAGGGCCAGTAGTAGTGCTCGCCGGGCCGCGGGGAGAGGTAGAGGTAGGAACCGTCCACCACTCCCGCAAGGCCGGTCAGGGAAGGGAGCCGCAGGCCCGGCCCGCCGGTCGTCTCGTAGGCGGCAGTAATCGCGTCCGGCTCGGGAACAGGAATCAGGTGCAGGTGGCAGTGGCTGCAGCAGGATGCACCCGAGTCGCATGCACGTGGGCCGTGTTCGGCGACGATGGTCGGCCCGTAGCGGGCCTGGACCAGTGTGCGCATGGCCTCGGTCTCTTCAGCGACCTGCCTGAGGCAGGCGGAGCCGGCATCGGCGGCGGCGTCCAGGTGCTGCAACGGCATGAACAGGCAGTAGCCCGGGGTGAAGGCTCCGATGGTCGGCAGAAGTACCCAGCCGCCGGCGGTCTCGGTGATGATCAGGGTCGTGTTCTCGCGCGCGGCGAACTCGGTGCAGAACTGGCAGTCCATCACGGTCACCTCTGAATCAGGTCGGTGGAGAACTCGGGCCGCCGACTCGGCTGGGAGCACGGCTCACCCCGGGCTCGGACCGCGCCACACCCCTCACCTTTCGAATCGAAGGCGGCTGCTGAAATGTTCCCCCGAATATCCTTCGATATCCTCCTGTCCGATTGGACATTTGCAGGTTTTCTCGGGATGAGATGCGGAGAGGTTCAGTTCTGCTGACCGTACGGACAATACGAGCTGAGCGAAGCCGCGTCGGAGAGGAGGCTTGATGGCGCCGTCGTTGCCTTCCGGGCCGTTGAGGGTTCCGGGGCCGGAGGGGTTCCGGGCCGATCTGATCTCGTGTTCTCCGGACCTTCTGGACCTCACCTGGGATCAGTTGCGGACGCTGATCATCGTCCGGGAGTCGAGAACAGCGCTGGCGGCGGCCAAGGTCCTGGGCCGCGAACAGTCCAGCGTGCAGAAGCAGCTCGACATCCTCAACCGCAACTTTCAGTCGTTGACAGGAGAGTTGCTGGTGGTCAAGCAGGGCCGGGGCCGGGACTTCCTTTTCACTCCGACCGGACTGGAGGTCGTCGAGCGGGCGAAGGCGACCTTCGCCTACTGGTTACAGGGCATCGCGGACTCGCGTCGCCGCCTCGGTTCGACGCTGACGGTAGGGACCACGGAGTTCACCCTCGGCTTTCTGGGGCGGGTGTGGGAGCAGGTGGCCCCGCAGCTACTGGAGCGGGAGGTGGAACTGAAGGTCGTCCATGTCCGGACCCGTGACTTCTGGCAGCGACTGGACTCCAACCAGGTGGATCTGCTGTGCGGCGGACTCGCGGCCGACGCCGCCGCCGAGCGGGTCACCTCCGAGTACGACTTCCTGGAGTGGCATCGCGAGGGCCTGGCCCTGCTGACGAACCTGCCGGTGCGCGAACTCGCCACCAGGTCCGTCGGTTTCGAACGGCTGCGGAGCCTGCCGCTGGTGGTCCCCTCACGCGGGGTGATCACCGACTTCGTCGAGCGTTGGTACGGGCCCGACTTCCGCTCGCGGCTCCGGATCGCCGCCGAGATCGACGACATCTACTACGGACTCGCCCTGCTGCGGTCCGGTATGACCTACGGATGCATGCTGTGTGCCCGCTCCCTCGGCGAGGCCGCCGTCGACGGGCGCCTCCCCACCAGCGACGACTTCCGGCTCATCGACTTCGCCGACGACTTCGACCCCATGTTGCAGCTGGTCTCCGGCGTCTTCGCCCGCAAGGGAGAACGCGAAACCTATGATGCCTCTCATCCACTGAACATTCTGTGGGAGGCATTCCGCGACGAGGCCGCTTCCGGCAGGCCCCTGCCCCTGTGACTCCCTGCTCCGGAGGAGCCCTGTGCTGCTGGCCTCGGTCAACCTCAACAAGCGTCTGGGTGCCACCGGCGCCCGCTCGCGGCTCGCCGCCTGGCTCCGTGAGCGCGGTGTGCAGATTCTGCTTGCGCAGGAGCCGTTCAAGCCCGCCGACCGGACGCCACCAACCTTGGGAGGCTTCCAATGCGCCGGCGGAGACGGGTATCTGGCTGTCTGGGTCAGCGAGGACCTCGCCCCGCCGACCGTGTCCGCACCGACCCCATGGGTTCAACGAATCGAGCTGGAGTGGCTTCTGGTCCTCCAGGTACATCTCGACGCCGGAGCCGGTTCCCTCCGGGTCGCCCAGCTGGTCGAACTCGCCGCGCTGGCCGCCGCCGAGAAGGGCCGCCCTCTGCTGGTCTGCGGGGACTTCAATCTCGCGCCCCGCCCCGAAGACGGCCTGTTCGGCAAAGAGATCAGCGCCTTCACCACCAAAGCGGAACGACAGGCTCTGCAGCAGTTGACTCGGATCGCCGATCTGACCGACACCACCGCCGACGACGCGCCCGTCTTCACCTTCGAGCGGGTCTCCCACGGCAAACCCAGCCGTTTCCGCTGTGATCTCGCCCTGCTCAGCAGCCATCTGACACCGGTGACCGCCATCACTGCGGATTCCTCGGTGCGAAGCGGTCCAACTGCGTTCACCGACCACTCCGCGCTGCTGATCGACCTCCCTCTCTCCATGCGGCCTGCCGAGCCGGACGACGTACTCTTCGCACTCAGCGAGCTGAACGGCAGTACCCCCGCCGTCCGGACCCAGCACGAACATCAGCCTCATAAGACGGCGATGAGCCGCCAGGCGCCCTCTCCGGCCTCCCGCGAGGTGACGGAACATCTGACCGGCCCACTCGGCATCGGCAGCGTCCTGGACCACGGCTGCGGCCGAGGCACCGACATCGCCCACTATCGTTCGGCGGGCCTGAGGGCCGAGGGCTTCGATCCGCACGACGGCTTCGGCTGGCCCCGCCCCCGGCAGACCGGATTCGACCTGGTCACCTCGGTGTTCGTGCTCAACGTCCTGCCCGATCCCTGGCAGCGGATCCAGGCCCTCAAAGACGCGGCCTCCTTCGCCCGCCCAGGCGGTTACGTCGTGGTCGTCACCCGCTCCCCGGAGGAGATCGCCAAGGCCGCCGCCGACGGCAACTGGAGCGTCCACCACGACGGGTTCTGGTCCAGCCGGTCCAAGGGAACCTTCCAGCGCGGCATCGCCCCCTGCGAGATCACCGCCATCGCCCGCCAGGCCGGACTCGTGCCCGCCCGGGGAGTCCCGGTGCTCCCGCTGCCCGGGGGATGCCATGCCGTCCTGACCAAGCCGACCGCCTAGGGCGGCCGGGCAACCGAGCTGTCAGCGGTTGCCGAACCAGATGATCCGCTCGGTGAAGCCGCCGCGCTCACTCGCCTTGACCTCACGGATCTTCTTCAGTTGATCCGCGTCGATCCCCAGGTCCGCGGCGAGCGCGTGCACGACTTCCAGGATGTCCGCGAGTTCCTCCGGCGCCTTGGCATCGTCGGCCTCCAGGAACTCGGCGACCTCCTCGCCAAGCTTGTCCCGCAACCGGTCGCGGTACTCCTCCGGACCCGCGGTACAGGTGACCGGCACGGCCCCGTCCTCACGGATGATCTGCGGAATCCGGTCCCGCACCAACTTGCCGTACCCGCTGTTGCGGTCCATCGGCCATTCCTCCGCACCCATCACCACAGGGCCGGGCCCCGATGACCGCCCCTCTATGCCGAGGCAGCCTAGGGAAGGCGCCTCGCCACTCGCCAGGGAAACTGCCGTTCCCACCCGTCCGGGCCCGGGACGGCCGAGAATCAGCGCCTCCCGGGCATGGGAAGCCCGGTGTCACAACGCGGCATGAGACGGTCCCGTACGGGGCACATAGCCGCCAGTCGAGAGCGGGGGCGCAGTGATGGGGTGGGTGACCGATGAGGGGCGTTTTGCGGTCTGGTGGCTGGTGGGGTTTGCGGCGGTCAATGCGGGGCTGGGCCTTTGGTGCCTGATCCGGGGGTGGGGCGACCGGATGACCATCCGGCGCATCAGGCGCGAGGGCATCGGGCCGGTGGAGGCGGCGTGGCAGGTGGGCCAGGAGCGGAAGGCCGCGCGGACCGCCGTGGGGCTCCTCGTACAACAGGGGGCGGTGGAGGTTTCGGACGGGGGCGTGGTCAGGGCCGTACCCGATGTTCCGGAACCGGCCGACCCGGTGCTGTCCGCGCTCTTCGAAGGCATCCGGCGGCAGGGCGCCAGGGGGGCTCGGCTGTACGAGATCCTGGACGTGGACGGCTTCGCGACGTACCGGGACCGGCTGGAATCGCGCGTCCCGGATGTGCGGCGGTATGCGGAGCCCGGTCGGACCGTCGTCGCCTTCGCCGCGTGCGGTATCAGTTTCGGTATGACCGCGCACGGTCTGGGTGCCGGGGTGCGCCTCCCCTTCCTCGGCGGGGACCCCGCGCTGTGGGTCGTGTTGTGGTGGCCGATCTGGGGTCTGCTCTGGCTCTGCACGCTGGCGTGGCCGGACGAGAACACCCGGCGCTGGCGGAGCTTCAACCGCTACTGCCGGCGAGAGGCCGACGCCGTACTGGAAGGACTTCCGTCCCGGACCCGGAAGGCGCTGGGGAAGAAGGCGTTCCGGCCGACCCCGCCCCGGCCGCGGCGGGAGCGGAAGCCGGCCCGGCCGAAGCCGCGGACCCGGGAATCCGGTGGGGGCGGCTGGGCCGACGAGATCGGCGCGGACACCTGCGGGGGCGGTGGCTGCGGGGGCGGCGACTGATGCCGCGGACGCCCGGACGCCGGTCGGGAGTGAGGGGGACAACGCGATGGGCTGGGTGATCGACGAGAGGTTCTTCGCGGTCTGGTGGCTGCTGGGCTTTGTCGCGGTCAACATCGCGCTGGGCGTCTGGAGCCGGGCCAGGGGGCGCGCCGACCGTGCCACCATCCGCCGGATCAGGCGGGAGGGCATCGGGCCGGTGGAGGCGGCCCGACAGGTGGGTGACGAGCGGCAGACCGCGCGGACGGCCGTGTACCTGCTGTATCTGCGGGGGGCGGTGGAGGTTTCGGAGGAGGGCGTGCTCACCGCCGTACCTGACGCTCCGGAACCGGCCGATCCGGTGCTGTCCGCGCTCTTCGAGGGCATCCGGCGGCGGGACGCGGAGGGCGCTCGGCTCTACGAGTTCCTGGACGACGACGATTTCGCCCCGTACCGGAACCGACTGGAATCGCACGTGCCGGATGTGCGCCGCTATGCAGAACGCACCCGGGCGATCGCGCTCTCCGCCGCGTTTGTGCTGAGCGTGGGTATCAACCTGCACGGGGTGGTTTCACAGACGCCGTTCCCGCCGCTGGGCAATGATCCCGGCTGGTGGATCCTGCTGTGGTTTCCCATCTGGGCGGTGCTGTCGCTCTGTGCCGCGGCGTGGCCGAGCGAATTCTCCCGGCGCTGGCGGAGCTTCAACCGGTACTGCGAGCAGCGGGTGGCCGACGCTCTGGGCGAGGGCCCGCCGTACCCCGTCCGTGCCGCGGTGGACAAGGGGGCGTACCGGCCGACGCCACCGAGCCCGCGCCGGCCGGGCGGCTCGCCCTCGGCGGAACGCGGCGCTCCCGGGGACGGTGGGAGCAGCTGGGCCGATGATGCCGGTGCGTACTCGTGCGGCGGCGACTGAACGGCCGGGGCCTGTCCGGCGGATCGTGCCGGACAGGCCCCGGCCCCGGGTCAGGGCTCAGCGTTTGAGCAGGAAGGTGAAGTCGCCGGAGCGTTTGCCGGTCAGCCGGACCGACGAAACGGCTTTCCCTTCCGTGATCAGTCTCTCGACCTCGGCCCGCGGCAGCCCGCAGCCTTCGGCGATCAGCCGCACCGGCCGGACCGGGATCCGGGCCGCGAAGCGGACCGAGACGTCGATCACCTCGCGGTCCAGGTGTGCCGATCCGCCGGTGTCGAGGCGCCAGGCACGGTCCCAGTCGAGGGCGATGCGGTTACGGCGCTGGAGGACCGGATCCCGGAGCAGTTCGGCCGTCAGACCGAGGTCGTTGGCGTGGAGCCGGTCCAGCAGCTCGGGCGGGACGGAGCGGACGTTCTTCCGCTCCAGGACCGTGAGTTTCGCGGTCTCCCCGCACCTGGTGCAGAGCACGAGGAGCCAGGCGTCGAGGAGCTTGTGGTTGGCGTTGACGCGAAATTTGCCGTCGGCCCGGAAGCGCTCGGAGGCGCAGACGTGGCAGCGGCGGCGGACGAGCGGCAGGCAGGTGGGCACGACGGCCCAATGGGTGAGCACAGAGGTACACCGGTTTCAGTGAGAATTCCGCAGCAAAAAGCAGCGCGGCACGCAGGGCGCGACGCGCGACCGATCAGCGCTCGGGAGGTCTCACACGGTGTACAACGGCACGTCCTTACCTGGATGACTGGTGCGGCAGCACGGTAACGGAGCGCGGCGGCACGGCTCCACCGGTTTTCCGGCGCCGCCCGGAAGCCCGGGCCGGGCGGCGGTCACGGCCCTCGGGGTGCCTCAGCTCCGCCCCGCCGCCTTGACGAGGCCGTTCGCGGCGATGAGACCGAGTCCGGGCACGGCTTCGCGCAGTGCCTTGACGGCGCGGACATGGTCGGCGGCCGGATCGGTGTCCGCGGCGCGCAGGGTCCGCCGTACCCACTCCCCCGTCCGCTGCTCGTCCGTCAGCGCCCCGTGGCGTTCGGCGATGCGCAGCGCTTCCTCCAGCCCGGGCCGCAACGACGGATCGGCCGATTCCAGCGCGGTGACAAGGTCGGCGCGGACGGCGTCGACATCGTGGAGGAGTACGACGGGAGGGGTGCTCCTGGTCGCCATGGGGTGATCCGTCCCTTCACAAATGGTGCGATGACATCATGATATTCGCGCTGCTGGGGAGGGGTACGGCCGCTCCTCATGCCGATGGCACCGGCCCCCGGGCGGGGGACGGTGCCATCGGTCCGGGCGGTGCCGCTACGGCACAGGCCTGAGGTGTCAGCGCTGCCGCGCGTCCGTGACCTTGCCCGTGACGATCGGGCCGTCCGTCCAGGTGCCGTCGTTCATCCGGTAGCGGCCCAGCTGCATCCGTACCGACTCCTCCGGCTCGGTCAGCGCGTCGGTGATCGTGGGCACGGACATCTCGACGCTGGTCTCACCCGCGGGAATGGTGACCCAGATCCAGGGGGCGGCCTCCGACATGGACTGCTCCGGGTCGGGGAGCAGGCCCTGTTCGGACAGCCACTGCGGGTCGACGTCCTTCGTGGACAGCTCGGGTCCGCCGCCCGTCGGCAGGAAGACGAACCGGGCATAGAAAACGCTGTCGGCGGGCGCGGACAGCTGGACCTTCCAGGTGAGCTTCCCGCCCTCGGTGACCGAGTCGGCGACCGGAGCCACGCTGACCTCCGGCTCGGCGTCGTCGTTCTCGACGAGGAGGCCGCCGAAGGCGCCGCCGACCGCCGCGCCGCGCACGGCCTTGGCGGTGACTTCGTAGTGGATGTCCTCGGAGAAGCGGGTGTTGCCGTTGACCGTGACCGGCACGGTCACGGGGGCGCCGGCTTTCACCTTCACGGTGCGGACCGCGGTCTCGTAGGTCTTCGGGTCGAGAACGCCGAGCTTGACCACGCCGGTGCCCTTGCCGGTGGCCCGGACGTTCACCTGGTGGGTACGGGTGCCGGAGTCCCCTTCCTTGACCGTCTGCGTGCTGACGTCCAGCCGCGGGAGCGGTACCGGGTTCACCGCGGGCGTGCCGGGGCGCCAGCCCCAGGCGTCCACCAGCCACAGGCTGCCGGAGGTGCTGCGCGGAGTGAGCTCCACCGACCGGATCCGCTTCAGGTCGACACCGGCGGCGGTGGCCGCCCTCAGCGGAACACGGAGCTCACGCGCCCAGTGCGAGGAGGTGACGCCGCTACCGGGAAGGCCGTCGACGGTGACCCGGCCGAGGCGCACGCGCTTCCCCGAGGTATCGGTGACGGCGACGTCGAGCCGGGTGCCCGAGCTGTTCGGCGGCACCGCGGCCCGCAGCGCGAGCGCTTCGGAGCCCGCCAGCGAGAAGACGCGCCCCGGCGTCAGCTTCACCGGGGTGCCCGGCTTGGTCCAGTCGGCCCTGACCGCGTTCCGGCCCGGCTCGTCAGCGGCGAACCCCCACTGTGCGAAGTGCGGCGACACCCCGATCTCGGACTGCTGCATACAGGCTCGGGCGGTGTCCGAGGTGATCTGGTCGCATACGCGTCCGTTGGCCACCGACAGCGGGGCGTCGGGCAGGATCGCCGCGGTGCGGTTGCCGCCGACGGCGTGGCTCAGCACCCGGGCGGGCCCGGCGGAGGGCGCGCGGCGGCCGGACCCGTCGAGGAGCGGGCGGACCCGGTCGTCTCCGGCGAGGAACAGCCGCGCTGCGGCGGCGATGTAGGTGGTACCCGCCGTCTGCTGCTGCCCGGCGCTCAGCCGGGTCTTCGCCCCCGGCCCGCAGACCCGGTCCTCGTCCTCGAACCAGTCGTCGTTGGCCGGTGCCTCGGTCTGGCCGGGCGTCCACTCGGTGTTGAAGTAGTTGTGGTTGGCGCCGACCATGTACACCGCGCTGTGCAGCGCCGTACCGCGGCCGATGCCACGGGCGGCGTCCAGGTACATCTGCCCCTGGAGATCGGACACATCGCCGTCACAGCCCGGCAGGATCGTCATGGAGGGCACATCGGGCGCCGGGTTGTGGCCGAAGATCGTGGGGCCGATCAGCACGGTGCCGCGGATCCGCCAGCTCACCGGTCCCCGGTAGCCGTCCTCGGCGCGCGGCGGCGGGGAGACGCTGTCGTAGGCCGCCCGGTTGACGCCCTCGCCGCCCCGGGAGTGGCCGACGAGGAGCACCTTCGAAAGATCGGCGGCCTTGGTCGCGCGGACCGCAGCGGGCGCCTTCGCGGGATTCGCGCCCCACTCGGCCCAGCGGGCCAGATGCTGCCGGACCAGGGAGGAGCGGGCCTGGGCCCCGCTGTCGGGCTTGGGGCCGTCCTGCGCGTTGATGCCGTTCGCGGAAATGGAGACCGTCACATAGCCCTGGGACGCCAGGAGCTTCTGGTCGTGCTGATAGCCGCGGTAGCTCGGTATCTCCTTCTGTCCCGGCGGGCACGGCCACTGGAGGTTCGGCCAGTCCGAACCGGGCTCGTAGCAGGACGCGTGCCGGCCGTGGAGGAAGAGCGCCAGCGGGCGCTTGCCCGGCGCGTTCGCCGGGCCGACGACCGTGGCGCGCATCTCCACGGGCTTCTCGTAGCCCGGCAGCTTGACCGACTTCAGGGTGTACTCGCCGCTGGTGGTGCGGTACTTGCCCGCAACACCCGGATCGACCGAGTTGACGGGCAGCGGAGCGGGAGGCTTGACGGCGTCCGGCGCGCTCCGCCGGGCGGAGGATCGTTCCTTCCCGGCGGCGTCCAGCCGCCGCGAACCGGCGACCACCTGGAGCTCGTTCACCGGTCCGATGGCCGACGTATCGACGCGGAGCCGGAAGGTCCGGTGATCGGGGGAGGCCTCCGGAACGCCGAGAGTCCGCTCCCCGGAGCGGAACTCGACCAGGGCACCGCCCATGCCCACGGGCACGGGCGAACTCCAGACCAGTTCCCCGGCCGAGATACGCCACCCTTCCGGCAGCCGGTCCTGAGCGGCGCCCGGCGGCGCCCCGGGTATGGATTCGCCGGTCGGCTGCGCCTGCGCCCATCCCGGCGCACCCGCCGCCAGCGCCACGGCCACGGCGGTGGCCGTCAGCGCGCGTGAGACCAGTCTCACGATGGTGTCTCCTCGTCGTCGTTCCTGCGTCGGCGCCCCGGGGGCTCCGGGGCGCCGATGAGAAAGATGCGTGACACACCGTCAACGGTTGCCTCACCAGCCCCACGGAGAACCGTCCGCCGTGGCCGACCGGCCGATGGATGCGGCAGTTCGCACCGAATACACCGTGAAAAACGTGAGGTTCACGCCATACCACCGGGTAACTGCGCGTCCTTATGGTGTTGCCCCGCGCCCTGAGAAAGAGCTGTCCGGGGCGCGACGCGCCAGGACCGTGCGCTCGATTCCGCTGAACCCTGAAACCCCTTGGGGGTGGCATGGCTGCAGCCCGTTCCGCCCCCGGCCCGACGGCCGCCGCACCGCGACGGCTCCGCGCCCGCCCCAGGCTCTTCCCCGCCGGCCCCGGTTCCTTGCCACCGGCCCACCGGCTCTTCCCCGCCCGCACCGGCTCTTCTCAGCCGACCCCGGCCGCCCTTTCCCGCCCGCCGTACTCAGGGATCTCCGGCCCCCTCGGGGCATCCGGATGCGTCCCCGGGCCCGGCGTGGCCGATCACCCTCCAGGAGGCACCATGTCCACGGCAATCCCCCGTACGCCCGGAAGGAATCCGGCCCCCGGAGCGCTCCCGCTCCTCGGGCACACGGCGAGCATGCTCAAGGACCCGCTCGGATTCTTCGCCGCACTGCCCGCCCACGGCGACCTCGTCGACATCAGGATGGGCCCGTTCAAGGCCGTCGTGGTCACCACGCCCGAACTCATCCATCAGGTGCTGATGGACGACCGGACCTTCGACAAGGGCGGCCCGGTCTACGAGCGGACCCGCGAGGTCCTCGGCGACGGAGTGGTCACCTGTCCGTACAGCGAACACCGCCGTCTGCGGAGAGTCGCCCAGCCGGCCTTCAGCCCGGCCCGGCACGCGGCCTACGCCCGGATCATGTGCGAACAGACCGCCCGGGTGACGGACACCTGGTCCGACGGCCGGGAGATCGACATCCTGGCCGATATGACGACCGTCGCCGCCCGCACCGGTGTGGCCGCCTTCTTCGCCGGGCATCTGTCCTCGCCGTCGCTCGCGAAAACCCCGAAAGATCTGGCCACCGTCAGCCGCGGCGTCTACCGCCGCATGCTCCTCCCCGCACCGCTCGACCGGATACCCACCCCGGGCAAGAGACGCTACGACCGCAGCAGAGCGCGGCTGCGCAGCACCATCGGCGGCGTCATAGCCGAGTACCGGCGCACCGGGGAGGACCACGGCGACCTGCTGTCGATGCTGCTGGCCACCACCGGCGAGGGTCTCACCGACACGGAACTCAACGACGCCGCGATCACCTTCTTCTTCGGGGCCACGGACACGATCGCCATCACCATCTCCTGGGCCCTGCACCGCATTTCCACGGACCGGCGGATCGAAGAGGCCTTCCATACGGAGGTGGACACCGTCCTGGACGGCCGGACCGCGGCCGGCTACGACGATCTGGAACGTCTGGTGCTCACCCGGCGGATCATCACCGAGACCCTGCGCCTGTATCCGCCGATCTGGCTGTTCACCCGCAAGGTCAGCACGGATACCGAGCTGGGCGGCCACCGCGTTCCGGCCGGCACGAATGTGGTGATCAGCCCCTATCTCGTCCACCGCTCCGGAGAACTCCACCCCGACCCCGAGCGCTTCGACCCGTCGCGCTGGGAGACCAAGGGCCTGGAGCCGGTGCGCAGGGGCGTCCTCCCCGAGATCCTCCCCTTCGGCGGCGGCGCCCGTGGCTGCATGGGCGAGACCTTCGCGATCAACGAGATCACCCTGGCCCTGACGAACATCGCGGCCCGCTGGCGCCTGCTGGCCGTGGACCCCGCGGCGGTCCGCCCGACGTCGGGCGCGATCCTGGGCCCGTCGGGGCTGAGGTTACGGGCCGCCGCCCGCACCCCGGAGCGGGCCGGGCGCTGACCGCCGCGCGCTGCCTCGGGGACGTACCGCAGCGACAGCCGTCGCCGCCGGACCCGGGGGCTCCTGCCGACCGGCGGGGCCCCCGGGGTGCCGGTCACCGCGCCGGACGGGCTCTCGTCGGAGGCCTGCTCCGGCGCGGGCCGCGCCCGCCCCCGGGCCGTACCGCGTACGAGCCGCCGCCGACCGCCGGGAGCGGTGGCCGGCTCCGCCATTGGTGCCCTGTCCGGGCCGGTGGTGACGTCGCTTCGGCCGGTTCACCCGGCGCCGGGCCACGATGCCCCCGGCAGACGTTCGTGAGGAGGCCCTGTGGACCAGACCATGCGTGCCGTCGTCCTGGAGGAGCCGGGGCCGGTGGACCATCTGAAACTGAAGACGCTCCCGGTTCCCGAAGCGGAGCCGGGCTGGGTCCGGATCAAAGTGGAGGCGTTCGGCCTCAACCGGTCCGAACTGCACACCCGTCTCGGTCTCGCCGAGGGAGTGACCTTCCCCCGGGTCCTGGGCATCGAGGCGACCGGGACGATCGACGCCGACCCGGACGGTGTGCTGGCACCGGGACAGCAGGTGATGACCATGGTGGGCGGCATGGGCCGTACCTTCGACGGGGGCTATGCGGAGTACACGGTCGTGCCCCGCTCCCAGGTCATTCCCTTCACCTCCCGGCTCCCCTGGGAGACGCTGGGTGCACTGCCCGAGACCCTGCAGACCGCCTACGGGTCCCTGACCACCGGCCTCGCCCTGAGCGCGGGTCAGTCACTGCTGATCCGCGGCGGGACCTCCGCACTCGGGCTGGCGACGGCCGCGCTCGCCCGCGATATCGGGGCGACCGTCGCCGCGACCACCCGCAACCCGGACCGGGTCCGGGTACTGGCAGACCACGGGGTGGACCATCCTCTGGTCGACAACGGGGAAGTCGCCCCGCTGGTGCGCGAGATCTACCCGGAAGGGGTGGACGCCGGGCTCGAACTGGTCGGCACACCCACCCTCCCCGACACTCTGGCCGCCACCCGCGACCAGGGCACCGTCTGCTTCACCGGCATGCTTTCCAACCAGTGGACCGTCCGGGACTTCTACCCCATCGAGTATCTGCCCCGCGGGGTGCGGCTGTCCGCGTACGGCGGAGCGACGGCCGAACTGCCGCCCGAAGTGCTCCAGCACTATCTCGACCGCATCGCCACCGGCGAGTTCTCCGCCGGACCCGTCCATGTCTACCCGCTGGACCGGATCAGGGACGCCCACCGCGATATGGAGGAAGGCGCGCATACCGGGAAGCTCGTCGTACGGCTCTGAGCCACGACGGAACCGGCTGCGTGCGTGGTCCGCCTCCGGATGCTGTCACCCGCCCGGGTGGTTCCGGGGTGGCGACCGCCTGCGCTCCGCCGGTCAGGGGAATCGCCAGGTGCAGGGCTGTGCGCCGTGCGGAGCCCGTACCGGTGAGAGGCACAGGGACTGCGGTGAGGGCGTATCGGAGGGGACGGCGCGGTGCGGTACTGGCCGCGGTGACCGTGGGAGTGATGTCGGCGGCCGTGCTGCCCGGGCAGCCCGCCACCGGGGCGCCCAGGGCCGTCCCCGGCGGACATGAGGTGTTCACCGGCGATGGCGTCTGGTTCCCGCCCGACGGGGTGAAGGAGTTCACCGTGTACGCATGGGGCGGGGGCGGCTCCGGTGGTGGCGGAGGCGGAGGGGGCGGCGGGGGCGGCGGGGAGGCATCGAACATCGTCTGGCCGCGTGAGGGCTACGGCGGTGCGGGGGGCGGTGGAGGAGGCGGGGGCGGTGGTGGCGGGAGCGGCGCCTTCACCCGGTGCACGTTCACCGTCCTCGAACTGTTCCGGATCGGTGGTATCGACCTCCTGACCAGGGGGGTCGATATCGGGGTCGGCTCGGCGCGGCCCGGCGGCGCCGGGGGCACGGGCGGCGCAGGCGGGGACAGCGGAGGCGGCACCGTCGGCCAGAACGGTTCGTCCGGCGGTATCGGCGCCTGGGGGCAGGCCGGGGAGGGCCGGAGTTCCGGTCTCTCCGTCCGCGGTTTCGAGCTGCTGTCCGCCGCACCTGGCGGGGGCGGCGGCCGGGGCGGCGAAGGGGGCGACAGCGGAGGTGGCGGCTGGGAGGACGGAGCCGTCGCCGCCAGGGGCGGAGCGGCGGCCGCCGCCGGAACGGGCGGCCCCGCCGCCACCAATCTGCTCAACTTCTGTACGGAGTTCGCTTCCTCGCCCGGTACCGCGGGCGGCCCCGGCGAGAACGGCAGCGGCAGCTTCGGTCCGGGCAGGACCCGCTTCGGCAGCGCGGGTGGCGGCCCGGGCCCGGGAGGTGCCGGCGCTCCCCCGGCGGCTGGGACCCTCACCCTCGCCGACGGAACGTCCTACACCGTCCCCGCCGGGACCGGTACCGGCGGAAGCGGTGGCTCCGGCGGGCAGGGCGGCACGGGCGGCGAGGGCGGTATCGCCGCGACGAACCCCGCCGTGGACGGCGACGGCGGCACATCCGGCGCGGACGGCGGCACATCCGGCCCGGGGCTGGTCGTCATCTCCTGGGAGGCGCAGGACTGACCGCACCGACCGGCGCCGACGCCCGCCCGGAGCCAACGGAGGGCCCGACGGCGCCGGATCGTGCGGCACCACCGGTCGACCGTCCCGAACGATCGCCCGGGCGTGGCTCCAGGGGGGTGGCTCCAGGGGGCGTGGCGGTGAACCGAGCGCTGTCCGGCACCCATAGGCGCCGCCGGAGACGGCTCCCGGCGTCTCCACCCGGACCGTACGTCCGCCGTAGCCTGAATCGTCGGCTCCCGACCGGTGCGGAACGTCCCACCCGGGGGCCGCGAGAGCCCGGCCATCCCACCCACTTTCCCAGGGAGAGCCCCATGTTCTCTTTACGTATCGCCACCGCTGCCACAGCCGCGATCACCCTGCTGACCGGCTTCGGCGCCGGTTCCGCCACCGCGGCGCCACCGCCCGTCAGCCGCTTCCACGACGGCAGTTTCGAATATCCCAGGGCCCCCGCCAACCTCTTCACCCCGTACTTCCCCGGGCAGGACATCGGCCCCTGGTCCGTGACACTCGGGGCGGTCGACCTGATCGGTGCCGGCACCTGGCAGGCCGCCGAGGGCGACCAGTCCATCGACCTCAACGGCGTCAGCGCGGTGAGCCAGACCTTCACCACGACGCCCGGCACCACCTACACGGTCACCTATTCACTCGCCGGCAACCCCACCAACGCCGACCCCGCCGTGAAAACGGGCAAAGTCCTGGTCGACGGCCAGGACTTCCAGAGCTTCTCCTTCGACGTCACGGGCAAGACCTACGCCGCCATGGGGTACGTGAACCGCCGGTTCACCTTCGTCGCCAACGCCGCCACCACGACCGTCGCCTTCGTCAGCACCACGGGCCCGACCGCGGCCAACGGCCCGGTGATCGACAACGTCTGTATCGAACCCCGGTCGTCCTGCCCGTCCTGCGCCGCCGGATAACGCACACGCCACACGCCGGTGCGGCGAATCAGCGCCAATCATCCGCCGCACGCTTGACGGTCCATCAGCACCTGCCGATACGGTACTGAGTCGTTTCCCGCACGGGCTCCGAGTGGCGCAGGGGCGAATGCTTACTCATGAGCAAAAGTAGAGCTATTCGTTCCAGGTTTCGCGGTTCCGGCGGTCGCCGTCCACCGGAGCAGTCCACAGGACCCAGAGGGGGATGGTGGCATGGCCGGTCAGGACATCGTCGGCGCCGATACCACTCGGCACAGCGATTTCACCGAGCTCCACCGGCGGGTTTCCGACGCCGGCCTGCTGCGGAGGCGTCCGCTGTACTACGCGTGCCGGGCTACGGGGCTGCTGGTCGCCCTGGTCGCGCTGCTGGCCGGTTTCGTGGTGCTGGGTGCGAGTTGGTGGCAGCTCTGTCTGGCGCCCCTGTTCGCGATCCTGCTCGGCCAGTGGGCGCTCCTCGGCCATGATGTCGCCCATCGCGCGGTGTTCACCGACCGGCGTACGGGAGACCTGGCGGGCATCTTCCTCGGGAACCTCGTCGTGGGGATGAGCTACGGATGGTGGGTGAGCGACCACAACCGGCACCATGCGCATCCCAACCGTGAGGGGCACGACCCGGCCGCCGACTCCATCCTCTTCGTCCGGACCGCCGAGCAGGCGAACCGGACCAAGGGGGTGCGGCGCCTCGTCGCCAGGTACCAGGCGGAGTTGTTCTTCCCGCTGCTGACCCTGCAGGCGCTGGGGCTGGCCGTCGCCACCTGGCTGACCCTGACCCGGGGGTCGGTGCGGTATCCCGTACTGGAGCGGACGCTCGCCGTACTGCACTACCTCCTGGCGGCGGTGCTGCTGATCGTCGTCCTGTCACCACTCCAGGCCCTGGCGTTCGCCGTCGTGTGCGGAGCCGTGCTGGGCGTGTACCTGGGGTGCGTCTTCGCACCCAATCACAAGGGCATGCCGATGACCGGCCCGGACGAGGAGCCCGCGGACTTCCTGCGTCGGCAGGTACTGCCCTCGCGGAATCTGCGGGCCGGCCGCTTCGTCCACTTCGTGTTCGGCGGCCTCGGCTACCAGATCGAACACCACCTCTTCCCGTCCATGCCGGTGGTGGCCCTGCGTCCCGCCTCGCGCATCGTGCGCGACTACTGCGCGGAGATCGGCGTGGAGTACTGCGAAGCCGGCCCGGCCGATTCGTTCCAGGAGATCCTCCGGGATCTGCGCGCCGTCGGCAGGTCGATCGACCTGGACCCGGCCCGCCCGGCCACCCCCGAAACCGGGAGCGCCCGGTGACCCAGGCGCTGCCCGGAGCGGCGGGGCATGCCCCCGGGGTCCCGGCACCCGGGAGTGCGCTTCGGGTCGTGATCGTCGCCGAGTCCTTCGCGCCGCAGGTCAACGGGGTCGCCCACAGTGTGCTCCGGGCTGCCGAACACCTCGTGGCGCGCGGCCATGTCCCGCTCGTGGTCGCTCCGGCCGCCCGGCGCCACCGGGGTGTGCGCCCCGAAGAGGTGTCCGGCTACGACGTGGTCCGTATTCCGTCCGTACCGCTGCCCGGATATCCGGAGGTACGGATCGCGCTTCCCGGCCGGCAGGTGGCCGATGCCATCGCACGGCACCGTCCCCATGTGGTGCACCTGGCCGCCCCGTTCGTGCTCGGGGCCACCGGCGGTGCCGCGGCCGGGCGGGCGGGAATCCCCGTCGTGGCGGTGTTCCAGACGGACCTGGCCGCCTACGCCAGGACCTATCTGCCGCTGGCGCGCAATGCCGGAGCCCGGCTGGCCTGGTGGCAGCTGCGGCGCGTCCACGCGGCGACCCGGACGCTGGCACCCTCCCGGGCGTCGCTCCACGCCCTGGAGGCACAGGGCGTGTCCCGGGTCCACCTCTGGCCGCGCGGCGTGGACTGCGTACGGTTCCACCCCCGCCACCGCGACGAACCCCTGCGCCGAAGCCTCGGCCCGCACGGCGAGGTCCTGGTGGGATACGTCGGGCGGCTGGCGGCGGAGAAGCAGATCGACCGGCTGGCCGAGGTGTCCCGGATCCCTGGCGTACGGCTGGTGATCGTCGGAGAAGGGCCCTGCCGCTCCCGGCTGGAGGCCGCACTGCCGGACGCGGTCTTCCTGGGCATCCGGACCGGGCAGCAACTCGCGCGCATCTACGCCTCGTTCGACGTGTTCGTCCACGCGGGGCCGTTCGAGACCTTCGGCCAGACCATCCAGGAGGCCATGGCGAGCGGCCTGCCCGTCGTCGCCCCCGCGGCGGGCGGCCCGCTGGACCTCGTCCGCCCGGCGCGCACCGGATTCCTGGTCCCGCCCGGTGCGCCCGGAGGATTCCGGGACGCGGTGGAAAGACTCGCCCGGGACCGGGACCTACGGACGGAGTTGGGCCGGGCGGGCCGCGCCGCGGTGGCGGAACGCAGCTGGGAGGCGGTCGGCGACCGGCTCATCGACCACTACCGGCTCGCCATCGCGGAGACGCCCGGGCCCTCGCGGTAGCAAGTCGGCGTCCCTGTCCGCGTCTCAACGTTTCCGCTCCGCTGCTTGAGTGCGGAACGGCACCAGTCGCTTCCGTGTCAGTGCGTCACGACCTCGACGGCTGCTACTTTGAGCGCCCACTCGACTACCATCAGTCACTCGGCAAGGAACAAATCTATGCGAAGGCCCCTCAAGATCGCCCTGCTACCCACTATCGCCCTCGCGTTCTCGGCGATCGGCTGGCTCCCCGCAGCGCCTGCCGTCGCGGCCTCGACCACCTGGTCATGCGCCCCTTGGGGATGGCACTACCCCGCCTCCCACTTCGAGGTCAGCGCGATGGTCTGCCTGGGAGAGAGCCTCGGCCAGCTCACGCCCAGCCTCAGCAGCGAATGCAAGCAGAACGACTCACTGCTCGGCTGGGTGCGCAAGGAGTGCACCGCCGGCAACCTGAACTACCGCCTCACCTCCCCCGACGGGAGCGTCTACAACGGCAGGCTCCCGGACGGCACGGGGTACTACTTCGATATCTACGGCACCACGACCCACAAGTGCGCTGTCGGTGACTGGACCTACGAACAGCAGTCCACGCACACCCTCAACACCGCTGCCGGCGGCTCGGGAGACACCTCCCAGACCCAGACGATCAACGTCGCATCCTGCTCCTGACAGCGCACCTGCCAAGAACGGCCGGGGCAGGCGGGGGAAGGGCACGGCCGCGCAGGGTCCCCCGCCGCCCGTACGGGACGGCCTGCCGACGACCCAAGGCCGCCTGTCCCTGCCTCGGTCCTCCTGTCGGCGTGCGGACGCGGCTCGTCCGACGGACAGGTGCACCGGACGAGCCCGTCCGCGACCGCAGACGGCGACCCCATCGGGACGGTGCGATGCAACGGAGGCCCGGAAGGGCCGCTACGTACAATCGCAGCGAGGGGAAGGCCAGGCCGATGATCTCGGCACCGGTGTGAGGGAGGGGTCAGGATGTTCGGTTCGAAGAAGAAGCTCGACGATCTGATGGCGCAGCTGAGGCCGGACCTGAGTCGGGAATCACTGGGCGTCGGGCCCGACTTCCCGGGCGTCGCCCCGAACCCGTTCCTGAGCAGTGATGCCCGGAAGCGCAATGCGGAACTGCGCACGGGGGCGCTTGCGCTCGGCGTTCTCGTCGACTGGCGGGAGGTCAACAGCAATCCACGCGTGGTCCTGATGCTTGACGTGGAGACCGCCGGCGGCATCTCGTTCCGCGGTATCGCGGACGAAGACCTCACGATCACCGAGCTCACCCGGCTCGCCCCGGGGCAGACGTTGCCCGTGCGCTACCGGCCGGCCGTCATGGACCACTACGTCGCCCTCGCCCGGGACGCGGACCCCGCCCACGTGCAACAGCTCTCCGACGAGATCGCGAGCCGCAAGCGGACCTGACCCGGAGCCATGGGCCGGACCCCCAGGACGTGTCCGGCAACGGTTGAGCGTTCCGGCCGGCACTCCGGCTCATCCACGCCGCAATCGCATGGTGGCCTTCGATACCTCCCACCGTGCCGGGTGACTCAGGGCCAGGGGATGGGGGTGGTGCAGCCCTCGCGGTGGAGGTAGAGGCCGAGCGCTCCCTTGGGATCCCATTCATGGCCGTGGAGGATGTGCAGGGGGCGGTAGGAACCGGCTTTGAGGCAGACGTTGATCAGTTGCTGGGTAAGACGCGGCCTGTTGAGCGCTTCGATCTGCGCGGGGGTCCAGCCGTCCTCCAGATACTCGATGATGTCTTCGAGGGAGATGCAGAAGTGGGGGTTCTGACAGCTCATCGGCGCCCGTACCGGCGTCGGGGAGGCCGCGGCAGCGGGCAGCACGGCGGCGGCTACCGCTGCGGCGATGACCGCGAGGACGGACAAGGTACGGCGCATCAGCACTCCAAAGGCGGTTCGGACCCCGGCCCGGCGCACGCCGACCGCAGGTGCCGGGAGCGCGAGGAGACACCACTCTACGTACGTGAAGAGTCAACGGAGTGTATTGAGCGTGCGGGCCGGATGCGACGCCGTCCGGCGCCTTGGTCGCACCACAGCCGGAAAAACAGAAAAACCCCAGATCAACTGGGGTTTTCGCTGGTGTCCGAGGGGGGACTTGAACCCCCACGCCCGATAAAGGGCACTAGCACCTCAAGCTAGCGCGTCTGCCATTCCGCCACCCGGACTCAGGTGATCACCCCGGGGGTTTTCCCCGCGGCGACAGAGACAACAATACCAGGGGTTTGAGGTGCTCATCGACTGCGTTTCCCGTGGTCAGTGGGGTGCGAGGGCAGGGGAAGGGGGTGTCGGCACCTCGCGCTCAGGGGTCGTAACCGTCGGTGATCGTGCGCGTGCGGGCGGCCGGTACGGCCGGGCGCCCGCACGCGGTGGGGCGGGGGTAAGCGCGCGGGCATCAGCGGCGGCGGAGGGCCGCGAGGTTGGTGTAGCCGGTGCGGGCGTAGTCCAGGGACTGGCCGGGGGACGTACCGCTCGGGGCATTGTCCTGTTCGACCATCGGGTTGTAGTAGTTCCGGTTGCCGACCCGGGTGAAGAAGGTGCGGTAGTCGATATCGCCCGTGCCGAAGGGGACCATGTCGTAGCCGAGGCCGCTGTTGGTGTTCACCACGCCGTCCTTGGCGTGGAACAGCGGGTACCGCTTGCTGTTGCGGGACACCAGACGGGCCGGGTCGAAGACGCTGCGGACCGGGGTGCCGTCGTGGGCGGTGTAGGTGTGGAACTTGTAGCGGGCCACATGGGCCCAGAACACGTCCATCTCCAGCCAGACGTTCTTCGGGTCCGTGCGCTTGAGGAAGTACTCCAGCTTGCGGATGCCGGAGCTGCGGGTCGGGCGGCCCTGGGCGTCCGCGGGGCCGCCGTCCAGGAGGAAGTCGTAGGCCGTGTCGTGGTTGTGGGTGTAGAGCTTGATGCCCGCGCGGCGGGCGATCGCGCCCATCGCGTTCCACTTGTCGGCCGCCGCGTCCCATTCGGCCTTGGTGGAGCCCCAGGTCGGGTCGCCGCCGGTGCCCATATGGTCCATGCCGAGGATGTTCGCGACCTCCAGGGCGTGCTTGAAGCGGTCCAGGTCGGGGGTGCTCAGCGGCCAGGAGGCCGGGATGAAGCCGTGGCTGCCCTGGGCCCGCAGGCCGTAGTCGTCCAGCCAGCAGCGGAGCAGTCGGGCGCCGGCCACGGTGTCCAGGTTGGCGCCGCCGGGGGCGTTGGCGTGCTGGCCGTAGCCCGCGAACTCGACCTGGCGGTAGCCGTAGCGGGAGAGGGTACGGAAGACCTCACGGAAGCCGGAGGGCAGGTCGCTCGCGCCCGGGTCGCGGCCGATGGCGTCGCGGACGGTGTACAGGATCAGGCCCCGCTTGTGGGACGGGACCAGCTCCTTGCGGCCGTGCCCGTGGTCGTGGTCGTCGTCCCGGCCACGGCCGTGGGCCAGGGCGGGGGACGCGCCGAAGACGGGTGCGGCTATCGCCGCGGCGCCCACCGCCGTACACGTCGAGAGGAAGCGGCGGCGCTCGACGCCGAGGGCGCGGCGCACGGAATCGTCGGATCCGGATGATCTGAAGAAGGACACGGTTACTCGCTTTCGGGCGGGGTGCGGTCGTCGGCGGGCAGGCCGGCGAGCCGCAGCAGCAGGGACTTCACATCGGTGGCCGCGATCCGGTCACCGACGGCGCGGGGGGTGGAGCACAGGAGGAGCGGACCTTCGTCGTCGCTCGCGGGGAGGCGGCCGTGGCTGCCCCGGACCGGGGACGGGTCGAGGGGGACGACCGCCATCCGGTAGCGCATGCCGAGCTTCTTGCGGGCCAGCGCGCCCGCCGCCCGGAGGCGTACATACGGATCGTGCGGGTCCATGAAGAGTTCGACCGGGTCGTAGCCGGGCTTGCGGTGGATCTCGACGAGCTGCGCGAAGTCGGGGGCGCGGGCGTCGTCCAGCCAGTAGTAGTACGTGAACCAGGCGTCCGGTTCGGCGATCGCGACCAGCTCGCCGGAGCGCGGGTGGTCGAGACCGTGTTCCTTCTTGCCCTCGTCGTCCAGGAGGCGTTCGAGCCCGGCGAGCCCGGCGAGGGCCTCCCGTACCGCCGGAAGGTCTTCGGGCCGCTTCACATAGACATGCGCGATCTGGTGGTCCGCGACGGCGAAGGCGCGGGAGGCCATCGGGTCGAGGTACTCCATACCGTCCTGGGTGTGGACCTCCAGAAGCCCGGCGCGGCGCAGGGCGCGGTTGATGTCGACGGGCCGGGAGACACGGTTGATGCCGTACTCGGAGAGCGCGACCACGGTCCGGCCCTCGCGGCGGGCGTCGTCGAGGAGCGGGGCGAGCGCCGTGTCCAGTTCGCCGGCGGCGCGGTGGGAGCGGGGGTCGTCGGGGCCGTACCTCTGGAGGTCGTAGTCGAGATGCGGGAGGTAGGCCAGGGTGAGGTCGGGGCGGCGGGTGGCCATGATGTGCCGGGTGGCGTCGATGATCCACTGGCTGGAGACCAGATCCGCGCCCGGGCCCCAGAAGCGGAACAGGGGGAAGGTGCCCAGCTTCGAGGTCAGCTCGGCGTGGAGGCCGGGCGGGCGGGTGTAGCAGTCGGGCTCCTTGCGGCCGTCCGCGTAGTAGACCGGGCGCGGGGTGACCGTGAAATCCGTGTCGGCGCCCATCGCATACCACCAGCAGATATTGGCGACCGTGTAGCCGGGGTGGGCGCGGCGGGCCGCGTCCCAGAGCTTGTCCCCGGCCACCAGCCCGTTGTGCTGGCGCCAGAGCAGGACATCGCCCAGTTCGCGGAAGTACCAGCCGTTGCCGACGATGCCGTGCTCGGCGGGGAGCGCTCCGGTGAGGAAGGTGGACTGGGCGGCGCAGGTGACGGCGGGCAGGACCGTCGACAGGGGCGCCCGGGAGCCGTTCTCGGCCAGTCTGCGCAGGTGGGGCATGTGCTCCAGCAGGCGCGGGGTGAGGCCGACGACGTCCAGGACGAGGAGCGGGGTGGGCTGCGGGCCGGTCACGGCAGCTCCTTCAGGCCGAGGTCGGTGAGGAGGTCGCGGGCGAGGACGAGTTCGGCGGCGATGCCCTCGGCGAGCTGGGCACGGCTGCGGGGGCGCAGTTCGGGCGGGAGCGCCTGCCAGGTGTACGTCTCGACCTCCAGATGGCGGGTGAGGGGCTCGGCGCCCACGAGGTGGCCGAGTGCCTCGCGCAGGACCGGCAGGGTGGAGGCGAGCGGGGGTGCGGGCGGGCTGTGCAGCGGGACGTGGAAATGGGAGCGCCAGGGTCCGGACGAGGGCAGCGGGCCGCCGGGCCGTACCGCCTCGTCGAGGTCGTCGGTTCCGTGCAGCAGACCGTCGGGGGTGCGGGTGCGGGTCTGGTGGAGGAAGCGCGGTTCCGCGAAGGCGGCCAGGGCCTCCCGGACACCGGGGAGGTGGGGTGATTCGGCGTGCAGGGCGGCGGAGAGCTGGGCCTTGGGGACGGTGATCCCGGCGGCGGCGAGCGCGGCGAACGCGGTCGCCGGATCCTCGAAGGACGTGGCGAGATGACACGTGTCCACACAGAGGCCGATCCGGGGGGAGCCGATCGCGGCGAGCGGGGCGATGGCGTCGGCGGTGGTCTCCACGGTGCAGCCGGGCTCGGGTTCGAGGGCGATCCGGATCGCCTTGCCGGTCAGCTCCTCCAGCGCGTCGAGCCGCTCCGCGAGAGTGCCGAGAGCCCGGTGGGCGGTGTCGGCGGCGGCGGTGTCGAAGCCGGTGCGCCAGGCGAGGGGCAGGGTGGAGATCGTGCCCTCGGTGACATCGTCCGGCAGCAGCGCGGCCAGCAGCCGGGCGAGGTCGGTGGTGTGGGCCAGGCGCTCGGGGTCGGTCCAGTCGGGCCGGTAGACGCGGTACTTCACCTCCTCGGCGCCGAAGCCCTCGTAGGGGAAGCCGTTGAGGGTGACGACCTCAAGCCCCCGCCGGTCCAGCTCCGCGCGGAGTGCGCGCAGCGCGGCGGGGTCGGTGACCAGGGCCCGGGCGGCGTCCTTCGCCAGCCAGAGGCCGATGCCGAGCCGGTCCCGGCCGAGGCGCCGGCGGACCGGTTCGCAGTGGTCGCGGAGCTGGGCGACGACGCCGTCGAGGGTTTCGGCGGGGTGGACGTTGGTGCAGTAGGCGAGGTGGACGGTGGAGCCGTCGGGATGGCGGAAGCGCACGTGCGTCGGCCCCCTTCCCTATTCCCCGCCGCGCAGGACGGAGTTTCCCTCGTGGAGGGCGCCCGGCGCGGGGACGTTCAGCCGGAGCCGGCCGCTGAGTCCGTAGAAGGCGACGGGGTTGCGCCACAGCACCTGGTCGACGTCGGCGGCGGAGAATCCGGCCGCGAGCATCGCCTCCCCCACCCGGCGGGTTTTGAGCGGGTCGCTCTTCCCCCAGTCGGCGGCGGAGTTCACCAGCATCCGGTCGGTGCCGTACGTGGTGAGGATCGCGACCATCCGGTCCTCGTCCATCTTGGTATCGGGGTAGACGGAGAAACCCAGCCAGCAGCCGCTGTCCAGGGCCTCCTCGACGGTGGTCTCGTTGAGGTGGTCGAGCAGGACCCGGCCGGGCGGCAGGTCCGACTCCCGGACGACGTCGATCGTGCGGCGCAGTCCGGTGAGTTTGTCCCGGTGCGGGGTGTGGACCAGCGCGGGCAGTCCGTGTTCGGCGGCGAGCTGGAGCTGGGCGGCGAGCGCGGTGTCCTCGGCGGGGGTCATGGCGTCGTAGCCGATCTCGCCGACGGCGACGACGCCGTCCTTGACGAGATAGCGCGGCAGCTCGTCCAGGACGGGGGTGCAGCGCGGGTCGTTGGCCTCTTTGGGGTTGAGGGCGATCGTGCAGTGGTGGGCGATGCCGTACTGGGCGGCGCGGTACGGCTCCCAGCCGAGGAGCGCGTCGAAGTAGTCGTAGAAGCTGTCGGGCGAGGTGCGTGGCTGGCCCAGCCAGAACGCGGGCTCGACGAGGCCCCGGACCCCGGCCTCGTACATCGCCTCGTAGTCGTCGGTGGTGCGGGAGGTCATATGGATGTGGGGGTCGAAGATGCGCATGCGGTCAGACCTCCTTCGACGGCACGGCGACGCCGGTCAGGGCGAGCGCGTGCGTCAGGTCGGGGGGTACGGGGCGGCCCGCGGCGGTCCGCTCGGCGGCGTAGTCGTCGAGCATCCGGGCGAGTTCGGCGTCGCCGTGGGCGCGGCGGGCCAGCCCGTCGACGGCGGCCAGGGGGACCCCGGTGAACAGGCATTTCAGTACGGCGTGCCGCCAGGCGTGCGGGGTGAGGTGCGCGGCGGCGTAGGGGCCGAGGGCGGCGGCGACGAGCCGGGTGTCGTTGGTACGGAGGGCGTCCTCGACGAGCGGCAGGGCGGTGGCGGGCTCCGGGGGGTCGAGACGGGGCAGGGCGAGGAGGACGGCGCGCCGCTCGTCGGCGGTGCCGCGGTGGTAGAGCCGGGTGAGGGTGGGGAGGTCGGCGGCCGCGGCGAGGAGGAGCAGGACGCGGCCGGTGTCGGCGTTCTCGGGGCCGAGGTGCCGTCCGGCGGCGGAGAAGGCGAGCTCCCAGGAGGCGACGGGGCGGGGGCGGCGGCCGGGGGCGGAGTCGGGGGCGGTCGCGGGGACGGCGGCCGCGGCGGACCGGGCCCGTGCGAGGGCCGTCTTCAGCCAGGTGCCTGCCGTCGTGTCGAGCGCGGCGGCGAGGGCGGCCTCCTGCTGCCCCTGGTTCTGGTGGGATCTCAGCATGCCGCCGCCTCCCGGATCGCGGTACGCAGGAACTCCAGGGACTTGCGGGCCTGCTCGGGGCCCGCGTGGGAGTGGCGGGGCAGTTCGACGACCGTCAGGCCTTCGTAGCCGGTGGCGGCGAGGGCGTCGAGCACGGGCGGGAAGTCGATCTCGCCCTCCCCGAACGGCAGATGCTCGTGGACACCGCGGCGCATGTCTTCGATCTGTACGTGGCGGAGCCACGGCCCCGCGTCCGTTACGCACTCCGCCGGGCTCCGGTCCTCCAGACAACGGCAGTGCCCGATGTCGAGCGTGAGCCCGAGCGGCTCCGGGTCGCCGAGGAGGGCCCTGAGGTGGTGGAAGTCGGCCAGAGTGGCCAGCAGATGGCCCGGCTCCGGTTCGACGGCGAGCGGGATCCCCGCGGCACCGGCGGCGTCGACGACGGGCGCGAGGGAGTCGGTGAGCCGCCGCCATGCGGTCCCGGGGTCGGTACCGGGCGGGGTGATGCCGCTGAAGCAGTGCACGGCCGTCGCCCCGAGGTCGGCGGCGATCCGGACCGCGGTGACCAGCAGTTCGCTGCGGGCGGCCCGGCCCTCGGGCTCGGGGTCGACGAGTGAAGGGCCGTGCTTGCGGCGCGGGTCGAGGACGTACCGTCCGCCGGTTTCCACGGCGACGCCGAGCCCGTGCCGCCCGAGGAGCGCGGCGGTCTCCCCGGTCCGCGCGGCCAGCCGGGGGCCGAGCGGGTCGAGGTGCATATGGTCGAGCGTCAGCCCGACGCCGTCGTAGCCGAGGTCGGCGAGGAGGGCGAGGGCGTCCGGGAGACGGAGGTCGGTCAGCCCGTTGGTGCCGTATCCGAAGTTCAGCCGGGTCATGCGGTGCTCGCCTTCCGTACGGGGGCGGTCGCCGCCGCCGGGGTACCGGGGCGGACGGGGCCGGGGCGCGAGGCTGTGGGGCCGGGGCGGGCAGGGGCGGGGGCGGTGCGCACCGCCGCGAGGCCCAGGCGGGCCGTGGCAGGACGCGAGGCCCCGAGACCGGGGCAGGCGAGGGCCGGGCGCACAGCCACAAAGCCGGGGCAGGCCGGGGCCGGTGTCATGTCGGGGCCGGTGTCATGTCGGGCTCACCTTCCGGGCGAGAGAGCGGGCGAGCGGGACGAGGGTCGTGAGCGCGAGTCCGGTCGCGGTTCCCGCGGGGTGCCCGGCGCGGGCGGCGATCAGCGCCTGGAGCGGGATGACGGCCCGGATCCCGCCGCCCACGGCGCGCTCGGTGAGCGGCGGGGACGGGTTGAGCGCGGCGTGGGCGAAGGGGACGGCGGCGGTACGGAGGTACGAGCCGCCCAGCACGGTCGTCAGGGCCCGCCCGTCCCGTACGGCCGCCCCGCCGACCGCCGCGGTGAGGCCGAGGGCGCCGAGCGGGGCGCGTACGGAGCCGCCGTGCACCTCGTGCCGGGAGACGGCGGTGACCGCGTAGGTGTGCGCCCCGAGCACGGCGGCGGCCCGCACCACCCGGGCGGGGCCCGGCGGCACTCCCCCGCAGGCCACTGCGGAGTGCGGTGTACGGGGCGTCAGCGCCGACCGCCGGAGGGCCCCGGTCACCGGGCCCGCGGCGCGTCCCGCCGGGAGAGGCCCCGGGAGGCGCCCGGGATCCGGTACGGCCGGGTGCCGAGGACCGCGAGCCGGTGCCGGTGCCGGTGACTGCCGGGGGGAATGCCCGGCTTCCGATCCGGCGCGCGTCGCCGTGGCTGTCGCCGTCGCCGTCGCCGTCGCCGTCGCCGTCGCGCCCAGGGTGAGGTCCAGCGCGCGGGCCGTGGCCATCGCCGCCGGGCCCAGGCGCGTGTGCTTCAGCCGGAGGTCGTACGCCCACACCGTGGCCGCGAGCGGCACGGCGACCGCGAGCGCCGGGCGGCCCGCGCGGGCGGCGAGGGCGAGGCCGGTCGCGGTCAGCAGACCGGCCGCGGTCAGGGCGGCGGCGGGGCTGATCCGGCCCGAAGGGATCGGGCGGTGCGGGCGTTCGGCGGCGTCCTCGTCGCGGTCGGCCCAGTCGTTGAGCGCCATCCCCGCCTCGTACAGACAGACCGAAGTGCCGATGGCGAGCAGGGTGCCGCGGTTGGGGCGCAGTCCGCGGGCGGCCGCGCCCGCGAGGGCGTCGCCGGGGACGGAGAGGACGGCGGAGACGCGCAGCAGTTCCGCCCAGGCCCGCAGCTGCGCCCGGGTGGACGGCCGCCCGTCCCGGGAGCGCGCCGACCGCGCCCCCGGGACGGGGCCACCGGCCGCAGGGCGGCCGGGGTCGGGGGACGGGGCGGCACCTCGCGCCGGGCGGTTCGTGCGTACGGCGACGGCCGCGGGGGCCACCGGTGTCGCCGGGCCGTGCGGTGCGGCAGGCAGCAGGCGGCGGAGCCCGGCCGTGACCCGCAGGCCCGGTGCGAACAGGGCGCGCAGGACCGGCCGTCCGGCCGGTTCCCCGGCCCGGCCCAGCAGGGTCACCGGGGTCACCGCGGGTCCCGCAGCGTGTCCGCGAAGGACAGCAGCTCCGTGAACTGCTCGGCCAGCGCGGACGAGCCGCCGTCCGGGTCCTTGAAGTAGAAGCCGAGCTGGGGCAGCGGCCCGGACAGGCCGCGTTCGTGGGCGCGGGCCACCAGTCGGGCCAGGTCCAGCACCAGCGGTGCGGCGAGCGCCGAATCGCAACCCTGCCAGATCGTCTGGAGGATCATCCGGGAGCCGAGGAAGCCGTCGAAGGCGATATGGTCCCAGGCCGTCTTCCAGTCGCCGAGTGCGGGCACGTCGTCGATGTGGACCTCGCCCTCGGGTGCCGTACCGAGGACGTCGGCGAGGACGCGCTCCTTGCCCGCGTTCTTCGCCGCGGCCGCCGCCGGATCGGCCAGGGCCGCCCCGTCCCCGCCGCCCAGCAGATTCGTCCCCGACCACGCCCGTACGGTCAGGGCGCGCTGGACGAACATGGGGGCGAGCACCGACCGCAGCAGCGTCTGGCCGGTTTTGCCGTCGCGGCCCGCGTGAGGAAGTCCGCGGGCCGCGACGGCGGCCAGGAGCCCGGGGGTGTTCAGCCCGGTGGAGGGGGTGAAGTTCACGAAGGGGCAGCCGGCGCGGATCGCGGCGGTGGCGTAGAGGGAACTGGGGGCGAGCCGGGCGGCGCCGGGGGCGGGCAGCGGTTCGGTGGAGGAGACATTGACGACGACGACCCGGGCGAGCCGGTGCCGGTCGCGGAAGGCAACGATGTCGGCGGCGAAGGCGGCGATGAGTTCCTCGTCGCCGCGGGTGTCGCCGGACTGGGGGCCGCCGGGGCGGATCTCGGCGTCGGCTGCGGTCAGATCGGCGCGGACGGCGCGGGCGAGGCCCGGCGGGAGCACTCCGGCCGTGGTCAGCTCCTCGGCCCGTTTGGGCAGGGGTACGCAGGCGATGTCGTGGCCGCCGAAGACCAGGGCCCCGGGGGCGGGGAGTCCGGCGGCGGCGAACGGCGGGGTCTCGGTGACCATGCCGGTCGGCGGGTGCAGTCCTGCGGTGATCGCCGCGCAGCCCGCGACGGCGGTCGTGGCGACGGAGCCGCGGGCGCCGATGAACCAGACGCCGGTGCGCTCCGGGTGGTGGGGTCCGTGGCCCGGGTCGCCGGGGGCGGGGGAACCGGTCGCGAGGGGGTCGGTCGAAGGGGATGCGTGCGGGGCGGATTCCTGCGGCACGGGCTGCCTCCTTGCGTCGTTCCTGGTGCCGGGTGCCGGGTCGGGTCCGGGAAGTCCCGCCCGGCCCGCGACGCGCTTCGGGCGGACGGCGCGCTGCTTGTCCGGGCACGGCCTGGTTGTCTCCGCGCCGCCGGGCGCGGAGGGGAGGGAGGGGTGGGTGTCCGGGCCGGTGGCGCCGGGACGGCCCGGTCGGTGCGGTGGCGCCGGGGCCCGCCCGGGACGGCGGAGGCCGTCCGGTGCGCGGGCGCCCGGCCCCGTGGGGGACGGCGGGCGGGGGTACGGCGCCTCCCCGCCCGCCGCCGTTCATGGCTGCCGTACGGCTACTGCGGCAGTTCCTTGAGGGTGATGTTCCGGAAGGACACCTTGTCCTGCGGGCCGTGGTTCTGGAGCCCGATGTAGCCGTCCTTCAGGCTGCGGGCCGGGTTGGTGTTGGTGAAGTCGTTGATCTTGGCGCCGTTGAGGAAGATCTGGAGCCGCTCCCCCTGGACCTTGATTTCGTAGCTGTTCCACTGGCCGGGCGGCCGCAGGACCCGGTCCCGGGCCTTGAGGTCGGCGGACTTGGAGCCGTAGACCGAGCCGGTCGTCCGCGCCGGGACGTCGGTGGCGTCGATCTGGATCTCGTAGCCCTTGTTCACGGCCGACCAGGGGTCGTCGGAGGCGGGGAAGCCCACGAAGATCCCGGAGTTGTCGTCGCCCGTGAGCTTCCAGTCCAGCTTCAGGGAGTACGAGGACAGCTCCTTGGCCTGGTACCAGAGGAGGCCCATGCCGCCCTCGGTGCGCAGCTCGCCGTCGGTGACGTTGAACTTGCCCGGTCCGGCCTGCTTCCAGCCGTCGAGGGTCTTGCCGTTGAAGATCGGGCGCTCGCCCTTCTGCGGGGTGCAGTCGGCCTTGACCTGGCCGGCCGCGGTCCGCAGTCCGCCGAGGAGGTGCTCGCGGAAGGCGGGCTCGGCGTACGACTCCTTGGTGTGGCCGCCGCCGGTGTAGAAGGAGCGTCCGCCCTCGTAGGTCCGGCACCAGGCGATCGGGTGGTCGCCCTTCATGGTGCCGCCCTGGAAGGTGGTCTCGTCGAGGGTGGCGAGGACCCGGGCCTTGTCACGCGGGTTGGTGCGGTAGTTGTACCACTCGTCGGTCCGGGTCCACTCCGCGCCGAGGTGCTTGGTCGCGGGGTGGGTGCGGTCCTCGGTGCGGACGGTCGCGGACTGGATCTGCGGGTGGCCGGAGAAGTAGGCGCCGACGAGTTCGCCGTAGAACGGCCAGTCGTACTCGGTGTCGGCGGCCGCGTGGACGCCCATGTAGCCGCCGCCGGTGCGGATGTAGTTCTCGAAGGCCTGCTGCTGTTCGGCGTTGAGGACGTCGCCGGTGGTGGAGAGGAAGACGACGGCGTCGTAGCGGGCGAGGTTGCTGGTGGTGAACTGGGCCGCGGACTCGGTGGAGTCGACGGTCATGTTGCTGCCCTTGCCGAGTTCCTTCAGGGCGGCGGTACCGGCGGCGACGGAGTCGTGCCGGAAGCCGGCCGTCTTGGAGAAGACCAGGACCCGCTTGGCGGTACGGTCCGGCGGGCTGCTGGAGAGCTCGAAGTCGTCGATGTCGTAGAGCGCTCCGGCGCCGCCCTTGAAGACGAGGAACAGTTCGGTGGACTTCTTCGGGACGCCCCGCAGCGGGATGTCCACGTCCTGGAAGACCTCCCAGCCGCCGGTCACGGGGATCGGCCCGGAGCCGAGGATCTTGCCCGTGGGGGAGCCGGTGCGGACCTCCAGGAAGCCGCCCGCGCCGCCGGAGGAGATCCGGGCGGTGAGCTTGGTGGACCCGGCGAGGTTGTAGGGCTTGAAGGAGATCCAGTCGTCGTTGTCGATGTCGCCGACGGTCTTGCCGCCGTTGGCGGCGGGCTTGTCGTAGGTACGGATACCGGACTGGGCGCTGAAGTGCTCGGCCTGCCGGTGGCGCGGCTGGAGCATCAGCTCGTCCTTGGCGGGCAGGGCCTCCTGGCCGCCGCCGCCCTGGTCGGTGTACTCCGCGACGAGGACGCCGTAGATGTTGGCGTTGGGGTCGTGGCCGCCCTCACCGGGGGTCTTGATGGTGCCGGAGCAGCCCTTGGCGCTGGTCAGCTTGTGGGCGTGGCTGTCGTGGCCGAGGAAGTAGCTCACCTCGACCTTGGAGCAGTCGACGCCGCCCGCGGCGTCGTCCTCGGGGTCGGTGACCTTCACCTTGAAGGGGACCTCGTCCCCGAAGGCGAACAGGGTTCCGTCGGCGGGCGCCTCCAGGACGACCTTGGGGGCGGTGTTGCCGACCACGACGCGGACGCTGGCGCCGCCGACGCGGCCGGTGGGGTCCTTCACCGTGAGGGTGGCGGTGTAGGTGCCGTTCTTGCGGTAGGTGTGGGTGGGGTTCGGCTCGGTGGAGGTGCCGCCGTCACCGAAGGCCCAGGAGTAGGTGAGGGCGTCGCCGTCGGGGTCGGTGGTGCCGGCCGAGGAGAAGGCGACCCGCAGCGGGGCCTTGCCGGAGGTCCGGTTGGCCTTGGCCTCCGCGGAGGGCGACCGGCCGCCGGTGGCGTTCTCGATGCGGTAGAGCGCGGAGTGCTCGTTGCCGCCGAACCAGGCGGTGCCGTAGTCGAGGACGTACAGGGCGCCGTCCGGACCGAACTGCATGTCCATCACCTGGGTGCCGCTCCACGGGAACGGGTTGATCTTGGCGACGGTGCCGTCGGCGTTCTGCTCGACCCGCTTGATCCAGCGGCGGCCGAACTCACCGGCGAAGTAGTCGCCGTCGTACGCCTCGGGGAACTTCACCGGGGACGGGTTGTCCGGGTCGTAGCGGTAGACCGGGCCGCCCATCGGGGATTCGCCGCCGGTGCCGAACTCGGGCACCGAGCCGCCGTCGTAGGGGATCCACGCCTTCTGCGCGGGCGGCAGGTCGACGAGTCCGGTGTTGTGCGGGGACTCGTTCTTCGGGGCGTTGCAGTCGAAGGTGGCGCCGGGCTGCTTGGTGGCGAAGTCCCAGTCCACGTACGGCTGCTTGAAGGTGTTGCAGTACGGCCAGCCGAAGTTCCCCGGCTTGTCGACCTTGACGAAGCCGACGGCTCCGGCGGGGCCCCGCTTGGGGTCGGCGGTGGCCGCGTCGGGCCCGTAGTCGCCGACGTACGCGGTACCGGTCTTCTGGTCGACGCTGAACCGGAACGGGTTCCGGAAGCCCATCGCGTAGATCTCGGGGCGGGTCTTCGGGGTGCCGGGCGCGAACAGGTTGCCCTCGGGCACCGAGTACGAGCCGTCGTCGTTGACCTTGATGCGGAGCAGCTTGCCGCGCAGGTCGTTGGTGTTGCCCGAGGTGCGGCGGGCGTCGTAGGCGGGGTTGCGGCCCGGCCGGTCGTCGACCGGGGTGTAGCCGTCGGAGGCGAAGGGGTTGGAGTCGTCGCCGGTCGACAGATAGAGGTTGCCCTGCGCGTCGAAGTCGATGTCACCGCCGACGTGGCAGCAGATTCCGCGGGTGGCGGGGACGTCGAGGATCTTCTTCTCGCTGGTGTTGTCGAGGGTGCCGTCCGCCTTCAGGACGAACCGGGAGAGCCGGTTGACGCCCTCCCATTTGGCGAACTCCTCCGCGGTGCCCTCGTTGGGCGCGTCGCCCGCGGGGGTGCTCATCGGGGGTGCGTAGTACAGGTAGACGTAACGGTTCTGGGCGAACTTCGGGTCCAGGCCGATGCCCTGGAGCCCCTCCTCGTCGTGCGAGTAGACGGGGATCCGGCCGACGATCCGGGTGGCGCCGGTGAAGTCGGTCATCCGCAGTTCGCCGTTGCGGGAGGTGTGCAGCACGCTGCGGTCCGGCAGGACCGCCATGGACATCGGCTCGCCGGTTTCGGCGGCGCCCTTGGCGAGGGTGATCTGCTGGAAGGAGTCGGCGGCCGGTTCCGCGGCCGACTGCCGGGCCTGCGCGGATCCGGCCGCGGTGGCGGACTGCGGGGCGCCGAGGGTGAACGAGGTGGCGGCGAGCAGGGCGCCGGTCAGAAGCGCGAGGGCTCTGCGCGCTCGTGGTCTGCTTCGGTTCGGGTGCACGAATCTCCTCCGGTAGGGACCGGTCGAACGGGCGGGACGCCGTAGCGGCGGGGGAACCGGAGTGCGCCGTCACACCGGGGACCACCTGGGTCGCTTCCGGTGGCTCCCGGTCCGGCACTGGTCCGGACCCGGGGCCCCGGGAGCTCCCGTGGGCTGTACACATCTGGGACGGTAGTTGCGTTCGTCCAGAACGGAAAGCCCTTGTGCAGAAAGGAAGTTGAACTTTCCCCCGGGACGGGACAAAGCCGGTTGAGGGCAGGTTCGACCGGCTCGTCGGCACCGATCGCCACCGGACCGACAAGACCGTTCCCACCTGCGGCTCTGCCGCCCCGCTGGGGTCAGTCGCCGCTGCCGAAGGCCGCGTCGAAGGAGGCGGCGGGCGGCTCGAAGTCGTACTGCTTCAGGGTGGCAAGCGCTTGCGGCGCGCCGGTGAGCCGGTCCATCCCGGCGTCCTCCCACTCCACCGACACCGGGCCGTCGTAGCCGATGGACCGGAGCATCCGGAAGACGTCCTCCCACGGCACGTCGCCGTGTCCGGCCGACACGAAGTCCCAGCCGCGCCGCGGGTCGCCCCAGGGCAGATGGGAGCCGAGCCGGCCGTTGCGGCCGTCGAGCCGTTTACGGGCGTCCTTGCAGTCGACGTGGTAGATCCGGTCCCGGAAGTCGTAGAGGAAGCCCACCGGGTCCAGGTCCTGCCAGACGAAGTGGCTGGGGTCGAAGTTGAGCCCGAAGGCCGGGCGGTGGTCCACGGCTTCGAGCGCCCGCCGTGTGGTCCAGTAGTCGTACGCGATCTCGCTGGGGTGGACCTCGTGGGCGAAGCGGACGCCCTCCGCGTCGAAGACGTCGAGGATCGGGTTCCAGCGTTCGGCGAAGTCCTCGTAGCCCCGGTCGATCATCGCTGCGGGGGCGGGCGGGAACATCGCGTTCAGGTACCAGATCGACGAGCCGGTGAAGCCGACGACGGTGTCGACACCGAACGCGGCCGCGGCCCGGGCGGTGTCCTTCAGCTCGGCCGCGGCCCGCTGCCGTACGCCCTCGGGCTCGCCGTCGCCCCAGATCCTGGCCGGGACGATGGCGCGGTGCCGCTCGTCGATGGGGTGGTCGCAGACGGCCTGGCCGACCAGATGGTTCGAGATCGCCCAGCACCTGAGGCCGTACTTCTCCAGCAGGGCGTGGCGGCCCTCGACGTACGAGGGGTCCGCCAGCGCCTTGTCCACCTCGAAGTGGTCGCCCCAGCAGGCGAGCTCCAGCCCGTCGTAGCCGAAGTCGCGGGCGTGCCGGCACACCTCCTCCAGCGGCAGATCGGCCCACTGGCCGGTGAAGAGCGTGAACGGACGTGGCATGGCGTCTCTCCTGACCTTTCCTGTGCTGTCCTGATCAGCGAGCGGGGTCGGGGGTACGGGGTACGGGGTGCGGGACGGGCCGCCCGGGGCGGCCGCGGCGGCCGCGGCGTCGGTGGCATCGGTGACGTCGGTGGCGGACGGGTCCGGCCGGGGGTCCTTCTGAAACTTCTTGCCGGTTACACCGGGGTGTAGACCGCGTCCTGCGCGGCGCTCCGTTCCACGGCCGAAAGCACCCGCTGCACCTGGAGTCCGTCGGCGAAGGACGGCGAGGCCGGGGCACCGGCGGCCAGCGCCTCGACCAGGTCCCTGGCCTGGTGGGTGAAGGTGTGCTCGTAGCCGAGGGCATGGCCCGGCGGCCACCAGGCCGCCAGATAGGGGTGGTCGGCCTCGGTGACCAGGATCCGCTTGAAACCGGAGGACGACGCGGGCTCGGTGTGGTCGTGGAAGGAGAGTTCGTTGAGCCGTTCCAGATCGAAGGCGAGGGAGCCGAGTTCGCCGTTGATCTCGAACCGCAGGGCGTTCTTGCGGCCCGCGGCCATCCGGGTCGCCTCGAAGGACGCCAGCGCCCCGGACGGCAGCCGCCCGTTGAACAGGGCCGCGTCGTCGACCGTGACCCGGCCGTACTCCGGCTGCCCGCCGCCGGACCCACCGCCCGAGAGCCCGGCGGACGCGCCCGCGAGCAGCGGACGCTCCGTGACGAAGGTCTGCGCCAGGGCCGAGACCCCGAGCAGCCGCTCCCCCGCCAGATACTGGGCGAGGTCGACGATATGGGCGCCGAGATCACCGAGCGCGCCGGAGCCCGCGTGCTCCTTCAGCAGCCGCCAGGTCAGCGGGAACGCGGGGTCGACCAGCCAGTCCTGGAGATAGGTGAAGCGCAGATGCCGCAGGGTGCCGAGGCGGCCGGCGGCGATCAGCTCCCGGGCGTGGGCGACGGCCGGGACCCGGCGGTAGTTGAAGCCCACCATGGCCAGCTGGCCGCGGGCGGCGGCCGCCTCCGCGGCCGCCGCCATGGCCTCCGCCTCCGCCACCGTGTTCGCCAGCGGCTTCTCGCAGAGCACGTGCTTGCCCGCCTCCAGGGCGGCCATCGCGATCTCCGCATGGGAGTCGCCCGGGGTGCAGATATCGACGAGCTGTACGTCGTCCCGGGCGATGAGGTCGCGCCAGTCGGTCTCGGCCGCCGCCCAGCCGTGGCGGTCCGCAGCGGCTCTCACCGCTGACGGATCGCGTCCGGCGATCGCGGCGAGCACCGGCCGGACCGGCAGGTCGAAGACACGGCTCACATTGCGCCACCCCTGGGAGTGGGCGGCGCCCATGAACGCGTATCCGACCATGCCGACGCCGAGCGTCGGCGCTGCGGCCTCACTTTCCTGCTGTGCCATGCGGAATCCTCCTCGTCGGTCTGCTCGGTGGGGGCGGGCGTGCCGGTCAGATGAAGCCGGTGGGCAGGTACTGGTCGACGTTGTCCTTGGTGACGACGGCCGAGTAGAGGGTGATCGACGCGGGGATCTCCATCTCGGCCATCCCGCCCACGCCCTTGCCCTGGGCTACGGCGCGCGCGATGTCGATGGCGGACGCGGCCATCGTCGGCGGGTAGAGGACGGTCGCCTTCAGCACGCTGTTGTCGGCCTTGATGGCGTCCATGGCGGATTTGGCTCCTGCGCCGCCGACCATGATGAAGTCCTTGCGGCCCGCCTGGGCGATGGCCCGCAGGGCGCCGACGCCCTGGTCGTCGTCGTGGTTCCAGAGGGCGTCGAACTCCGACTGGGCCTGGAGCAGCTGGGCCATCTTGGCCTGGCCGGACTCGACGGTGAAGTCGGCGGCCTGGCGGGCGACCTTCCGGATGTTGGGGTAGTTCTTCAGGGCGTCGTCGAAGCCCTGGGTGCGCTGTTTGGTCAGTTCGAGGTTGTCCACCCCGGCCAGTTCGATCACCTTGGCGTTCGGCTTGTCCTTCAGCTGTTCGCCGATGTAGTTCCCGGCGTTCAGACCCATGCCGTAGTTGTCGCCGCCGATCCAGCAGCGGTAGGCCTGCGGCGATGCGAAGATCCGGTCCAGGTTGATCACCGGGATACCGGCCTTCATGGCCTGGAGGCCGACCTGGGTCAGCGCCTTCCCGTCGGCGGGGAGGATGACGAGGACGTCGACCTTCTTGTTGATCAGGGTCTGCACCTGCCCGATCTGGGCGGCGGTGTCATTGGACCCCTCGGTGATCTCCAGGGTGACGTCGGAGTACTTCTTCGCCCGCTGCTTGGCGTTGTCGTTGATGGCGTTGAGCCAGCCGTGGTCGGCCTGCGGTCCGGCGAAGCCGATGGTGACGGCCTTGCCGGGGGCACCGTCGGCGACGGGGGCGTTGGCGGGGGCTGCGGAGTCCTTCTTCTCGGGCTCGTTGCTGGTGCAGCCGGTGATCAGGGCTCCGGCGGAGAGGGCTGCTGTTCCGAGGAGGAGGCCTCTGCGGGAGGTCGATGAGATTTCGGGCATGACGATCGGACCCTTCGGCTCGGCGGGTGGTGAGGGTGGACGGGCGGGTCGGTGGTTACGGGGCCGGGCGGGGCCGGTCAGGTCTCCCCGCGGCGGCGCAGCGTGTGGTGCTGCACCAGGACCGCGACGACGATGATCGCGCCCTTGGCGATCTGCTGGACCGCGGTCTCCAGGTTGTTGAGGGCGAAGATATTGGTGATCGTGGTGAAGATCAGGACTCCGAGGACGGAGCCGACGATGGTGCCGCGGCCCCCGCTGAGCAGGGTGCCGCCGATGATGGCAGCGGCGATCGCGTCCAGCTCGTACAGATTGCCGTTGGTGTTCTGGCCGGAGCCGGAGAGCACGACCAGCATGAAGGCGGCGATACCGCAGCAGAGTCCGGAGAGGACGTAGAGGTAGAGGCGCTGGCGGCGGACGTCGATCCCGGCGAGCCGGGCCGCCTCCGGGTTGCCGCCGACGGCGAAGGTGCGGCGGCCGAAGGTGGTGCGGTTCAGCACCAGCCAGCCGATGACGACGACCGCGGCGAAGATCAGCACCAGCGGGGGGATGCCCAGGACGTAGGCGTCCTTGACTCCGAGGTCGAGGACGGAGTCGACGGTGACGATCTGGGTCTTGCCGTCGGTGATCTGGAGGGCGAGACCGCGGGCGGAGGCGAGCATCGCGATGGTCGCGATGAAGGGGACGAGTCCGCCGTAGGCGATCAGCACCCCGTTGACCAGTCCGCAGCCGACGCCGACGACGATCGCGGTGAAGAGGATGCCCGCGAAGCCGTACTCCTGGGTGGCGAGGGTGGTGGCCCAGACGGACGCCAGGGCCACCATCGCGCCGACCGACAGGTCGATACCGCCGCTGGTGATGACGAACGTCATGCCGACGGTGACGACCCCGATGATCGACGCCTGGGTGAGGACCAGCTGGAGATTGCTGACGGCGAGGAACTCGTCCGGTTTGGTGAAGCCGCCGACCACGATCAGGGCGGCGAGCACCCCGAGCAGCGACAGATTGCGGAGGTCGAGCCGCATCCCGAAGGCGGGGCCCGCCCCCTTCGGTTCCTTCTGCGGCGGTGTCTTCACCAGGCCGGGCGCGTCCTGGCGCGCCGCGGATGCGGGCTGCGTCATGCCGTCGGGTTCCCTTCCATCACAAGGTCGAGGACGCGGTGCTCGTCGAGGTCGCGGGCGTCGGCCGTGTGCACGACGCTGCCCTCGCGCAGCACCAGCACCCGGTCCGCGAGGCCCAGCACCTCGGGCACCTCACTGGAGACGAGGAGCACGGCCAGCCCCTCGTCGGCGAGCCGCCGGATCACGGCGTACAGCTCCGCGCGGGCCCCGACGTCCACGCCCCGGGTGGGCTCGTCCAGGAGCAGCACCTTGCAGCCGCGCAGCAGCCAGCGGGCGAGGACCGCCTTCTGCTGGTTGCCGCCGGAGAGGGTGCGTACGGCGGCGTCTGGGTTGTCGGGGCGCAGGGACAGCTCCCGGGTCGCGGCGCGGGCCGCGGCGCGCTCGGCGGACCGGTCGATCCAGCCCAGGCGGGCGAAGCGGGAGAGCGTGGAGACCGAGACGTTACGGGTGACGGATTCGGTCAGCAGCAGGCCCTGCGCCTTGCGCTCCTCGGGGGCGAGCCCGATGCCGGCGGCGACCGCGGCGCGGACGCTGCCGGGCCGCAGCGGGCGGCCCTCGACCAGCACCCGGCCGGAGTCGGGGCGGCGGGCCCCGTAGACCGTCTCCAGGATCTCGGAGCGGCCGGAGCCGACGAGCCCGGCGAGGCCGACGATCTCCCCGGGGCGGAGTTCCAGATCGACGGGGGCGAACTCGCCCGCGCGGGTGAGCCCTTCCACCCGCAGGACCGGTTCGCCGGACGCCGGGGCGGGTTCGGCGGGCCGCTCGGGGAAGACGTACTCGACCTTCCGGCCGGTCATCAGGGAGACGACCTCGTTCGTCGGGGTCGACTCGGCGGGCAGTCCGCGGGCCACGGCCCGGCCGTCCTTGAGTACGGTGACCCGGTCCCCGATCCGGCGGATCTCCTCCAGCCGGTGCGAGATATAGACGACGGCGACCCCGTCCCCGGTCAGATCGGCGACGATCCGGAAGAGGTTGTCGACCTCGTCCGGGTCGAGGGCGGCCGACGGTTCGTCCATCACGATCAGCCGTACGTCGTGGGAGAGGGCCCGGGCCATGGAGACGATCTGCTGCTGGGCGGCGGAGAGTTCACCGACCGCCCGGGCCGGGTCGATCTCGGGGTGGCCGAGCCGCCGCAGCAGCGCGGCGGTGGCGGACCGGGCCGCGGCGGCGCGGACGACGAACCCGGCGGTGGTGGGCTCGTGTCCGAGATGGACGTTCTCGGCCACCGACAGGCCCTCCACCAGGTCGAGTTCCTGGTAGATGGTGGCGATACCGAGCCGCATGGCGGCGATCGGAGAGCGCAGCGCGACGGGTTCGCCGCGCCAGGTGATGGTGCCGTCGTCGGGCTGGTGGGCCCCGGCGAGCACTTTGATCAGGGTGGACTTGCCCGCGCCGTTCTGGCCGAGGAGGCAGTGGACCTCACCGGCCGCGACCTCCAGGTCCACGCCGTCGAGCGCGCGGACCCCGGGGAACGACTTGGTGATGCCGGACATGGTGAGCAAGGGAGGTTCTGGTGCCATGGCTGTTCCCCTCGGCGGGTGCGGCCGTCCGGCGGCACGCCGGACGGGGCCCGCGGACTCGGCCGCGGGCGCGCGGAGGCGCGGTGCGGTACGGCAGGCGTCTGTGACGGGTGGGGGGAGCTGATGGTGTGCGCTGCTGGTGTGCTGCTGGTGAACGGGGTGGGCGCGGCGCCGGAAGACGGGGCGCGCGGCGGTCCGTGCCGGGCGTCGAAAGGCTGGTGACACGTGTGGTGGTACGCATGGTGGCACGTGTTACCTACGGCACGGCCGGAGCGTTCCGGTGGTGCGCGCGGGGTGTGTGGCGGATCGGTGGGTGAGGGTGAGGGTGAGTGGGTGAGGGTGACGGAACGGTGCGTCGTGCGTCGTGCGTCGTGCCGGATGGTGCGGTTGGTGCGGTTGGTGCCGGGCGGTACGGCCCTGCCTCGTACCGGATGGTGCCGGTGGTACTCGGCAGTGCGGCCGTGTCTTCTTGTTACGAGTGGTGCGGTGGTGCTCGGTGGTGCGTGCGGTGGTGCGGTGGTGCCGCCGGCTCTGTCAGGCCGGCGAGAACAGGTGGTCGCTGATGAGCCGGGCGGCGCCGATGACCCCGGCGACCGCGCCCAGTTCGCCCAGGACGATGGGCAGGTTTCCGGTGGCCAGCGGGAGCGACTGGCGGTAGACCTGGGTCCGGACGGCGGCCAGCAGCGTATGACCGAGGCCGGTGACCCCGCCGCCGATCACCACCAGACCCGGATTGAAGAAGCTGACGAGACCGGCGACGACCTGGCCGACGCGGTTTCCGCCTTCGCGGATCAGTTCCAGTGCGGCGGTGTCCCCGGCGGACGCGGCGGCCGAGACGTCCGCGGCGGTCAGTCTGCCTGCCGCCGCGAGCCGTTCGGCCAGTTCGGGCGAGCGTCCGGACCGGGCCGCCTCCTCGGCGTCACGGGCCAGTGCCGCCCCGCTGAAGTGGGCCTCAAGACAGCCCTTGTTGCCGCAGGCGCAGGCCCGGCCGTAGGGGTCGACCTGGATATGGCCGATGTCCCCGGCGCTGCCGGTCGTACCGCGGTAGACCTGGCTGCCGACGACGATGCCGCAGCCGATACCCGTACCGATCTTGACGCAGAGGAAGTCCGCGACCGAACGGGCCACTCCGGCGTGCTGTTCGCCCATGGCCATCAGATTCACGTCGTTGTCGACCATGACGGGACAGCCGAGGTCCTGGCTGAGCGCCTCCCGGACCGGGAAGCCGTCCCAGCCGGGCATGATCGGCGGGGCGACCGGGACGCCCTCGGGATAGCGGACCGGGCCCGGGACGCCGATGCCCGCGCCGTCGAAGCCCTCGGCGAGTCCGGTCGCCTTCAGCTTGGCGGCCATCGCGAGGACCTGCTCGAAGACCGCGACGGGTCCTTCGCGGACGTCCATCGGGTGGTTGAGGTGTCCGAGCACTTCCAGTTCGGCGTTGGTGACCGCGACGTCGACGGAGGTGGCGCCGATGTCGACGCCGAGGAAGCGGAGTTCGGGGGCGAGCCGGATGTTGTGGGAGCGCCGCCCGCCGCGGGACGCGGCCAGACCGTCCGCGACGACCAGCCCGGTCTCCAGCAGTTTGTCGACCTCGACGGCCAGTTTGGAACGGGAGAGGTCCACGAGATCGCCGAGCTGGGCCCGGGAGCTGGGTCCCCCGTCACGCAGCAGCTTGAGCAGCCGCGCCTGGTGCGCGTTCGCGGGTCGAGCGGTCATGCGTCTCATTTCCCCTCCCCTCCCCCGGCCGTCGGCGTGGGGACACCTCGTGTCTGATCAGGCTTTCGAGGGGAACGTAGCAGCGCTTTCCCCGAGGGGGAAGAACTTGCGCAGAGTTCTATGACAACTTCTTCCACAGTCTGGACAAAGATGGGGTGGTGCGAGGACGATCGCCGACAAGAAGGGGATCCGCCCGTGACCGGGCCTATGTGCGGTCCGCGCCGTCGGCCGTCAGTGCGGCCAGCTTGTCGAGGAATACGACCTGCCCCTTGACCAGCAGCCGTCGGGCCGTCGGCAGGTCCGTCCAGGCCACCCGGTCGATTTCCGGGAACTCCTGGATCCGGCCCGAGCGCGGGGGCCACTCCATCCGGAAGAGCCCCGGGACCACCAGACCGGGGTCGAGATCACCCGCGAGTGCCCAGAGCGTGACGAGCTTCCCGTTCGGCTGGCGCTCCTCGCCCAGGGGCTGCCACGGCCCCTCCGGCGGGGCGAGCCCCAGCTCCTCCTCGAACTCGCGCCTGGCCGCGGCCTCGGGCGTCTCGTCGTCGCCGTACTGCCCCTTCGGGAACGACCAGGCGTGTTCGTCCTTGCCCGCCCAGAGCGGACCGCCCATATGCCCGATGAGGACCTCGGTCCCGCCGTCGCGCTCGCGGTACAGCACCAGCCCCGCGCTCCGAATCGCCGCCATGCGCCCAGTGTGCCGGGCCCGGCCGGGTCCGGCATGCGCTCCGGCGAATCGGCCCCGGGGGGCCGGGCCCGTGCTCAGGGGCAGCGGACGATCTGGCCCGCGTACGAGAGGTTGCCGCCGAAGCCGAAGAGGAGGACCGGGGCGCCCTTCGGGATCTCGCCGCGCTCGACGAGCTTGGAGAACGCCATCGGGATCGACGCGGCCGAGGTGTTGCCCGATTCGACGACGTCCTGGGCGATCACCGCGTTCACCGCGCCGATCCGCCGGGCCAGGGGTTCGATGATCCGCAGATTGGCCTGGTGGAGGACGACCGCCGCGAGATCGGCCGGGTCCACGCCGCCGCGCTCGCAGACCGAGCGGGCGATGGGCGGGAGCTGGGTGGTGGCCCAGCGGTAGACGGTCTGCCCCTCCTGGGCGAATCGGGGCGGCGTGCCTTCGATCCGTACGGCATGGCCCATCTCGGGCACCGAGCCCCAGACCACCGGCCCGATACCGGGAGCCGACGCCTCGTCGTGGCCCTCGTACTCGGCCGCCTCGACGACCGCCGCGCCCGCGCCGTCGCCGGTGAGCACGCAGGTCGTGCGGTCGGTCCAGTCCGTGATCGCGGTCATCTCGTCGGCGCCGATGACCAGGGCCCGGCGGGCCGAGCCGGCGCGGACCGCGTGGTCGGCGGTGGCCAGGGCGTGGGTGAAACCGGCGCAGACCACATTGAGGTCCATCACGGCGGGCGAGCCCATGCCGAGCCGGGCCGCGACCCGGGCCGCGGTGTTCGGGGAGCGGTCGATCGCCGTGGAGGTCGCGACCAGGACGAGGTCGATATCGCCGGGGGTCAGCCCGGCTCCGGCGAGGGCCTTCGCCGCGGCGTGCGCCGCCAGCTCGTCCACCGGCTCGTCGGCGGCGGCCCGGTGCCGGGTACGGATGCCGACCCGGGAGCGGATCCACTCGTCGCTGGTGTCCACCAGGGCTTCGAGGTCCGCATTGGTCAGGACGGACGCCGGCTGGTAGTGCCCCAGTGACGTGATACGCGATCCGATCATGGCCGGGTTCCCTTTCCGCGGACGTACGAACTCCCCAGTGTTCGCGGCTACCACCTGGTACGACGGCGGGTGACCCAACAGGATTCGCCCCCTGTTTTCTGTAGCTTTCCGGTGGAGCCGAGGGGGCCGGTGTGGCATGGGGGTACGCCGGGAAGGCGTGGGACGCCCTCCCGACGCCCTTCCGACGCCCTCCCGGCGGCCGTGGAACGGGCTCGGAACGGGCGCGGGGAACGGCACGGCGAGCCGTCGGCGGTGCCGGAGAATGGGTCCGCCGCCGTACGGCCCGACCGGGCCGTACGCCACCGGGCGGCGCAGCCGAAGAACGGGATGTGATCACCGATGGGACGGGTGACCGAGCGCCGCCGCACCCTCCGGATCAGGGACGGCGCGGTGTCCGACCGCCCGGACACCCTGGTCGTCGAGGAACCGCTGGAGATCCGGCTCAACGGCGAACCGCTGGCGATCACCATGCGCACCCCGGGCGACGACTTCGCCCTCGCCACCGGTTTCCTGGTCAGCGAGGGAGTGATCGGGGCGGCCGACGACATCCGGCAGATCCTGTACTGCGCGGGGGCGACCGCCGAGGGCGTGAACACCTACAACGTGGTCGATGTGAAGCTCGCGCCGGGCGTTCCCGAGCCCGAGACCGATCTGCGGCGCAAGGTGTACACCACGTCCTCGTGCGGGCTGTGCGGCAAGGCCAGCCTGGACGCCGTACGCACCCGGACCCGCTTCCCCGTCGCCGACTCCCCCGGGCTGCGGCTGACGCCCGAGCTGCTCGCCGGGCTCCCGGACCGGCTGCGGGCCGCGCAGCGGGTGTTCGACCGTACCGGCGGACTGCATGCGGCGGCCCTCTTCTCGGAGAGCGGTGAGCTGCTGGACGTACGGGAGGACGTGGGGCGGCACAACGCGGTCGACAAGCTGATCGGCCGGGCGGTGCAGAACGGCGGTCTGCCGCTGTCGCGTGCCGTGCTCCTGGTCTCCGGCCGGGCCTCCTTCGAGCTGGTCCAGAAGGCCGTGATGGCGGGGATTCCGGTGCTGGCGGCGGTGTCGGCGCCGTCGTCGCTCGCCGTGGACCTGGCGGCGGAGTCGGGGCTGACGCTGGTGGGTTTTCTGCGCGGCCCGAACATGAACGTGTACGCGGGCGCGGAGCGCATCGCCGTCGCGGGCGCGCTCCCGGTCGCGGTCGCCGAGAGCGCGGCGCCGGACGGCGCGGACGCCTGAGGCCACGGACTCCGCTCGGAAGCGCCCCCGCGCCGGGCGTGCGCGCCGCTCCACGCGCCGTCTTATATGCCGTTGTGCGCCCCAACGGGAGGTAAAGTTCGGCAAAACAGAAGTGTCCTGACGGGTCGGATTTCATGGAGATCCGACTCCACGGGCCCCCCGCCCTGCCCCGGTTCCGGGGGCCGGCCTCCGCATTTCCTCCCCTCGGCGCCTCTGACCTGTGGCGATGCTGTTCATCGCCCTGCGTGGCCATTCCTCCAATTGTTCGGCAACGGTGTCCCGCGGGGCTTCCCCGTGGGGTAGCGTCGCGCGCGCTGTGCGGAGCGCCACAAGGAGCAGGCCATTGCGCGAGTTCACTGTCCCCCCGCTGGACGCGCCCCCTCTCGTCGGCGGACTGGCCGACGCGGTGTTCCACCGCGCCGGACGGTTCCCGGAACGGGTCGCCCTCAGCCGCAGAGGCGCGAGCGGCGACTGGGAGGAGGTGACCTCGGCACGCTTCCGGGACGAGGTCCTCGCCCTCGCCAAGGGCCTGATAGCCGACGGGGTCCGGTTCGGCGACCGGGTCGCGCTGATGTGCCGTACCCGCTACGAGTGGACCCTCTTCGACTTCGCCCTGTGGACGGTCGGCGCCCACTCCGTCCCGGTGTACCCGACGTCCTCGCGGGAGCAGGTGTTCTGGATGCTCCAGGACGCCGAGGTGTCCGCCGCTCTGGTGGAGCACGAGGACCACGCCATGACCGTGGGCTCGCTGATCGGCGGGCTGCCGCTGCTCAAACGCCTGTGGCAGCTCGACGCGGGCGCGGTCGACGGTCTGATGGCGGCCGGTGAGCGCATCGACGACGAGGTGGTGCACCGGCACCGGCGCGCCGTGACCCCCGATTCCACGGCGACCGTCGTCTACACCTCGGGCACTTCGGGCCGCCCCCGGGGCTGCGTCCTGACCCATGCCCATCTGATGTTCGAGTGCGACACGCTGAACGAGCACTGGGAGGCGGCGCTGCGCGGCCGGCCCGGCGAGGACGCTTCGACACTGCTGTTCCTGCCGCTGGCGCATGTGTACGGGCGGATGGTGCAGATCGCGGCGGTCCGGAGCGGGGTGCGGCTCGCCCACCAGCCCGCGGTCGCGGGCGATGAGCTGCTGGCGGATCTGGCGTCCTTCCGGCCCACGTTCGTCCTGGCCGTGCCGTACGTCTTCGAGAAGATCTACGCCGAGGTGCGGCGGACGGCGGAGCGGGACGGCAAGGCGGGGAGCTTCGAGAAGGCGGCGGAGGCGGCCGTACGGTACGCGGAGGCGGTGGAGCAGCGGGCGTTCGGCCGGGGGCCGGGCCCGTCGGCGGCGATGCGGGTGCAGCACCAGTTGTTCGACCGGACGGTCTACTCGCGGGTACGGGAGCTGTTCGGGGGCCGGATGCGGCACGCCATGTCCGGCGGCTCGGCCATGGACCGGCGGCTCGGGCTCTTCTTCGAGGGCGCGGGCATCACCGTCATGGAGGGGTACGGGCTGACCGAGACCGCGGGCGCGGCGACCGGTAATCCGCCCGGCCGGACCAAGTTCGGCACGGTCGGACCGCCCGTACCGGGAACGACCGTCCATATCGCGGAGGACGGCGAGGTCTGGCTGCACGGACCGCAGGTCTTCGCCGGATACCACTCCGACCCGGCGGCCACCGCCGATGTCCTCCACGACGGCTGGCTGGCCACGGGCGATCTCGGCGCGCTGGACGAGGACGGCTATCTCACCATCGTGGGGCGGAAGAAGGAGGTCCTGGTGACCTCCGGCGGAAAGAGCGTCTCGCCGGTGCCGCTGGAGCAGCGGGTGTGTTCGCATCCGCTGGTGGCGCAGTGTCTGGTGGTCGGCGACGACCGGCCGTTCGTGGCGGCTCTGGTCACCGTGGACCAGGAGGCGGTGGACCACTGGCTGGCGATGCTCCGCCGGCCCGCGCTGGCACCCGGTGAGCTGGTGCGCGACCCGGAGCTGGAGACGGAGATCCGGCGGGCGGTGGTGCAGGCGAACGCGCAGGTGTCGCAGGCGGAGTCGATCCGTACGTTCCGGATACTGGCGCATCCCTTCACGGAGGAGCACGGGCTGCTCACCCCGTCCCTGAAGCTGAAGCGGCGGGCGATCGAAGAGGCTTATGCGGCGGAGGTGGAGGCGCTGTACCGGTGAGGCCCGGGCGCCGGGTGAGACAGGTGGGAAATCCGTCCTGAAATCGCCGTGGCGGGCGGCAGCGGGACCCCTGTGCCCCACAATGCCCGCATGAAATTCAGTTACGCGTTACTCCCCGACCACCCTGTCGCGGAGACCATCGAGACCATCGAACTCGCGGACGAGCTGGGGTTCTACGCCTGTTACGCGGCGGACGAGACCTGGCACAAGGATCTGTGGGTGCTGTTCGCCGCGGCGGCGAGCCGGACCCGGTCGATCAGGCTGGGCCCCAGCGTCTCCCCGGTGCTGCTGCGCGAGCCGACGCATGTGGCGCAGGCGCTGGCCACCCTGGACGAGGTATCGGGCGGACGGGCCGAAGCCGTGCTGTCCAGCGGGAACACGGGCCTGCTGGAGCAGTACCGGATCAACCCCGCGGGGATGAAGCCGCTCTCCCGCACCAAGGAGGCCCTGCATGTGGTGCGGACCCTCCTGGACGAGGGGGCCATCACCTTCGACGGCGAGTTCTACACGTACGACGGGCTGTTCACCTTCGCCAAGCCGGTGCAGGAGCGGGTGCCGCTGAAGCTCGGGGGGATGCGCGGGCCGCGCACCTTCGAGGCGGCCGGGGAGTTCTCGGACGGCTGCCACCATGCGCTGAGCTATACGCGGGAGGCGTACGAGTACATGGTCCGGCATCTGCGGATCGGTGCCGAGCGGGCGGGCAAGGACGTGGAGTCGCTGGACATCGGGGCCTGGGTGGTCTTGGCCACGGCGGAGGACTCGGCTGCGGCCCGGGAGGCGGCCCGCAGCATGGTCGGGATCTACGCGTCGTCGATGTCCGACGAGCAGCTGCTGCGCAACGGGGTGGACCCGGCGGAGGTGAAGCCGGTCGTGGACGCCGTCCGGGCGGGCGATCTGGCCCGGGGCATCGAGCTGACGACGCCCGAGGTCACCGAGCGGCTGTCGGTGTCGGGGACGCCCGAGGAGTGCGTCGAGAAGATCCGTGACGAGATCGCGGTGGCCGGGGTCAACCACCTGATCTGCGGGGTGACGGACCGGACCCTGGTGAAGGCCTTCACCGAGCGGGACCTGCCGCAGGTGCCGGGGGCGCAGGAGCAGCTGCGGCTGATCCACGACAGGATCATGCCCGCGTTCGCCTGACCGGCGGGTCTTGGGCCGGACCCGGCCACGGGGGGGTCGGGGATGCCCGATCGGTTCCGACGGCTTTTCATGGAGGCAGGCGTCCGTCCGACGGCGCCCCGGCGCACCGGGGAGCCGTCCCGGGTGCCTGCCCCCGTACAGCTGCCGAACAGAAGGACGCATCCCCCGTGAGCAAGGTCCCCTCCCTCACCCTCAACAACGGCGTCGCCATGCCGCAGCTCGGCTTCGGCGTCTGGCAGGTCTCCGACGACGAGGCGGTACAGGCGGTCTCCACGGCCCTGGAGGCCGGCTACCGCAGCATCGACACCGCCGCCGCGTACGAGAACGAGACCGGCACCGGCCGGGCCGTCGCCGCATCGGGCATCCCCCGCGAGGAGCTGTTCCTCACCACCAAGCTGTGGAACAGCGACCACGGGTACGACAAGGCGCTGCGCGCCTTCGACGCCTCACTCGCCCGCCTCGGCACGGACTACGTCGACCTGTATCTGATGCACTGGCCCGTACCGCGGCGGGACCTGTACGTCGACACCTGGCGCGCCTTCGAGAAGATCCTGTCCGACGGCCGGGCCCGCGCCGTCGGCGTGTCGAACTTCCTGCCGGGGCATCTGGACCGGCTCACCGCGGAGACTTCCGTCGTTCCCGCGGTCAACCAGATCGAACTGCACCCCCAGTTCCAGCAGGCGGAGTCGCGGGCCGCGCACCGGCGGCACGGCATCGTCACCGAGGCCTGGTCCCCGCTGGGCCAGGGCCGGGGGCTGCTGGAGGTGCCCACGGTGGCCGCGGTGGCCCGCAAGCACGACCGTACGCCCGCGCAGGTGGTCCTCCGCTGGCATCTGCAGTCGGGGAACGTCGTCATCCCGAAGTCCGTGACGCCCTCCCGGATCCGGGAGAACATCGACGTCTTCGACTTCGCACTGGACTCCGACGATCTGGCGGCCTTCGCGGCGCTGGACGAGGGGCGGCGGCTGGGCCCGGACCCGGCGGACTTCGGCTGAAGGGGTCCCTGGGCGCGCGCCCGGCGGGGCGCCCGGCTTCTCGTACGATCGTTCATCGGATCGCAGACGACACAGGCGACGCAGACGACGAGATCTTCGAGATCTTCGAGATCCGATAACGTCGCCGCGTACGAGGAGAACGGGGAGTACGGAACGGTGAGCGGGGCTTTCACACCGGGCCGCTATCTGGTGCGCAATATCGCCAGTGGGCTGGTCCTGGAGGTGTACGGCGGCGTCAAGAGCAGCGGCGCGGTCGTACAGCAGGCGCGGGAGACCGGTGAGGCGGTCCAGCAGTGGCAGATCGAACCGGTGCCGAACGGCAGCGGGCTCTACCACTTCGTGAGCGTCTCCAGCGGCAAACGGCTGGACGTCGCCGACGCCTCCACCGAGAACGGCGCCCGTATCCAGCAGTGGCGGCCCAACAACTTCGGCGCCCAGGAGTGGGTCATCGAATCGCTGGTGGACGCGCCCGGTACGTATGCCGTGGTCAGCTTTGTCAGCGGGCTGCTGCTGGAGGTGGCCGACGGCAGCAAGGAGCCGGGGGCCCGGGTCCAGCAGTGGGAGGACACGGACGGGGCGCATCAGCAGTGGCGGCTGGAGCCCTGCGGCTGAGGCGCCCGTCCCGGCCGGTCCGGCGGAGCCGGACCGGCCGGGAGGTGCTCAGGCGCGGCGGCCGGTGTGCACGGTGCGCGCGGTGAGCAGATGGAGGTCCGGGCGGCGGGCCAGCGACTGCGGGTCCGCCGGGTCGAGGAGGCGGTCGAGTGCGGCGATGTCGTCGTCCGCGAGCAGCCCGTCGGCGGACTCCCGGCGCCGGGTGAAGACCGCCGTCACATGCTCCCGGGCGGCTTCCGGCAGCGGAGCGGGCAGGTCCAGGAGGAACGAACGGGTGGCGGTGTCGGCCAGTCCGGCCGCGGTGAGCAGCGCCCGCCAGTCCTCGACCTCCTCCTTGGCGCCGGGCAGCTCGGCCCGCATCCGGCTGAACCAGTCGCTCTGCACGGCGTCGATACGGGCTTCCAGACCGGGCCGCCCGATGCCGATGTCGCGCGGCAGATGGCGGGTGGGCAGTCCGCCCTCGACGAGCGCGAGCAGCCCGCCGGGCCGCAGCAGCCCCGCCAGACCGTCGAGCATCGCGCGCTGGTCTCCGATGTGGTGGACCGCATCGCCCGCCCAGATCAGATCGGCGGTGCCCAGGGCGCCGAGGTCGCCGGGGAGTTCGGCGCGCACGGCCCGGAACCGGTCGCCGAGGCCCGCACGAGCGGCCCGGTCGGCGGCCCGGTCGAGCAGTTCGGGGGTGGCGTCGACGGCGACCACTTCGGCGTACGGGAACACCTCGGCCAGCAGGACCGTGAGCACTCCGGGGCCGCTGCCGACGTCCAGGACCCGGCGGACCGCGGCGGCCGGGATCTGCGCGGCGAGCCAGTGCGCGGCGTCGCGGTAGAGGGTGCTGTGGAGTTCGGCGCCGCGCTCCAGCAGGGGCGCCATCTGCTCCCAGTCCATCTCGTGGCCGCCGTGGGAGTGGGAGTGGGTACGGTCGGCGGGGGCAGCGTGGTGATCATGGTGACGGGTCATGGCCACAGGGTGACCCGGCGGGGCCGTCAGTGCGAGATTTCTTGCGGCTCCGGCAAAACGGCGAGCGCACCGGCACCGGCACCGGCACCGCCGGCGGTATCCGCGAGGGCGTCGGCTTCGTAGCCGCGTCGGGTGCGGTGCTCCTGCGGGCTGATGCCCCGGACGCGTTTGAAGGCGGCGCTCAGCGCGAAACCGCCGCTGTAGCCGACCCTGCGGGCGATCGACTCGACCGTCGCGTCCGTCTCCCGGAGCAGATCGGCCGCGAGGTCCAGCCGCCAGCGGGTGAGGTACGCCATCGGGGGCTCCCCCACCAGATCGTGGAAGCGCCGGGCCAGCGCGGCGCGGGACACCCCCGCCCCGGCGGCGAGGGACGCCACGGTCCAGGGGCGGGCGGGTTCGTCCTGCATCAGCCGGAGCACGGGGCCGGTGACGGGATCGCCCATGGCCCGGTACCAGGCCGGGGCGCTGGACTCGGGCCGGGAGAACCAGGAGCGCAGTGCCACCACCAGCACCAGGTCCAGGATGCGGTCGAGCATCACGCTCTGCCCCGGCTCGTCCTTGGCGATCTCGTCCTCCAGCACCGGGAGCAGGGGGCAGGCCCACTCCCCGGCGCGGAGGTGCACCAGCGGCGGGAGTGCGTCCAGCAGCCGCCCGCTGACCTCGCCCTCCATCAGATAGGTGCCGACCTGCATCACGACCGAGCCCTCGGGGTCGTTGCCCCAGGTCCGTACCCCGTGGAGCAGCGACTGCCCGAGCGGTTCGCCGTTCAGCGTGCGGCAGATCCCGCCGGGGGCGACCAGTGCCTGCGGCGGGCTCCCGGGATCGTCGGCGATGGTGTACGGGTCGGGGCCGCGGGCGATGGCGACGTCGCCGGGCCGCATCAGCACCGGCTCCCCCCGGTCGGGAACGAGCCACGCTTCGCCCTCGGTCATGCACATCAGGGACAGGGGCGCCCGGTCCTCGACCCGGACGGACCACGGCGGCTCCATCACCATGCGCAGCAGGAACGCGCCCCGGGCACGGGGGCCGTCGAGCAGACCGCCGAGTACATCCATACGGTGCAGCGTAGACGACCGCGTATGGGGCTGAGCCTGTGGCGCATGGAGAGTCCAGCGCCCTGCTGTGAACCTTGAGGCATGACGGAACAGAACGCGACAGAACACCGGACCGGCACGGCGAACACGAAGGACACGAAGGACACGAAGGACGTAACAGATGCCGAGCACGCGGCGGGGTCCGGGCCGGTGACCGTGCTGGTGACGGCGGCGACCGGGAAGACCGGACGGCGGGTCGTGGAGCGGCTGACCGCGGCGGGCCTGCGGGTCCGGGCGGGCTCGCGCACCGGGGAGACCGTCTTCGACTGGGAGGCCCCGGACACCTGGGCCCCCGCGCTCAAGGGCGCCGACCTGGCCTATGTGAACTACTTCCCCGATCTCGCGGCGCCCGGCGCGATCGCGGCGATGCGCGCCTTCGGACGGGAGGCCGCCGCGGCCGGGGTCCGCAGGCTGGTGCTGCTCTCCGGACGCGGCGAGCCGGAGGCGGTCTTCTCGGAGGGCGCGCTCGCCGACGCGGGCGTACCGGTCACGGTGGTCCGCGGGGCGTTCTTCGCGCAGAACTTCAGCGAGGGGTGGCTCGGGGAGGGGCTGGAACAGGGCGAGATCGCCTTCCCGGCCGGGGACACCGGGGAACCCTTCGTGGACGCCGAGGACCTCGCGGACGTGCTGGTCGCCACGCTCACCGACGAGCGGCACGCGGGCCGCACCTACGAGATCACCGGTCCGCGGGTGGTCACCTTCGCCGAGGCGGCCGCGGAGATCTCCCGGGCGGCCGGGCGCGAGATCCGCTATATCCCGGTGTCGGGGGACGAGTACCGGGCGGGTCTTGAGGCGTCGGGACTCCCGCCGGCGGAGGCGGCCTGGCTGACCGAGCTGTTCGGGACGCTGCTGGACGGGCACAACGCGAGCACGACGGACGGTGTCCGGGAGGTCCTGGGCCGGGAGCCGCGCGATTTCGCCGCGTTCGCCCGGCGGGAGTGGGGCGGCGGAAACTGAGCGGGGCGGCGGCCGGTCAGGGGGTGTCGCCGGGGTTCCGTGAGCGGTACTCGTCGAGGACCCGGGCGACCGTATCGGCTTCGGCCGCGGTTTTGTCGGGCCGGTAGCGGACGACCCGGGCGAACCGCAGCGTGACCCCGGCCGGGTAGCGCGGCGAACGCTGGACGCCGTCGTACGCGATCTCCACGACCAGCTCGGGCCTGACCCGTACGGTGAATCCGTCGTCCGCGACCGCCAGGGCGCCGAGCTCCCGGGTCTGCCGGCGCAGCACTTCGTCGCTGAGGCCCTTGAAGGTCTTGCCGAGCATCACGAAGGTGCCGTCGTCGGCCCGGGCGCCGAGGTGGAGGTTGGAGAGCAGCCCGGTGCGGCGGCCGTGGCCCCGTTCGGCCGCCAGGACCACCAGGTCGAGGGTGTGGACCGGTTTCACCTTGAGCCAGGAGCGGCCGCGCCGTCCGGCGGCGTACGGTGCGTCGAGCGCCTTCACCAGGACGCCCTCGTGGCCGCGGGCCAGCGTGTCCGCGAGGAACGACTCGGCGGCGGCGAGCCCGCCGGGGTCGGCGGGGTCGGGGAGCACCAGGCGGCGTACCCGCAGCGGTTCGGCGAGCAGCCCGGCGAGTACGGCGTGGCGTTCGGCCCCGGGGAGGTCGAGGGTCTCCTCGCCGTCCGCGGCGAGGACGTCGAAGAAGACCGGGGTGACCGGCAGCGCGGCCCGGGCCGCGGTCACATCGGCGCGGGAGCCGACCCGGGAGGCGATCCGCTGGAAGGACACGGGGCGGCCGGTCCCGTCCACGGCGATGACTTCGCCGTCGAGGACGAACCGGTCGCCGGACGCGGCCCGGGCCACGGCGACGACCTCGGGCAGCCGGTCGGTGATGTCGTCCAGGGAGCGGGTGAAGACCCGTACCGTGTCGCCGTCGCGGTGCACCTGGACGCGGATGCCGTCGAGCTTCTCCTCGACCGCGCAGGGGGCGCCGAGGGCGGTCACGGCCTCGGTCACGGAGGCGGCGGTGTGCGCCAGCATCGGCAGTACCGGACGGCCGACGCGCAGCCCGAACCGGCCCAGCGCGGCGGGTCCGTCGGAGAGCAGCGCGGCGGCGACCCGCGGCAGCGAGCCGTCGAGCATCACGGCCCGGCGGACGGCGCCGGGCTCGGCCCCGGTGGTCCGGGCGACCGCCTCCAGGGCGATCGCGTCCAGCGCGCCCTGCCGGACCTCCCCGAGGAGCAGCCCGGTCAGGAAGGCCTGTTCGGCGGCGGTCGCGGCGCCCAGCAGGGCGTCGAGGGCCCGGGCGCGGGCGGCCCGCGAACCGGGTCCGGCGACGGCGGCGAGCGCGGTCAGTGCCCGGTCGGTGGCCGTGACCGTCAGAGCCGGGGCCGCGGCGGGCGGCGGCGGGGCCTTGAGGGCGTTCCAGCCGACTCCGATCCGGCCCTGGGGCAGCCGTCCGGACAGATAGGCGATGACCAGGGCGGCCTCGGCGGGTTCGGTCTCCGCGAACACCTCGGCGAGCAGGGCGGTCTTCCGTGACCGCGCGGAGGCGTCGGCCACCGCCCGAGACGCTTCGGCGAGCCGTGCCAGCAGCATGCGGTCATCGTGCCCCGGGGCGGGCGGGCGCGCACCCGGGGCCGACTCCTGTGGGTGGACTGCGGTGGGGATGCGTCCGGTCCGCCGGGTGCGGCGGGCGCGGGCTGCGGGCTGCGGGCTGTGGGCTGTGGGCTGTGGGCTGTGGGCTGTGGGCCACGATCCGTTTCCCCGGCCGACTCTCCGGTGTTGACCTGGCAGATTGTGCAAGAACCTTGTCCAAAAAATTTGCAACCCGCCCGGGATCCGGTACGTGTGTGCGAAACCGTGGGTACGGTGTGCTGCCGGAACCCCGGCGGACCCGGCGGACCGCGCCGAGGGCCGCCGCCGATCGCCACGGTCGTCGAGCGGAGGGAGCCCCGTGGGCAGCAAGAGCACCCGGAGTGCGATGCGTGAGCTCCGTGACGATCTGGCCCGTACCCTCGAACGGGCCCGCCCCGAAGGGGCCGAGGAGCTGTTCGACGCCCTCTGCGACCGGCTGGGCGAGCGCCGGGGACGGCCGGTGGTGCTGCGGCTGGTGGAGTTCCCGCCGGGTACGGCGAGCGGGCTCTATCTCGACCTGGGCGACCGGGACGTCATCTGCGTCCAGACGAACACCCATCCGCTTCATCAGCTGGTGATATTCGGTCACGAGGTCTGGCACATGATGGCCGGGCACGGTGTGCGGCATCCGGCCGAACCTGCGTCCGGACCGCTCCGGGATCCGGATCCGGATCCCGGCAGGCCGCAGGTGCGGGCCGGAGGGGTGGTCACCGTTCCCGCCCGCCTTCCGGTGACCGCTGACGTCCCGGCGGGCGCGGGCGTCGCGCACTCCGCCGTGCAGAGTCTGGCCGCGCGGACCGACTTCCGGCAGCGGGAGGAGTCCGAGGCGGAGACCTTCGGTCTGGAACTCGGCTCCCATCTGCGCGGATGGCTGGACGGAACACGTCCGGCGGCCCCGGGTACCGGCCTTGCCGAACGGATCCGGACCTCCCTCGGACACCATCGGCCCCACTGACCCGGCCGGTCGGCCTCGGGCCTCCCGCCCCAGGTGCGGCGGCGCCCGCCCCGCGAGGCGTATTACCGTCTCGGCTATGACAACTCTCGTGACTGCCCCGGGTGTCGGTCCGCTGCTCCGCGGATGGCGTGAGCGCCGCGGGGTGAGCCAGCTCGACCTGGCCCTGCGCGCCGATTCCTCGGCCCGTCACATCAGCTTCATCGAGACCGGGCGCTCCCGCCCCAGCGAGGAGATGATCCTCCGGCTCGCCGAGCACCTCGACGTCCCCGTCAGGGAACAGAACGCGCTGCTGCTGGCGGGCGGCTACGCGCCCCGCTTCCCGGAGACGTCCCTCGACGATCCGTCGATGGGGGCGCTGATGGAGGGCATCCAGCAGCTTCTGCACGGCTACGACCCCTATCCGGCGGTGGTCGTCGACGGTCTGTACAACGTCGTCGCGGCGAATCTCGGCATGACCCGGCTGCTCGAAGGGATCGCGCCCCATCTGCTGGCACCGCCGCTGAACGGGATGCGCATCACCCTGCATCCGGAGGGGCTCGCGCCGCGGATCCGCAATCTGCGGGAGTGGCGGCACCATCTGCGCCACCAGATGGAGCGGCAGCTCGCGCTGGTCCGCTCGGAGGAACTGCGGAAGCTGTACGAGGAGGTGTCCGCCTATCCGGTGCCCGAGGGCCCGGGGGACGGGGCGGAGGCCGAGGAGCAGCCCCCGTACCCGTACTTCGCGCTGCCGATGGTCATCGAGCACGAGGGGCATGTCCTGTCCCTGGTCTCGTCGATCTCCACGTTCAACACGCCCATGGACGTGACCGTGTCGGAGCTGGCGATCGAAACGTTCCTTCCGGCCGATCCGGAGACGGTCGCCTACCTCCGGTCGCTGGTCTGAGCACGCGCCGCTGCCCGGTTCCTGATCCGGAACCGGGCAGCGGGGGGTGGGGGGTGGAACGGCGGCCCGGGGGCCGGTACTTCAGCGGTGGGCGACGCCGGACCGGAGGGCGGACCACTGGACGGCGGCGAACCCGGCGACCGTCATGGCCTGCATCGGGATCCACACGGCTCCGGCGGCGGTGGGGTCGAACCAGAGGACGACCGAGAGCAGGCTGACGACGGCCCAGACGATGTTGGCGTCGACGACGGCCTTCACGGCGGCCGGGGCGGGCTGCGGCCGGGAGCCGATGAGCGCGACGCCGACGGCATAGGCGACGAGGAAGATGCCGAGCCCCAGCAGCAGGCCGCTGTCGACGCCGAGCAGCCGCCCCACCGGGCCCGAAGCAGCCACGTAGACCAGCCCGTTGGCGCCGGTGACGACGGCGTCGGCGGCGAGGAACCGGCGGAGCATTGCGGTGGTGTTCTCGGTGCGGGCGAGGCCGGCGAGCAGAGCGGTTGCGGTCATGGGGATCAGCCTCCATCAGCGGCGGACGGCCATCGGGCCGGGTTTCTTCTCCCGGCGCCCGGGCGGAGTGCGCCGCCCGGTTCCGGTAGGAGAAGACTGCCGCCGGGGGCCCGACCGGGTCGATTACGCAGGAGGTAATGCCACCGGGGTGGTCGCCGGGTCGTGTCCGGGCCGCCGCGGGCCGGCCGGGGGCGGGCCCCGGCCGGCCCCGGGGTCAGGACCTACCGTTGTCGCGGCCGCGGGCCAGGGCGGGGCCGGGTTCGGACCGGGGTTCCGGTTCGTCGCGCTTGCCGCTGTCGTCGGCGGGCTGCTGCTTCTGCGAGCCGGCCCGCTTCTCGGCGAAGTCGGCGGCCCGCGCGGCGTCGGCGCGCAGCATGGCGTTCAGGGCGGCGAAGGGGTCGATGGGCATGACGGTGCACCTCGGGTGTGGGAAGGGGGACGCGCCGCGGCCCTTCGGTGGGGGCCGGAGCGGCGGTCTGCGGTCCGCTGACGCGGCCGGACCCACCGGGCCTGGCCGCGCGGCACCGTCAGCAGCGCAGCACCACGCACCGGAGTACGGCGGGCGGCCGGGGGGCCGGGGGCAGTGCCCTCCCCGGGGCCGGGGCCTGCCCTGTCGCGGGTGTCGCGGGGCAACGGCCGGGCGGCCGGGCGGCGGACCGGGCACGGGAGACCGGGGCGGTCGCCCCGACGGCCTCTTCGAACTGCCCCTCCGGCGCGGCGTCTCCCGTGAAGGAGACCGGGGTGCGTACCTCCGCGGCCTCGGCCGGCTGGGCGCCCGCGCCCAGGGAGAGCCCCACCAGCGCGAGGAGCGCCACTACGGCCAGCAGCCCTCGCCGGACGGGGGCACGGCCGGAACGGCGGTGCGGGGCGACCGGCGGCTGGTTCATGGGGCGCGACCTCCTGGACATGCATCCAGTCCCCGCAATCCGCCCCGACACGGCAGCAGCCCGTCAGGATCCCCTCTCCCGGGGGACGCGGATTAGCCCGATTCCCCCTGCGAGCGCGATGCCCAGGAGCCCCCGGCGGTAACCAGGGGGGCACACGAGCCCGCAAGGTACGACAGCGGAACCCAGGTCGTCTCTTTCGGATCTTGCCGGGCTCGCACGCCTCCCCCGGCTACCGCTGGGGGGTGCCCCCGGCCACGCCCTCCCCCTGTGCCCTTCGGGCACGGGTGGGGGTTCTCCCGGGCGGTAGCCCAGGGGGCGTTCCCCCACGCCGCGTTGCCGTCGGTCGCCGACGGCCCCCTGGGCCCGGCGGCCCGGGTGAGGGCACCCCCGGCGAAGCCCAGGGGGCGTACCCCCACCGCGTGGACTCGCCCCCCCCTGGGCCCGCAGCCCGGGGGACCCTCATCCTCCGCCTTGCGATCGAACGCACCAGACCCTCCCCCTACGCCTGGCGGCGTGGGTGGGGGTCCCCCGGGCGGTAGCCCAGGGGCGTGCCCCCACTCACCGATCCGGCCCGATCCGAAAGAAACTCCCTAGCCGCGGGCCGCCGCGCCGGTGTCGCCCGGGGCGTCCTGGGCGCCCAGGACCTCCGGCGCCCCCGGCGTGCCCTCGGCGGTCCGGTCCCGGTTCGCCGCGCCCGGGGCCGCTTCCTCGGCCGCCGGTATCCGCGGCCTCTCGCACTCCCGCAGCCATCGGCGAAGCACCCGGTGCACCCGCTCCGCCCCCACCAGTTCGGTGCCGTCCGCCACGGGCGGCGACAGCTCCAGCGGCGACAGCAGGAACGGCTGGGACTGCTCTCCCCCGAGCCCGCCGTGGGAACCGATCTGCTCCTCGAAGGCGTGCACCCGGCCGGTGCCGCTGTCGCACATGGAGTTGATCATGATGTCGGCGACGTGCGGGAAGGTGTCCGTACGCCGCACGGCGTCGGCGGCGCCCCGCCCGAACGGCGCCAGCGGGCCGTCGTCGGTGAGTTCGGCGACCGGGATCTCCGCCCCGGCCGGGCCGAGGACGACCGAGCCGTGCTCCTCGCTGCGTACCAGCAGGAACCCGATGCCCGGATGGTTGGCGAGGGTGCTCAGCAGCGCCGGGTGACGGGCGTCGATCTGCTCCTTGCTGAGCCGCTCCGGCAGATCGCAGAAGGAGACCAGCCCCAGATTCCCCGAGGCCAGGACCATCGGCTCGGCGCCCGGCGCGGGCGGCTCCTCCGGGCCGTCCGCCGGGTCGCGGTGCAGCGCGGTGAGCAGTGCCAGCCGGGCCGCCTCCCGGGCCTCGGCCCCGCTGCTGGACCGCTCGGCCTTCCGCGGCACGGGCAGCCCGCATCCGGCCCGCACCAGGTCCTTCAGCGTGAGCCCGTAGGCCCCTTCGAAGGTTTCACCCGGGCTCTGGCCGTGGTCCGAGAGCAGGACGAGGTGGTACGGCCGGGGGGCGTGCTCGGCGGCCTTGGCGATCAGCGCCAGGGAGCGGTCGAGCCGCTCCAGCACCTGCGCCGCGTCCCGGCTGTGCGGCCCCGAGTGGTGGGCCACCTCGTCGTAGGCGACGAGATCGGCGTAGACCGCGGTCCGTCCGGCGAGCATGTCGCCGATGACCGCCGCGACCACCACGTCCCGCTCCACGACCGTGGCGAAGGCGCGGATCAGGGGGTAGAGGCCGCCGCGCCGCACCCGCGGACCATCGTCCCGCAGTCGGGCCCGGACGGACTGGCCGAGCTCCCGGCCGACCTCGGCGACGAACGACACGGCGGTGCGCACGGCGTTCGCCGGGTCGGAGAAGTAGGCGAAGTACCCGGCGCGGGAGCGGTTGGCCCGGCCGCGCCGCACGGCGACGGAGAGCACCAGGGCGACCTGGTCCGCACCGCCGCTGAAGAGATTGCCCCGGCTCGCGCCGTCCCGGACCAGCAGCCCGGCGTCGCCGGTCCGCTCGACGGCGCGGCGCTGGAGCTCGACCGCACCGGCGGGGCGGTTGCTCACCATCAGCCGGCCGGTGTCCTTCTCGTACCAGCGGAAGGCGGGGACGTCGAAGGTGGAGCCGTGGAGGATGCCGAGCTGGCTGGCGCCGGTCTGGCTGGACCAGTCGGTGCGCCAGGGGGTGATCCGGTGGCTGCTGCCGAGCCAGCTCGCGACCGTCGGCATCAGCCCGTCCTTGGCGGCGCGCAGCAGCACCTCGTGGCCGACTCCGTCGAGCTGGAGGAACACCGTGCCGTGGCAGTCGTCGCAGACGTCTCCGCCGCGGCGTCTGCGACGGGTCGCCAGCCGGGACAGCCGTCGGCGGTAGGCGTTGTCGTCGCGGACGGCGAGGGCGGTGGACGTCGCCGACGCGACGGCGGACATCACCGCGGCGACGACGACGGCGGTCTCCGGGCCCAGCGCGCCCCGGCCGTCCGGGACGAACCGCAGTGCGAGCAGCAGCAGTGATCCGTTGAGGAAGAAGACCAGCAGACCGAGGACGAGCGCCGGGACCAGCAGCAGCGCCCGCACCAGCAGCGGCCACACCAGCGCCGACAGCAGCCCGAAGGCGCCCGCGCCCCAGGCGGCGGTGAGCGCCGTCCGGGTCAGGCTGTCGCCGTCCGGCGACTGGAGCCGGAAGTCGGGCAGCGCCCCGGCGAGCGCCAGCATCGTCAGCGTGGACACCGCCCACACCACGATCACCCTCAGCAGAGCGCCGCCCGCCCTGTGCCATCGGCCTTCGGTCACGCCCTGCTCACCCCGTACTCGTACGTGCTGTGCTGTGCTGTCCGTAGATCCCGGCGAGGGAACGTCCGCATCCGGCGGACGTCCGGCCCCGCACCGGCTCCCGCGCCGGGTCTCCAGACTGGCACAGCCCCGGGCCCGGCCCCGTCCACCCTGTGGATAACCGGCCGGGCGGGCAGAAGATCACACCGGACACCCGCGCCGGACACCCGTACAACGGCAGTAATGTGGGCGCCGAGGCCCGGTAGCAGGGCGGCCGGGCAGCCGATGCGCCGCCGGGCGCAGGCAGAACGCACAGAACGCACGGAGCGGGCGGGCCCGGGAGCCTCGGTTCGGCCGGCAGGGCCGGGAAGGAGGGGGCGTGTGGCGGTCGAGGTCACCTGGTGGGGCCATGCCACCTGCACCGTCGAGGATTCCGGTACGCGGGTGCTGACCGATCCCCTGTTCGTACGCCGGCTCGCGCATCTGCGCCGCCGGCGCGGAGCCGTACCGCCGCCCGAGGCCGCCGTCGCGGACGCCGTCCTCGTCTCGCACCTGCACTCCGACCACCTCCACCTGCCCTCCCTGGCCCGGCTGGCACCCGGCACCCTGCTGGTGGTGCCGTACGGAGCGACCCGGGCCGTTCCCGCGCTCACCCGTCTCGGGCTGCGGATCACGGAGGTCGTCCCCGGTGACGAGACGACCGTCGGCGATCTGACCGTACGGGCCGTTCCGGCGCTCCACGACGGCCGCCGGCTGCCCGTCGGCCCGCGCCGCTCCCCCGCGCTCGGTTTCGTCGTCGAGGGCGCCGCGCGCACCTACTTCGCGGGCGATACCGGGCTCTTCGACACCATGGCCGAGGAGGTCGGGCCGGTCGACGTCGCCCTGCTGCCGGTCGGCGGCTGGGGGCCGTTCCTCGGCCACGGCCACCTCGACGCGGGCCGTGCCGCCCAGGCGCTGGCCGTGCTCGGCCCGCGCGCCGCCGTGCCCGTCCACTACGGCACGTACTGGCCGATCGGCCTCGACCACGTCCGTCCGCACGAGTTCCACTCCCCCGGGGACGAGTTCGTCCGTCACGCGGCCCGGCTCGCGCCCGCCGTCTCGGTGCGCACGCTCGGCCACGGTGAGCGGTTCAGACCGGGGGCCGGGCAGTGAGTTCACTCCTGTCGGAGCTGTTCGGGCCGGTTTCGGACGCGTTGGCGCAGCTGCCTCCCGAGTCCACCCAGCAGGCCGTCGGCTATCCGTCCCTGTTTCTGCTGGTGACCCTGGGCGCGCTGGTGCCCGTGGTGCCGACGGGTGCGGTGGTCAGCTCGGCGGCGGTCGTCGCCTTCCACCAGACCGATCCGCTGGCCCTGCTGTACGTCTTCGCGGTGGCGTCGCTGGCCGCGTTTCTCGGTGATGTCTCGCTGTACTGGCTGGGGCAGCGCGGGGTGCGTTCCCGCAACGGTTCGCGCTGGCTGGCCGAGCTGCAGTCCCGGGCGGCGCCGGAGCGCCTCGCCCTGGCCCAGGAGAAGCTGGACGAGCACGGTGTGGCGGTCCTGGTGCTGTCCCGGCTGGTGCCCGCGGGCCGGATCCCGGTGATGCTGGCGTGTCTGCTGGCGCGGATGCCGCTGCGGTCCTTCGTCCGCGGCGATGTTCCGGCGTGTCTGGCCTGGGCGGCGACGTACGGGCTCATCGGCATCCTCGGCGGTTCCCTCTTCGACGAGCCCTGGCAGGGCGTGGTGCTCGCGGTGGGGCTGACGATCGTGGTCAGCGGGGCACCGGCGCTCTGGCGCAGGCTGCGGCACGGCAGGCCGGACTCGGCGGGCGGAACCGCGTAGTCCGCCGGGGGCGGACAAGTGCGGTGACCGGAAAGGTTCCCGGCCCACGACGCCCGGCGCGGCACCCCCTGGGCCCGGGGCCCGGGGGTCACCCCCGGGCGGACCCCAGGGGGTGCCCCCATGCCGCGTTGCCGGACCACGGGAGTACTCCCCGCAGCCCTCCGGGCGCGGTGGCGGTCGCTTGGGCGGTAGCCCAGCGGGCCCCCGGGCGCGAGCCACCGTCCCAGGCTCAGGCCCTCCCGAGCACAAGCCGCCGCACCGGGCGATGGTCGTCCCGGGCACAAGCCCCCGCGGGCACGGCCCTCCGCAGCCAGGCGCATCGGCGCACATCACGCACGCCTCAGCGCAGTTCGTCGAAGGCCGTGCCCAGCGCCGACAGGGCCGCCGCGACATGCGGCAGTTCCAGGGGCGCGGGCGAGGTCAGCGACTCCTCCCGCTCCTTCGTGCCCGGCCCGGCCAGCGGTGCCGTCGGCAGCCGGGCGCGCAGGGCACCGAGTTCGTCTCCGAAGCGATGACCGCCGGGTACGGGGGTGCCGAGCCGGGCCGTCAGATACTCCTCCAGCTCCATGGAGTCGTTCACCCCCCGCGCGGCGAGCCCGGCGCGCAGCGGCCCCAGGTCCACATAGAGATGGCGCCCCGCCTGCGGCGGCCGGGCCCGCGCCCCGGACGCGGTGACCGCCAGATGGGCGGCCTGGGCCAGCTGTCCGTGGAGCGCCGCGGCACGCTCGGCACGCTCGACGACCGGCGGCGGTTCGTCCAGTGCGGTCGCCGCGGCAGCGGCGACGGGTTCCGCAATGCCTGCGCCCAGCACGGTGAGCACGTCGAGCACCCGTTCCCGCCGGGCGCGTTCCGCCGCCGGGAAGCGGGCGATCGCGGCGGGCCACGCCGACGGCAGCAGCGCCCCCGCGAGATCGGCCACCACCGTGACCTGGTCCGGGCACATCTCCGCCGGGCTCACCAGCACCGATTGATGCGGATCGTGGAGCGTGTCCCGCCAGGTCTCGTCGCTGACGATGTGCAGGCCCTCGGCGACGGCCGCCTCGCACGCCTCCCGTACCAGTTCGGGCGGGGCAACCGCCGCCGTCGGATCGTCGGCGACGGAGAGCAGCAGCAGCTTCGGCGCACCGCCCTCGGCGCGCACCCTGCGCACGGCCTCCAGCAGGGCGTACGGATCGGGCACACCGCCGGACTCCTCGGAGGCCGGGACGTGGTACGCCGCCCGCCGCAGCAGCCGCGCCTGCGGGGTCCACCAGGCGGGGCTGGGGCGGGGCATGAGAACGTCGCCGTCGTGCGCCGCGATCAGGGCGCAGAGCAGGGCGGGGGTGCCGTGGGCCGCGACGGAGTCGGTCGCGTTGGTACGGAGCCCCCGCCGCGTCCAGTAGCCCGCGGCGGCAGCCCGCAGCTCGGGCGGTCCGCCCGGGGGACCGGCCATCGCGCGGTCCGCGGCGGCCGCGGCGACGGCCCTCAGCTCGGGGAGGACGGGCAGCCCGCTCTCGGGGGCGGGCGGGGCGTGCCGTACGGTGCCGGGGTCGTCGTCCGGTGGGCTGCGGTCCATGTCCGCGGTACCTCTTCTCGTCGCGCACTCCCCCTCCGTTATACGGAGCCGGGTACCCGCCCGCATCCGGTCACCGCTCTTCAAGTGCCCGAAGACCGCGTCTTCGGCCGTGTCCGCGGTCCGCCGTCCCGGCCCCGGTGACCGCCGAATGGGCGCGGGGGAGGCGTGACGGGAGCGGTGCCGGGGTAACCGGGGGGAATGACGGATGCCGTACGAAAGTCCTGGTTCAGCCGATGGGACCGGCGCGTGTTCCACCATGTCGCCGAACGTGCCTGGCCCGCCGCCGAGCCGGTGCTGCCGCGACTGAGCCGGGCCGCGGACCACGGGGTCCTCTGGTTCGGGATCGCCGCCGGAATAGCCGCCGCGGGGCGCAGCGCCCGGACCCGGCGGGCGGCCGTCCGCGGCGTGGCCTCACTCGCCGTCGCCTCCGCGGTCATCAACACGGTCGGCAAGCGGAGCGTCCGCCGCAACCGTCCCCTGCTGGACGCCGTGCCCCCGGTCCGCCGGCTGCGGCGCCAGCCGTTCACCACCTCGTTCCCCTCGGGGCACGCCGCTTCGGCCGCGGCCTTCACGGCGGGGGTGGCGATGGAGTCCAGGGGCTGGGGTGCCGTCGTCGCGCCGGTCGCCGTATCGGTTGCCTTCTCCCGTGTCTATACGGGGGTCCACTATCCGGCCGATGTGGTGGCCGGGGCGGCCCTCGGCATCGGCGCCGCCCTCGCCGTGCGCGGAATCGTTCCGGCACGGTCGCAGCTCGCACCGCCCGTGGCCCGGCCGGTGGATCCGCCCGCCCTGCCGGACGGCGCGGGCCTGGTCGTGGTGGCCAACCGCCGCTCCGGCTCGGCCGCCCTGACGGGACTGGTCCGCGCCGCGCTGCCGCACGCCGAGGTCGTGGAGTGCGAGCCCGCCGAGGTCGCCGTGGAGCTGGCGAAGGCGGCCGACCGGGCGCGGGTGCTCGGGGTGTACGGCGGGGACGGGACGGTCAACGCCGCCGCCACGATCGCGGTCGCCCAGGGCATTCCGCTCGCCGTGTTCCCCGGCGGCACGCTCAACCACTTCGCGCACGATCTGGGCATCGAGTCCGTCGACGACACCTGCCGCGCGCTGGCGACCGGGGAGGCGGTCAAGGTGGACCTGGGCCGCTTCACGCCCGGCCCGGTCACCGCCTCGGGCGAGCGCGCGCCCTGGGGGTACTTCGTCAACACGTTCAGCCTCGGGGTGTATCCGGAGCTGGTGACGTTCCGGGAGCGCTGGTCGCCCCGGATCGGTGGCTGGACCGCGCAGGTCCTGGCCGCGGGCAAGGTGCTGCGGCACGGCAGGCCGCTGGAGGCGGAGGTCGAGGGCAGCCGGCGGCCGCTGTGGCTGCTCTTCGCGGGCAACGGGATCTACCAGCGGCCGGGTCCCGCGCCGGGCAACCGGCAGAACCTGGCGGACGGTCTGCTGGACGTGCGGATCGTGCACGGCGGCGCCAATCCGGGGCTGCGCCTGGTCGCCGCGGCCCTCGCGGGCCCGCTCAGCCGGTCCCCGGTCCATGCGGCGCAGGAGCGGCGCCGGGTCCGTATCGCGGGCATCGCGGAGGGCACCCCGATGGCGTACGACGGCGAGATCACGGCCGCGCCGCCGGAGCTGCTGGTCGACAAGGTGACGCAGATCCTCACGGTCTACCGGCCCCGCACCCTGCTCTGACGCCGGGCGGTCCGGCGCCGGAGCCGCAGAGCCGGTCCCTGTCCGGTCCGTGCCCTTCCACGCCCGAAGCCGGTCCACATTCCAAGACGGGTATCCCGACATGCGATACGCACGCTCTAGGCTGGAGGGACCGACAGCAGCTCTCCCGGGAGGTTCCCCGTGCGCGAAACCGCCGTCTACACCCATGGCCACCACGAGTCCGTCCTGCGCTCCCACACCTGGCGCACGGCCGCCAACTCCGCCGCCTACCTCCTGGGCGAACTCCGGCCCGCCATGCGGATCCTGGACATCGGCTGCGGCCCCGGGACCATCACGGCCGATCTGGCGGCCCTGGTCCCGGAGGGCCGGGTCACCGGCGTCGACCTGGCCCCGGAGGTCGTCGACCGGGCGCGCGGGCACGCCGCCGAAAGAGGGCTGGTCAACACCGAGTTCGCCGTCGCGGACGTCAACGCCCTGGCCTACGAGGACGATGCGTTCGACGTCGTCCACGCCCATCAGGTGCTCCAGCACCTCGGCGACCCGGTCGGCGCACTGCGCGAGATGCGCCGGGTCTGCCGCCCCGGCGGTCTGGTCGCCGTCCGCGACAGCGACTACGGCGCATTCACCTGGTTCCCGGCCGTACCGGCGCTCGACGCATGGCAGTCGCTCTACCGCAAGGTCGCCCGCGCCAACGGGGGCGAGCCCGACGCGGGCCGCCGCCTGCTGTCCTGGGCCCGCGAAGCGGGTTTCACCGACCTCACGCCCGGCGCCGGCATCTGGTGCTTCGCCACCCCGGAGGACCGCGCCTGGTGGAGCGGGCTCTGGGCCGACCGTACGGTCTCGTCCTCGTACGCCGGGATCGCCGTGGACGGCGGCCATACGACGCACGAGCGCCTCGCGGAGATCGGGCGCGGCTGGCGCGACTGGGGCGCGCACGAGGACGCCTGGTTCACCGTGCCCCACGGCGAACTGCTCTGCCGCGCCTGACCAGCCGCATGCTCCCCGGCTCCGGCCGGTTCGTCCGGTTCCCGCGGCGACCGGACCCGAACTACCCTCCCGGGTATGGAAATTCTGGGAACGACCCTCCGCATCTGCGTCGACGACCTCGACACCGCCACCGACTTCTACGCGAAGCTGACGGGCGCCACCCCGCAGCGTTTCGACCGCGGTGGCGTGTCGGCGGCCGCGGTCGGCTGCTTCCTGCTGATGAGCGGCCCGGAGCGGGAGCTGGAAGTGCTGCGGAAGGTGACGGCGACCATCGCGGTGGACGATGTGGACCGCACGTACGCCACGCTCTCCGAGGTCGGGGCGAAGGTCGTCGCGGGGCCGGTGGCCACCCCGATCGGCCGCAATCTGCTGGCCGTCCACCCCGACGGGTCGATCTTCGAGTACGCGGACCGCAGGACGACGGCCGACTGAATCACGGTCAAGCCGGACGCACCGGGGCACACCGGAACGGACACCACGACATGCCGTGCCGTGCCATGTCGTGACGGCGGTCCCGGCCCGGTGCGTCCGGCCCGACCGGGAGGCCCGATCAGGCCCGGTCAAACCCGGTCAAGCCGGTAGCCGATGCCCCGGAATCTACCGTTCGGCGGGCGGCCGCATCCGGTACTCGTACGCGTCCGGCAGCGGCTCGTCGCTCAGCTCCGCCCACACCTCACCGAGGATCTCCGAACCCTCCCGCAGATCCGCCACCTCGAACCCCCGGCCGAAGACCGCCCGGGCCTCGTCCCGGTTCCCCTCGGCAAGCAGCAGCCTGGCGTGGAGCAGTTGGAAGCGCCCGCGCCGCTGCACCGCCGGAAGCAGTCCGGCCCAGACGGTACGGGCATCCGCGGTACGGCCCACGGCGAGCAGCGCCTCCACCGCCTCCCGGCCCAGCGCGGCGGTCGCCGCCGTCCAGCTGTCGCCGTCGTCACGGCGCTCCTGGCAGAGGTCGGCGAAGGCCTCCAGCCACCGTTCGGCGGCGCGCTCCGGATGGCCGCCCTCCTGGTCCGCGACCGCGAGGCAGCGCAGCAGCGGCCAGCGCGACGGCGCGAGGGCGAGGCCGCGCTCCCAGCTCCGTACCGCCTGCGCCCGGTCGTCCGCCTGCCACTGCGCGACCCCGAGGTGATATTCCGTCAGCGGATCGGCGGGCGCGGTCTCCAGCATGTCGCGCCAGGCCGGGGCGGTCAGGGAGGGGCCGGGTGGGACGACCCGGCGGGGGCGGGGCAGCGCGCCGGTGGTGAGGAGTTCGCGCCAGGGCGCCTGCTCCTCCCCCAGGGTCGATTCGGTGAAGGGCGTCCCGGGCAGCTTCACCCCGCTGCGCAGCACTTCCAGCGCACCCCAGCCCGAACCGGTGGCCAGTTCGCGGACCGGTTCGGTGTCGGCGGCCGTCAGCCACTCCTCGTACGCGGCGTCGACCTCGGCCCTGGGCAGGGCCCGCTCCAGCCTCCCCTCGACCTCCGCCAGCGCCGCGGCCCAGTTGTCGCCGTGCACGGTCCCCGCGTCGGCGGCCAGCGGCCCGTACGCCTCCAGCCAGCTCAGCTCGGCGCCTGCCTCCAGCTTGACGTGCTCCAGCTGGGTCCGGGCGAGACCGGCCTGGATCTCGGCGTATCCGGCCGTGCCGGGCTCGGTGAGCCACTGCTGCCAGCGGCGGCCGCCGCGCCCCGCGCCCCAGACGAACAGCTTCCGTCCGCGCAGGGCGTCGGTGGACGTCTGGACGAGTCCCCGCCCGTGCTCGTCGAGCGACGTGATCCACTTCCGGGCGGCCGCCGGAACCTCGTAGAAGTAGTCGGCGGGGTGCTCGCCGCGCAGGGGGTACGTACGGTCGGCGTCGCGGTAGTCGGGGACCGGGATCCGCCGCAGCGACCGCTCGTAGCCGTAGTGCCAGGCCTCGTCGGCGGGGGCGAGGACCCGGGTCCGCGGATGCTCCTCGACGGCGATGTTGGACCACCAGTAGACGGGTACGGCGCGTTCGTGCGGATTGCGGATACGGACGCCGACCCGGAGGAAGTCGGAGTCGGCGGGCAGCCAGAGGTCGACCTGGAACGGCAGATCGCGCAGGCGCTCCCACTCCCACAGCCGGACCATCTCGCCGCCGTCGGGCGCGGGCACGACCGCGGCGTGCAGCGGCGCGCACGACAGGGTGGTGTGGCCGGTGGCGCCGATGTTCCACTCGACGCCGCCGGAGAACCAGGCGCCGTTGAGGGCGAAGGCGGCGGGCTGGAGGACGGGGTTGCGGTAGAGGAGTTCCCGGCCGGACGGCTTGTGGTGCAGGGAGTGGATCCGGCCGCCGAGACCGGGCAGCACGGTCACCCGCAGCCGGTCGTTCTCGATGACGACGGCGTCGAGGCCGGTGGGTGTCCGCTCGCGGCCGTAGCCGTCCAGCAACCGGACCGGCAGTACGGTCCGCAGCGCTCCGTACCCGATCTGCCGGGCCATGTCGCGCGGCAGTTCGCGGTGGGTGCGCTCGTCGACCGTGTGCAGCTGGTCGAGGGGGCGGAGCGCGGGCAGCGGGTTCGGGGGACCCACGGGGGCCGCGGGCAGGGTCAGTACGGTGCGCCGCACGGTCGTGGCCAAGGCATCCTCGTTTCGTCCGAGTCGTTCACACGTGCTCGGGGACACCTCCGGCTCTCCGGCGCCCCCGACGACCATGGAACAGCCTGATGCGCCCGGCTGCCAGGGCCGCGGCACCAGTCTTCGGCAAAGGCCGCGGGGCCCTGCGGGCGGCGCCTCAGGGGGTAGGGGTGCCCGTCCCTCGGGCTGCGCCGTGCGCCGGGGCGCGGGCACATCGCCGCCCGACCGCGCCCCGGGCCCGGTGCGGTGCCCGTTCGCCGGGGCCAGCGGGAACCACGGAAGCGGGAAGGGCTCCCCGGCCCCGGGCCGACATACGCCGCGTCGCGTACCCTTCGCCGCCCCGACCGCACTGCGCCGTGCACCGAGGCGCAGGCACATCGCCGCCCGACCACCCCCCGGGCCCGGTGCGGTGCCCGTTCGCCGGGGCCGGGGCTTGCGGGCGGCACCGGAGCGGGAAGGGCGCGCGGCCGCGGGCCGACTGCGCTTGGCCACCCCGACCGCCCCCCGGGCCCGCTACCGTGCCCGTGCGCCGGGGCGCGGCCGCCGCTGGTTCCGTACCCGCTGCCCCGCCGCGTCCACCCTGCGCCGACCGGCCCGCATGCGGCCCCGATGCCGTCGCACGCCGCCCCCGCGGACGATTCGCGGCCCCGACCGCGCCCGGGCGCACTGCGGTGGGTCGGCGCCTTCCTGCCCGGGGCCCGCGCCACCGGTGCGGCGCCCGGCCGGGCGGCCTGGGCCGTATCCGCAGAACAGCGCCTCCGGAGGACGGGCCTGCGGCCGGGCAGGGGTCCCAGCGCCCGAAGCTCTGCCGGGGAGTACTCGGGACATCCCGAGAACGCCGGGGGCGCTCCCCCCGGGCTCCCCGCCGGGCGGCCGCCCGGAGGGCGGACCCCCATCGGTACCCGAAGGGCACCCCGCGGGCGGCGGCTCCGCCCGCTCCGGGGACCTCGCCGCGCTCCCGGCACGGCGTGCGTCCCGGATATCGCGGGCCGGGCAGGACCTTGTGGACACGGCCCGGAAGGGCCCGCCCGAGGAAGCCGCTCTCCGCAGCGGCGGGGCCGCTACCCCTGCCCGCGCGCAGCGCCGAACGCGTCGACCACCAGATCCGTCAGCAGATCCCCCGCGCTGCCGCCGGGATCACGATCCGGGTCGTAGATCGTCACGTTCATGCCGACGCAGTGCGGCGAGGACAGCAGGGCCCCCAGTACCCCGGCCAGTTCGCCGGGGAGCAGCCCGTCCGGATCGGGGCTGTCGACGGCGGGCATCACGGCCGGGTCGAGCACATCGGCGTCGAGGTGCAGCCAGAATCCGCGGGTTGCCTCCGTCCCCGGGCTCAGCGCCACGGCGGCCGCGGCGTCGGCGGGCCCGAGGCGGCGCAGTTCGCCGACGGTCAGGGCCGGGATGCGCAGCGCGGCGAACTCGACGAGGTCCTCGTCGCCGTCCCGGATGCCGATGAACCGGACGTCCTCGTCGCGGAGATAGGGTTTGAGCCCCTCCAGATCGCTCAGCGCGTCCTGGCCGCGGCCGGTGGCGATGGCCACCTCCTCGCCGCCGGAGGCGCCGATGCCCGTGGCGGGCGTGTTCCCGGTGTGCCGGAAGTCGGCCGATGCGTCGACGGCGACCAGCCCGTACCGTCCGATCCTGCGCATCGCGAGGGACGCGCCGAGTTGGATGGAGCAGTCGCCGCCGAGCACCAGCGGGAACCGCCCGGCGCGCAGGTGCGGCTCGATGCGGTCCGCGAGCCGGGGCGTGTACGCGGCGACGGCGGCTGCGTTGAAGACCCCGTCTCCGGGACGCCAGTCGCCGAGGTCGTAGCGCGGCGGTACGACGACTCCGCCCTCGCGGGCTCCGAGCCGGTCGAGGATCCCGCGGTCCCGCAGCGCCCCGGCGAGCTTGTAGCAGCCGGGCACCGTGCCGGGGGCGGGCGGTCGCAGCCCCAGATTGGACGGTGCGTCGATGATCACGATCTCGTGCATGCGGCCCATCCTCACCGGCAGGGGCGCGGCGCTCAACGGGCCGGCCGCTCCTCGGCCGTGATCGCCCAGCGTTCGTGGTCGCGCCAGTCCCCGTCGACGTACAGGAAGCGGGGCGAGTAGCCCTCCAGCCGGTGCAGGCCCATCGCCGGGCCGAAGGCGTGGCCGATGACCAGTCCGAGCCCCTCCCCCATCAGTCCGCGCCCGGCCGCGTGCGCGAAGGCTCCGTAACCGAGGGCGGCACTGCGGAAGGCTCCGTGGACGATGTTGTTGACCGCGACGAACCCGGCGATCCGGCCGCCGTCGGCGAGACCGCAGACCAGGAATCCGGCCGGACCGGGCTCCTGGTCGAACCGGCCCGCGTACCGCGCGTACTCCTCCGCGGTCCGGGGCGGGAAGAGCCACGGCCGGTGCAGCCCGGTGGAGGCGCGGGCAGCGGCCGTGAACTCCTCCCCGTCGGCAGGGGTGAAGGGCCGGATCGCGACGCGCCGGCCGGTGGCGAGATAGGGCATCGCCCCAGCCTGCGGTGCCCGCGCGCTGGGGCGCAACCGCGGCACGGTCCGCGCCCCGGGCCGCTGCAGCCCGGCTCGAAGCCGCGGCCCGCGGCTCGGCGCGGCGGCCTCAGCGCGGCGGCTTGCGGCGGAAGAACAGCCCGCCGCACAACGCTCCGACCAGGAACATCAGCAGCAGCGCAAGATACAGCGGCATGGTGACCAGCGGGATGATCAGCCGGATCCGGACCTGCTCGGTGTTCTCCGCCATGAAGACGATCGCCAGGGCGACCAGGACGACGACCGTGGTCCGCGCCGGGGTGAACCAGTCGGTGAACCGGCTGCCGCCCCTGCCTCGTCTGCGCACCCTCGGTGCGTCCTTCGGACTCATGGCCCCAGGATGGGACCCGCCCGCCCCGGGGACCCGGCGGGCAGGGCCGTACGGGTGACACGCCGTATCCCCGGATCCCTCCCCGAACCCCGGCTGTCTGACAAGCTGGGCCCGCAGTGCCCGTGCTCTACCGAGGAGGACCAGCGTGACGACCAGCCGCCGGCAGCGCCGACCCGTCGTCGTCCTGTACGAGCGGATCGCCGACGCGATCCACCGGGGCGTATGGCCGCCCGGATCCACCCTGCCGTCCGAGCCCAGGCTGGCGGCCGAGCTGGGGGTGAGCCGTCCCGCGCTGCGGGAGGCGCTGCTGCTGCTCCAGGAGGACGGGCTGCTGTCGGTACGGCGCGGGGTGGGCCGTACCGTCAACGACGCCCCGCCCCGGCGCGGCTACGAGCAGCTCCAGCCCCTGGAGCAGCTGCTGGGCTCCGGCACCCCGCTGCGGGTCAGGCCGGTCGCCCGGGCCGAGGAGGAGCCGACCGACTTCAGCACCCAGCATCTGCACGCGCCCGCGGGCACCGAACTGCGTTTCTGGGAGTCCGTGCTGGTGGCGGAGGGGGTCGCGGCCGCGCTCAGCCAGGAGTGGGCGGCGCCCGACGGGGTGCTGGAGGCGGCGCACCCGGCCTTCGCCCGGGCCCTGCGGGAGCCGGCGGCACCGGAAGGTTCGATGCTCGCGGTGCTCGCCGCCGCGTCCCGCGAGATGGCGCTGACCGCGCACAGCGGGGTGACCGCGACCCTGCTCGGGCAGCGCCGGGGCGACGAGCTGGGCCGGGCCGCGGACACCCCGGCGGTCCTGGTGACCCAGGTCGTCAGGGCCGGGGACGTGCCCGTCATGGCGGCCAAGCACATGCTGCCGACGGGCTCGCCCGCACTGCCGGTGCTCCAGTCGAACTGAGCCGCGGCGCCCGGGCCCGAGGCCGTGCGAGCGGCCCGGGCGCACGGCCGGGCCGGTGTGCCGTACACTCCCACCGCATGCACTTGTCTGACATCCTCCGCGCACCCAAGGTGGTTCTCCACGACCATCTCGACGGCGGTCTGCGCCCCGCCACGATCATCGAACTGGCCCGGGAGTGCGGCTACCGCGAGCTGCCGACCGAGGACCCGGCGGAGCTGGCGGTCTGGTTCCGCGACGCCGCGGACTCCGGCTCGCTGGAGCGCTATCTGGAGACCTTCGCCCACACCTGCGCGGTGATGCAGACCCGGTCGGCCCTGGAGCGCGTCGCCGTCGAGTGCGCCGAGGACCTGGCGGCCGACGGTGTCGTGTACGCGGAGATCCGCTACGCCCCGGAGCAGCACCAGGAGGCCGGGCTGAGCCTGGACGAGGTCGTCGAGGCGGTGAACGCCGGCTTCCGCGAGGGCGAGCGCAGGACCGGCGGCCGGATCACGGTCCGCGCCCTGCTCACCGGCATGCGCCACACCGACAGATCGCTGGAGATCGCCGAGCTGACCGTGGCGCACCGCGACAGCGGTGTGGCGGGCTTCGACATCGCGGGCGGCGAGATAGGCAACCCGCCGGCCCGCCACCTCGCGGCCTTCCGGCATCTGCGGCAGCACAACTGCCACTACACGATCCACGCGGGCGAGGCCGTCGGCGCGGAGTCGGTCCACGAGGCGGTCCAGGTCTGCGGAGCGGAGCGGATCGGGCACGGGGTGCGGATCACCGACGACATCACCGTCCACGACGACGGTACGGCCGTTCTCGGCCCGCTGGCCGCGTACGTCCGGGACAACCGGATCGCGCTGGAGGTCTGCCCGACCTCCAACCTCCAGACCGGTGCCGCGAAGGACTACGCCACCCACCCGATCGACCTGCTCCGCCGGGCCGGCTTCCGGGTCACCCTCAACACCGACAACCGGCTGGTCTCGGGGACGTCGATGAGTGAGGAGTTCGCCCATATGGTGACCGCGTTCGGCTACGGCCCGGACGTCTTCGAGGAGCTCACGGTCGCCGCGGCCGAGGCGGCGTTCCTGCCGCTGCCGGAGCGCCGCAGGCTGATCGACGAGGTCATCCGCCCGGGCTACGCGACCCTGCGCGACGCCTGACGGCTCCGCCGGGGGCGCCGAGCGCCGCGCCTCGGGCGCGAGTGCCGAAGCCCGGCGGACGGCCGGTCCGTGGGCCCGGCCCGGGCCCACCGGTGAGCCCGGGCCGGGTCCGCACCTTCCCGCCCGGGCCCGCGCAGCCTCCCCCGGTTCAGCGCGGGCCCGGGCGGGTCCACCGGTACGGCAGCCCGAAAGGCGACAGCTCCGGTGCCCCGCTCCCGCCCGGGTCCGGCGCGAGTCCGGACCCGGCGGGAGGCCCCGTCACAGCAGCGCGGGTTCCTCCAGGGTCAGCGTCGCCGCCTCCGCGTCCGCGTCGAGGACCGCGGGGACGCCGAGCGGGATCGTGAGGTTCGTCGGGCCGTGGCCGAAGCCCAGCTCCTCGACGACCGGTACGCCGAGATGGCCCAGCCGGTCCCGGAACAGCTCGCGCAGCCGCTCCCAGGAACCGCACTCCGCCCAGGAACCGAGGGCGATGCCCGCGACACCGTCCAGCCAGCCGCTGCGGATCAGCTGGGTCAGGATCCGGTCGAGGCGGTAGTCCTGTTCGTCCACGTCCTCCAGGAGCAGCAGTCCGCCGGCCGTGCCCGGGCGGGCGTGGCGGGTGCCGAGGTCGGCGGCGAGCAGACTGGCGCAGCCCCCGAGGGTGACGCCCCGCGCCCGGCCGGGCACCAGGGCCCGGGCCGTCGGAAGGGCCAGGGTGAGCCGGGATTCGGGCTCGAAGAGGGTGGCCCGCAGCGACTCCCGGGTCGCCTCGTCCTTCAGGAACGTCACCGCGCCCGGCATCGGCCCGTGCAGGGTGGCGAATCCGGCGCGTACGGCGAAGGCCTCGTGGAGCGCGGTGACATCGCTGTAGCCGACGAAGACCTTGGGCCCGGCGGCCCGGATCGCGGCCCAGTCGACGAGATCGGCCATCCGCTGGGCGCCGTAGCCGCCGCGGGCGCAGAAGACGGCCGCGTACGCGGGGTCGCACCAGGCCCGGGTGAGGTCGGCGGCCCGTTCCTCGTCGCTGCCGGAGAGATAGCCGAACTCCCGGTGGCTGCCGCGGGCGTGCGGCATCACCACGGGCTCCAGGCCCCAGGCCCGTACCAGCGCCAGGCCCTCGTCGAGGGTGTCGTCGGGGACCGGCCCGGCGGGGGCGACGATCGCGACCCGGTCGCCGGGGTGCAGCCTCCGGGCCCGGGTGAGCGGCCGGACGCCCGGCGCTCCCGCCGGGGTGAGGGGGTTGTGCCAGGTCATGGGGTCAGCTCCAGCGCGGGGACGTCGGGCCGTTCGAAGCCGAAGGTCCGGGCGTACAGGGACAGTTCCGCCTCCAGGGCGGTGACCATGGTCTCGGCGCGGCGGAAGCCGTGGCCCTCGCCCTCGAAGGTGAGATAGGCGTGCGGGACGCCGCGCCCGGCGATCCGCTCCAGGAGCGCCTCGGACTGCTCCGGCGGGCAGATCGCGTCGTCCAGGCCTTGGAGGAGGAGGAAGGGCGCGGTGATCCGGTCGGCGCGGTGCAGCGGCGAACGCTCCCGGTAGCGTTCGGGGACCTCGTCGACGGGCCCGATGAGGGAATCCGTATAGCGGGATTCCAGATCGTGGGTGCCGCCGTCGGCCCAGGCCAGCGGGTCCAGTACGGGGTAGACGATCGTGCCGCAGGCGTACGGGAACTCCTCGGGCCTGGTCAGCGATGCGGCCGCGGTCCAGCCTCCGGCGCTGCCGCCGCTGACGGCGATCCTGGCCGGGTCGGCCGCTCCCTCGTCGGCCAGGGCCCGGGCGACGGCCGCGCAGTCCGCGACGTCCGCGGCGCCCCAGTTGCCGCGGAGCCGGTTGCGGTAGGCACGCCCGTAGCCCGTGGAGCCGCCGTAGTTGACCTCGGCGACGCCGATGCCCCGGGAGGTGAAGTAGGCGACCTCCAGATCGAAGGCGAGGTAGTAGCGGCCGGTGGGGCCGCCGTGGGCGCGCACCACGTACGGCGGCCGTTCGCCGTCGGGCCCGGTGTATCCGGGGTGGTGCGGCGGATGGACGATGGCGTGGATCTCCCGCCCGTCGGCCCCGGTGAAGGTACGGACCTCGGGCCGCGGGTAGTAGGCGGGGTCGACCGGATCGCGGTGGGCGGCTCCGGTGACCCGGGTGTGGCCGGTACGGGTGTCCAGTTCGACGATCTCGTAGCCCCGGTCCGGCCCGGAGGCCACACCGGTCACCCGCTCGCCCCGGACGACGAGATCGGGCGCCCACTCGGTCCAGGGCCCCGCCGCGTCGACGACGTCACCGCTCGCCGGGTCGAGGATGCCGAGCACCGCGGTGCCCTTGCCGTGGACGACGGCGATCAGCCCGTCGTCGAGGGGCGCCAGCCAGCGCATCCCGGGCTTCCACAGGGCGCTGCCGAACTCCTCGCCGCGCCCGGGGCAGAGCGCCCGCGGGCTCTCCTCGCCGGGTCGCAGGGTGTACGGCTCCCACCAGCCGGCCGCGTCCGAGAGGTACAGCAGGGCACCGTCCGGGGCCCATTCGGCCTGGCAGACGGACTCCTCGGGCCCTCCGGCGACCACCCGGACGTCCTCGATACGGCCGTCGTCCGTGACGGAGCCGGTGAGGAGTTCGGTGCCGTCCCACGGCATCCGGGGGTGGTCCCAGACGATCCACGCGACCCGGCTGCCGTCCGGCGAGAGCCGGGGCCCGGTGCTGAAGCGGTGCCCGTCGCCGGTGAGCTCGCGGACCGCCGTACGGTCGTCCGCGGCCGAGCCGTCGAGGGGGACGGCGGCGATCGTACGGCGGACATCGGTGGGCGCGGGCCCGGTGAACTCTTCCAGGACGCACCACACCTCGCCCCGGTCGGCCAGGATCACCGGGTCGGCCCAGCGCAGCCCGCCGCCGGTGCCGGAGACCGGGGTCAGGGGCCGCGGCACGGCACCGGGCTCATCGGGCTCCCAGCCGTACAGCCGCTGGTCGGGGAAGTGGACGAAGACGACGAGCGGACGGCCGTCCGCGCCCTGCACCCCGGCCCAGGGGCAGCCGCCGTACTCGGTGAACCCGCTGCGCACGTTCCACGGCGGCGGGAGGACGGACTCCTCGGCGCCGTCCGGGCTGCGGCGGACCAGGGTCCGGCGGCCGCCCTCGGCGGGCCGGGGCGCGGTCCACCAGATGTCCTCGCCGACGGCGCCCAGATACTCGGGGCGCCCGTCGTGCGAGGCGGCGAGCGCCGCGCCGACCGGTGAGGGCCAGGTGCCGTAGGGGGCCGTGGTGACGGTCGTCATGGACGACATGGCTGAATTCCTTTCCCGTTTCCGTTCCCGGTGTCCCGGTTCCGGCTTTCGGTTCTCGGCCCGCGGACCGGCCGGTGGGCCGGGTCCGCGAAGCGGCGGCAGGCGTCGCGGGCCGGGCTGCGGCCTGTCGACGGCCGGCCCCGGGGCGGGCCGTCGATGCACCACCGCCCGGCCCGCAGGGCTCGGCCCGCGCCTCGGCGGGCCCCCGCGCCCGAGGGCCGCGGGGGCAGACCCCTCTCCCGTGCCGGAAGGGCGCGGCGGGAGAGTGTGCGGGCCGGGCGTCGCTCGGCCCCGACGGCGCGGCGAGACGACCGCCGTGAAGATCCTCTCCACCCTGATCACCGCGGACGTGGCTGGCGGGGAGTTTCCCCATGCGTGCCCGGCAGGCGCGCCGGCGCGGGCCGGGCGGGACGTTGCGGGCACGCCTCAGGCGGACCGCAGATAGTGGTCGAGGACGTCGACGCCGAAGTGGAGGGCCTCGACGGGGACGCGTTCGTCGACGCCGTGGAAGAGGGCCGCGTAGTCGAAGCCCTCGGGCAGCTTCAGCGGCGAGAATCCGTAGCCGGTGATGCCGAGGCGGGAGAACTGCTTGGCGTCGGTACCGCCCGCCATGCAGTACGGAACGACGTGCCCGTCGGGATCGAAGCGTTCGACCGCGGCCTTGAGCTTGGCGAAGGTCGGCGAGTCGACGGGCGCCTGCAGCGGCACCTCCCGGTGCTGGAACTCCCACTCCACGTCCGGGCCGGTGAGCCGGTCCAGCGTGGTGCGGAACTCCTCCTCGCCGCCCGGCAGCATCCGGCCGTCGATATGGGCGGTGGCATGCCCCGGAATGACGTTGATCTTGTATCCGGCGTCCAGCATCGTCGGATTGGCGCTGTTGCGAATGGTCGGCTCGACGAGCGCCGCGGCCCGGCCCAGCGCGGCGACCAGCGCGTCGGGGTCGAAGCCCTCGGCGTACGGATCGGCGTCGATACCGTGCAGCCGGGCCAGTTCGGCCAGGGCGGCACGGACGGTCGGGGTGAGCCGGACCGGCCATTCGTGCTCACCGATCCGGGCGACGGCCGCCGCGAGCCTGCTGACCGCATTGGAGCGGTTGACCTTGGAGCCGTGACCGGCCCGGCCGTGTGCGGTGAGCTTCAGCCAGGCGGTACCGCGCTCCCCGGCGCCGACCGGATACAGGGTCATGCCGTGGTCGGCGTGGAAGCTGAAGGCCCCGGACTCGCTGATGCCCTCCGTACAGCCCTCGAAGAGCCCCGCGTGCCGGTCGGCGAGGAAACCGGCACCGTCGACGGCGCTGGCCTCCTCGTCGGCGGTGAAGGCGATAACGATGTCACGGCGGGGCGTGACTCCGGCCCGTGCCCAGGCCCGGACCACGGCGAGGATCATCGCGTCCATGTTCTTCATGTCGACCGCGCCCCGGCCCCAGACGACACCGTCGCGGACCTCCCCGGAGAAGGGGTGCACGCTCCAGTCGGCGGCCTCGGCGGGGACGACGTCGAGATGGCCGTGGACCAGCAGCGCGTCGGCGGACGGATCGCTGCCCGCGATCCGGGCGACGACGTTGGTACGGCCGGGGACGCGCTCCAGCAGGACCGGTTCCAGCCCGGCGGCGGCGAGCCGCTCGGCCGCGTACTCGGCGGCGGGCCGCTCACGGCAGTCACCGCCGCCGCGGTTGGTGGTGTCGATGCGGATGAGGTCGGAGGTGAAGTCCACGACCTCGTCGTAGGCCACCTTGTCCACCGGGGACTCCCCGCCCCCGGCGGCCGCCCCCTCGGTGAAGTGCTGCTCAGCCATACTGCTCCTCCGTCGCGGCCGATACGACGGTCGTGACCGCCTTGAACGTCCGAATGGCTTCGTACATCGTCGGGCTGGTGTAGGCGACGCGGCGCGCCCCGCGCGGCCCGGTCGGCTCGACCCCGGGTACGACGGTGGCCGAGCCCGCCAGATGTTCGGCGTCGAACTCCAGCTCCACGGTGAAGGGTCCGGCGGCGGCCGGATCACGGCGGACGGCGAGCGCCGTGGCCTCCTTGGCGGCCGCTCGGATATCGGCGGCGGTCCTGGCCGGGGTACGGCAGATCGCCGCATACCGCGACACATAGTCCTTCACGGCCACCTTGCGGGCCTCGGGCGCGTACCCGTCGGCGTCCACGCAGGTCAGATCGTCGCCGGTGACGAGGACGACGGGGACGCCGTACTCGGCGACCACATGGGCGTTCAGCCAGCCCTCGCTGGCCAGGTCCCCGTTGAGCCGGACCTCGGTGATGGAGTTGGCCAGATACGTATGGGCGAGGACTCCCTCGGCGCCCGCTCCCGTGTGGTAGCCGATGAAGGCGATGCCGTCGACGTCGCCGTGCTGGACGCCCTCCACCATGGCGAGCGCCTTGTGGCGGCCGGTGAGCATCTGGACCCGCTCGTCGAGCTGTTCCAGGAGCAGGTTCCGCTGGGTCCAGTGGGCTTCGTTGACGAGGACCTCGTCGGCGCCGCCGTCGAAGAATCCGAGCGCCGCGGCGTTCACGTCCGAGGTGAACATCGACCGGCACCGCTCCCACTGGGGAGTGCCGGGCAGTACGTCCGCCGGCCAGGTCACTCCGGTGGCGCCTTCCATATCGGCGCTGATGAGGATCTTCATGGCTCAATCTAACCCCACGGGGTCAACCCCCCACGGGTCGTCCCCTCCGGGCGCGCCCCTCCGCCGCCGCGGGCCCGCCGCCCGGCCCGGTGTTCACCGCTCGCGGCCGACGACCAGCCACTTCGACGGCAGTTCGATACGGGAGCCGTCCGGTTCGTACTCCGTGGTCGTCAGCGGCAGCTCGCCCCCCGCGAACGCGGTCAGCCCGGCGGCCTCGAAGACATGGGCAACATCGGAGTCCGCGACGGCACCGGGCACGATGCCGTGCCGGAAGACGGGCTTCAGCTTGGGCGGCGGACCGTCGGGGAGCTGGGCGAGCCGGGCGAGGCGGCGGCCCGCCGTCTCGGCGAGTTCGACGACGAAGGCCCGTCCGCGGTCACCGACGAGGGCGGCGATACCGTCGGCGAGGGCCTGGCGGTCCTTCGGGTCGGTCTGGTGGAGCACCCCGCGCATGTACACGTTGCAGTCGCCGGTCTCGTCGCGGAGTGCCGCGACGGCCACCGGGTCGGTGGCGTCGAGCACCCCGAACCGTATGCTTCCGGCCGTGCCGCCGTCGGGCGGGGTCTCCCGGGCGGCCAGGGCCCGGTTCGCCAGCGCTATCGCGGAGGGCGACAGATCGACACCGACGACCGTCGGGAAGCGGCCGGCGAGACAGAAGCTCTGGGTGCCGTTGCCGCAGCCGAGGTCGACCAGGGGCAGACCGGGGACGTCGACCAGCGGTTCGTACAGGGCCAGGTGCAGACCGGAGGTGAGGGCTGGTTCGGCGTCCCACAGCACCTCGCCCGGCTCCTCGCCGGGCACCTCGCTCCAGAAGCCCTCCCAGGCATCCCGGTACCGGCTCGTCACGCTCATGAACGCTCCCCCATCCCCCGGGTCGACCGGTGGTCGGTCAGCCGGCCCGCGCCGGCGGCACTGGCGGCACTGATGGCACCGCGCCAAGATCGGTGTATCGCGCTCCGGTTGAACCGGCAAGCAGAAAGACAACACTTTTCGTACGTTTTTGACTGACCCCGATCGGCGGGTGCACCGTGGCCCGGCCCCGGTGCACCCGCCGCACTCCGGCCGTCGGCGTCTCAGCCGATCTGCCACTTCTGGTTCTTGCTGCCGTCACAGCTCTGCAGCTGGAGCCGGAAACCGGTCGAACCGCCGAGGTTCACCGGCTCGACACACTTGCCGGAATCCGCGTTCACCAGCGAACCGTCGGTCCGGAGCTCGAAGGTCTGGGACGGATCGGACGAGCAGTCGGCGATCCGGACGGGCGTCCCGTCGGTCTTCGCGCCTCCGGACACCTCCATGCACGTCTTCTTCTGGTAGAGCGTCCACACCTTGCCGTCCGGGCGGAACTCGAACCGCTGGCGCGCCTTGCCGGAGCAGGCGTCGAGCCGCAGGGGCGTGCCGTCGGTGACCTCGGCGCCGACGATGTCCATGCAGCGGTTCACGGCGAAGCCCATGACCGGGCCCTTGACCTTGCCGTCGTCGAGCTTCGGGGGGCGGGGGATCTCCGCGCCGCCTCCCTTCGCCGGGCCCTGCGGGGCCTTCTCGGTCCCCGGCTTCTTCGCCTTGCCCCCGCCGCTCGCGGGCGGCTGTCCGTCCGCAGCGCCGGAGCCGCTCGCCGAACCGGAGTTCGATCCGGGGTTCGATCCGGAGCCGCCCGTCCCGGAGCCGGACCCCGCGCCCGACGACGTACCGGATGTCCGGCCCGGTGTGCCTTCGCCGCCGGTCGTGCCGGAGCCCTCACCGCCCCCTGCCGATGCGTCGCCCTTCTCCCTGTCCTCCGCGGTGACGCCGTCGGCCGGACCGCCGTCTCCCGACGCACCGCTTTCCCCGGCGGCGGCGGTGCTCTCCGTCGCCTCGGAGCCGGATCCCGGCTTGTTCATCAGCGGGATCGTCACCAGCACGAGTCCCGTCACCGCGGCTGCGGCGGCGATGGCGATCCACCCCCGCTTTCCCGGCTTCAGGCTGCGCCGGGACTCCGACGGATCCGCGCCGACGAGCGGGGCGAGTTCGTCCGGACCCGCGTCCCCCGCCGGAGGAACCGGCGGCGCTCCGAACCCCTGCGGTGTCTCGAACGGTTCCGCAGGATCGAGGCGTTCCGAAGGCTGGAAGCGCTGCGAGGGCTTGAACGGCTTCGCCGGCTTGAACGGCTCGAAGGGCTCGGACGCATCGGACGGTCCGGACGGTTCGGACGATCGGTTGTCGGGCTCGGGCGGCACATCAACTCCGTTGGGGGTACGACTGCGGTGACACGTGACGGCGGAGCGGCGGCCCGGCCCGTCCGCACGGCTACGCGTCCCGGACCGGCCTCGCCACCGTGGCATGCCCGGAAACCACCGCCGGGCGCGCGGGTGAAACGAGTGACACCGGCTCACATCCGTTTCCTAGGATGCGATTTCGCGCCCCGAGGATCCGTCTCCGGGTGTGAGGTTCGTATCCGTGATCCCGCAGTGACCCGGGACGGCCCGCGCCCGGCCCCATGCCGGACTTCCGGCTCGGGTCACTGGCGGAGACCGGTCTCGAACCAGACCGTCTTCCCGTCGCGGGTCCGTCCGGTGCCCCACTCCCGGGCCAGCGAACTGACCACCCGGAGCCCCCGCCCCGACTCGTCATCGGGGCCGGTGTCCCGCAGGACCGGCAGGGCGTGGTCCTCGTCGGAGAGTTCGCACAGCAGGGTCTGCGCCCGCACCAGCCTCAGTTCGGCACGGCGTCCGGAGGCGTGCTGCACCGCGTTCGCGACGATCTCGCCGACCAGCAGTTCCACCGTGCCGCTGATGGTGTCGAGGCCCCAGTGGCGCAACTGGCCCCGGACCAGCCGGCGGGCCCTGGCCGCCTCACGGGGTTCCAGCGACAGCTCCCAGACGGCGACCGACTCGTCGGGGATGCCGTTGAGCCGGGCCATCAGCAGGGCCACGTCGTCCTTGCGTCCGCCCCGGGTGTTCAGGGCGCGGATGATGGTGTCGCAGGCGTCGTCCATCGACGCGGCGGGGTGGGCGGCGGACTCGCAGAGGGTGGCGAGCCCGACCCCGATGTCCTCGCCGCGCATCTCGACCAGCCCGTCGGTGCACATGACGAGCCGGTCGCCGGGGGCCACCCGGATCCGGCGGCTCTCGAAGGGCACGCCGCCGACGCCGATGGGGGCGCCGGTCGGCAGGTCGAGCAGTTCGCTGCGGCCGTCGGCGGCCCGGACCAGCACCGGCGGCACATGTCCGGCGTTGGCGATGACCAGTTCGTGGCCGATGGGGTCGTAGACCGCGTAGAGGCAGGTGGCGAGGTAGTTCTCGCCGAGTCGCTGGGCGAGGTCGTCGAGATTGCGCAGCAGTTGCGCGGGCGGCACGTCGAGGGCCGCCATGGTCTGTACGGCGGTGCGCAGCTGGCCCATCATGGCGGCCGAGTTCAGCCCGTGGCCCATCACGTCGCCGACGACCAGGGCGACCCGGGAGCCGGGGAGTTTGACCGAGTCGAACCAGTCCCCGCCGACCCGGCCGAGCAGGGTGCCCGGCAGATAGCGGGTGGCGGTGTCGCAGCCCGCCATCCGCGCGGGGACCTGCGGCAGCATGGAGTCCTGGAGGGTCTCGGCGACGTTCTCCTGGTACGTGTACATCCGGGCGTTGTCGAGGACGAGACCGGCCCGGGCGGCGAGTTCGGCGCCGGTCACCCGGTCCATGTCGTTGAACTCGTCCCGCTCGGGATGGCGGAGCAGGATCATGAAGCCGAGCACCACGTTCCGTGCCTTGAGCGGTACCACCAGCATGGACCGGCCGTTGATCAGCGGCCGGATGTCCCGTTTCTCGAACTGGGAGGCGATGGCGGTGCCCAGCTGCTCGCTGATCCGCGGCACCAGGACGGGGTCGCCGGTGGTCATGCACCGGAAGAACGGGGTGTGTTCGGGGAACGGCATGGACTCCCCGACCGGAATGACGTCGTCCCAGCGGCCGGGTTCGTCGACGTGTTCGACGGCGACGCGGTGCCACATCGTCATGGCGTCGGGCGGCCCGTCGGGGAAGCCCTCGCCCGCGACGACCTGCTCGCGCAGATAGGTGCCCGCGACATCGGTGAAGCGGGGGACGACGGCGGCGCTGACCTCGTGGATCGTCCGGGTCAGGTCGAGGGAGGAGCCGATGCGCCCGCTGACCTCGTTGAGGAATTCGAGGCGTTCGCGTACGGCGGCGTACTCCAGGTCCTCGGCGAGATCGGCCCTGGCCTCGTCGTCCAGGGTGTGCCCGGCGGCGGCAGCGTCCTCCGCGGCCCGGCGCCGCGCCCGGCGTTCGGTGCGGCGGGGCACTCCCCAGTCGGCGGTGACGGGCACCCGGTCGTGGTGGCTGAACTCCAGTACCGGATAGCCGAGTTCGAGGATCTGGGAGACGATCCGGGTGGCCTCGGTGACACTCATGCTCGGGAGGATCTCGGGCAGTCTCCGGGCGAGTTCGTCGGCGCCGGGGAAGTCGGTGTGGAGGGCGAAGGCGGGGGTGATGCGTTCGACGCCGTCCGCGGCGGTCCGGGCGGCCGGGTCCCCGCCCCGAGCGCCCCCGGTGAACTGGGCGGCACCGGCCGCCAGGACGATCAGCTTCTCCGGGCCCGGGCCGACCATGGGGTAGGCCCACCACAGCACGTCGATCCGGTCCCGGCCGGGTTCGGAGAGCCGGGCCCGGCCCGCGGACGGGTAGGAGCTGCGGCCGGTGAGGGAGGCATGGAGCCCGGGTCCCGCGAAGTCCTCGGCGCCGCCCGGCTCACCCGGACCGTCGAGCCCGTCGTCCTCCGCTCCGTACGGATGCTCCGTCAGCGCACCGGAGACGGGGAGTAAATCGGTCGCGGCCCGGCCGACCGCCTCCTCCCGCCCGGGGCCGAACAGCCGTCGCGCACCGGTCGACCAATGGGACACCAGGCCGTCACCGTCCACGACGACCACGGCCAGCGGAATCCGGCCGTCCACGGCGTGCTGCCGCGGCACTCTCGGCGGAACACCACGGTCCATGGGTGGGAGGCTCCTTCCGCGCCGCGGGGCTACGCGGCCTGTGACCACCGTACGGCGCACGGCACTCCGTGCGGGGCGCAACGGCCGAATCGGTCGTGCGCCCGCGCGAATCCGGCGTACGGGGCCCTCTTGCGCGAACCGGTGCCGGGAGTCGCGGCCCGGACACACCCGTGCCGCCGAGCCGGCACGGCACGGCGGCAGAGTGGCATCAGTCCGCGTGGCCCAGCTGGAGATCGCGTTCGGTCCGGCCGCCGCCCGCGACCTGGAGCACCGTCGCGACCGGCGGATACCCGGCGGCGATCACCGTGTACTCGCCCGACGACAGGTCGACGAACCGGAAGGTGCCGTCGGCTCCGGTGGTGAGGGTGTCGACCACGTTCCCGGCGGCGTCCAGCAGCGTCACCCGGGCCTCCTCGACGGGCCGGCCGCCCCCGGCGCGCACGGTGCCGCGCAGCACCGCGCCCCCGGCCAGTTCGATGTCCTGCCGGGTCTCGCGGGAGGCCTGCACGCTCACCGCGAGCGCCGTGGGCCGGAAGGCCGGGGCGCTGGCGGCCAGGGTGTACTCCCCGGCGACCAGTTCGCCCATCACATAGCCCCCCTCGCGTCCGCTGCGAGCCGTGGCGACGACGTCCCCGCGGACATCGGTGAGGGTGACGGTGGCGTCCCGTACCGGAATGCCGTCGGCGGTGCACACCGAGCCCGCGAGCCGTCCGGCACCGCCGAGCACGACGTCGAGTTCGACGGGCCGCTCCCCGACGGTGACGGTCACGGCCTGCGGCTGGTGGCCCCCGGCCGCCGCGATCATGACGTACGAGCCGGGCCCGGGGACGCTCAGGGCGTAGCGCCCGTCGTCACCGCTGGCGCCGCGCCCGATCTGCTGCCCCCGGACGTCGATGAGGGTGAGGGCGGCGCGGGGCACGCTCGTACCGTCGTAGTGCTGCACGGTCCCGCAGACCGGGACTCCGAAGGGAGCCGGCTGCGCCACGGCGCTGCGGGCCGGTGGCACGGATGCGACAGCGGCGTCGTACGGGTCGGACCGCTCGTACCGCTCGTACGGAAGGCTCTCGGTGGTCTCGGCGAGGGGCACGTTCTGGGACACCAGGGGTTTCTCCTTGAGGAAGCAGGCGATCAGGAGGCCGAGCAGCAGGACGGGCACCAGATAGAGGAAGATCCGCGGCATCGCCTCGGCATAGGCGGCGATGTACGCGTCCCGGACCTCGGGCGGCAGTCCGTGGACCAGTTCGGGAGTGACCGATTCGGGGTCGATTCCGGCCGGGAGCCCGGTGGCGCCGGGCAGCTTGTCGGCGAGGGCTTCGGTGAGCCGCTGCGCGAACAGGGTTCCGAAGACGGCGGCGCCTACGCTGCCGCCGATCTGCCGGAAGTAGGTGTTGGCGCTGGTCGCGGTGCCGAGGTCGGCGGGGCGTACCGAGTTCTGGACGGCCAGGATCAGCACCGGCAGCACCAGTCCGACGCCGGTGCCGAGGACGGCCTGCCAGATGCCGTACTCCCAGCGGGGGGTGTCGGTGTCGAGCCGGGAGAGGAGCCACATGCCGACGGCGGCGACCAGCGAGCCGATGACGGGGTGGGAGCGGTAGCGGCCGGTGCGGCTGATGAGCTGTCCGGAGACGATGGACGCGATGACGATGCCGCCCATCATGGGCAGCATCAGCAGCCCGGACTCGGTGGCGGACGCCCCGTCGACCATCTGGAGGAAGGTCGGCAGATAGCTGCCGGCGCCGAAGAGCGCGATGCCCGCGGCGGCGCCGACGAGCCCGGTGATGTTGAAGACGGAGTCGCGGAACAGGCGGAGCGGGATGATCGGTTCGGGGGCGTACGCCTCGACGACGAGGAAGAGCAGAGTCGTTACGGCGGCTCCGGCGGCCAGTCCGATGATGGTGACCGAGTCCCAGGCGTGTTCCGTGCCGCCCCAGCTCGTCAGGAGGACGAGGCAGGTGGAGGCGGCGGCGAGCAGCAGGGTGCCGAGGATGTCCAGCCTGCCGCGCCGGTCGGGCCGCGGCAGTTTCAGTACGGCGCTGACGACCAGCAGGGTGGCGATGCCGAAGGGGACGTTGAAGTAGAAGCACCAGCGCCAGGAGACATGGTCGGTGAAGAAGCCGCCGAGGAGTGGTCCGGCGACGGAGGCGAGTCCGAAGGCGGCGCCGATGAGGCCCATGAAGCGGCCGCGGTCCCGGGCCGGGACGATATCCGCGATGATCGCCTGGACCCCGATGATCAGTCCGCCCGCGCCGATGCCCTGGAGGGCGCGGAAGGCGATGAGCTGGTCCATGGAGCGGGACCAGCCCGCGAGGGCGGAGCCGATGACGAAGACGACGATGGCGAACTGGAAGACGCCCTTGCGGCCGTAGAGGTCACCGAGCTTTCCGTAGACGGGCAGGGTGATCGTCGAGGTCAGCAGATAGGCGGTGATGGCCCAGGACATCCGGTCCAGGCCGTGGAGTTCGCCGACGATCTTCGGCAGCGCGGTGGCGACGATCATCTGCTCCAGGGCGGCGAGGAGCAGCGCCAGGAGCAGCCCGAAGAAGACCAGGCGGACCCGGCGGGGGCCGAGCGCGGTGCCGGGCCCGGGACCGGGCGGGGGCGCGGGGGGTCCGGGCGGTTCGGGCTCGCCGGGGACCGGTGGCGCGGCCTGCTCGCCCTTCACCAGAGTGCTGCCGCCCACGTGTCCGCTCCCCTCGATCAACGCCTTGCGCGGCCGTCAGTCTGCGGGGTCGCGGCAGGGGGAATGGGGCGGGCGGATCGTGCCGGGACGGGTCGGGGCCGTGGGGTCCGCGGTCGGGCCGGGGCGCACGTCGGGCGCTCATCAGCGGCTTTCTCCCGGGGCCGGGGTGCGCGGGGCGCACCGGCCGCCCGCCCCGGAAACCACCCGATCCGGTGACGGCCGCGGCGCGGGGCCGGGCGGGTGACGGCCGTGGCGCGGAGCCGCGACGGCCGAACGGCGGAGGGCCTCCGGGGACCACCGCCGCGGCTGCCGGGCCCGGGCCTCGGTGTCCGTCGTGCGGTTCACCGCCCGGGCGTGTGTGCGGGCACACGGCGGCCCGCACCGGTCGCCGGCGACGGGCTGCGGAATCCGGTCCGTGCCGTTTCGTCACCCTGGCGTGCCGTCCGTCATCGGGACGGGGCCCTGCGGAGAGTGGCGCCCGGCGGCACGCTGCCGACGGGGCCCGCGGCCCCCGTTGACCGGGCGGGTACGCCCCGAGGCCCCGCCCGGAAGCACGGCGCGGGCGCGCCGCCGCCGGGGTCAGGCCTTCTCGACCTCCGCCGCGAGCCGGGCCAGCACGCCGTCGTAGATGCGGGCGAGGCCCTTGGGGGCGAAGGTGCGCTCGAAGAAGCCGCCGATACCGCCCGCGCCGTTCCAGACCGTGACCACCACGGCCTTGGACTTCCCCTCGCCCGCGGGGGTGACGGTCCAGGTGGTCACCATGGACGAGTTGCGGTCCTTCTCGACGAGCTGACCGTCCGTGGGCTCGGTGACCTCCAGCAGACAGTCGCGGACGCGCTTGCTGGTGGCCTGGAGCCGCCAGTGGACCAGGGTTCCCTCGCCGTCGCCGCCCTCCCGGACCTCGTATTCGCTGAAGTGCTCGGTCAGCAGCTTCCCCCGGCTGTTCTCGTAGTCGGCCAGGGTGTCGAAAACGTCCTCTGCCTTCGCCGCGATGATGCGTTCCGTCGTGGCCTCGACCTGCGCCATTGCCGTTCCTCCAGCATTCGGTTGTTCGGGGGTGGCGCTAGCCAACCACCTCGTCCGCACGGGCCCAAATCCGGGGGGCGGCAGACGGCACACTGCCCCGGGCGCGGCGGCCGCTCCGGAGCGGCCCCACGGCGATCATGGGAACACTTGTTCTATTGTGTGTTTCGAGCACCGCCGAGGAGGCCGACCATGCGCTGGGACCATCTGGCCGACGACACCAACCCCGCCCGGGGCACCGCGAACCCCGCCCTGTTCGGTACGGAAGCGGTGACCACCCGGACCTTCGACACGCCGGAGTTCAGAGGCATCACCTTCCACGAGGTACGGGCGCGTTCGATCGTCAACCAGGTGCCCGGAGCCTCCCGGATGCCGTTCGAATGGACGGTCAATCCCTATCGGGGGTGCACCCACGCCTGCGTGTACTGCTTTGCCCGGAAAACACATAGTTATCTGGACCTGGACACCGGGCTCGGCTTCGACTCCCAGATCGTGGTCAAGATCAACGCCCCGGAGCTGCTCCGCAGACAGCTCGGCTCCCGGCAGTGGCACGGCGCGCATATCGCGATGGGCACCAATGTGGATTGTTACCAACGAGCGGAGGGACGCTACCGGCTCATGCCCGGCATCATCGCGGCCCTGCGCGACCACGCCAACCCCTTCTCCATCCTCACCAAGGGCACCCTGATCCTCCGTGATCTGGAGCTGCTGCGGCAGGCCGCCGAGGTCACGGAGGTCGGTATCTCCGTCTCCGTCGGCTTCCTCGACGACGAGCTGTGGCGCACGGTCGAACCCGGCACCCCCTCGCCCGAACGCCGGCTCGACGTCGTACGGACCCTCGGCGACCACGGCATCGGCTGCGGAGTGCTGATGGCGCCGGTGATTCCCTTCCTCGGCGACCGCCCCGAGCAGCTGCGCGCCACCGTGCGGGCGATCGCCGCCGCCGGGGCGACCTCGGTGACCCCGCTCGTCCTGCATCTGCGGCCCGGCGCCCGCGAATGGTTCATGCAGTGGCTGGCCGAACACCATCCACGGCTGGTCCCGCGCTATGAGCGGATGTACGCGGCCGGGGCCTACGCCCCCACCTGGTACCAGCGGCGGATCACCCGCCAGGTGCACGAACTGGCGGCGGAGTTCGGCATCGGCCCCGCGGACCGGGGGGCGCCCCGGCGCATCGCCCTCCCCGAGCCCGCGCCCGCCGTGGCAGCGGCCGCCGGACCGACCCAGCTGACCTTCCTGTGAGATCACCGCAGGAGGTGGCCGGGATCCTCAAGGAGGAGCGCTACGAGCGGGCGGGCTTCCTCCAGGACGGCGGCGAGGCACCGTCCGCGGTGGGCGGCGCGGAAGTGCCGGACGTGGGGTACGCCCGCGGGCCCGGCCCCGCAGAGCCCCCGTGGCCCTCGGCGCCGGGGCCCTCGGACACGGCGTCCGCTCCGGAGCCCGCGGCGGTCCAGCGGCGGGCCCCGGTGTCGTACTCGTACACCGGCCGCCCCGCGATCGCGCTCGTACGGAAGGGGCGGCCGCCGTCGTCGATCCGGACCACGCCCCGGCGGCCGCCGCTGCTCCACTCCAGCTCCAGGTACCAGTCGCAGTCGCACCGCGCGGCGTTCGCGGTGACCAGCAGCACCTCGGGGTCGCGCAGCGACACCCGGTAGGGGAACGAAACCGCCGGGATCGGACCGTTCTCGCCGTACCCGGCGACGGAGCGGGCCACCGGGCGCCGCCGGTCGAGGTCCACCTCGAAGGCGCGGGGGGTGAGCACTCCGCCGCAGCCCTGGTCCATCCGGTAGACGCCGCCCGTGGCGGGAGGTTCGCGCCGGGCCGCGGTCCGCACCTGGAGACCGTGGAGGACGACCGCCTCCTCCCGGGTGCCCTGCACGGTGATCCGCACCCGGGTCTCCCTGCCGTGGACCGCGCCGAGGGCGCCCGCCCAGGCCGGGGCGTCGGCCTCGACGGGCGGCGGAGGCACGGCGGACGGCTCCCGGGCCACCAGATACTCGTGGCCGCAGCCGTACGCCCACTGATGGCCGTCGGCGTCGACGGTGAAGGGGGCTCCGGCCACCGGGGTCGCCGCGGGGGGCGCCGCGCCCGTGACACCGCGCGGCGAACGGACGGAAGCGGTGGGCGGGGTGCCGGCCGGACGCGACGGTCCGGCGCCCGTGGAAGCCGAAGGACGCGCCGAGGGACGGCCGGGCGGCGCCCCACCGTCCCGTCCGCCCACCTGCTCGCCCCGCCCGACGGGTTCGCCGCCCTCCGGGGATGCCGTGGCCGCGGGGCGCTCCGGGGGCTTCCCGTAGGCGACGAGTCCGAGGACCAGAGCGGCGGCGAGCGCCACGACACCCGCGGCGAGCGCGGACCGCCCGGCGGGCGACGTGACGGCCCGCCCCGGACGGCGCCGGACGCGGGCGAGGATGACCGTCCCGGCGGCCTCGGCCGCACCACCGGAGCCCTTGCCGTCCGCACCCCCGCTGCCGGGGCCGGGAGCCGGGGCGGCACGGTCCTCCGGGGCTGCCGGGCCCGTCGCGCGGGCCGCCGACTCCTGCCGGAGGGTGCGTTCCGCGTCCGCGAGCACCCAGGCCCGGTGGAGGGCGACGACCTCGTCCCCCGTACAGCCGCAGAACCGGGCGAGCCGTTCCACCGGGGCGAACTCCGCGGGGACCGTGGCGCCCGAACAGTAGCGGTGCAGAGTGGAAGCGCTCACTCCGATGCGGCGTGCCAGGGAGCCGTAACTCCGGCCAGACCCCTCGCGGAGCTCGCACAGCCGCCGGGCGAACGCCCCGGCGGCCGAGCCCTCCGCATCCCGCTCCGTGCTCACGACCGCCTCCGCTTCCACCCCGCCGCGCCGTCCGGGGCGGCATTCCACCCCCCTGTGTTCTCCCACGTCAACGGGGGTGGAATGGTTCCACCGTCCCAGGGGCGCCCGGAGGCCTTGTGGCCGTACCGCCGCACTCCCGAAGCTGGTCACGGCTGCTCAGCCGATCTGCACCGACCGAGCAAACGGGGACTGTTCACATGACTCAGCCGAAGATGCTCCGCTCCGCCGCGGTGACCACCGCGGCCCTGGGCTTCACGTTCACCGCCCTGTCGTGGGCCAGCGCCGCTCCCGCCCCGGCGTTCCTGTCCGCCTCCCAGCTGCCGCCCGCGCCCACCCCGTGGACCGCGGGACCGGTCACCCCGGGGCTGCCGGACGACTTCTGCACCGGCGCCACCGCACCGCGCGCGGCAAGCAAGCACAAGCTGTTCCACACCGAACTCGACACCGGCGCCCGTCAGACGAACACGGTCGCCGCCAGCGAGGCGAAGGCCAAGCAGCTCGTCACCAACCTCCGCAAGCAGATCGCGAACTGCTTCGACCGGATGCGCGCCCAGAACCCCGCTCTGGTCGGCACGAGCGTCTACCACGGCGCCCTGTCGGTCGAGGAGGGCGCCTATGTCTACGGCATCGACACCGAGGACCCGGTGGGCGGTACGAACGACGCGGCGCTGTACGCGGTGGGGCGCGACGGGCGGACGGTCACCGTGGTGGCATGGGGGCAGCTCGGGGACGTGTCCGCAGCGGCGGTGACCGCGTTCCGGACGACCACGGTCACCGCCGTCACCAAGCTGCACTGACCCGCGGGCCGCCCCGGAACGGCCGCCGGGTCAGCGCCCGGCGGCGTCCGCGAGCACCGCCGCCAGCCGCGCCCGGCATTCGGCGACGAACGCGGGATAGGTGCGGAGGTAGTACGGGATCCCGTTCACCGCCACCGCGATCGCCCAGGCACGGGCGCGGCTCCAGGTCGCGTCGGAGAGGTCCGCCGCATCCCAGTAGGCCTGCCGGGCCTGCGGAGGCAGATCCCAGACGGCGGCGTGTTCGGCGTCGGGCAGGCCGACCGAGAGCCCGCCGAAGTCGATCACGGCGTGCAGCCGCCCGTCCCGGACCAGCAGATTGCCCGGCTTCAGATCGCCGTGGAGCCACCCCCGGGGTCCGCCGGCCCGGGGCAGGGCGAGCCCGGCCCGCCAGAGCCGCTCCAGGGTGTCGATGTCCAGCCCGCCGCCGTCGACGGCCCGCAGGGCGGCGAACGCCTGGTCGACCCGGGGGGCGAAGGGCTCCAGGTCCCCGCCCCGGTATCCGGCGAGGTCACCGGTGCGCTCCGCGCCCATGAGCCCGGTGCCGTGCAGCTCGCGGACGAAGGCCGCCAGATCGGCGCCGAGGGCCGGCCAGTCCCGGACGGTATCCGGGCCGACGGTGTCACCGTCGATCCACCGGTGCACCGACCAGACCGCGGGACAGGCGCCCTCCGGCACTCCGGCGTGGACGAGTTCGGGGATCCGGACGCTCCGCAGCAGGGGCGCCAGACGCGGCAGCCACGTCTGCTCCTTCCGTACGGAATCCCCGTGCTCCACGGTCCGCGGCAGCCGGACGACAAGCTCCCCGCCCAGCCGGTACATGGTGTTGTCCGTTCCGGCGCCCGCGGGCGACAGCGGCAGACCGGCCCACTGCGGGCACTGCGCCGCCAGCAGGGACCGGACGAACGGGGCGTCGACGGGGATCTCGTGGTCGTGGAGGGTCATTCCGGCAGTCTCACCACAGGACCGGCGGGACACCAACGACTTTCCGGGCCGCGGGGCCCCGGTGCGGGCGGCAGCCCCGCCGCCGTGCCCGTGCGCCGCGGCAAGGGCGGCCGGGGGTCAGCCGGGCGGCAGCCGGGCCAGCGCCGCCGACGCCGGGGCCGCGAGCGCCGGATGGGCGCGCGCCGCGTCCAGGACCGGACGGGCCCGCGGATCGCCCAGGGCGCCCAGTCCCTCCACACAGGCCAGGGCGATCCGCCGGTACGGATCGCCCGGGGCGAGCCGGCGGCGGAGCACGGTGATCAGGGCCGGGGCGGACTCCGGTGCGCGGAGCCGGATCAGGAGCCGTACCGGCGTCAGCGCGTAGGCGATCCGCAGTTCGTTGGTGGCCAGCGCCGCCGCGGCCCGGGGCGTCCGGGGGTCGGCCAGCTCGTAGAGGGCGTGCGCCGCGGAGACGCAGCGTTCGGCGTCCCGGTGGTTCAGCAACAGGACCAGCGCCTCGAACGCCCTCCGGTCCCCCGCGCGGCCGAGCCGGAACGCGGCCAGCTCCCGCGCCCACAGCGGGCGTTCGTGCGCGGTGAGGACGTCCGCCAGCTCCTCCCGGTCCTCCGTCACCAGCAGCCGTTCGTACGCCGGTGTGCCACCCGACTCGGTCCGCAACCGCCTGGCCAGCGACCGTAACTCGTCGTAGTCGTCCATCCGTTGAGCGTAACGACCATCCGGGGTGCCGCGTGGACGGGCTTGACCCAGATCACACGTGCGGGGGCCGCCGGGGGTCTGGTGCGCTCGTTACCCGCCGGTTAACCTCAGGTGAGCGGGGTATCCCCCGTACGGCACGACCGCGACGGCCTGGTGACGCAGCCGCCGCGGGTGCAATCGGTTCGGCGAGCACGACAGTTCGGCGCGTGTGTCGGTGATGCGCCGCCTCGGCAGGACTCCGGGACAGGGTCCGCCACCCCGTACCACTTCAGCACCGGATTCCGGGCCCGTGCCCGGGCGCGGCCTGTCACGTCCCGTGCCCGCGGTCGGCCCCGTACGGCCCGCCGCGCGCCGCCAACCCCTCGCCCCGGCGCGCGGCGTCTCCTCAGTCGTCACTCACCTCCCTGGAGTCCCCCGATGGACCCTGTGAACCCGATGAACCCTCCCGTCTCCGCCCGCACCGTGGCCGTCGTCGGCCTCGGCACGATGGGCACCGGTATCGCCGAGGTGCTCGCCTGCGCGGGCCGCGAGGTGGTCGGCATCGACATCAGCGAGACCGCCGCCCGCCGCGCCGTGACCACGGTCGAGGCCTCCACCGCGCGCGCCGTGGAACGCGGGCGGCTCAGCGGGGACGACCGCCGGGCGGCCCTGGCCCGGCTGCGGACCGCGACCACCCTGCGCGCGGCCGTGGACGCGGACCTCGTCATCGAGGTGGTCTCCGAGTCGTACGAGACGAAGCAGCAGGTCTTCCGCGAGCTGGACGGCATCGTCCGGCCGGACGCGATCCTGGCCACCGGCACCAACGCGCTCTCCGTGACCCGGCTCGCCGCCGACTCCCGCCATCCGGAACGCGTCGTGGGCATGCACTTCTTCAACCCGGCCCCGGCGATGAAACTCGTCGAGATCGTCTCCTCGGTCCTGACCTCGCCCTCGGCGGTCGCCGCCGTGACCGGGCTCGCCCGCGATCTGGGCAAGGAGCCCGTCGCAGTCGGCGACCGGCCCGGTTTCGTCGCGGACGGGCTGCTGTTCGGCTATCTGAACCGGGCCGCCGCGATGTACGAGTCGAACTACGCGTCCCGGGAGGACATCGACGCCGCCATGCGCCTGGGGTGCGGGCTGCCGATGGGGCCGCTGGCGCTGCTCGACCTGATCGGCGTCGACACGGCCCGTACCGTGCTGGAGGCCATGTACGCCGACTCCCAGGACCGGCTGCACGCGCCCGCACCGGTGCTGCGGCAGCTCGCCGCGGCGGGGCTGACGGGCCGTAAGGCGGGCCGGGGGTTCTACACCTATGCCGCGCCGGGCTCCGCGGAAGTGGTGCCCGACGCGCTCACCCCGGCACCGGTGACGGCGGGCGCGGTGCCCCGGGAGGTGCGGACGGTCGGGGTGGCCGGGTCCGGGACGATGGCCAGCGGGATCGCGGAGGTGTTCGCCAAGGCGGGCTACGACGTGGTGCTGGCGGCCCGGTCGACCCCCAAGGCCGAGGCGGCCCGGGAACGGGTCGCGGCCTCGCTGACCCGCTCCGTCGCCAAGGGCCGCACGACGGAGGCCGCCCGGGACGCGGCGCTGGGGCGGATCGCGCCCGCCGGGACCCTGGACGCCCTCGCCGGAGCCGATCTGGTGCTGGAGGCCGTCGCCGAGGACCTCGGCGTCAAGCAGAAGCTGTTCGCGGCGCTGGACCGGATCTGCAAACCGGGCGCGGTGCTGGCGACGACGACCTCGTCGCTGCCCGTGGTGGCCTGCGCCAGGGCCACCTCCCGGCCGCAGGACGTCATCGGGATGCACTTCTTCAACCCGGCTCCGGCGATGAAGCTGGTCGAGGTGGTGCGGACCGTCCTGACCGGGGACGACGTCCACGCCACGGTCCGCGCGCTGACCGCCACCATCAAGAAGCACCCGGTGGACTGCGGGGACCGGGCCGGATTCATCGTGAACGCGCTGCTCTTCCCGTATCTGAACAACGCGGTCAAGATGCTGGAGCAGCACTATGCGTCGGTCGACGACATCGACGCGGCGATCCGGCTGGGCGGCGGCTACCCCATGGGCCCCTTCGAACTGCTCGACGTCGTCGGCCTCGATGTGTCACTGGCCATCGAGAAGGTGCTGTACGAGGAGTTCCGCGAGCCCGGACTGGCACCGGCGCCGCTGCTGGAGCATCTGGTCGCGGCGGGCTGTCTGGGACGGAAGACGGGGCGCGGGTTCCGCGAGTACGCCCGCCGGTGACCGTCCGGCATCCCGGCGGGGCGGCCGGGCCGCCCCGCCGGGCCTTCCCCGGCGCCCGCGGGAGCCGTCCCGGGGGCCGGACCGAAGGCGCGCTCTCCTGCACGGATGCAGTACGTTCAGGTCATGGCCCAGCCCGCTGATCCCCCTCGTCGTACGACCCGTCCCAAGAGCACCGCGGACGCGCCCGAGAGCGCCGCGGGCACCCGTGCGGCCGCGCAGAAACTGAAGATGCGCCGCGAACTGGCGGCGGCGGCGATGGAACTCTTCGCCACCAAGGGGTACGAGGCGACGACCGTCGACGAGATCGCGGCGGCGGCCGGGGTCGCCCGGCGCACGTTCTTCCGGCACTTCCGCTCCAAGGAAGAGGCCATCTTCCCGGACCACGACGACACCCTGGTGCGCGCGGAGGCCGTCCTGAACGCGGCCCCGCCGCACGAGCACCCGCTCGACACCGTCTGCCGCGGCATCAAGGAAGTCATGCGGATGTACGCGGCATCCCCGGCGGTCTCCGTCGAACGCTACCGGCTGACCCGCGAGGTGCCGACGCTGCGGGAGCGGGAGATCGCCTCCGTGGCCAGGTACGAGCGGCTGTTCACCCGCTATCTGCTGGGCCACTTCGACGAGCGCGACCACCACGACGGCAACGACGACCCGCTGCTCGCGGAAGTCGCCGCGTCCGCCGTGGTCACCGCGCACAACCACGTCCTGCGGCGGTGGCTGCGGGCGGGCGGCCAGGGCGATGTCGAAGGACAGCTCGACCACGCGTTCGCGATCGTCCGGGACACCTTCGGTACGGGGATCATGGCGGCCGGGCGGGCCCCCGGCACCGAGGCCCCCGCGGCGCTGATCGCGACGGTGACGGAGCCGCACGAGGAGGTCCTGGTGGCGGTGGCCCGCACGGACGCGCCGCTCCCGGACGTGATGCGCACGATCGAACGCGCCCTGCGAAGCCGGAGCGCCTCCCGCGGGGGCGCCTCCCGCTGAGGTCCCTCGCGCCGGGGTCCCCCGGGGGCCGCTCCCCTGCGGGGGGCGGGGCGTCCTGACGCCCGGGCCCCCGGGGCGGGGTTGCCCGCGGGGTGCGGGCGTGTTGGGCCCCTGGGCCCCGGGGGTGGCGTTGCCCGCGGGGTGCGGGCGGCTCCTGCGTTGGGCCGCGGGCCCCGGGGCGGGGTTGCCCGCAAGGTGCGGGCGCTCCTGCGCCTCAAGCGCCGGCGGGGCTGAAAGATTGGGTGACCGTTGCTCCGTGGTGTAGGTCACCGGTCCTGCCGGTACGGGTGGGTCGGTGGCCTCCGGGCTCACCTCCTCGCGGCCTGCGATGCACTGCCCTCCGGCAAACCGTGCTTGTCGCAGGTCCACTGCGGGGGCGACCCTGCACCCCCCTCCCACGTGATCCCGACCTGATCAGCCCGCGAACCCCCTGGTGAAGTCGCGCGTCACGGGAGGGGGGCTCCAAACCACTTGGTCGTCGTCCCTAACAGGGGCGGCAGGGCAGACAACCCAGGGGCGCTGGGGGTACCTCCCACGCCGCCAGGCGTAGGGGGCGGAACTGCGCGACCAGCCACCCACGGCCCGCGGCCGGACACGCAACACCCGCCGTCAACGGCGCTCGCCGCGATCCCGGAACCCCCGGGGAGGGCAGTCCCCGGGTACGCATCCACCCCGTGGCGGGTGACCGAGGAAACTCCTCGTCCCCCTGGTCAAGTCGGAGTGATCTCCGGAGGGGGGTGCAGGGTCGCCCCCGCAGCAGGCTGCGACAAGACCGGACGCGCTTCGGGGCGGTGCATCGCAGTCTGCGAGGAGGTGAGCCCGGAGGCCACCGACCCGGCCGCACCCGACAAGACCGGTGCCCTACCCCACGGAGTGACGGGACTCGACCACCGAAGGGGCCGCACCAAGCAGGGACGGGCAGCCCAAAAAGGGGCGCGAGGAACTGCGCGACAAGCCAGCCACGGCCCGCGGCCGGACACGCAACCGAAACCACCAGCGGCGCGCCCCCGCACCCCCCACAAAAAGAAATGGCACGGAGTGTCTTGTCGGCTGGCACGGCGTGCCATAACGTGAGTGGTGTCCGGACGGCCGGCCCGCGGGTCACCCCCGCGCGCCGGCCGGGTCATCGGACGCCTGCGTCACAGGCCCACCGCCGTGTTCCCGCACGGCCGCACGACCCCGCCGAACCGACGGCACACCTCCACCGCAGCTGCACCGCCCCTCACCCTCATCGGGGTCCGCGAGGACACCCCGACGCGCTTTGCCGGAGGCAACACCGTGAAGGAAATCCTGGACGCGATCTCGTCGGCGGATGCGACGCCGGCGGACTTCGCCGCCCTCGCAGTCCCCGAGTCCTACCGCGCGGTGACCGTGCACAAGGACGAAGCCGAGATGTTCGCCGGCCTGCCGAGCCGGGACAAGGACCCCCGTAAGTCGCTGCATGTCGAAGACGTCGCGGTGCCCGAACTCGGGCCCGGTGAGGCGCTCGTCGCCGTGATGGCCAGCTCCGTCAACTACAACTCCGTGTGGACGTCGATCTTCGAGCCGCTGTCCACCTTCGGCTTCCTGGAGCGCTACGGGCGCGTCAGCGAACTCACCCGGCGGCACGATCTGCCGTACCACGTCATCGGCTCGGACCTGGCGGGCGTCGTCCTGCGCACCGGGCCCGGGGTGAACGCCTGGAAACCGGGGGACGAGGTCGTCGCCCACTGTCTGTCGGTGGAGCTGGAGTCCTCGGACGGGCACAACGACACCATGCTCGACCCCGAGCAGCGGATCTGGGGCTTCGAGACCAACTTCGGCGGCCTCGCCGAACTCGCGCTGGTCAAGTCGAACCAGCTGATGCCCAAGCCAGCCCATCTGTCCTGGGAGGAGGCCGCGGCGCCGGGGCTGGTGAACTCCACCGCGTACCGCCAGCTGGTCTCCCGCAACGGCGCCCGGATGAAGCAGGGCGACAACGTCCTGATCTGGGGTGCGAGCGGCGGGCTCGGCTCGTACGCCACCCAGTTCGCGCTCGCCGGGGGCGCCAACCCGATCTGTGTGGTCTCCAGCGACCGCAAGGCGGACATCTGCCGGTCGATGGGCGCGGAGGCGATCATCGACCGGAGCGCCGAGGACTACCGGTTCTGGAAGGACGAGCGGTCGCAGGACCCGCGTGAGTGGAAGCGGTTCGGCGCCCGGATCCGTGAGCTGACCGGCGGCGAGGACGTCGACATCGTCTTCGAGCACCCCGGCCGGGAGACCTTCGGGGCCTCCGTGTACGTCACCCGCAAGGGCGGCACGATCGTCACCTGCGCCTCGACCTCGGGCTATCAGCACGAGTACGACAACCGCTACCTCTGGATGTCGCTGAAGCGGATCATCGGCTCCCACTTCGCCAACTACCGGGAGGCGTGGGAGGCCAACCGGCTGATCGCCAAGGGGAAGATCCACCCCACGCTGTCGAAGGTGTACCCCCTGGCGGAGACCGGCCAGGCGGCGCACGACGTCCACCGCAACGCCCACCAGGGCAAGGTCGGCGTCCTCTGTCTGGCACCCCGTGAGGGCATGGGTGTGCGGGACGAGGAGACGCGCGCCCGGCACCTCGGCGCCATCAACCGGTTCCGCAATGTCTGAGGCGGGCGGGCCGGCGGCGGCCGGTCGGCAGCCGCGGCGCAAGGACCGGCCCTGGCTGATGCGCACCTATGCCGGGCACTCCACGGCCGAGGCCTCGAACGAGCTGTACCGGCGCAATCTCGCCAAGGGGCAGACGGGCCTGTCGGTCGCCTTCGACCTGCCGACGCAGACGGGGTACGACCCCGATCATCTGCTGGCCCGCGGCGAGGTCGGCCGGGTCGGGGTGCCCGTCGCCCATCTCGGCGATATGCGGAGGCTGTTCCGGGAGATCCCGCTGGGGCAGATGAACACGTCGATGACGATCAACGCCACCGCGATGTGGCTGCTGGCGCTCTACCAGGTCGTCGCCGAGGAACAGGGCACGGATCTCGCCGCCCTCCAGGGCACCACCCAGAACGACATCGTGAAGGAGTACCTGTCGCGCGGGACGCACGTCTTCCCGCCCGGCCCTTCGCTGCGGCTGACGACCGACATGATCGCGTACACGGTCGGCCGGATGCCCAAGTGGAATCCGATCAACATCTGCAGCTACCACCTCCAGGAGGCCGGTGCCACCCCGGTCCAGGAGATCAGCTACGCGATGTCGACGGCGGTCGCCGTACTGGACGCGGTCTTCGCCTCCGGACAGGTGCCCGACGACCGCAGGGGCGAGGTGGTGGGCCGGATCTCCTTCTTCGTGAACGCGGGCGTCCGGTTCATCGAGGAGATGTGCAAGATGCGGGCCTTCGGCCGGATCTGGGACCGGATCACCCGGGAGCGGTACGGAATCGAGGACCCCCGGCAGCGCCGGTTCCGCTACGGCGTCCAGGTCAACTCGCTGGGGCTGACCGAGGCACAGCCGGAGAACAACGTCCAGCGGATCGTGCTGGAGATGCTGGCGGTGACGCTCTCCAAGGACGCCCGGGCCCGGGCCGTACAGCTTCCGGCGTGGAACGAGGCGCTCGGGCTGCCCCGGCCGTGGGACCAGCAGTGGTCGCTCCGTATCCAGCAGGTCCTGGCGCACGAGTCGGATCTGCTGGAGTACGACGATATCTTCGCGGGCTCCCGGGTGATCGAGGCCGAGGTCGCCGCGCTGGAGGCGGAGTGCCTGGCCGAGATCGCCCGGATCGAGGAGATGGGCGGGGCGATGGCTGCCGTGGAGTCGGGCTATCTGAAGGCGCAGCTGGTCTCCTCGCACGCCGAGCGGCGGGCCCGGATCGAGGCCGGCGAGGAGAAGATCGTCGGGGTCAACGTCTTCCAAAGCACCGAGGAGAATCCGCTGACCGCCGATCTGGACGGCGCGATCATGACGGTCGATCCGGCGAACGAGGCCCGGGTGGTCGCCGCCCTGCACTCCTGGCGCGAGGATCGGAACGAACCCCGCGCCACCGAGGCGCTGACCGCGCTGAAGAAGGCGGCGGCGGGTACGGACAATCTGATGACCACCACGCTGGAGTGCGCCCGCGCGGGCGTCACCACCGGCGAGTGGAGCTGGGCGCTGCGGGACGTCTTCGGCGAGTTCCGGGCGCCGACGGGGGTGTCGGGCGCGCCGCTCGCGGTGACCGCCGAACCGGGGAGCCCGCTGGCGGCGGTCCGGGAGAAGGTGACCCGTACCGCGCGGGAGCTGGGGGCCGGGAAGCTGCGGCTGCTGGTGGGCAAGCCGGGGCTCGACGGGCATTCCAACGGTGCCGAGCAGATCGCCGTACGGGCCAGGGACGCCGGGTTCGAGGTGGTCTACCAGGGCATCCGGCTGACCCCGGGGCAGATCGTGTCGGCGGCGCTCGCGGAGGACGTGCACTGTGTGGGCCTGTCGATCCTCTCCGGATCGCATGCCGAGCTGGTGCCCGAGGTACTGGCGCAGCTCCGCGCGGCCGGTGCGGCCGAGCTGCCGGTGGTGGTCGGCGGGATCATTCCGGCCGCGGACGCAGCCGCGCTCCGGGCGGCCGGGGTGGCCGCCGTCTTCACCCCGAAGGACTTCGGTATCACGGAGATCATCGGCCGTATCGTCGACGAGATCCGGCAAGCGAACCAGCTCGACCCCCTGGAGGTCCCCGTATGAACCGCTTCTCCGCCGAACGGCCGCTGCGGCCCCGCCGTTCCTGTCTCGCGGTGCCCGGTTCCAATCCGCGGTTCCTGGAGAAGGCCCAGCAGCTCGCGGCCGACCAGGTCTTCCTGGACCTGGAGGACGCCTGTGCCCCGCTGGCGAAGCCGGAGGCCCGGCACACGATCGTGAAGTTCCTGAACGAGGGGGACTGGGGGACGAAGACCCGGGTGGTCCGGGTCAACGACTGGACCACCGAGTGGACGTACCGCGACGTGGTGACGGTCGTCGAGGGCGCGGGCGCGAACCTGGACTGCATCATGCTGCCGAAGGTGCAGGACGCCCAGCAGATCGTGGCCCTGGACCTGCTGCTGACCCAGATCGAAAAGACGATGGGCTTCGAGGCCGGCCGGATCGGTATCGAGGCGCAAATCGAAAACGCCGCGGGGCTGGTGAACGTGGACGCCATCGCCGCCGCCTCGCCCCGGCTGGAGACGATCGTCTTCGGCCCGGCGGACTTCATGGCGTCCATCAATATGCGGACGCTGGTCGTGGGCGAGCAGCCGCCGGGCTATCCGGCGGACGCCTACCACTACATCCTGATGCGGATCCTGATGGCCGCCCGGATGCACGGCCTCCAGGCGATCGACGGCCCCTACCTCCAGATCCGCAATGTGGACGGCTTCCGCGAGGTGGCCGGGCGGGCGGCGGCCCTGGGCTACGACGGCAAGTGGGTGCTGCACCCGGGGCAGGTCGAGGCGGCGAACGAGGTCTTCTCGCCGTCCCAGGAGGACTTCGACCACGCCGAGCTGATCCTCGACGCCTATGCCTGGCACACCTCGGACGCGGGCGGCCGCAAGGGTTCGGCGATGCTCGGCGACGAGATGATCGACGAGGCCAGCCGGAAGATGGCGCTCGTCGTCTCCGGTAAGGGCCGGGCCGCCGGAATGTCCCGTACCAGCTCCTTCACACCCCCGGAGGGATGAGCGCGATGCAGTTCGGCCGCACCTTTGAGGAGTTCGAGGTCGGCGCCGTGTACAAGCACTGGCCCGGCAAGACGGTCACCGAGTACGACGACCATCTGTTCTGTCTGCTGACCATGAACCACCATCCGCTCCATCTCGACGCGCACTACGCGGAGGGTTCGACGGACTTCGGGCGGAACGTGGTCGTGGGCAACTATGTCTACTCGCTGCTGCTGGGCATGTCGGTACCCGATGTGTCGGGCAAGGCGATCGCCAATCTGGAGGTCGAGTCGCTCCGGCATGTGGCGCCGACCTTCCACGGCGACACGGTCTACGGCGAGACGACCGTTCTCGGCAAGACCCCGTCGAGGTCGAAGGACGACCGCGGGATCGTGCACGTGGAGACCAGGGGCTACAAGCAGGACGGCACTCTCGTCTGTGTCTTCCGGCGCAAGGTGATGGTTCCCACGGAGACGTATGTAAAGGAGCGGGGCGGCGACCAGCCGGGCCGCCCGGAGCCGGTGGAGCGGGGGGAGCGGTGATGGCACGGCTGGGGCAGACGTACGGGCTGACGGACGTCCAGCGGGAGATCCTGGGGACGGTCCGGGACTTCGTCGACAAGGAGATCCTGCCGGTCGCGACCGAGCTGGAGCACCGGGACGAGTATCCGGCGCAGATCGTGGAGGGCCTGAAGGAGCTGGGCCTGTTCGGGCTGATGATCCCGGAGGAGTACGGGGGTCTTGGCGAGTCCCTGCTGACCTACGCCCTCTGTGTGGAGGAGCTGTCCCGGGGCTGGATGTCGGTGTCGGGCATCGTGAACACCCATTTCATCGTCGCGTACATGCTCAAGCAGCACGGCACGGCGGAGCAGCGGGACGCCTTCCTGCCGAGGATGGCTGCGGGCGAGGTGCGGGGCGCGTTCTCGATGTCGGAGCCGGGGCTGGGCTCCGATGTGTCCGCGATCACCTCCAAGGCGGTGCGGGACGGCGACGAGTACGTACTGACCGGCCAGAAGATGTGGCTGACCAACGGAGGCACCTCGTCCCTGGTCGCCGTGCTGGTGCGCAGTGACGAAGGCCACCCGGAGGGCACGGCGCCGCATAAGTCGATGACGACCTTCCTGGTGGAGAAGGAGCCCGGCTTCGGCGAGGTCAAACCGGGGCTCACCATCCCCGGCAAGATCGAAAAGATGGGCTACAAGGGTGTCGACACCACCGAGATGATCATGGACGGGCTGCGGGTGCCCGCGGACCGGGTGCTCGGCGGGGCCACGGGCCGGGGCTTCTACCAGATGATGGACGGCGTCGAGGTGGGCCGGGTCAATGTCGCCGCCCGTGGCTGCGGGGTCGCGCAGCGCGCCTTCGAGCTGGGGATCTCGTACGCCCAGCAGCGCCGGACCTTCGGCAAGCAGATCGCCCACCACCAGGCGGTTCAGTTCAAACTGGCCGAAATGGCTACCAAGGTCGAGGCGGCCCATGCCATGATGGTGAATGCTGCACGCAAAAAGGACTCCGGGGAGCGAAACGACCTGGAGGCCGGGATGGCCAAGTATCTGGCGTCGGAGTACTGCAAGGAGGTCGTCGAGGACGCGTTCCGTATCCACGGCGGTTACGGCTTCTCCAAGGAGTACGAGATCGAACGTCTCTACCGGGAGGCCCCGATGTTGCTGATCGGTGAAGGCACCGCCGAAATCCAGAAAATGATCATCGGGCGCCGACTGCTGGAGGAGTACCGAATCCAGGGTTGATTGTCGCGTTCACCCGGGTTTAAACCTGGCGGCGACGCGAAGTCGATCACATCCGGCCCCGGTCACCCCTCTCTTCCCGTCGCCGACTCGGCTGCTGGCTTTCCCAGTTGCTGCCGACAACCGCTAGCATCGCCGGAAAGCCGCCGTCCCCTGACACCCGCGGCATCGTCCGCTACGAAGGTCATCCATGCCCCACAGCCAGAACTCTGCACCACGCGACGGTTTCCCGAAGGTACGCCTGGCCCGTGGCAGCTCGCCGTGGCTCCTGCCGACCGTTGCCACCGCAGCCGTCAGCCTGGCCCGTGCCCGCCGCTCCCGCAGCGCCGCGATCATCGCCGGGCCCGCCACCGCGCTCGCGGCGGGCATGCTGTGGTTCTTCCGCGACCCCGAGCGCGAGATCGCCGAGGGCCGGGTCATCTCGCCCGCCGACGGCGTGGTGCAGAGCATCATGCCGTGGAAGGACGGGCGCACCCGCGTCGCGATCTTCATGAGCCCGTTGAACGTCCACGTCAACCGCGCTCCGCTGGCCGGCACGGTGACCTCCGTCGAGCACGTCCCCGGCGGCTTCGTTCCGGCGTTCAACAAGGAGAGCGAGAACAACGAGCGCGTTGTCTGGCACTTCGACACGGAGCTGGGCGATATCGAGCTGGTCCAGATCGCGGGTACCGTCGCCCGGCGCATCATCCCCTACCTCCCCGAGGGCACCAAGGTCGAGCAGGGCGACCGCATCGGGCTGATCCGCTTCGGCTCCCGCGTCGACATCTACCTCCCCGAGGGCATCGAGGTCGCGGTCGAAGTCGGGCAGACCACCACCGCGGGGGTGACTCGCATTGACCGTGCTTGATCCCGACACCCAGGCCTCCGCGCAGACCTCGGGCTGGGCCGGGGACACGGCGGCGGAGTCCGGGGGGACCGACGGCGAGGAGATGCCCCTCTCCCTGCGGCTGTCGATAGCGGACACCCTCACCCTGGGCAACGCCACCTGCGGTTTCATGGCGGTGTACTTCACCACCACCGGCATCCTCATCCCGCATCTCCAGGGCAGCGGGGAGTCCGGCATGGCGCGGCACAGCGCCGCGACCGCCGTGATCCTGATGCTGCTCGCCGCGATCTTCGACCTCTGCGACGGACTGGTCGCGCGCAAGCTGCGCAGCTCACCGATGGGCGCGGAGCTGGACAACCTCTCCGACCTGATCAGCTTCGGTCTGGCGCCCGCGTACTTCGTCCTGGTCTACGGGATGGTCGCGGACGACGCCCATCAGCGGGTCTCGGCGGTGGCCGCGATCGTGGTGCTGCTGGCGGTGGTGCTGAGACTGGCCAGATTCTCCTGCGTGACGATGAAGGACGGCATGTTCCAGGGCATGCCGAGCCCCTTCGGCGCGCTGACGGTGGTCTCCATCGTGCTGCTGGAGCTGCCGTTCATCCCGACCCTGCTGGCGATCATCGGTACGGCATGGCTGATGGTGAGCCGGGTCGAGTACCCGAAGCCCCGCGGGGTGCTCGCGGTGGCGATGCTCGGTTGGATCGTCTCGGCGATGGGGCTCCTGGCGGCCTGGGCGTTCGACGCCCCCGGCGGTCAGCTGCTGCTCCAGACCGGCTGTGCGCTCCAGGTGGTGCTGGGTGCGGTGATCCCGCTCTTCGCCACGGCGCGCCGGGTGAACACCTTCCGGTACAACCGCCGGGAGGCGCGGGCGGCGCAGCTGCCGTAGCCGCGGACGGCTTTCGTACGGCCCGGAGGCCCGGATGCATCACGCATCCGGGCCTCCGGCATGTCCGGCGCGCGCGTTCCCCCGGGCCCGGAGTCACCGGTAGTCCCGGCAGTCCCCAGCGGTCTCGGTAGCCCCGGCGGGGGTACGGCCGCCGCGGACCGTACCGCTGTGACCAGCGGCCGGGCGGCCCGGCGTACGGTCGGGTCCGCCCCGGGGGCGGCCCGGCGCCGTCTCCGGCCCGTCGCACCCGTCGCGCGGCGCCGCGCGCGGTCCGGCACCGTACCGGCGGTCACACGGCGTTCCGTGCCCTCAGGTCAGGAAGTCCCGGGCGATGTCACCGGCCACCCGTTCCAGCAGTTCGCCCGCGCGGGCCATGCACTGCTCCGGGTCCGGTTCGACGGCGAGGAGGGGGTAGGCGCGGCGGATCCCGGCCCGACCCAGCTCCTGCGGGGGCAGTGCGAGCCGGCCGCAGACCGCGACCGTATCGACCCCGCGGGCCCGGGCCGCCGCCGCGACCCCGGCCGGGGCCTTGCCGTGCAGGGTCTGGGCGTCCAGCGACCCCTCCCCGGTGATCACGAGCGTGGCCCGGTCCAATGCGGCGGCGAAGCCGAGGACGTCGAGCATCACGTCGATCCCGGGCCGGAAGCCCGCTCCGAGGGCGACGAGCGCGGCATAGCCGACGCCCCCGGCGGCCCCCGCGCCCGGCGCGTCCGCGAGCTCCGGGCCGAGGACCGTGGCGTAGTGCGCGAGGGCCGAGTCCAGAGCGGCGACCTCGGCCGGTCCCGCGCCCTTCTGCGGGCCGTAGACCGCGGCGGCGCCCTTGGGGCCGGTCAGCGGATTGTCCACATCGCTCGCGAGCACCAGCCGGACGTCCCCGATCCGGGGGTCGAGCCCCGACAGATCGGCCGTGGCGAGTCCGGCCAGCGCACCGCCGCCGGGCGGCAGGGCCGTACCGTCCGCGTCGAGGAACCGGGCGCCGAGCGCGGTGAGCATGCCCGCCCCGCCGTCCGTCGTCGCACTGCCGCCGACACCCAGCACCACGGTGTGCGCCCCGGCGTCGAGTGCGGCGCGCAGCACCTCGCCGCAGCCGTGCGTGGTCGCGGTCAGGGGGGCGAACACCCCGCCGGGGAGGAGGTGGAGTCCGGAGGCCTCCGCCAGCTCGACGACCGCGGTGCCGTCCCGCAGGGCGTAGGCGGCGGTGACCGGCTCCCCGAGCGGTCCGGTGACCCGTACCGTACGGCGGTCGAAACCGGCGGCCACCGCGGCCGCGACCGTGCCGTCACCGCCGTCGGCGACGGGCAGGGACTCCACCGCCAGGCCGGGCAGGACCCGCCGCAGCCCGACCGTCACCCGCTCGGCGACCTCGACCGCCGTCAGCGAACCCTTGAACTTGTCAGCCGCCACGAGCACCCGGGGCTCGCGCGCGGACTGGATAACTGCGCCGTCCGTCACCTTGCGTCCTTTGCTGTCGAACAGGCAGTCGCGCCACGGCGAGCCTATCGGGGGGTTCCCGGGACATGCCAGCCCTCACGGGGTACGAAACGGATATGACAGGCACGGTGAACGGGGGCCAGCGGGGGCGCGTACCGGCCGACCGGATCCTCGGCGGCTGGCTGGGCCGGATCGCGGGCAACATGCTCGGCAAACCCGTCGAACGCGGCGACTACTGGACCCGCGCCCGGATCGACGCCTATCTGCGGCGTACGGACGCGCTGCCCCTCACCGGCTATCTGCCGCCGCCCCCGGCGGACGCCGCGCCCGGGGAGTTCGACCTGCGACCCGAGTGGCGGGAGTGCGTCCGGGGGCGGGTGAGCGGCAGCTGCCGGGACGACGACGTGGACTACGCGATCCTCGGACTGCACCTGCTGGAGACGTACGGGTTCGGGTTCACCACGGAGCAGGTGGGCCGGGTGTGGCTGGAGCGGCTGCCGTATCTGCAGACGTTCACCGCGGAGCGGGCGGCGTACCGGAATCTCGTCGACGGGATCGGCCCGCCGGAGACCGCATCGCACGACAATCCGTACCAGGAGTGGATCGGCGCCCTGATCCGGGCGGACGTCTTCGGCTGGACCTGCCCGGGCGATCCGGACGCCGCCGCGGCCCTGGCCCGCCGGGACGCGGCGCTGTCGCACCGGGGCAACGGGGTCCACGGCGCGGTGTGGGCGGCCGCGACGATCGCCGCCGCGTTCACCGCGGACGGGCCGCGGGCCGCCCTGACAGCGGGTCTGGACCGGGTACCGGCGGATTCCCGGCTGGCGCGGACCGTCCGGCATACGATCGCGCTCCACGACGCGGGCACGGACTGGGCCGGGACGCTCGACGAGATGGAGCGCCGGACCGCCGGACTGGGCTGGATCCACGTCGTCCCGAACGCCGCGGTGCTGACGGCGGGACTGCTGTACGGGGCGGGCGATTTCACCCGGACGATCGCCCTCACGGTCCGCGGCGGCCTCGACACCGACTCCAACGGGGCGACGGCGGGCTCGGTCGCGGGCGTCCTGTGCGGGGCGGCGGCGCTGCCCGCGCAGTGGACGGAGCCGCTGGAGGACCGGGTGCGGAGCGCCGTGTTCGGGTTCGACGGGTCGAGCGTGACGGAGCTGGCCCGGCGGACGGTCCGGCTGGCGGAGGCCAGGACCGGGGCCGCGGAAGCGGGGAGCACAGCACGGTGAAAGGGATCCGGGAGGCACCCGGATCCCCGTCTTCCGGACAGCTCCGGCGCCCCGGACAAGCAGGCCGGAAACGGAATCCGCAGCCCCGGTAGGGACATCCCGCGGCCCGGAAACCCGGACCCGGGCCGCGGAAATCGTGGAATTGCACCTAGGCTGCGGGGGTGACCACGGATCATGACAGCGACAGCGCGTACAGCGCCTATATCGCCACCCTGCCCCGTGTCCTCTCGGGCGCTGCCGTGCTGCTCAGGGACGAATTGGGCCGACTGCTCGTCGTCGAACCCAACTACCGGGACGGCTGGGCGCTGCCCGGCGGCACGGTCGAGTCGGACGGCGGCGAGACCCCGCGGGAGGCCGCCCGGCGGGAGACGCTGGAGGAGATCGGGCTGGACGTGGAGCCGGGCAGGCTGCTGGCGGTCGACTGGGTACGCGGCCCGCTGCGGCCGCCGATCGTGGCCTATGTGTACGACGGCGGGGTCCTCGGCCCGGACCGGCTCGACGCGATCAGTCTCCAGGAGGACGAACTGCTGTCGTGGCGGCTGATCGGGCGGGACGACATCCCCGACCATCTCCTCGGGTCCCTGGGCCACCGGATCACGGCGGCGCTGGACGCGCTGGAGTCGGGCTCGGGCGCGGTGGAGCTGGTGGACGGGCTCCCGGCCCACTGAACCGGTCCGGGCGGAATTCCCTTGCCGGGGGCCGGTGTTGAGACGGTACGGGGCGCATACGGCGCCTCGGACCGACGGCCCGGCGGACGGCAGCACGTCCGCCCGGCCCCGATACGGGGAGTACACCATGGCAGCCGACCGGGCGATCATCTTCCGGGGCGAGGACGCGGCGGACGGCGGGGAGCCCCTGCCGCCCGTGGTCCTCAAGGGTCCGGACGGTTCGGCCGTGCACATCCTGACGGCCCCCGACCCGGCGGCCGCGGCGGCCCTCGCCGCGGAGTACGCCGACCGGGGTGTGACCGGTATCGAACTCTGCGGCGCCACGGGCTTTCCGTGGCTCGCCGCGGTCGAGGCCGCGGTCCGGGGACGGGCCCGCGTCGGCACGGTCCTCTTCGGCTTCGAGTCCCTCCTCGACGTCGCCCGCTACAAGGAGCGGGCGATCGCGGGCGAGGTCCAGCGGGCCCTGTTCCTGTACGTCCAGCCGGGCGCGGACCCGGCCGTGGACCGTTTCGTCCGTACGGTGGGCCCGAACACGTCGACGTACGTCGCGGTGCCCGAGCCGGGCGCGGGAGCGGCGGTCGTGTCCGGGTTCACGGATGGGTTCGAGGGCGGGTTCGAGGGCGGGCCCGACCTGATCGAGCTGTACGGCGGCTGGGACGGGGACGCGGTGGCGGCGGTCATCGGTGCGGTGGACGAGCGGGTCCCGGTGGGGGTCGCGGTCTCCTCCCCTGCGACCGGTCCGCGGTGACGCGGCACCGGCGCGCCGGGCGGGCGCAGGGGCACGGCGGCCGGGTCACTGCGGACCGTCAGCGCTCCTCAGCGCGCGCAGGGCCTTGTCGAGCCGGAGCTGCCGGGCCTCCGGTGTGAGCGACTGGAGCAGCGGCAGGATCAGCTGGTAGCGCCCGGTCCTGTCGAGGGCCTCGAAGGCCTTCCCGGCCTCGGGGTCCGCTGCGAGCGCCGCCGCGAGGGCGGGCGGTACGGCCGCGGTCCGCTGCGATGCGTAGGCCGCCGCCCAGCGGCCGTCCTCCTGCGCCCTGCGCACCTCGGCCAGGCCCGGTTCGCGCATCCGGCCCGCGGCCGTCAGCGCCGCCACCTTGTCGACGTTCACCTGCGACCACAGGCTCCTGGGCCGGCGTGGCACGTGCTTCTGCAGGTAGTACTGCTCGTCGAGGGACCGCCGCTGGCCGGAGACCCAGCCGTAGCAGAGCCCGATGTCGACCAGTTCGTCTTCGGTGACCGTCGGAATGCCGGACTTCTTCTTGGCCACTTTGATCCACACGCCCTCGTGGCGCCCGTGGTGCTCGGCCAGCCAGCTCTCGAACGCAGCGGCGTCCGGGAAAGCGATGATCTCCACCCCAGCGATCTCAGCCATGCGGCACACGCTATCTCCCCCACCGTCGGAGGCGTCCGGGCGGCGGGCGCCCGGCGAACTGCTAGAACAACGCGTCCGGTTCGGTGTCCCGGCCCGATTCGAAGGCGAGGAGCCGCTGTTTGCGGGGCAGACCGCCGCCGTAGCCGATGAGGTTGCCGGTGGAGCCGATCACGCGATGGCAGGGGACGATGATGCTCACCGGGTTCTTGCCGTTGGCCAGTCCGACGGCGCGGGAGGCGTTGGGGTTGCCGAGTTCCTCTGCGAGTTCGCCGTACGTGCGGGTCTCGCCGTAGGGGATGAGCAGCAGTTGCTCCCAGACGCGGCGCTGGAACTCGGTGCCCGCGAGGTTCAGCGGCAGGTCGAACTCGGTCAGTTCGCGGGCGAAGTAGGCGTCGAGCTGGCGGATCGCCTCCCCGAACGGCTCCGCCGACCGTTCACCGAAGGTCTCGTCGCCGGGGCGGTGGCGCTGTTCGCTCATGTAGAGACCGCTGAGGACGCCGTCGGTGGCGACGAGGGTGAGGGGACCGTAGGGGCTGTCGATGACCGTGTGCGTCGTCAGGGGCGTGCGGGTTGCGGGGGTCATGCGGGAACCTTCTCGTCGTGCGGGAGGAAGTTGATCGGATGGTCGTCGGTGGCCCAGAGGTACTGGACGGCGTACGCCCGCCAGGGCCGCCAGGCGGCGGCGTGCGCGGTGAGGGCGGCCGGACCGGAGGGGAGCCCCAGCGCCTTCGCGGCCCGGCGCATGCCCAGGTCGGTGGGGAGGAAGGCGTCCGGATCACCGAGCGCCCGCATCGCGACGACCTCGACGGTCCAGGGTCCGAAGCCGGGCAGTGCGGACAGCCGGGCCCGGGCCTCGTCCCAGTCGCTGTCCACTCCGAGGCGGACGGTGCCGTCCGCGAGCGCGGCGACCAGTGTCGTGAGGGTGGTGCGTCGGCTGCGGGGCAGGGCCAGGGCCTCGGGGTCGAGCCCGGCCAGTGCGGCAGGTCCGGGGAAGAGCCGGGTGAGTCCGCCCTCCGGGTCCTCGACGGGCTCGCCGTGGGCGGTGACCAGCCGGGCGGCGTGGGTACGGGCGGCGGCCGTCGACACCTGCTGCCCGAGGACCGCGCGGACGGCGAATTCGGCCGCGTCCACCGTCCTCGGCACCCGGCGCCCGGGCGCCTTGTCCACCAGGGGCCGCAGCAGGGGGTCCGTACGGAGCTGCTCGTCGACGGCGACCGGATCGGCGTCCAGGTCGAGCAGCCACCGGGCCCGGCTGATCGCGATGGTCAGATCGCGGGCGTCGGTCAGGTGCAGCTTGCAGGCGATGTGGTCGGGGCGGGGGGCGAGCGCGACGATGCCGTGCCCGTACGGCAGGCCGAGGGTGCGCCGGTACGCGCCGTCGCGCCACTCCTCGACACCGGGTACGGCGGTCGCCGCGAGGTGTCCGAAGAGATTGTCCGGGTTCAGCGGGGCGCGGTACGGGAGCCTCAGGGTGATCGCCCCGGGGGTACGGGACCCGGTGGCGGCGGACGGATTCCCGGCCCGCCGGGCGGCGCGGGCCCGCAGTTCGCCCGGGGCCAGCGCGAAGACCTCCCGCACGGTGTCGTTGAAGGTCCTTACGGAGGCGAATCCGGCGGCGAAGGCGATCTCCGCCATCGGCAGGCCGGTGGTCTCGATGAGCACCCGCGCCGTCTGCGCCCGCTGTGCCCGGGCCAGGGCGAGGGGCCCGGCGCCCAGCTCGGCGCGGAGCTGCCGTTCGATCTGGCGGGTGGAGTAGCCGAGCCGGGCGGCCAGACCGGGGACGCCCTCGCGGTCGACGACACCGTCGCCGATCAGCCGCATCGCCCGGGCGACGGTGTCGGCGCGGGCGTTCCACTCGGGGGATCCCGGCGAGGTGTCGGGCCGGCACCGTTTGCAGGCCCGGAATCCGGCCTGCTGACAGGCGGCGGCGCTGGGGTAGAACGTCATGTTCGCGGGCTTGGGCGGGACGGCCGGGCAGCTCGGCCGGCAGTAGATCCCGGTGGTGCGCACGGCGGTGAAGAACCAGCCGTCGAAGCGGGCGTCCTTCGACTGAACGGCGCGTACACAGCGTTCGATGTCGTGGTGCATGGCTCCAGCATCCTGCATCCGGAACCCCGGGGCTGGCGGGTTTCCGACATGGCCCTTGCGCCTCCGGCACCGGGCCCGGAGGGGCAGGGCCTTCTGCCCCACGGGGCGGGCACGCAGACGGACCTCCAGGTCAGCAGGTCCGCCCACGCCGGTCCCGCTCCGGTCCGGGGCGCGGCAGGCGCTGTCCCGCCGGGCGGGCCGGTGCCCGGTCCGGCCGAAGCCCACGGCGACCGGGGCGGGTGTGCCGCCTCCGGCCTGCCGCGCCCCGGGGCGGGGTATGCGGGGGTGCTGCCGCGGCGAGCCGTCGTGGAACCCGGCGGGCGGCCGCAGTGCTCCGGGCCGTGGACCGGGAGAGCCTTCCGTTGGGGTCAGGGCGCCGTCGCGCGCAGGGCCGCGGCGAATTCCTCGTACGCGTACTCGTCGAACAGGACGAACCGCACCTCCGTCAGCGGCGGCGCCGCCGATTCGCGGACCGCGCGGACCGCGATCCGGGCCGCGTCGTCCATGGGCCAGCCGTAGATCCCCGTCGAGATCGCCGGGAAGGCGACCGTCCCGGCGCCCAGTTCCGCCGCCACCCGCAGCGACTCGCGGTAGCAGGACGCGAGCAGCTCGCTGCGGTCGTGCTCCCGGGACCAGACCGGGCCGGGGGTGTGGATCACATGGCCCGCGGCGAGTTTCCCGGCCGTCGTCGCCACGGCCTGCCCGGTCGGGAGGCCCTTGCCGTAGTGGGAGGCGCGCAGGGCGCGGCAGGCCGCGAGGATCTCGGGGCCGCCCGCGCGGTGGATCGCGCCGTCCACTCCGCCGCCGCCGAGGAGTGAGGTGTTCGCGGCGTTGACGATGGCGTCCACCCGCTGCTCGGTGATGTCACCGCGGACGAGGACGACGGCGGGTCGCTGGGTCATGGCGTCATCATCCCACCGCCCGGACGGTGTTCGTGCCGGGCCCGGGCAGTGTCCGGTACGGGTCAGCCGGTGGCCCGCAGCTTCCGCCAGACCGCCTTCGCCGCCCAGTGACCCGACATTCCGTGGACACCGGGTCCGGGCGGGGTGGCGGAGGAGCAGAGGAAGACCGCGGGGTGGGCGGTGGCGTAGGGCACCCGGGCGAGCTTGGGCCGCAGCACGGTCTGGAGTCCGGCGAAGGCGCCGCAGGCGATGTCGCCGCCGACGTAGTTGGCGTTGCGCGCGGCGAGCTGCGGCGGTCCTGCGACGGCCCGGGCGACGACGAGATCGCGGAAACCGGGCGCGAAGCGTTCGATCTGGCGCTCGACCACCTCGGTGGCGTCGCCCTCCCAGTGCGCGGGCACATGTCCGTACGCCCAGAACACGTGCTTGCCCTCGGGTGCGCGCGACAGGTCGACGAGGCTGGGCTGGGCGGTGATCAGGAAGGGGGTGTGCGGTTCGCGCCCGGTGACGGCGGCCTGGAGGGCGGCTTCGATCTCCGCCGCGGTGGGGCCGATATGGACGGTTCCGGCGGTACGTGCCTCCGGCGCCGTCCACGGCACCGGCCCCGACAGCGCGTAGTCGACCTTGAAGACGGAGGCGCCGTAGCGGTAGCGGTCGTACGCTCCGCCGAGTCCGGCGATCCGCGCCAGCGCGGACGGGGAGGTGTCGAAGACATAGGCGCGGGCGGGCGGGAGTTCGTCGAGCCGTTTGACCTCCACCCCGGTGTGGATCGTGCCGCCGAGTTCGCGGAGGTACGCGGCGAGGGCGTCGGAGATCGCCTGGGAGCCGCCGCGGGGCAGCGGCCAGCCCCGCTCGTGCGCGGCGAGGGCGAACATCAGGGCGATACCGGTGGTGGCGATGCCCGTGTTGGAGGCGATGGCGTGGGCGGCGAGCCCGGCGAAGAGTCCGCGGGCCTTCTCGTCGGCGAAGCGCCGCATCGTCCAGGTGGCGGGCCGGAGCGCGGTCAGCCCGAAGCGGGCGAAGCGGTACGGGTCGCGGGGCGGCCCGTCCCAGGGGACGCGCAGGAAGTCGGCCGCGAGGTCGTCCCAGTGGCCCAGATAGGGGGCGACGAGGCGCCGGTAGGTGCCCGCGTCCCGGACGCCGAGCGACATGGCGCTCTCTCCGACGGACCGGGCCAGGACGGCGGCGGTGCCGTCGGGGAACGGGTGGGCGAGCGGCAGTTCGGGGTGGAGCCACTCCAGTCCGTACCGCTCCAACGGCATCGCGGAGAAGGCGGGCGAGCCGATGCCGAGGGGGTGGACCGCGGAGCAGGGGTCGTGCCGGAAGCCGGGGAGGGTCAGCTCCTCGGTGCGGGCCCCGCCGCCGACGGTGTCGAAGGCCTCGAAGACGGCGACCGAGAAACCGCGGCGGGCCAGTTCGGCGGCGGCCGTCAGCCCGTTGGGCCCGGCGCCCACAACGACGGTATCGAGCATCGACGGCACCTTCGGACTCCTTCGTCGGGCGACGGCCGGCAGCCCCCAGGATATTCCGGCCGGGGCGCCCGGCGGGCCGGGGGTGCCGCGGGCGGGCCCCTGAGCCCCCGGGCCGGGTGCGCAGAGTCCCGCCCGGCATGCACGCTCCCCCCACTGTGCCGTCGTGCGCGGGGAGTGCCTTCCGGGCCGTCGGGCGTTCCCGGGTACTCCGCCGCGGCCCTCCGGGGGCGGTGGCGGCGCCCCGGGCGGTGGCCCAGGGGGCGTACCTCATACGTACGAGGGCCCCTGGCTTCCCCCCGGGGCCGGGAGCGCCGCAGGCCGCGGCGCCACATCCCACGGACGCCCCCGCGCCCCCGCGGCCGGTGTCAGGCGGTCAGGACTTCAGCGCCTGCAGGACGCGGCGGGCCGTGGCCATGTCACGGGCCACCGTGAACGGGAGCGCGTTCCCGCCGCCGATCCGGAACGGCACACCGGCCGACGTCAGGTGCGCGCCGCCCGCCTCGGTCACCAGCAGGAGCCCGGCCGCATGGTCCCAGGCGGCCTCCCAGGAGAAGGCGACCGCGTCCAGCGTGCCGCGCGCCAGGTCGAGGTACTCCATCCCGGCCGCGCCGCAGGGGTTCGGGTTGATACCGGGGATCCGAAGGCCCAGCAGCGCGCGCTTCTGGGCGTCCGTCGTGTAGTCGGGGTGGGAGGTGGCGACTCGGAGCACCGCGTCCGGCGCGGGCGATCCGGCGTGCAGCGGGACCCCGTCGAGGCGGGCGCCGCCGCCGCGGACGGCGACGGCGAGTTCGTCGCGGGCCGGGGCGTACGTCCAGGAGGCGAGCAGCTCGCCGTGGTGGGCGAGGGCGACCAGCGTGCAGAAGCGGTCGTCGCCGCGGACGAACTGGCGGGTGCCGTCGACCGGGTCGACGATCCACACCGGCGCGTCGCCGTTGACGGCGTCGTACACGGCCGGGTCGGCGTGCACGGCCTCCTCGCCGACGACGACCGAGCCGGGCAGCAGCGCGGTCAGGGCCGCGGTCAGATGCTCTTCGGCGAGCCGGTCCGCGGCGGTGACCAGGTCGTGCGGTCCGCTCTTCTCGACGACCTCGTCCGCGGCCAGCTGCCGGAACCTCGGCATGATCTCCGCGGCCGCGGCCTTGCGGACCGCCTCCTCGACATCGGACAGGTCCCCTTGGAGAAAGTCTTCGATCATATGTCCAGCTAAGCACGGATGCGCGGGCTTCCGGAGCGCGGCCCGGGCCTGGGCACCGGGAGTTCATCGCGTCCCGGTGAAATGTTCCCCGTACGGGGCGAATCGCCCCTACGCTGCGGTGACATGGACCACAACTCCGCTCCTCCGGCCGCCGTTCTCGCCGCCTTCGGGGCGACCGAGCCGGCGGAACCCCTGTCCGGCGGTCAGGGCACGGCCTGGCGCTGCGGCGCCCTGGTGCTCAAGCCCGTGGCGCTGGCGTCCGAGACGCCCTGGCGCGCGGGCGTGCTCTGTCATCTGCCGGAGGGCGACGGCTTCCGGGTGGCCCGCCCGGTTCCGGCGGCCGACGGATCCTGGTCGTCGGGCGGCTGGGAGGCCTCGCGGTGGCTGCCGGGTGCCGCCGATCCGTACCGGCCGGACGAGGTGATCCGGGCCGGTGCGGCGTTCCACGCCGCGGTGGCGGGGCTGCCCCGGCCGCGGTTCCTGGACGTACGGGACGACCCGTGGGCCCGGGCGGACCGGCTGGCCTTCGGCGAGAGCGAGGGCGAAGGTGACACCGGCGCGGCCGGGAGCGCCGAGGGGCCGGGGTCGGTCCTGCTGAAGCCGCTGCTGGCGGAGCGCCGGCCGGTGTCGGCACCCTCGCAGTTGGTGCACGGGGATCTGCTGGGCAATGTCCTGTTCGCGCCGGACGCGCCCCCCGCGGTGATCGACTGGGCCCTGTACTGGCGGCCGGAGGCCTGGGCGGCCGCGGTCGTCGCGGTGGACGCGGTCTGCTGGTGGGAGGCGGGCGCGCCACTGCTGGAGCGCTGGTCGGGGCTGCCGGAGTGGCGGCAGATGCTGCTGCGGGCGCTGGTGTTCCGGATCGCCGCGCATACCGAGCCGCTGAGCGGCGCGCAGGAGGGCGCCTACGCAAGGGCCGCCGATCTGGTGCTGGCGGCGGCCGAGGGGCGCGGGTAGCGGCCCTCCGGGGAACAACCCCTTCCGTGCGGCGGTTGTGCCGAGCAGACGCTCCGCGAGCCCGGTGTTCCGCAAGCGGACGCGTCGTGAGCAGGCGTTGCGTGAGCAGGCGGAGGGTGTGCGGTGCACGGAGAGTACAAGGTCCCGGGCGGCAAGCTGGTGGTCGTCGATCTGGACGTGGCGGACGGCAGACTGAAGGACGTCCGGGTCAGCGGTGACTTCTTCCTGGAGCCGGACGATGCCATCGCCGGGATCGACGCGGCCCTGGAGGGAGCCCCGGCGGATACCGACACCGCGGGGCTGCGGGCCCGGATCGACGCGGCGCTGCCCGCGTCCGCCGTGCTGTTCGGCTTCACCCCGGAGTCCGTGGCCGTCGCCGTGCGCAGGGCGCTCGCCCAGGCCACGGACTGGCGCGACTACGACTGGCAGCTGATCCACGAGCCCCCGCAGCCGCCCGCCCTGCACATGGCCCTGGACGAAGTGATCACGGCCGAGGTGGCGGCCGGGCACCGGCCGCCGACCCTCCGGGTCTGGCAGTGGGACTCCCCCGCCGTGATCATCGGCAGCTTCCAGTCGCTGCGCAACGAGGTCGACCCGGAGGGCGCGGCCCGGCACGGAGTGACCGTGGTCCGGCGGATCTCCGGCGGCGGCGCGATGTTCGCGGAGCCGCACAGCACCATCACGTACTCCCTCTCGGTGCCGGAGGCACTGGTCTCCGGGCTGTCCTTCGCCGATTCGTACGCGTATCTGGACGACTGGGTCCTCGGGGCGCTCGGGGACATGGGCATCCGGGCCTGGTACCAGCCGCTGAACGACATCGCGACCGAGATCGGGAAGGTGGCCGGGGCCGCGCAGAAGCGGATGGTCGGCCCCGACGGCGGCCCGGGCGCGGTCCTGCACCATGTGACGATGGCGTACGACATCGACGCCGACAAGATGACCGAGGTGCTGCGCATCGGCCGGGAGAAGCTCTCCGACAAGGGCACCAAGAGCGCGAAGAAGCGCGTCGACCCGCTGCGGCGGCAGACCGGACTGCCGCGTGACACGGTCATCGAGCGGATGATCGACTCCTTCCGCGGACGGTACGGGCTGACGACGGGCAAGGTCACGGACGAGGAGCTGGCCCGGGCGCGGGAGCTGGTGCGGACGAAGTTCGCCTCGGAGGAGTGGACGGCCCGCGTCCCCTGATCCGCGAGCCGGTGCCGCGGGCCGCCGGGCACCGGCGCAGCGCTCCGTCCGAAAACCGCCAGCCGGACCGGTGCCCGTCCGATTAGCGTCCGGCCATGAGCGAAGAACTCGGTTCCCATGACGGTGCCGCCGCCCCGTACGAGACCGGTCTCGACCTCGATGCCGACGGCCGGGCGCAGGCATGGCGCACGCTGGAACGGATCGTCGAGGAACAACTGGCGTCGGCCTCCAACCGGGAGGCCGGCCCCGGTGAGGCGACACCGGCGGAGATCCGCGAGCGGCTGAAACGGTACGGATTCGGCACCCCCGGTGAGCTGGGGCAGGTCCTGGACGATGTCACGGCCATGCTGCGGGACTGGACCCTGCCCACCTCGTCCCCCACCTACTTCGGCCTCTTCAACCCGGCTCCGGCGTTCGCCGGGGTCGTCGGCGAGGCGCTGGCCGCGGCGGTCAACCCCCAGCTCGCGGTCTGGAGCCATGCGCCCGCCGCCGTCGAGATCGAACGCCATCTGCTGCGGTTCATGGGCGAAGCGCTGGGCCTGCCGCCCGGCGAGATCGCGGGCTCCTTCACCAGCGGCGGCGCCGAGGCGAACCATACGGCGGTGCTCCTCGCCATGACCCGGGCCTTCCCCGCGTACCCGGACCACGGCATCCGCGCCCTGCCGGGGCAGCCCGTCATGTACGCCTCCGAGGACAGCCATCTGGCCTGGCTGAAGATCGCCCACAGTTGCGGTCTCGGGCGGGAGGCCGTCCGTCTCGTCCCCGTCACCCCCGCGCTCACGATGGACACCGCCGCCCTGCGCGCCGCGATCGACGGGGACCGCGCCGCGGGCCGGGTTCCGTTCCTGGTGGTGGCCACCGCGGGCACCACCGGTACCGGCGCCGTCGATCCGCTGCCCGATATCGCCGCCGTCTGCGCCGACCGGGGGCTGCACCTGCACGTCGACGCCGCCTGGGCGGGCGCCGTCGCCCTGTCGCCCCGGCTGGCCCCGCTGCTCGCGGGCATCGAGCGCGCCGACTCCGTCACCGTCGACGCCCACAAGTGGTTCTCGGTCCCGATGGGAGCGGGCATGTTCCTGTGCAGACACCGGGCGGAACTGCACGGGACGTTCCGGGTCGACACCGCCTATATGCCCGCCGCCACCGATCTTGCGGAAGACCCCTACACGTACTCACTCCAGTGGTCACGCCGGTTCACCGGTCTGAAGCTCTTCCTCACCCTCGCCGTCCTGGGCCGCGACGGCTACGCACGCCAGTTCGAACACGATGTCCGGCTGGGAGCCCGGCTCCGCCGCGGGCTCACCCGCGACGGCTGGCAAATCGTCAATGCCACCGAGCTGCCGGTCGTCTGCTTCCGCCCTCCGGCGGAGGCGGCCGGTTCACCGGTCTCCGAGATAGCCGCCCGGCTCACCGCGGGCGGACGTGCCTGGATCTCCACCACCCGGGTCCTGGGCGAACCGGCCCTCCGCGCCTGCATCACGAACCACCGGACCACCCCGTCGGACATCGACACCCTCCTGCACGAACTCCGTAGCGCTCTGCACCCCTGACGGAGGGCGCGTCCGGCCCGTCCCGCGGGCAGCGGCTGTTCACCGTCGGCTACGGGGGGCAGCGCTCCGTGGCCCGTTTACCGCGGGAACCGCCGGGCACCCGGCAGACATCGGCGCCGTACCCGGACGGCGCCCGGCTCAGGAAGGTGTGACTTCGATGGCCCACCACGACAAGGCCAAGGGAAAGGCCCAGGAGCTCAAGGGCAAGGTCCAGAAGCAGGCCGGCCGGGCGGTCGGCAATGACGAGCAGGCGGCGAAAGGCCGGGCCAAGGAGGCCGAGGGCAACGCCCGGCAGGCCAAGGAGAAGGCCAAGGACGTCTTCCGCGGCTGACACCCCGCACCGGCCCCGGTACGGAACCTTCAGGGGGTTTCGCTGCTGCCGGGGTCCTCGGGGGTGCCCTTCAGCGTCAGCCGTACCGACCAGAGCACGGCGATCAGGGGCACCGCCACCACCGCACCGATCACACCCGCCGTGACGGCGCCGCCGATCACGGCGAGCGCCACCACGACGGGGTGGAGGCGGACCGCCCAGCTCATCAGCAGGGGGTGCAGGAGGTGGCCTTCGATCTGGCCGATGACGACGATGAGCACCAGTACGAGACCTGCCACCAGCGGTCCCTTGGACGCCAGCGCGACCAGGACGGCGACGGACAGGGCGATGGGCGACCCGATCAGCGGGACGAACGCGGCGAAGAACTCCAGCAGTGCCAGCGGTAGCGCCAAGGGCACGCCGAGCAGGGTCAGCGCGATACCCACGAGGACCGCGTTGGTCAGCGCGACGAGCAGCACGCCGTGGGTGTATCCGGTGAAGGTCCGCCAGGCCGCTCGTCCCGCCGCTGCGGTACGGCCGCGGAACCGCTGCGGCAACTCCGTACAGAACCAGGCCCAGTAGCGCTCGCCGGAGTGGATGAAGAAGACGGAGCAGAAGACGGCGAGGGCGAAGACGGTGAACAGCTCGACCACGCGCCCGGCGCCGCTGAGTGCGGTGCTCAGGATCTCGGAGCGGTGGGCGGAGAGCACGTCGCCTAGCTGGGACCGGAAGTCGTTCAGGGTGTGGTGCGGGAGCCGGAAGGGCGGCCCCTCCAGCAGGTTCGTGATCCGGTCGAAGCCGCTGCGGAACTCCCGCGACAGGGTGCCGGTCTGCCCGGCGACGGTCTCACCGATCAGCGCGAGCACACCGAGGACGAGGACGATGGCGCCGGTCACCGTCAGCCCGACCGCGAGAGCGCGGGGCAGCCTCCGGGCCAGCAGCCCGGCGGTCGGCCGGAGCACCGCCGTGGCCACCAGGGCCAGGAAGACGGCGAGGGCGAGTTGGTGGACGCGGCCGAGGAGGGAGAACACCCCGTAGACGACGAGGGCCACCACCGCGACGCGCCAGGCATAGGCGGCGGCGACCCGCAGTCCTTCGGGGACGGCCGGGCGGGGGGCCGGAACGGGCGGTGGTGGTTCGGCTGGGCGGGGCATCCCCGTAGCTGTTACCACCACAGGACCGGGCGGCCACGCGGGTGCCGCCCGGTTCACCCGCAGGTACTCCCCCTGTCCGCCGACCGGTGCACCCGGGGATCACGCGGGTCAGGAGACACCGTGCCGCCTGCGCCGCACCGGCATTCCCGCGGCTTAGGGTCCTCCGTATGCGTGTACTGGTCACCGGAGGCGCGGGTTTCATCGGCTCGCACATCGTGGCGGAGCTGGCCGCCCGTGGTCACGAGACGGTGGTGCTGGATGCCCTGTTGCCGTCGGCGCACGGGGCATCCCCGTCGGCGGGCGCGTCGGCGGGTGCGTCGGCGGGTGCGTCGGCGGGTGCGGAGCTGGTCCATGCGGATGTACGGGATCGGGGCGCGCTGGCCGAGGCGCTGCGCGGGGTCGATGCGGTGAGTCATCAGGCGGCCATGGTGGGGCTGGGCACGGGGTTCTCCGACGCGCCGGACTATGTCGGCTGCAACGACCTGGGCACGGCTGTGCTGTTGGCGGCGATGGCCGATGCGGGCGTCCGCGATCTGGTGCTGGCCGGGTCGATGGTGGTGTACGGGGAGGGGCGGTACGACTGCCCCCGGCACGGCTGGGTCCGGCCCGGTCCGCGCACGGCGGCGGACCTGGAGGCGGGCCGCTTCGAACCCCGCTGCCCGGAGTGCGGTGCGGACCTGGCCCCCGGGCTGGTGGGCGAGGACGCGCCGGCCGATCCGCGCAATGTGTACGCCACGACGAAGCTGGCCCAGGAGCATCTGGCCGCCGCGTGGGCGCGGGCGACCGGTGGGCGGTCCGTCTCCCTCCGGTATCACAATGTGTACGGGCCGGGGATGCCCCGGGACACCCCGTACGCGGGGGTGGCGTCGTTCTTCCGTTCGGCGCTGGCCCGCGGTGAGGCGCCGCGGGTCTTCGAGGACGGCGGGCAGCGGCGGGACTTCGTCCATGTCCGGGATGTGGCCGCCGCGGGTGCGGTCGCGCTGGAGGCCCTGTCCGGCCGGGAGCCGGGGGCCCTCGCCGTCTTCAACACCGGCAGCGGGGAGCCGCACACCGTCGGGGAGATGGCACACGCCCTGGCCCGTGCCCACGGTGGCCCCGAGCCGGTGGTCACCGGAGAGTTCCGGCTGGGCGACGTCCGGCACATCACGGCCTCCTCGCGCAGGCTGACCGACGAGCTGGGGTGGCGGGCGCGGATCGGGTTCACCGACGGGATGACGGAGTTCGCGCACAGCGGCCTCCGGACGCCGGGCGGCGGGACACCGCGGGACTCGTAGCAACAATGCCGGGAATCCTCACGACGGCTCTCTAGGGTGGGCGAGTGCCCGAGCCCAGCCCCGCGGCGGTGGATGTCGTCCTCCCCTGTCTGAACGAAGCAGCCGCGCTGCCCTGGGTGCTGGCGCGGATCCCGCCGCACTGGCGGGCCATCGTCGTCGACAACGGTTCCTCGGACGGTTCCGCGGACATCGCCGGAGCCCATGGCGCGACCGTGGTGCACGAGCCCCGCCGGGGTTTCGGCGCCGCCTGCCACACGGGGCTCCGCGCGGCCACCGCCGACATCGTCTGCTTCTGCGACTGCGACGCCTCCCTCGATCCGGGGCTGCTGCCCGCGCTGGTACGTGAGGTGGCACTCGGGCGAGCCGAGCTGGCGCTCGGGCGGCGGCGCCCGACCGGCCCGGGCGTCTGGCCCGTTCACGCCCGGGTGGGGAATCTTGCGCTCTCCCGGATGGTGCGGAGCCGTACGGGGCTCCGGCTGCGCGATCTCGGGCCGATGCGCGCCGCGCGCCGGGAAGCCCTGCTCGGTCTGGGGCTGACCGACCGGCGCAGTGGCTATCCGCTGGAGATGGTGGTCCGCGCCGCGGACGCGGGCTGGCGGGTGCGGGAGACGGATGTGCCCTATCTCCCCCGGGCGGGCAGGTCGAAGGTCACCGGGACCTGGCGGGGTACCTGGCAGGCAGTACGGGACATGCGGGCGGTGCTCGCCCTGCAACCGCCGGTCCCCGACCGCCGGAACGTCCCGTGACCACACTTCTGGTGATCGCCAAGGCACCTGTTCCGGGCCGGGTGAAGACCCGGCTCACCCCGCCCTACTCCCCCGGTCAGGCGGCGCTGCTCGCCGAAGCGGCTCTCGCCGACTCGCTGGCCGCGGTGGCGGATGCCCCGGTACGGCGCCGGGTCCTCGTCCTCGACGGGACGCCCGGCGGCTGGCTTCCGCACGGTTTCGAGGTGGTGGCGCAGTGCGCCGGGTCGCTGGACGTCCGGCTGGCCGCCGCTTTCGCGCTCTGTGCCGGACCGGCCGTACTGATCGGCATGGACACCCCTCAGGTCACCCCCGCTCTGCTCGCCCCGGTTCTCGCCGGGAACGCCTGGCACGGCTGCGACGCATGGTTCGGGCCGGCGGTGGACGGCGGATTCTGGGCGCTGGGGTTCGCCGTACCGAAGCCCGAGTTGGTACGCGGAGTGCCGATGTCCCGGCCGGACACGGGCGCGCTGCAGCGAAAGCGGCTCGTCGACGCCGGGCTCACCGTGCGTGATCTGCGGGTGCTGCGGGATGTCGACACGGCGGAGGACGCGCTCGCGGTGGCCGGCGAGGCGCCGCACACCCGGTTCGCCAGGGCCCTGGCCCGCCTGCCGCTCGGCGGAGGTGACGCCCCGTGAGGGGGACCCGGGCCGCCGGAGGCGTACCGCCGTGGCCACCACCGACGGCAGCCCGGGAGCAGCACCCGGCCGACGGGGCTTCCTTCCCGCACGGGCAGGGCCCGTGACCGTGACACCGGTCGTCCGTACGGGTCTGTTTCTCACCGCGCTGGTCACTCTCCTGGTCCTGACCGTCCGCTCCGACGGCTACTACAGCGATCCGGCGGGCCTGTTCTGCTGGTACGCGGTGTGCTGGCTTCTCTTCGCCGCCGCCGTGTGGTCACTCCGCCGGGTGTCCGCCCGGCATACGGCAGCCTTGGTGCTCCTCGGCGGTATCGCGGTGGCGGCCACCGGCTTGACGGCCGCACCGCGTACGAGCACCGACATGTTCCGTTACGCCTGGGACGGCCGGGTGCAGGCCGCCGGTATCTCCCCGTACGACCATGCCCCTCGCGATGCGGCACTGGTCCCGCTGCGCGACGGGTGGCTCTTCCCCTCCGGCACCGCGTGCACCGGCCCGGACACGACACGCGTCCCCGGCCCGGCCGGGCAGGTCCGCTGCACTCGGATCAACCGGCCCGGAGTGCCCACCATCTATCCGCCCGTGGCCGAGGGGTACTTCCTGCTGGTCCATTCCGTGTCGCCGGACGGTTCCCGGCACAAGCCGCTCCAGATGGGCGGTGCGCTGGTGTCGGTCGGGACCACGGTCGCCCTGCTCCTGGTACTGCGGCGGCGCGGTGATGTGCGGTGGGCCGCGTACTGGGCGTGGTGTCCCGCGGTCCCGGTCGAGGCGGTCAACAACGCTCACGTCGATGTGCTGGGGGCGCTGCTCGCCGTCGTGGCGCTGGGTGTCGTGGTCCGGCACCGGGCCCGGGGCGGGGCGCTCCTGGGCGCCGCCGTCGCGACGAAACTGCTTCCCGTGGTGGTGGTACCGGGCGCGTTGAGCGGGGTGCGGCGGGCCCGGGACGCGGCGGCCGTCCTGGTGCCCGCCGCAGTGGTGACCGCGCTGGTCTATCTGCCCTATGCGCTGGTGTCCCGGGGTTCGGTGCTCGGCTATCTCAGCGGCTATGCCGCCGAGGAGGGGTACGACGACACATCGTCCGCCAAGAACCGTTTCGCCCTGTTGCGTCTGGTTCTCCCGGACGACTGGGCGCTGCCTGTCCTGGCGGTGATTCTGGTGTCCGTGGTGGCGTGGGTGGTGCGGCGTGGTGATCCGGCCCGGCCGTGGAGCGGGGCTCTGCTGGTCACCGGCACCGTTTTTCTGCTGCTGACGCCGGGCTACTCCTGGTACGCCCTCCTGCTCGTCGCCCTGGTGGCTCTCGACGGCCGCTGGGAGTGGCTGACGGTCGCACTGGCGGGTGCGGCCAAATATGTGCTGGCCCCGGCGTTCGACGACGGGTACGCGGTGGGCACCACCGCCTATGCGATCGCGGCGGGCGCGGTCCTCGCGGGCTGGGCGGTCCGGCGCTCCGCTCCGGGCAGGTCCCGGGAACAGGCACCGCACCACGGCGAGGTCCGTGAATCCGGCGCCGACCGGCCGACCGAGCCCACCCGGCCGAACGGGTGAAAGCCCCAGATTCCTGAGGGGTCCTGAGAGCGGACGGCGAGATCCCACTCGAACAGCGCAGCCGACTTCGCCGGCCCGCCTCCCCGTGCGCACACTGGCCACGATGAGCCCTTCAGCCTCTTCCACACGGTATGTCGCACCGCTCGGGCAGACCCGCTGCCCACCGGCGCGGGGGCTGCCGTGACGGATCCCTGGACCGGATCCGCCTACGACTCCGCCCTGCTGGCCGGCCGGGGCCGGCTGTTCCTGCGCGGTGCGAACGGCTGGCTGCTGCCGTTGGAGCTCGACCGGTGGTGCGCCCGGGCGGACGCGTGCGACCTGGCCGTCCTGCGGCGCTGCGAAGGGCCGGTGCTGGACATCGGCTGCGGCGCCGGCCGGCTCGTGGAGGCGCTCACCGTACGCGGCCACCGCGCCCTGGGCATCGACGTCTGCGTCTCGGCCGTCGTATCCACGGTGCGGCGCGGGGGCCGGGCCCGCCTGGGGTCGGTCTTCGACTCACTCCCCGGCGAGGGGCAGTGGGGCACCGTCCTGCTGATCGACGGGAACATCGGGATCGGCGGCATCCCTTCCGTACTCCTGGAACGGACGCGCCAACTGGTCCGCCCCGGTGGCCGTCTGCTCGTCGAAACCGTCGCCGCCGATGTCGACGCCCGGCACCGCGTCCGCATCGACGACGGGCGCGGGAAGCGCGGCGCGGCATTCCCCTGGGCCAGCGTCGGACGCCGGGCGCTGCTCCGGTACGCGCGCACCGCGGGATGGACGGCCACGGAGCACTGGACCACACCCCGCGGACGTCACTTCTCCGCCCTGACGGCCCTTCCCTGAGTACGGATCCCGGACCGAGCGCGGGTCACTCCGGCCGCACCGGCCGCACCGACCGGCGCATCCTCAGCAGCAGGCAGAGCGCGGACACGGCGAACAGCCCGGCCGTGATCAGCAGCCATCGCCCCAGGAACACGTCGGCGGGCAGCCCTGTCACGGCCGTGTAGTGGGGCACCCGCCGCAGGATCAGCGGCCACCAGACGAGCAGCAGCAGCCCCGAAAGGAAGGCGGGCACCCGCAGATAGTTGACGCTCGGGCCACGGCGTACCGGGGCGTCGGAGCCACCGTCCTTCGGCACACGTCGGCACAGGCGCCGGGCGGCACGATCGGTGACGGAGTAGGCGGGCAGCAGGAGCAGATCATGGATGAGGGCGGCTCCGACGAACCAGATCAGTACGCCCACCGTGTCGCCTCGGAGCAGCCTCACCCCCGCGTACAGGGTCAGTGCGAAGGAAGCGAGAACCAGCAGCAGATGCAGCGGGGAAGCGCCGTAGCGGTCACGGAAGGCGCTCATACCGGCTCTCCGAAGGTGAGGCGGGTGACCCATTTGGTGTTGTGGACCCCGGGCGCACCGGGGACGATGATCCTGGCCGGATAGCCGTGGTCGGGCGAGAGCACCGCCCCGTTGACCCGCAGGGCGAGCAGTGAACGCCGGTCGCGGACCTGGTTGTCCCGGAGGACGGCCGAAGCGAACGCGCCTCCCCGCTGCACGGATTCCACCAGGACGTGCGGCGGGTCCGTCCCCAGTCCGACCAGCGCGGCCAGTTCGGCCAGCCGTACTCCTCGCCACAGTTGATCCGTTGTCGACCAGCCCTCCACACAGGCGATCGGGAGTGCGGATTCGTCCTGGGGCAGGGCGCGCAGTTCGTCGAGGGTGAGCACGGTCCGACGGCCGCCGCCGCTCACGGTCAGCCGCCATCCGGTTCCGATATCGCTGGTACGGATACCGAGGGAGGCGGCCGTCTTGTTGATCTGGAACCCGTTCGGCCCGGTCCCGGGGTTCCGGCCGTGCGGGGCGAGCACCGCCGTCCTGCGGAACCAGCCGCCCACGCTCTGCCCCGCCGTGACCACCAGCAGCACCCCGGACCCGGCGCCCACCAGCGCCACGGCACCACGGCGGGACAGGGTCGGCGCCGCCGGACGGGGCGACACGAGTGCGGCGGAGCGGTCACCGGCAGCGGCGGACCCGGCCCGGCCGTGCCGTACCGCACGCAGCGCTCTGGGCAGCCTGAAGGCCACATGGACCACGAAAGCGCCGATGAACACCCATGCGCCGTAGAAATGGAGGGTGTAGAACGAGCCCGGGAAGATGTAGTGGAGCTGCACGTTGAGGATTCCGGTGGCGAACTCGAACAGGGCGCCGCCGACCAGAAGGAGCAGTGACAGCCGCTCCACCGCATGGCTGAGCGAGCGCACCGGCGGCCAGGAGAACAGCAGGGGAATGACGGACCACAGCTTCGCCAGCAGCACCGGCACGAGCACGATCCCCAGGGTGACGTGGATGCCCTGGGTCAGCCGGTAGATCCAGTACGGCGAGGTCGGCCAGGGGAACAGATAGAAGCCGAGCAGCCCCTTGTCGGGCGTCTCGTCGTTGGTCCGGGCCAGGTCCGGGTTGTACGCGGCGTAGGACAGCAGCCCGGTCACGAACAGGACCGTCACACCGAAGAGCAGAATCAGCCCGAACACGGCCGTCAGCCACGGCCCCCGCAGCGGACTGCGCCAGAACTCCGGACGCGCCGGGCCCGGCGGCGGGCCTGCGGGGACGACCGACGCCATCAGCCGCCGTCCACGGCCCGGCTTCCGGGGCGGGACATCTGCCGGCTCGGAGCGATCCGTACCGTCCGACGGCACTCCTTGTCGCACAGCCGGCTCCTCGCCGGGTGCCGCGTCCTGCCCCGGGGATCCGGATCCCGGCTCCGAGGGGTCCTTCTCCTCCTCACTCCTGTCCACCGATACCCCTTCATCCGGCCCACACCGAACCGCCTCAGGCGGCGCCGACACATCTGGCCACGCTGACGCATGAGGGGGCTGCCCGAAGGCAGGCGTTCGGGCGCGCCCTGTCATCCGCCGGTGAAGTCACCCGTCCGGTCGGCCGCGTGGTGCTGCCGGGCCCGTGGTGCAGCGGACATAGGCGCGAAGCCCCTCCCGGGCCTCGTCCGATCCGGCAGGAGCCAGCAGCTTCAGTACCTCACACGCCCGCAAGGAGGAGTCCTCGTCCCCCGCCGGCTGGTACATGACCGGGGCCGGGGACAGCTCCAGGTCCCGGACCACCCGCGCCAGGTACAGAGACCGATCGTCGGTCCCGTCCCAGCGCCAGTCGTGGCGGATCCCGTCGTAGACGAACACAGCGGAATCCTGTGGGTCCTGGAGCGCGCGTACCGCGCCCAGGCCACGCCCTCGTTGCAGCAGGCCCTCGACGGAGTCGGGGTGGGCGTATGCCATCTCGTACTCATAGCTCATCACCCGGACCCCTGCCCGACTCGGGCCCCGCCCCGCCGGGCCGTATCGGGTGCCCCGGGGAGTTCGCGGCGGGTGGTGCGAACGCTGTGGGAGCCGGGCAACAACCAAGGGGTGACCGCCGTCGGGTGATCAGGGGCGGAGACCCGGGGGAAGCGGAAACGGACGACGGCCCACCGGACCGACGACATGACCACAGCTACGGAACGGAGTCCCGCCATGACCGCCGAAACCGCTGCCGCACCCTTCGATGCCGACCCGGACGGCATGCGGTCCGCGGCGCTTCTGATCGACCTCGCCGAGAGCTACCTCTTCCCGGCCGCCCTGCGGGCCGCGGCAGCGATCGGGGCAGCCGACCACCTCGCCGACGGCCCCCGGGACGTCGCCGCGCTGGCGAGGGCGACCCATGTCGACGCGGGCAGCCTCTACCGGGTGTTGCGGCTGCTCGCGACGCGCGGTCTCTTCGACGAGGTCGAGCACGGCACCTTCCGTCTGACCGTGGCCGGGGACGCGCTGCGCAGCGACGCCCCGGCCTCAGTTCGGGCCGCGATTCTGATGATCACCGGGCCGGAGATGTGGCTGCCGGCCGGGGAGCTGACACGGTGCGTCACCGAGGGCGGGTCGGTCTTCGAGTCCGTCTTCGGAAAGCCGTTCTTCGAACACTTCGCGCAGAACCCCGAGACCACCGCTCTCTTCGACGACGGGATGGCGGAGATCTCCCGTGCCGAGGACGGCCCCTCCGTCGCCGTGTGCTCGTTCGCGCCCGGCAGCACCGTGGTGGACGTGGGCGGTGGTCAGGGCGGTCTGCTGCGCGAGGTGCTCACGGCCCACCCGAACGTGCGCGGGGTGCTCTTCGACCGGCCGCACGTCCTGCCCGGCCACCGGCTCGACGTCCCGGCGACGAGCGGAAGGTGGGAGCTGGCGGCCGGCGACTTCTTCGAGTCCGTTCCTCCCGGCGCCGAGACGTACGTGCTCAAGCGCATCCTGCACGACTGGGAGGACGAGCAGTGCGTCACGATCCTGCGCAACTGCCGGGAGGCGATGGCGCCGGGCGGCCGGGTCCTCGTCGTGGACTCGGTGCTGCCGACCGGGAACACCCCTCACCAGGGGAAGGGCCTCGACCTGATGATGATGGCCTCCCTCGTCGGACAGGAACGGACGGAGGCGGAGTTCGAGGAACTCTTCCGCGCGGCAGGGCTGCACCTCACGCGCGTGATCCTCACGGAGACGGTGCCCTCGGTCGTCGAAGGGGTCGCCGCCGGCGACTGACCCGACGACGGCCCCCGGCACGCTCGGCCGACCTGGTGCCGTTTCATGTCCGTGTCTGCCTGGACGGGGGGCTGAACCGGGTCTTCGGCAACATGTGGTGAGAAACGCGCCGGTGGTCCGCTGAGAAGTCCCAGCTCACCGGCATGAGAATCAGCAGATCCAGCACGGCAGCCGATGGGCACGGAGCTTGTCGACGAAACGGCGGTAGGGCCGCCCGTTACGGCGGTTGCCGGCCACGGCAGCGGGTTCTGCAACACGCTTCAGAAGAGCGGTTCGGAGTCGGGGTAGCCGTTGCCGATTTTCACCCGGGGTTCGTATCCACCGGTTCCGTTGCCCCTGTAGAACCAGAGGTAGCCGTAGGTCTTGCCGGGGACCCGGTCGCGGGCCACCAGGTCCGGCTTGCCGTCTCCGTCGATGTCGCCCGGGGCGGCGAGGGCGTTGTAGATCTGCCAGCCGTGGCCGATTTGGACGGGTGGCCCGTAGGTGCCGACAGCGGTGCCCTTGTGAAGCCAGAGGTATCCGGCCGCGTCCATGCCGACGAGGTCGGGGGCGTTTGCCGTGTCGGCCGCGAAGTCGCCCGGGGCGACGAGCATGGTGTAGTCGCCCCAGGTGCGGCCGGGTGCGGGGCCGTCGAGCTTCACCGCGGTCTGCTGGGGGTACGTGCCGCCGACGGAGCCCGGGTAACGCCACAGGTCGCCGAGCGTGTCGCGGACGAGGAGGTCGGGGTATCCGTCCTGGTCGGTGTCACCCGGTGCGAGCAGCGCGCCCGCGGGATCGGCCGCTGCGGCGAATCCACTGCCTGCCGCTGTGCGGGTACTGCTGGAGTAGGTACCGGTGGCCGGGTCGGCCGGGTATCGCCACAGGGCGCCGGTCCCGTCCACCGCCAGCAGAGCGGAGCCCTGGCGGACGGTGCGCTTCATGCTGCTCCAGCCCGATCCGACTCTGCAGGCGGGGGCGATGGTGCCGTTGCTCCGGCCGGCATACCGGTCCAGGGCGCCGTTCGCGTCCACCCGGAAGACCGCTCCTGCCCCCGGGGCGGCGGGGACGCAGTCCGTCCATCTGGCCGCGCCGCGCAGGATCGCATGGTCGGAGATGTCCCGGTCCACCGGCAGCGCGTCGCCCAGGACACCGTCGAAGAACTGAGTGGAGAAGAAGATGTAGTCGATCTTCCGGTCGGCGGTGTCGTTGCCGCTCGGATCGGGTGCGACGGTGTCGTCCCTGGTCGGCTCGCCCGAGCGGCAGCGGGGCTTGCCGGCACACACGGACTGGAAGAACCCCGGGCTGTTGTCGGTCTCGTCGACCTCGGTCATCCGTCCGGTACCGAGGGTGTTGCTGTGGGCGCGGTCCGAGTAGAAGGGCCGGGTGCCGGTGTTCCACGGCTGGGTGTTGAAGTCACCGCCCAGGATCACGGGAACGCCCTCGTCCTGCCAGCGCTTCACCCGCTCGTAGAGCCTCACGGCCTCGGCATCGCGCAGGGCCTTCTCAGCCGGCACGCTCTCGCTGCCCCAGTAGAGGTGGACGGAACAGACCCAGGTGGACCGGTTCTGCACGAAGACCCTCATACAGGGACTGGTGATGTCCTCCGGCTCCAGCCTCGTGGGGTCGGGGCCCGTGGTGTAGCCGTTCAGGTCGAGGTCCACGACACCGTCGCGCTCGTCCACGACCGCCCGGCCGGGGTCGGTGTGCAGTGCCCCCTTCGCGAACACGGCCATCCCGTACGAGGACCGGCCGCGGCAGACGACGTGCCCGCCGACGGTCACCCCCTTCGGCACGGTCTCGACGTAGTGACCGGTGAATCCGGGAAGCCTCCCCGCGATGTCGTCGTACTGGTACTTGCAGATCTCCTGGAGGAAGACGACGTCCGCGTTCCACCCGGACTGCCCCTCCGCGGCCACGGTGGCCTCGCGCAGGCCCGTCTCCGGCAACGTTCCGTCCGGGCAGGCGTTGCCGCACAGGTTGTAGGTGGAGACCCTGATCGGCGGAGCGGTACCCGGATCCACGACATCACCGGCTGTCGCAACGGTCGCCGCGGTCGCCACGGCTGCGGGCGCCCCGACAGGGCACACCGCCGACATGAATACCAGGCTCCCTATCAGCGCCACTACGGACTTGAACCTTGTCACGGAACTCCCTGTCATTCCTTGCGGACGGCACCGACCCGCTCAAGCAGCAGACAGGTGCAGCTTGAACGGCGAACCGTTGGAGCCGGGCGTCCAGCCCTTCGACCGCGCGGCCCGAATGCCCGCGGCGACCTCCCTCGGCAGAACGACCTCGGTCGGCACCATGTCCGGGTTGAGGACGGCCGGCCGGCCCGTTTCCACGACGAGCGTCGTTCCGGGACGGGTCGCGTCCTCCGCCACATAGCCCACGGTGCTGCCTTCGTAGTCGCAGCACCAGTGTTTCCTGCTCACACGCCAGCGGTACTCGACGCCGTCGACGACGATGCGGCGGGAACCCTTCTTGGCCAGTGCCACGGTGCTGCCTTTCGGTCTTCGGCTGTCTGTCTGTCTGTCTGTCTGTCTGTCTGTCTGTCTGTCTGTCTGTCTGTCTGTCTGTCTGTGGGCAGTCTCCTTGCGCGGCGCACGCGTGTCACTGTGGTTTCTCCGGATCCTTTCCGAGGCAGAGCGCCGCGAGCCGGGGCAGCCGCCGACGCATCTCGCCGTCGTCCGCGAAATCCCACTTCTCACCCATGTCGGGCTCGACGTCCTCGCGCTTCGGCCGCGAGGCCTCCCGGGCCTCCTGCGCGTCGTAGTAGCTGTGCTCGACTCCGGTGACCCGGTCATAGGCGCCCAGCGCCGCGTAGTTGGCGTCCTCCTGGAGGAGCGCCTCCTCCAGGTCGTCGACGGATCCGGAGCCGACGACCAGCGGATGGCCGGCGAGGGAGTCCGGTGCTGCCGCCACCTGCTCGAACCACTCCCGGCCGAGGCTGATGAGGCCCGTGCGGAAGTCGATGAAGCCGTCGTCGGAGAACCAGCCGCCGATCAGGTAGGAGGCTGCCCATACGTCCCAGCGGTAGACGGATTCGCGGACCGTGTGGAAGCGCTCGTCGTAGTCGAGGATGCGTTCCAGCGGCAGTTCGGCCAGAACGTCGGTCAACGCCTTGTCGAAGGGCTTGTCCGTCGCCGCGCGCGCCGTCTCGATGACGGTCCAGAACTCGTCGGTATCCATGGCCGGGACTGTGCCAGACCCCACTGACAGGTCACCAACGGACCGGCGGCAGCGCCTTGGTCAGGGCTCCAGCGCGGTGTCGCCCAGTTCCTGATAGGCGGTGTCGTCGAGGGTGACCAGAGCGGCGCGGACGTTCTCCTCCAGGTGGGCCACCCGGGAAGTGCCGGGGATGGGCAGCACGACGGGAGAGCGGCGCAGCAGCCAGGCCAGGGCGAGCTGGGAGGGGCTCGCGCCGTAGGTCTTCACCAGTGCGTCGAGCGGGCCGCCCTCCCGGGCCAGACGTCCGGTGGCCATCGGGAACCAGGGAATGAAGCCGAGGTTCTCTCGTTCGGCGTAGTCCAGTACGTCCTCGGCACTGCGGTCAGCGAGGTTGTACAGGTTCTGTACGGAGACGATGTCCGCGATCGTGCGGGCTTCGACGATCTGCGGGACCGTCACTTCGGAGAGCCCGATATGGCGGATCTTGCCCTCCTGCTGGAGCAGGCGCAGCTCACCGATCTGATCGGCCAGCGGCACCTTGGGGTCGATGCGGTGCAGCTGGTAGAGGTCGATGCGCTCGACCCCCAGGTGGCGCAGGCTCAGTTCGGTCTGCTGTCGCAGGTATTCGGGCCGGCCCACGGGCTGCCAGCCGTCCGGGCCCGATCGTGTGAATCCGCCCTTCGTGGCGATGACCAGGTCCGCCGGGTAGGGGTGCAGTGCCTCATGGATGAGCTGTTCGCTGACGAAGGGGCCGTAGGAGTCGGCCGTGTCGATGAAGGTCACGCCCAGCTCGACGGCTCGGCGCAGTACGCGCACGGCTTCGCCGGGATCCTTCGGCGGACCCCAGACACCCGGTCCGGTGAGCTGCATCGCTCCGTATCCGAGCCGGTTGACGGGGAGGTCGCCGCCGATCCGGAAGCTTCCGGAGGCGTCCGCGGGACGGTGCTCCTGCTGGGACATGGTCTGCCTCTCGCTGCCGGATCGCCGTCCGGGAATGTCGGGGTCGTGCGGTCGCCGTTGGACCGCGCACGCTGGAAGGCCGAGACGGTATCAGCCGTTGACGGCCGGGATGATGTGTTCGCCGTAGGTGTCGATGAGGTCCTCCCGGGCGTCGTGCATGTTGTACACGGCGAACTGGTCGACACCGAGGTCGCGCAGGGCCTGGAGCTTGTCGATATGAGCTTCGGCGGGGCCCAGGAGGCAGAAGCGGTCGACGATCTCGTCCGGGACGAAATCGGTGGAGGGATTTCCGGCGCGGCCGTGGTGGCTGTAGTCGTAGCCGTGCCGGGCTTTGATGTACGAGGTGAGGGCCTCGGGCACCAGATCGGAGTGTTCGCCGTAGCGGGCCACCAGATCGGCCACATGGTTGCCGACCATGCCGCCGAACCACCGGCACTGGTCCCTGGCGTGTGCCAGATCGTCGCTGACGTACGCCGGGGCCGCCACGCAGATGGTGATGGCGTCCGGGTTCCGGCCGGCCGCCTCGGCCGCCTCCCGGACCGACCGGATCATCCACTCGGTGAGATACGGGTCGGCCAGCTGGAGGATGAACCCGTCCGCCTTCTGCCCGGTCAGGGCCAGTGCCTTCGGCCCGTACGCCGCCATCCAGACCGGGAGCCTGCCGTCCCTGATCCACGGGATGCGGATGGGATTGCCGTCGACGACCGCCTCACGGCCCTCGGCCAGATCACGGATGACGTCGATGGCCTCACCGAGCCGGGCCAGGGTGTTGGGCTTGCGCCCGGCGACGCGCATCGCCGAGTCACCGCGCCCGATTCCGCAGACCGTGCGGTTGCCGTACATATCGTTGAGGGTGGCGAACGTCGAAGCGGTGACCTCCCAGGTACGGGTGCCCGGATTGGTCACCATCGGGCCCACGACCAGCCTCTCCGTGGCGGCCAGGATCCGGCTGTGGATGACGAACGGCTCCTGCCACAGCACCGCCGAGTCGAAGGTCCAGCCGTAACGGAAGCCGTTGCGCTCGCCCCGTTCCATCAGGCTGACGACCCGGGACGCGGGCGGGTCGGTCTGCAATACCAGGCCGAAGTCCATGGGACGGCTCCTTGCTGCACGCGTTGCTTACAGGTACTGGCAGGTGGCGCGGGCGATGTACTGGCCGTGTCCGGCCCGGCCGGTGTAGGTGCGCCGGTCGATGACGACCTCGCCGCGCGAGAGCACGGTCTCCACCTGCCCGGTGATCCGCCTGCCCTCGTACACCGAGTAGTCCACGTTCATATGGTGCGTCTCGGCGGAGATCACCTGCTCGGCGTGCGGATCGTAGAGAACGATGTCCGCGTCGGCACCCGGTGCGATCGTGCCCTTGCGGGGGTAGAGGCCGAACATCCGGGCCGGGGCGGCGCAGGCGATCTCGATCCAGCGTCGCCGGCCGATATGCCCGTCGACGACGGCCTGGTGGAGCAGGTCCATCCGGTGCTCCACCCCCGGCAGCCCGTTGGGGATCTTCGAGAAGTCGCCGCGGCCCAGCTCCTTCTGGCCGGTGAAGCAGAACGGGCAGTGGTCGGTGGAGACGACCTGGAGGTCGTTGCCGCGCAGCCCGCGCCAGAGCGCCTCCTGATGGTTTGCAGGCCGCAGCGGGGTGGAGCACACGTACTTGGCACCCTCGAAGCCGGGCCGCGCCAGATCGTCGGTGGAGAGGAACAGATACTGCGGGCAGGTCTCGCCGAAGACGGGGAGACCGAGGTCCCGGGCGGCGGTCAGTTCGGCGACGGCCTCCTGCGCGGAGACGTGCACGACATAGAGCGGGGAACCCGCGACCCGGGCCAGCTGGATCGCCCGGTGGGTCGCCTCGGCCTCCAGCAGGGCCCTGCGGACCTCGCCGTGGTAGCGCGGATCGGAGTGCCCCGCGGCCAGTGCCTGCTCGACGAGGACGTCGATGGCGATCCCGTTCTCCGCGTGCATCATGATCAGCCCGCCGTTTCCGGCGGCGCGCTGCATGGCCCGGAGGATGCGTCCGTCGTCGCTGTAGAAGACGCCCGGGTAGGCCATGAAGAGCTTGAAGGAGGTGATGCCCTCCTCCACCAGCCGGTCCATCTCCTTCAGCGAGCGTTCGGTGACATCGGAGAGGATCATATGGAAGCCGTAGTCGATGGCGCAGTTGCCGTCGGCCTTGGCGTACCAGGCGTCGAGTCCCTCGCGCAGCGAGTGTCCGACGGACTGGACGGCGAAGTCGACGATGGTGGTCGTACCGCCCCAGGCGGCGGCGCGGGTGCCGGTTTCGAAGGTGTCGGAGGCGAAGGTGCCGCCGAAGGGCATCTCCATGTGGGTGTGGCCGTCGACTCCGCCGGGGACGACGTACTTTCCCCCGGCGTCGATGATCCGGTCCGCGGTCCAGGCTCCGGCGGCGTCGGAGCCGTGGGCGGCGAGTGCGGCGATCCGCCCGTCCTCGATCAGGACGTCGGCATGGGTCTCCTCGGCCGCGGTGATCACCAGTCCGCCGCGGATCAGGGTGCGGGTACTGCTCATGGCGGGAGCGCTCCCTCTCGTACAGGACGGGACGGGACAGGGCAAGATGGGGCGGGACGGGATGGGGTGGGTACGGGGGCGGGCAGGGGTCAGAGGGTGCGCAGGGCCCGTTCGAGGATCGCGGCGCCCTCCTCGGCCTCGGCTACGGTCAGGGTCAGCGGCGGAGCGATCCGCAGGGCGCTGGTGGAGTGGCCGCCGCCCTTGCCGATGAGCAGTCCGCCCGCCCGGGCCGCCTCCAGGACGGCCGTGGCCGCCGCGGGGTCCGCCTCGTCGCTGCCGGGCCGGACGATCTCGATGCCGATCATCAGTCCCCGGCCGCGGACCTCGCGGACCGCGGGCACTCCGGCGGCGATGGCGCGCAGCCGTTCGATGAGCAGTCCGCCGACCCGGCGCGCATTGCCTTGGAGATCGTGTTCCAGCAGGTAGGAGAGGTTGGCCAGACCTGCGGCCATGGTGACGGGCGAACCGCCGAAGGTGGAGATGGAGTTGGCGTCGATGGAGTTCATGATCTCGGCGCGGGCGACGACCCCGCCGACGGACATGCCGTTGGCGATGCCCTTGGCGAAGGTGACGATATCGGGCGGACCGTTGCGGTCGTGGGCCTGCCAGCCCCAGAAGTGGTCGCCGGTCCGGCCCCAGCCGGTCTGCACCTCGTCGGAGATCCACAGCACCCCGTGCCGGTCGAGGACCTCGCGGAACGCGGCGTACAGACCGTCGGGCGGGGAGGTGAATCCGCCGACGCCCTGGACGGGTTCCGCGATCAGGGCGGCAGGGGTACGGCCCTGCCCGATGAGGTCCTCCAGGTCCGCGACGCAGGCGGCGGTGAACTCCGCGTCCGTGAGGTGCGCGTACGGGCCTCGGGTGCGCACCCCGCCGTGCACGTACAGCGTCTGGAGCGGGGAGAGGCCGGTCGGGGACCAGGCCCTGTTGCCGGTGATGCCGACGGTCGAGAAGGAACGGCCGTGGTAGCTGTTGCGCATCGCCAGGATCTGGTTCGAGCCGCGGTGCGCGGTGGCCAGCAGCAGGGCGGTGTCGTTGGCCTCGGTGCCGGACGAGGTGAAGAAGACCCGGGCGTCGGGGATCCCGGACAGGGCCGCGATGCGTTCGGCCAGCTCGACCATGGGCCGGTTGAGGTAGAGGGTGGAGGAGTGGACGATCCGTCCGGCCTGCTCGGCGACGGCCTTGGTGACCTCGGGCAGGGCATGGGCGGTCATGGTGGTGAGGATGCCGCCGAAGAAGTCGAGGTACTTGTTGCCCGCGGTGTCCCAGACGTACCGGCCCTCGCCGTGGCTCAGTTCCAGGGGGTCGGCGTAGTAGAGGGCCAGCCAGTCGGGGAGCACGGCCCGGTGGCGGTCGTGGAGCGGGTTCGGGGCGGGGTGTGCCGGGTCCCGGTTCACCACGGGGTTCGCGGCGGGGTTCCGGGCGAGGTCCGGGGCGGGGTTCACGGGCGCACCAGCCCTTCGTAGGCGTCGGGCCTCCGGTCGCGGTAGAACGCCCACTGCTGCCGCACCTCGTCGATCAGGCCGAGGTCGAGATCGCGGACGACGAGTTCCTCGTCGGTGTCACCGGCGACGTCGCCGACGAACTGTCCGCGCGGGTCGACGAAGTAGCTGGTGCCGTAGAAGTCGTTGTCGCCGTACTCCTCGCGGCCGACGCGGTTGATGGCGGCGACGAAGTACTCGTTGGCGACGGCGGCGGCGGGCTGCTCCAGTTTCCACAGATGGGCGGAGAGGCCGCGGGAGGTGGCGGAGGGGTTGTACACGAGCTGGGCCCCGGCGAGACCCAACTGGCGCCAGCCCTCGGGGAAGTGCCGGTCGTAGCAGATGTAGACGCCGATCCGGCCGGCCGCGGTGTCGAACACGGGCCAGCCCGCGTTGCCGGGCCGGAAGTAGTACTTCTCCCAGAAGCCCTTGACCTGCGGGATGTGGTGCTTGCGGTACTTGCCGAGATAGCTGCCGTCGGCGTCGATCACGGCGGCGGTGTTGTAGTAGAAGCCCGAGCCTTCGATCTCGAAGACCGGGACCACGATCACCATGCCGGTCTCCCGGGCCAGCTCCTGCATCCGGCGGACGGTCGGGCCGTCGGGGACGGGTTCGGCCCAGCGGTAGTGCTCGGGCTCCTGCACCTGGCAGAAGTACGGCGCGTTGAAGACCTCCTGGAAACCGATCACCCGGGCACCCTGCGCGGCGGCCTCGCGGGCGTGGGCCTCGTGTTTGGCGATCATCGACTCGGTGTCGCCCGTCCAGGAGGCCTGGACCAGGGCGGCGCGTACGACTGGGGCCATGGGCTGCTCCTTCGGCCGGGCGGCTCCCGGCATCGGCGCATCGCCTCTACGCACGTAGACGCGGAACGTAGATGGAGAACGTAAGCCCCGTCACACAGCGGGGCAAGACCATTGCGGCCAACCCGCGGAGTCGATCACGTTTCACCCGGTCGGCGGCGAGGCGCTCGCGCGGCGGGGCGGGGCCGGGTGCGCCCGGGCGACCGGTGCGGGCGACGCGCCGTCACGGGGGTGCCCGCGGTGCGGCGGGCCGGTGCCGCCGCAGACGGGTCGGACGAGCCCGGGCTGCGACGGCGGGCGGTGGGCGGGATGTGCAGTGGCGCCGGTTCCGGCAGGGCGCGTCCATCCGCGGCGGGCCGTCTTCTACGGAGGGCCGCCCGGGTTCCTCGGGCGGGGACCCCGGGCCCTTCCGGTCCGCCCGGCCCGGACCGCCCCGCGGCCGTCAGGCCGTGGCCGGGGGTTCCCCGAGGGTGACGGCGATGCCCGCGTGCGGCCTCTTCCCGCGCCGGACGATCCGGGCCGGCCAGTCGACGGCCCGGAACTGCCAGCCGTACTTGCGGGCGACCAGATCGCGGGCCCGGACCGTGCCCTCCCGGTCCAGCAGTTCGGCGGTGCCCTCGGCGCGCAGGGCGCCGTCGGCGATCCGGCCGCGGGCGTCGCAGACCGCGACGGTGACCCGCTGGTCGCGCCGGAGCCGCTTGACCTTCCAGGAATCGGCGTTGGTCCAGACGTACAGCCTGCCGCCGTCCTCGGCGAACCAGACCGGGGTGGCGACCCCGGTTCCGTCGCGGCGGAACGTGGTCAGGCTGAGATAGCGGGCGGGCGCGATGTCTTCGACGGAGGTCACGCTCCGAGCGTACGCCGCGCGGGGCCGGCCGGGGAGGAGACCGTACACCTCCGGATGCGGCGCACACCCGCGTTGGGGACGGGGGACTACGGGACGGCGGCCGGGGAGCAGGCGGCGGCGAGCTGGTCCGTCGACAGGCGCAGCACGGCAGCCAGCGCGGCGACGGTGAAGAAGGCGGGGGTGGGCGCCCGGCCGGTTTCGATCTTGCGGAGGGTCTCGGCGGAGATCCCGGCCTCGGCCGCCACCTCCACCATGCTGCGGGGGCCGCGCGCCTCGCGCAGCAACCGGCCGAGCCGTTCGCCGCGCTCGCGCTCTTCGGGGGTGAGGGGGGTTCGGACCATACCGTCATTGTAATACCGGAAACCCTCCCGCGACCGGTATAGTAATTGGCATGGTAGAGATCAAGACCGAACAGTCGATCGAAGCGATGAGGGCGGCGGGCCGGGTTGTCGCGCAGGCGCTCGCCGCGGCCCGGGACGCCGCCGGGGTCGGCGTCGAACTGCGGGAGCTGGACCGGGTCGCGCGGGGTGTGCTCGACGGGGCGGGCGCGGGCTCGCCCTTCCTCGACTACCACCCGGACTGGGCGCCCGTCCCCTTCCCCGCGGTGCTGTGCGCGTCCGTCAACGACGCCGTGGTGCACGGCATCCCCGACGGCTACCGGCTGCGCGACGGCGACCTCGTCAGCCTCGACTGCGGCGCCCTGCTCGACGGCTGGGCCGGTGACGCGGCGGTCAGCTTCACGGTGGGCCGCGCCCGGCCCGAGGACACCCGGCTCGTCGCCGCCGCCGAAGAGGCGCTGGCCGCGGGCATCGCGGCCGCCGTACCGGGCAACCGGGTGGGCGATATCGCCCATGCGATCGGCCGGGTCTGCCGCGCCGCGGGCTACGGCATCCCCGACGGGTTCGGCGGGCACGGCATCGGACGCGAGATGCACGAGGACCCCGGTATCCCCAACGAGGGCCGGGCGGGGCGCGGCATGGTGCTCCGCCCGGGCATGGTGTTCGCCATCGAACCCATGCTGACGGCGTCGGGCACGGACGATACGTACACGGCCCGGGACGGCTGGACGATCCGCACGCTGGACGGGAGCCGCGCCTCCCACGCGGAGCACACGGTCGCGGTCACGGCCTCGGGGCCCCGCGTCCTGACCGTCCTCTGACCCTGCCGCCCGGGTCCGGCGGCCGTCAGTTCGCGGCGACGAAGGCGCGGGCCAGGTTCCGGCCCAGCCGGGTCGCGGCCTCGCGGCTCTCGATGGGCGTGGCGCGGGAGCCGGAGAAGAAGATGTACGTCACCCCGCCGGACACCCCGCCGGAGACCGGGTCGGGGTCGATGCCCAGCGATTCGGCCATGGCGTAGGACGCCTCTCCGACGATCTTCGCGGGGCCGGTGTCGCCGACGACGCCGTACCGCACCCGGCTCCCGTGGACGACCGCGACGACCCCGCCGCCGCGGATGCGCGAATCCGGGTACTTCCAGATCTTGCTGGGCGCGGGCACCACCACATACGGCAGGCGCGCGGCGTCGAGGGCCTTCCCGTCGGACTGGTGGAACGCGGTGTCCGGCAGGAACCAGGGGTCCGTCTTCCGGTTGCACCGGGTGGTCTTCCGGCCGTCACAGGCGATGTCCATATCCGCTTTCCAGTAGACCGCGCCGTCGGCCGCGCACACCGGCACGGTCGCCTTCGCACCCGCGTCCTTGCGGTACTTCCCCCGGGAGATCCGGTTGCAGCCCCGGGTCTTGGCGAGCAGGTCCGCGGCGGTGACGGCCTTCGCCCGTACCGGGCGGTGCGGCGCCTGCCCGCCGGCCGCCGTCGCGGGCGGCGCGGGGGCCGCCGCTGCCGCCAGGAGGGCCGCTCCACAGGCGGTGGCGAGGGCGAGGGTACGAACGTGCATGGGCTGGGGTCGCCTTTCTGGCGGATCGAACGGATACCGCGCGGAAAACCGTCCCTACCCGCTTCCGGTGACGGCCGATCCCCCCTCCCCGGGGCCCGTTCGCGACCGCCCTGCCCCAAGTGCGGCGGTCCGGGCTTCTGTTGGACCGTGGTGGCCGTTCCGTACGGGGAGCCGGATGGAGTACGCCCGTACGGCCGTACCGCGCGGTGAACCCTTCACCGCGCGGTACGTGAGCCGCCGGCCGGTCTACGGGCGGCCGCTCGGGTGGACCACCATCGCCGAACCCCCGCCGCGGCGGGTCTTCTCGGCGGCGGCCAGCCAGCGGCCGTCGGGGAGCCGTTCGATGCCGGTCGCCGCGCCGATCTCGGGGTTCTGCCGGAAGCCGTGGCCGATGCGCTCCAGTTCGGCCCGGAGCGGGCTGTTCCAGAGGCCGGGCTCCACCTCGGTCGTGGTCTGGTTGCGCTGACTGGCGCGCGGCGCCGCGATCGCCTCAACCAGCGGCAGGCCCCGGTCCAGACGGCCCGTCAGGGTCTGTACGACGGTGGTGATGATGGTCGCTCCGCCCGGGGAGCCGAGGGCCAGCACCGGACGGCTGTCGTCAAGGACGATCGTCGGGGAGATGGAGGAGCGGGGGCGCTTGCGGGGGCCGGGCAGATTGGGGTCGTGGACCGCCGGGTTCGCCGGGGCGAAGGAGAAGTCCGTCAGCTCGTTGTTCAGCAGGAAACCGCGCCCCGGTACGGTGATTCCGCTGCCGCCGGTGGACTCGATGGTCAGGGTGTACGCGACGACGTTGCCCCAGCGGTCGGCGACCGTGAGATGCGTGGTGTTCTCGCCCTCGTACGTGGTCGGCGCGGCCGTCCCTGCGGCGCCGCACGGCACCGGACGGCGGGGGTCACCGGGCGCCAGCGGGCTGGTGAGGACCGCGTCGTCCTTGATCAGGCAGCTCCGGCTGTCCGCGTACCGCTGCGACAGCAGCCCCTTGACCGGCACGTCCTCGAACGCCGGGTCACCGACCCACCGTCCGCGGTCCGCGAACGCGATCCGGCTCGCCTCGATGAAGCGGTGCAGGTACTCGGTCCCGGACGCCCGCGAAAGGTCGGTCCGCTCCAGCATGTTCAGCGCCTGGCCGACGGTGGTGCCGCCGGAGGAGGAGGGCGCCATTCCGTAGATGTCGAGGCCCCGGTAGGAGACCTTCGTCGGGGCGCGGCGGATCGTCTCGTACGCCCGGAGGTCACCGGTCGTCAGATCGCCGGGGCGGACGGTCCGGGAGGAGCCGGGCGCCACGGGCGGTGTGCGGACGGTGTCGACGATGTCCTCGGCGATCTCGCCGCGGTACATCGCCCGTACGCCCTCCCGGGCGATGTGCCGGTAGGTGTCGGCGAGGTCGGGGTTCTTGAAGGTGGAGCCGGTGACGGGCAGCGCCCCGCCGGGCAGGAAGAGTTCGGCGGTCGCCGGGAAGTCGGCGAACCGCGTCTGGTTGGCTTCGGTCTGGGCCCGGAAGGTCGGGTCGACGGTGAATCCGTGCCGGGCCAGCTTCTCGGCGGGCTTGAGCAGCCGGGCCAGCGGGCGGCTGCCCCAGGAGCGCAGGACGGTCTCCCAGGTGGCGGGCGTGCCGGGGGTGCCGACGCCGAGTCCGCTGGTCTGGCCCTGGTCGAAGGGGATGGGCCGGCCGTTCTCCAGGAAGAGGGAGGCGTCGGCCGAACGGGGCGCGGTCTCACGGCCGTCGACGGTGTGGACGGTACGGGTGCGCGCGTCGTAGTAGACGAAGTAGCCGCCTCCGCCGATGCCCGCCGAGTAGGGCTCGGTGACACCGAGGGCCGCGGCGGTGGCGACGGCCGCGTCGACGGCGTTGCCGCCGCCGCGCAGGACTTCGATCCCGGCGGCGGAGGCGTCGGCGTCGACGCTGGCGACCGCGCCGCCGTAGCCGACGGCGAGCGGTGTTTTGACCGGGGGCGCGGTCGGGGGGCGGTCGGGCGGGGAGTCGGCGGGCGGGGCGGCCGCCCCGAGTGAGACGACGGCCGCGGCAGCGGCCAGGAGCGCGATGTTCCGTGCGGTGGAGCGACGCATCCGAACGAACCTCCAGTCGACACAAGTCCGCCGGACAACCTAGCGGCCGTGCCCACCTCCCGTCAGGACCGCCCTCCCGTGCAGGGGCTCGGGCGGGAGACAGTGCGCCCCCGGGCGTTCCGGTTCACGGGGCCCGTCGGGGCGGACGGTTCCGTGCCGGGGGCTCGCGCCGGGCGCCGACGGACCGTTGCAGGGCGTCTCGCCACGCCCCGTGCGGCGAGACGGGCCCAAGGCCGTCCCGGGGTCGGCGGTGGAGGCGCTCAGCGCCCCGCGCGCGGGGTGTCGTACGGGAGCGGTGCCCGTGCCGGCCGCCCGTGCGGCACGGGCACCGCTCCTCCTGGACGGGGCCTTCTCCGGGCGGGAGGTCCCGTTCCGGCCGGCCCCGGCGGCGGCTGACCTTCTCCTCGTCCACGCGGACGGCACGCACGGCGTCTCCGCCGCGGCCGCCAGACGAGGAGTGATCACCGGCTGCCGCCGGGGTCGTACCGGGGGAAGGGAGCATTGCCCCAAAGCCTCCGGTCCTCGGGACCGGGCCCCGGCGGTCCTAGGGCCTTGGCGGCCCCCCGGGCAGCAGCGTCCCCGGTTCGGCCGGAGCGACGTCCACGGCCTCGGTCTTGGGGCTGCGGCGCTGTCTTTTCGCCACCCAGTTGGCGAACCAGGAGAGCAGCATGCACAGTCCGATGTAGATGGGCGCGATCACCATCACGACGGGGATGAACGGCAGGTCGTAGTCGAGGTTGGAGGCGATCAGCTTGCCCGCGTGGAGGAACTCCTCGTAGGTGATCAGATAGCCGAGGGAGGTGTCCTTCAGTGCGACCACCAGCTGGCTGATGATCGCCGGCAGCATCGCCCGGACCGCCTGCGGCACCAGGACGTAGGTCATCACCTGGGTCTTGCGCATGCCGAGCGCGTACGCGGCCTCCCGCTGGCCCCGGTCGACGGCGTTGATCCCGGTCCTGAAGACCTCGGCGAGCACCGAACCGTTGTAGAGGGTCAGCCCGGCGACGAGCGCGGGCAGCGGCTGGACCTTGAGCGCCACGAAGATGAAGAAGATCATCACCAGTACGGGCATCGCGCGGAAGAACTCCACCAGCAGGGTCGCGATCCAGCGGACGGGCCGGTGTTCGGAGAGCCGTCCGGTGGCGAGGATCCCGCCGAGGACGAGGGAGAGCACGGCCGCGTACGCGAACGCCTTCAGGGTGTTGCCGAGCCCCTGAAGCAGCAGTTCCTGGATGCCCTTGTACTCGAAGGGGGTCCACTTCGCCGCGGTGAACTGCCCGGTGTCGAAGAGCAGATACACGATCCAGCCGAGCAGCGCGGCGATGGCGGCGGTGGCGACGATCCCGTAGATACGGTGCCGCTTCCGGGTGCGCGGGCCCGGGATGTCGTAGAGGGCGGTGGAATCGGTCATCGGGCGACTCCGTAGCGCTTCTCCAGCACGTTGAAGAGCGCACTGATGGACAGGGTGATGATGAGATAGCCGACGGCGATCCAGACGAAGGTCCAGATGATGTTGTAGCCCAGTTCGCTCAGCGTCTTGTAGGTGCCGAGCAGTTCGGTGACGCTGAACGCGCCCGCGATCGCGGAGTTCTTCGCCAGGGCGATCAGGGTCGAGCCGATGGGCGGGATGACACTGCGGAACGCCTGCGGCAGCACCACCGTGTGCAGGGTCTGCCCGAAGGACATGCCGAGGCTGCGGGCGGCCTCGCCCTGCCCCTTGGGGACCGTGTTGATGCCGGAGCGCAGCGCCTCGCAGATGAACGCGGAGGTGTAGCAGCCGAGGGCGAGGATCGCGAACAGCTGGAACGGCAGCACGATCCCGAACCGCGGCAGCCCGAGGACGACGGCGAAGAACAGGAGGGTGAGCGGGGTATTGCGGAGTACGGTCACCCAGACCGTTCCGAAGACGCGCAGCGAGCCGACGGGCGAGACCCGGAAGGCCGCGATCAGGAAGCCCAGCACCAGGGCGAGCACCGAGGAGTAGAAGGTCAGCTCGACGGTGCCGAGGAAGCCCTGCCAGTAGAGGGAGATGTTGTCGGTCAGTACGTCCATGCGCCGGGTCTCCTCCTCAGCTCGCCGGGTAGCGGTCGATGGGCGGCGGCTGGGGCGCGGGCACCCCGGAGAGGCCGAGGGTGGCGTCGTAGGCCTGTTTCCACTGCCCGTTCTTCTCGCCGGCCGCGAGGGCGTCGTCGATGGCGAAGCGCAGGGCGTTGTCGGAGCGCGGTACGCCGATGCCGTACGGCTCCTGGGAGAAGGGTTTGCCGACGACCTTCAGCTCGTCGGGGGCCTTGGCGGCGTAGCCGATGAGGATGGCGTCGTCGGTGGTGACGGCGTCGACCTGGTAGGTGAGGAGGTTGTCCACGCAGATGGAGTAGGTGTCGTAGCCGACGAGGACCGCCTTGGGGTAGTCGGCCTTGATCCGCTGGTAGGGGGTGGAGCCGGTGGCGGAGCAGACCCGTTTGCCGTCCAGGTCCTGGGGGCCGTTGATGTCGTGCTCGTCGGTGCGCACCAGCAGGGATTGTCCGGCCATGAAGTAGGGCCCGGCGAATCCGACGAGCTTCTTGCGCATGTCGTTGATGGTGTAGGTGCCGACGTAGTAGTCGATCTGGCCGTTCTGGAGGGCGGTTTCCCGGTTGGCGGATGCGATGGTCCGGAAGTGGATGCCGGCCGGGTCGAAGCCGAGGTAGGCGGCGACCATCTTGGCGATCTCGATGTCGAAGCCGGAGTAGACGCCGGTGGCGGGGTCCTTCTCGCCGAGGTAGGGCTGGTCCTCCTTGGCTCCGACGGTGAGGTATCCGCGGCCCTCGGCCCGGCGCCAGGTCGGGGATTCGGGGAGCTGGAAACCGGTGTTGACCGGGTAGACGGGGAGGCTCTCCGGCTGGGGGCCCTTGACCGGCGGGCTGCCCTCCTTGCCGCAGGCGGCGGCGATCACGGCGGTCAGCGCGAGGAGGAGGGCCGGCAGGGTGCGGCGGAGCCGCCGGAGGGCGGGCCCGTGGAGGGGGGCGGGTGCGGTCGGGGCGGTGCGGTGGCGTCGCGGCATGGCGGTTCCCCCCGTCAGTGCTTGAGGATTTTGGAGAGGAAGTCCTTGGCGCGGTCGCTCGACGGGTTGGTGAAGAAGTCCTCCGGCGTGCGGTCCTCGACGATCCGGCCGTCGGCCATGAAGACGACCCGGTTGGCGGCCGAGCGGGCGAAGCCCATCTCGTGGGTGACCACGACCATGGTCATTCCGTCCCGGGCCAGCTGCTGCATGACCTCCAGCACCTCGTTGATCATCTCGGGGTCGAGGGCCGAGGTCGGCTCGTCGAAGAGCATCACCTTGGGGTCCATGGCGAGGGCGCGGGCGATGGCCACGCGCTGCTGCTGGCCGCCGGAGAGCTGTGCGGGGTACTTCGCCGCCTGGGAGGCGAGCCCGACCCGGTCGAGGAGTTCACGGGAGCGGCGTTCGGCCTCGTCCCGGCGGCGCCCGCGGACCTTGAGGGGTCCGAGGGAGACGTTGTCGAGGACGGTGCGGTGGGCGAAGAGGTTGAACGACTGGAAGACCATGCCGACCTCGGAGCGGAGCCGGGCGAGGCCCTTGCCCTCTTCGGGGAGCGGCTCTCCGTCGATGGTGATCGTGCCGGACTCGATGGTCTCCAGCCGGTTCACCGTGCGGCAGAGCGTCGATTTGCCCGAGCCGGACGGGCCGATGACGACCACGACCTCGCCGCGCCCCACGGAGAGGTTGATGTCCCGCAGGACGTGCAACTGCCCGTAGTACTTGTTGACGTCCCGCAGCTCGATCAACGGATCGACGACGGCCATACGCTGCCCCCACTGGTTGCTGTGTCGAGGTCAGCGCAAACTATCCACCCCGGAAAGGGACTTCGCGCGCGACACGCATAAAAGGGGCATAAGCCGTATTTATTGGCTATATATCAGCTCATGTACGAGGGATGCACAAGGGGTGACGGCGGTCAGGCCTCGGCGGCCTCCGCATAGACCTGGGAGAGTTCGGGCGCCCCGTTGACCGCCCAGTCGAGCCCCGCCTCCACGACGCCGATCTCCCGGCCGGAGGCCAGCCGCACCACGGGGTGGCCACCGGGCCAGACGTGCCAGGTGGCGCCCGGCACGGTCCGTACGATCACCGTCCCGAGGTACAGCCCGGCGTCGTTGCCGATCCACGGCAGCTCCTCCGGATCGTCGCGCCAGCGCGGCGGCAACTGGTCGAGGGCGGACAAGGAGGCCGCGCTGTCGTCCAGTTCCAGTCCCATACGGCCGACCCGGACCCGGAGCAGCTCGCACTCGGCGAACAGTTCGGCCATCGCCGCGGCGCGCTCGGGATCGTCCACGGCCCCCGCGACGGCGCCCCGCGCCCCGGGACCCTGCTTCTTGAGCCAGTTGTCCAGGAAAGGGATGTTCATACCACTAAGCCTCGCATCTTCCCCGGTGCGCACACCACAGGACGCGCACCGGTGATCACCCGGATCGGCGGGTAATTCCCCGGTCCGGGCGCCCGGACGGCGCGCGCCCGGCCCCGGACGGGCTCTGTCCGCTCAGACTTCAAGGTCGACCACCACCGGTGCGTGGTCGGACGCGCCCTTGCCCTTGCGCTCCTCGCGGTCCACATAGCCGTCCTTGACGGCCGCCGCGAAGGGCTGGTTCCCGTAGACCAGGTCGATGCGCATGCCCCGGTTCTTGGGGAAGGCGAGCTGACGGTAGTCCCAGTACGTGTACGGGTGGTCGTACTTCAGGGGGCGGGGCACCACGTCGACGAGGCCGGTCTGCCGCAGCCCGGCCAGCGCGGCCCGCTCCGGCTCGGTGACATGGGTGCTGCCCTCGAAGACGGAGCGGTCCCACACGTCGTCGTCGGCGGGCGCGATGTTGTAGTCGCCGAGCACCGCGAAGGGCAGGCTGCCCGCGGCGTCCTCGGCGACGGCGGTGCGCAGCGCGTCCAGCCACTGGAGCTTGTAGGCGTAGTGGGGGTGGTCGACCTCGCGGCCGTTGGGGACGTACACCGACCAGAGCCGGACCGGGCCGCAGGTCGCGGAGACCGCCCGCGGCTCCTGGACGCCGTCGTACTCAGGACCGCCGGGCAGTCCCTTGACGACCGCGTCCAGACCGACGCGGGAGACCAGCGCGACCCCGTTCCACCGGCCGTCGGCGTGGACGGCGGATTCGTAGCCCAGTTCCCGCAGCTCGGCGGCGGGGAACTGCTCGGCCGTGCACTTGGTCTCCTGGACGCACAGCACGTCGGTGCCGCTGCTCTCCAGCCAGGCCAGGAGCCGGGGCAGCCGGGCAGTGATCGAGTTGACGTTCCAGGTGGCGATGCGCATGGCAGAAGCGTATGCGCTCCGCGGGGGCGGGCGGAGCCGGGCGGGGCGGAGAAGGAGCTTTCCGCGGGAGCCCGGGCGGGGTGTGTCCTCGCCCTCCGGCGCCCGAGGGGCCTCAGAGGGTGTGGGTGGCGCCCGGGGACAGGCGTTCGTGGGGGGCGCCGCCCAGGTTGGCGATATGGCGGTCGTAGATCGGGCGGGCGAGATCGGTGAGCAGGGCGTCGTGGATGTCGATGGTCAGCCGCGGTCCCACTTCCCGTACGTAGTCGACGACCTCGGAGATCTTGTTCCAGGGCGCCATCACCGGGAGCATCAGCGTGTCCACGGGGCGCTCGGGCACGGTGAGGGCGTCCCCGGGGTGGAAGACCGACCCGTCCACCAGGAAGCCGATATTGGTGATCCGGGGAAGGTCCGGGTGAATCACCGCGTGCAGTTCGCCGTGGACCTCCAGCTCGAATCCCGCCGCGGTGAAGGTGTCGCCGTGGCCGACGGTGCGGACCCGGCCGGGGAAGGCGGCGGAGAGCGTGTCCGCGACGCTCCGCAGGGTCCACACCTCGGCCCCCGCCTCCAGAGCGGCACGGACCTTGCCCTCGTCGTAGTGGTCGGGGTGCTCATGGGTGATCAGCACCGCGTCCGCCCCCGCCGCGGCGTCCTCCTCGGAGAACGCTCCCGGGTCCACGACGAGGGTGGCACCGTCCTTTTCGAGCCGTACGCAGGAGTGCAGCTTCTTCGTGAGCCTCATGGGCCCATCCTGCTACGAGCGGGGCGTGGTCTCCTCCCGTACAACGGTACGGGCGACACCGAAGGCGGCGTTCGCGGCCGGAACTCCGCAGTACACGGCCGTGTGGATGAGGATCTCCTTGATTTCGTCGGGGGTGAGCCCGTTGCGGAGCGCGGCCCTGACATGGACCGCCAGCTCCTCCAGCCGTCCCCCGGCGACCAGCGCCGTCATCGTCACGGCGCTGCGGGTGCGCCGGTCGAGGCCCTCGCGGTTCCAGACCTCGCCCCAGGCGTAGCGGGTGACCAGTTCCTGGAACTCCGCCGTGAAGTGCTCGTCACCGGCGGTGGCCGCGTCCACATAGGCGTCCCCGAGGACCTCCCGGCGGGTCTTTATTCCCGGTTCGTACGGATCGGGGCGGCCCTCGGGCTCCGGTGCCCCGGCGACCGCGGCGGGCGCTGTGGACCCGGTGGATGCCTCCGGGGCTGCCGAGGGTGCGGCCGGAGCCGCCGAAGCGATGGGCTGGGCCTGGAGGGGGATGGCCGTGAGGGTGTCCTGCGGGGCGGCCGAGAAGTGCTGGACCAGCAGATCGGTGACGGCCGCCGGCTGTTCCACCGGGGCGAGATGGCCGGCCCCCGGCACCAGCGCGAGCCGGGCGTCCGGTATCCCGGCGACCAGGGTCCGGGCCTCGGCGGGTCCGGTCACCTGGTCCTCGGCGCCCACCAGGACGAGCGCCGGGACGGCGACCCGGCCCAGTTCGGCGCGGACGTCGAAGGTCGCGAGCGCCTCGCAGGCGGCGATGTAGCAGGCGGGGTCGGTGGTACGGACCATCTGGACGGCCCAGTCGACGATCGCGGGCTGGGCCGCGGCGAAGGCGTCGGTGAACCAGGCGGCCGGGGCGGCCAGGGCGACCGGTTCGAGGCCGTTGGTCCGGACGATCACCCCGCGCCCGCGGAATTCGTCGGCCGTGCCGAACCGGGGCGAGGCGGCGACCAGCGCCAGCGAACCGACCCGGTCAGGGCGGCGCAGCGCCAGGTCGAGGCCGACCGCGCCGCCGATGGAGCAGCCCGCGTAGCCGAAGCGCTGGACGCCGATGGCGTCGAGGGTGGCCAGCAGCCGGTCGGCGAGGTCGGCGACCGATTCCGCGGGTTCGGCGGGGGCTCCGCCGTGGCCCGGCAGGTCGTAGCGGACCACCCGCCACTCGGCGGACAGATCGGCGACCTGCCGGTCCCACATATGCCAGGTCGCCCCCAGGGACGGGCCGAGGACGAGGACGGGCGCGTCGTCGGGTCCGTCGATCCGGTACTGGAGGAGGGCGGGCACTGCCTGCCCGGCACTCGGCTCGGGACTCGGGTCGGAACTCGGGTCGGAACTCGGCCCGGCATCCTGCTCGGGGCTCGGGTCGGGGCCCGGGGCGGAACTCTGCTCGGGGACCGGCCCGGGACTCTGTTCGGGGCCCGGTCCGGGACTCTGTTCGGGGCCCGGTCCGGCGTCGGACTCAGGGCTCTGTCCGGGGCTCTCCTCGGCGCTGGGCTCAGGGCTCTGTTCGGGCGTCTGCGTCTCACTCACCCGGTCCACCGTAGTGACCGGGCGGCCGCGGGGTGGGCGGGCCCCCTCAACTCACCCCGGAGGGTGGCCCGGCGGGGGTGCCATCACGGCGTGGTGGCGGACACCACGTACACCCGGGGGGCGAAGACCAGCGTCTCGTCGACGACGATGTGCTGGCCGGGCCGGGGGGCGGCCCTCGGGTGGACCAGGCCGGACCAGGCCCGCTCCCCCGGGGTGAAGTTCCAGCCGACCGTCGCGGCGTCCTTGGCGCTGATCGCCGGGACCCCGGGCTGGAGGGCCGCCCGGTCGGCGCCGATGGCGCCGAGGAATTCGTCGAGGCCCGCGGGGGTCGTGGTGAACTGCACGAACAGCCTGCTGGTCCGCCAGTTGCTGGTCTCGTAGTAGGCGACCCGCTCGGAACCGCGCGGGATCGGCACCTCGAAGATCCGCCGCTTCATCTGGGACGGCCAGGCGTCCCGCAGCCCCGTCGACGAGGACTCCGCCGCCTTGTCCCGGCCGCTGGCCCGGCTCTGCTCCGCGGAGACCACGAGATATCCGGCCGGGATCCCGATCAGCAGCAGAATGACCGCCAGCGTCAGGGCACGCCTGATGATCATATGGCGCCGGCCCTCGGGGGGCCGGAAGGCGGTCTCGTCCGGCGGCGGGGCCGGTCTGGGTACGACGCTCATGACTGCTGTTCCTGGTGGGTGTACGGACCTGAAGTCTACGGTTCGCCTCCGACACACCGCCCCGGCGGCGGCCGGAACACGATCATCGGGGCCGTACGGAGAAGGTTCAGGTCTCCCGGGACGGACGGCCCGCACCGGGGTTCCGCAGCGCCTGTGCGTACCGCTCGTAGCGTTCGTAGCGCTCGACCCGGCGGCGGTTGGCCCGGCGGAAGCGGCGGGCGACCAGCCGGGCGAGGTCGGCCGCGCCGACCATCCCGGCCTCGGGACCGAGCTGGGCCTTGACGATCCGCGCCTCGGGCCGGTAGCCGCGGCCGGTCAGCTGGCGGCGGAAGGCGTCCCTGGCGGGTCCGATCAGCAGATCGTCGGCCGCGCTCACCCCGCCGCCGATGACGAAGCACGAGGGGTCGAGGGCGGCGGCGAGATTGGCGATGCCGACGCCCAGCCAGCGGCCGATGTCCTCCAGCAGCTCCACGCACATCGCGTCGCCCTCGCGGGCCAGCTCGGTGATCAGCGGTCCGGTGATGTCCCCGACCGCGCCGCCGACCCGTTCGATCAGTACGTGCGCCACGGGCGAGTCGGCCGCCGCCAGCTCCCGGGCCTCCCGCACCAGGGCATTGCCGGAGCTGTACTGCTCCCAGCAGCCGCGGTTGCCGCAGGGGCAGCGGTGCCCGGCCGGTACGACCTGCATATGCCCGAACTCGCCGGCCACCCCGTACTTGCCCCGCTTGACCTGCCCGTCCTCCAGGATCGCGCCGCCGATCCCGGTCCCGAGCGTGATCATCACCAGGTGATCCTCGCCGCGGCCCGCACCGAACCGCCACTCGGCCCAGGCGGCGGTGTTGGCGTCGTTGTCGACCAGGACGGGCACGGCGAGGCGGGCGGAGAGCGCGTCCCGCAGCGGCTCGTTGCGCCAGGCCAGATGGGGGGCGAAGAGCACCGTGGACCGATCGGCGTCGACCCAGCCCGCGGCGCCGATGCCGACCGCGTGCACATCGTGCCGGTCGGACAGATCGAGGACCAGCTCGCAGATGACGTCCTCGACGACCTTCGGGCTCTTGGACTTGTCCGGGGTCTCGGTACGGATCTTCTCCAGGATGACGCCGTCCGCATCGACGACGCCCGCCATCACCTTCGTACCGCCGATGTCGATCCCGACCGTGGGGACCCGGGGCGCGGTCAGGTGCGAGCGGCGCTCGCGGGTCCCGACGGTACGCAGGACGGTGGCGCGGGCGGAGCCGCGGTGCGCGAAGTCGCGGTAGGTGCTCATGTCCCTGCGGGTGCTCGGAGTCAAGGGGTCGGGTGCTGCAGCGGGTCTCCCCGCGCGGTGATTCTTTCACGGCGTCCCGTACGGACCCCGCTCACCGGGGCCCTGGCCGGTACGGGGCCGGGGGCGCCGGACCGGCCGGAGGGTCCGGTGCGCGGGGCCCGGCGCCGCCCGCGCGGGGCACACCCCCCGCGTGTCCGGGCCCGGTCCGGATCCCGGGGAGGGGCTCAGGCGCCGGGCGTGGCGCGTTCCAGCTCGTGGCGGAGGTCGTCCAGCTCGGAGCCTCCGGCCATCTGCCGGGTCAGTTCGTCGAGCGTCACCGACTCGCGGGTGTGGCTCGCCGTCATCGTGCCCCGCTTCAGCAGGACGAACCGGTCCCCGACGAGGTAGGCGTGGTGCGGGTTGTGGGTGATCAGGACCACCCCGAGGCCCGCGTCGCGCGCCGCCGCCACATACTTGAGGACGACCCCGGACTGCTTGACGCCGAGGGCCGCGGTCGGCTCGTCGAGGACGAGGACCTTGGCGCCGAAGTGGACCGCGCGGGCGATCGCCACGCACTGCCGTTCACCGCCGGAGAGGGTGCCGATCGGCTGGTCGACGTCGCGGAGGTCGATGCCCATCCGCAGCAGTTCGGCCCGGGTGGTCTCGCGCATCTTCTGCACGTCGAGCCGGCGCAGCGGACCGCTGCCCTTCACCGGCTCGGAGCCGAGGAAGAAGTTCCGCCAGACCGGCATCAGCGGCACCACGGCCAGATCCTGGTAGACGGTGGCGATGCCCCGGTCCAGGGCGTCCCGCGGATTGGCGAGCCGGGTCTCCTCGCCGTCGAGGGAGAACGTGCCGGAGTCGTGCTGGTGCAGACCCGCGATGATCTTGATGAGGGTGGACTTCCCGGCGCCGTTGTCGCCGAGGACACAGGTGATCTCCCCGGCGTGGACCTCCAGGGAGACGCCCTCCAGCGCCCGGATGTTGCCGTAGTACTTGCTGACCCGGTCCAGAGCGACCAGCGGAGGCCGGTCCGAGTGCGTCGTGGTTCCCGGCTCCGGCTCCGGCTCGTGGTCCGGCTCGTGCTCCGGCTCCTGTCGGGGCTCCGTCATCGTGTGGCCTCCGCCCGTTTGCGTACCCATGCGTTCAGCAGGGCGGCGAGAAGCAGCATCGCCCCGAGGAAGAACTTGAACCAGTCGGGGTTCCATTCCGCGTAGACGATGCCCTTGCTGGTCATGCCGAAGATGAGGGCACCGACCGCGGAGCCGATCGCGGAGCCGTAGCCGCCGGTGATCAGACAGCCGCCGATGACGGCCGCGATGATGTAGATCAGCTCATTGCCGACGCCCTCGCCCGACTGCACCACGTCGTACGAGAAGAGCAGGTGCTGGCCGGAGATCCAGGCGGCGAAGGCGACGCCCAGATAGAGGCCGATCCTGGTCCGGACGACGGGGACGCCCACCGCGCGGGCCGCGTCCGGGTTGCCGCCCACCGCGTAGATCCAGTTGCCGAAGCGGGTCCGCAGCAGGATCCAGGTGGCGACGGCGACCAGCCCGAACCACCACAGGACGGTCACCTTCAGAGTGACGTCCCCGATGACCAGCTCGGAGGCGAAGAGCTTCTTCGCCGAGTCGAAGCCCTGCATATCGCTGATGGAGTCGGTCGAGACCCGGCCGGTGATCAGCTTGGTGAAGCCGAGGTTCAGCCCGGTCAGCATCAGGAACGTACCGAGCGTGATGATGAAGCTCGGCAGCTTCGTCAGGGTCAGCAGCATCCCGTTGAAGGCGCCGACCGCCAGGGTGACCAGCAGGGAGACGAAGACGCCGACCCAGACGTTCGCGGTCATCTGGTAGCTGAACATCGACGACACCAGCGCGGAGGTGGTGACGAGGACGCCCGCGGAGAGGTCGAACTCGCCGCCGATCATCAGCAGCGCGACCGGGACGGCCATGATCCCGATGGTGGAAGCCGCGTAGAGCACGGTCGAGAGGCTCGACGTCTGGAGGAAGTCGTCGGCGACGACCGAGAAGAAGACGAAGACGGCGACCGCGCCGACGACCGACCCCAGCTCGGGCCGGCCCAGCAGCTTGCGCAGCGGGGAGACCGCCAGCAGCCGTTCGTCCCCGGCGGACCCCTTGCCGAGGTCCACCGGTGGCGGTGCGGTCGAGCTCATCGGGTTCCCCGCTTCGTGTAGTCCTCCAGCTGCGCCGCCTGGTCCTGGGTGACGATCTGCGGCCCGGTGAGCACGGGCAGGCCGCCGCCGAGCATGTCGGCGTTGTACCGGTAGAGCCAGAGCAGGTCGACCGCTTCGTACCCCTGGAGGTAGGGCTGCTGGTCGACGGCGAAGCCGAGGGCGCCGGACTTCAGCCCGGCGGCGACCTTCGGATTGAGGTCGAAGGTGTCGATCTCGGCCTTGCTGCGGGCCGTCTCCTTGGCGCGGACCGCGGTGTCCGCGAACGGGGCGCCCAGGGTGACGACCGCGTCGATCGCCTTGTCGGTCTGGAGCTTGGCCTCGATGGACGCCTGGACGTCGGGCATGTTGGTGCCGTCGACGTACAGGTTCTGCATCTCGCCTTCGAAGGTCTTCGCCGCCCCGGAGCAGCGCTGCTCGTGGCCGACGTTGCCCTGCTCGTGGAGGACGCAGACGGCCTTCTTCTTCCCGCGCTGGTTCAGCTCGGTGCCGACGGCCTCGCCCGCGACGGTCTCGTCCTGCCCGATATGGGTCAGGGCGCCGTACTCCTTGGACTGGGCGGATCCCGAGTTGATCGTGATCACCGGGATACCGGCGGCGACGGCCTTCTTCACCACGTCCTTCATGGCGTCGGGCTTGGCGAGGGTGACGATCAGGCCGTCGACCTTCTTGTCGATGGCGGCCTGGACCAGCTGGGCCTGCTGCTGGCCCTCGTCGCTCTTGGAGTAGAGGAAGTTGATGTTGTCCTTGGCGGACGCCTCCTTGGCGCCCTTCTGGACGATGTCCCAGAACGTGTCGCCCTCGCCCGAGTGGGTGACCATGGCGAAGGTCCAGCGGGGCGTGGAGACCGCGGCCTTCCCCACCGCCTCGGCCTGGGCCTTGCGGGCGTCCGCGGCGCGCTTGCCGCCGGTGCTGCTGCATCCCACCAGGGAAGCGCCGAGCACCGCCGCCAGCAGCGCGCCGACCGCGCGTACCCCTGTCCTTGCCCTAGCCACGACGCCGTGCCCTTCTTGCCGTACCGCTCGCCCTCGGGACCACCGCGCCCGGTGGCGCGGCAGCGGGGCGAAATGTCGTGCCCCAGCCGCCCAAGTATGGGTCACGGCAGGTCGGAGGGTGGGCATCGGGTACGCCGGGGACGTCCAGGGGCCCCCGGGACGCCGGTCTCGCAGGGGTGCCCGTGGCGAGCGGGGCTGGTGCCGTGCGGTGCCTGCGCATGGTGGATCCGCCTTCCCTCCCGGCCGCCCGGTTGCGGCTGGGTGAGTTTCTACGGCTGCCACGAGACCCCGTCAAGACTTTGTCCGAACATTCTTACGCGGCCGACCTTTGGATCTGCGGGGGTCTCGGGCGGCCGGGGCAGCGGGCAGAGGGGCAGCGGTCAGAGGGTCAGGGGTCGAGGGTCAGGGGCGGACGAGGAGCTGGAACTCGAAGGAGTAGCGGGAGGCGCGGTAGATATGGGCGCCGTACTCGACCGCCCGTCCGGTGTCGTCGAAGGTGGTGCGCTCCATGGTCAGCACGGGTGCGCCGGGCTGCTCCGTCAGCCGCAGGGCCTCGATACCGGTGGCAGCCCGGGCGCCGACCGTCTGGCGGGCGCTGTGCAGGGTGATCCCGGCGGCCCGCATCAGCCGGTAGAGGCCCGTGCTCTCCAGCGGCGGGGTGTCCAGGGCGAGCAGTCCGGCCGGCAGATAGTTGGTGAGCAGGGCCATCGGCTCCCCGTGGGCGTAGCGCAGCCGCTCGACGGAGTGGACTTCGGTGCCCTCGGCGACCCCGAGGGCGGCCGCGACCCGGTCGGTCGCCGCCGTCGTGGTGTTGCGCAGGACGACGGTGGCCGGACGCTGCCCGGCCGCTTCCAGGTCGTCGTAGAGGCTGCTCAGCTCCAGGGGCCGTTTGACCTGGCTGTGGACGACCTGGGTGCCGACGCCCCGGCGGCGGACCAGCAGGCCCTTGTCGACGAGGGACTGGATGGCCTGGCGGACGGTGGGGCGGGACAGCCCGAGCCGCCCGGCCAGCTCGATTTCGTTGCCGAGCAGGCTGCCGGGGGTGAGCGCCCCCCGCTCGATGGCGGACTCCAGCTGCTGGGCCAGCTGGAAGTACAGCGGGACCGGGCTGGTGCGGTCCACACTCAGCGGGAGCGACCGGGACGGGTCCGGCTCTGGTCTGGGCTGCTTGGGCACGGGCCGAGCGTAATCGGGTCTTATGTTGACGGGAAGTCGTGAAGTCCGGTTGTCAGGACAAAGTCTTGACAGCGTCCGCCGGGGAGCTTCATTTTGGGCGCATGCGCATCGGACTCATCGGTACGGGACGTATCGGCACTTTCCATTCGGCGGTCCTCGGCCGCCATCCGGACGTGGACTCCCTGGTCCTGGCGGATGCGGTCCCGGTCCGGGCGGCCGCGGTGGCCGAGCGGCTGAGGGCCGAGCGGCTGGGAGCGGAGTCGGTCGCGGAGCCCGAAGAGGTCTTTGCCGCGGGTGTGGACGCCGTGGTGATCGCCTCGGCGACGGCGTCCCACGCGGAGCTGATCGGACGCGCGGCGAGGGGCGGGCTGCCGGTCTTCTGCGAGAAGCCGATCGCCCTGGACGTGGCGGGCACGGAACGGGCCCTGGCCGAGGTCGCGGCGGCGGGCACCGAGCTCCAGATCGGCTTCATGCGGCGTTTCGACACCGGCTTCGGGGCGGCCAGGCTCATGGTGGGCTCGGGGGTGCTGGGCACCCTGCACACCGTCCGGGCGGTGACCGCGGACCCCGCGCCGCCGCCCGCGGGCTATCTGCCGCTCTCCGGCGGGCTGTACCGGGACTGTCTGGTCCATGACTTCGACGCGATCCGGTGGGTGACCGGACGGGAGGTCGACGAGGTGTACGCCGTCGGGGAGAGCAGGGATCCGCGGACGCCCCACGAGGCGGGGGTGTTCGAGGAGGCGGGGGACGTGCACACGGCGGGGGTGGTGCTCACTCTCGACGACGGGACGGTGGCGACGGCGACCGCCACCCGGTTCAACGGCGCCGGGTACGACGTGCGGATGGAGCTGGCGGGCCATCTGGACCAGATCACGGTGGGTCTCGACGACCGGACGCCGCTGGTCTCGGTGGAACCCGGGGGGCCGGAGCGTCCGGCGCGGACCTGGCCGGGGTTCCTGGAGCGGTTCGCCCCCGCGTACGAAAGGGAGCTGGACGCCTTCCTGAAGCTGGTCCGGGGCGAGATCGCCAACCCGTGCGACGGCCGCGAGGCGCTGGAGGCGCTGCGGATCGCGGAGGCGTGCGAGCTGTCACGGCGCGAGCGGCGCCGGGTGGCTCTCGCCGAGATCCCGGGCGGCGCCTGAGCCCTCCCGGCGGGTACGCGGGACCGAGCCGGGCCTGGCGCACCGCCCGCCCGGGTCCGCCCGGGCCGGGTGCCGTGCCCGGACGGCCGGTGCACGGACCGGGCCCGTACACCCGGCGACCCGGCCCGGACGGCCGGTGCAGCCCGAGATGCCCGGGCACGGCCCGCCGGGGGCGAGTGCCGTGCCCGGACGGCCGGTGCACGGACCGGGCCCGTACACCCGGCGACCTGGCCCGGACGGCCGGTGCAGCCCGAGTTGCCCGGGCAGGGCCCGCCCGGGGCGAGTGCCGAGCGCGGACGGCAGGTGCAGCGGCCTGAGCCCGTCCGGCGGCCCGGACGGCCGGTGCGGCGGCCCCAGCTGTTCAGCCGTTGCCCGGGCCGGGCGGCGCACGGTCCGTCGGGCGCCGGTCCGTCGGTGACCGGCGGACGGACCTACCAGCGGACGGGGAGCGTGCGGGTACCGCGCATCAGCAGTCCCGGCAGCCATTCCGGCGGGCCGCCCGCGGGGTCGGCCGCCAGTCCGGGGCAGCGGTCGAGCAGGGCCGTCAGCGCGATCCTGGCCTCCAGCCTGGCCAGCGGGGCGCCGACGCAGAAGTGGACGCCGTGGCCGAAGGCGAGATGGCCCCGGGTGTCGCGGCGGATGTCGAAGGTGTCGGCGTCGGGGAAGCGGGCCGGGTCCCGGTCGGCCGCGCCCAGTCCGACGAGGACGACATCGCCCGCCGGAATCACGGTGCCGCCGACCGGGACGTCCTCGGCGCTGTAGCGGAGGGTCGAGGTCTCCACCGGGCCGTCGTACCGGAGCATCTCCTCGACGGCGCCGTCGAGGAGGCCCGGGTCGGCCCGCAGGGCGGCCAGTTGGCCGGGATGGGCGAGCAGCGCCCGTACCCCGTTGCCGATCAGATTGACGGTGGTCTCATGGCCGGCGATCAGCAGCAGAAAGCCGAGGGCGCGCAGTTCGGGCGCGGAGAGCCGGTCGTCGGATTCGTCGCGGGCGCGGATCAGATCGGAGAGCAGGTCTCCGGTGGAGCCCTGCCGGCGTTTGGTCTCGATCAGCTCGTCGAGATAGGTGCCCAGGGCGATCAGCGCGGGCTCCACCTCGGACTGGTCCTCGGGGGCCACGATGCTGTGGGACCAGATCCGGAAGGAGTCGCGGTCGCCCGGCGGCACCCCCAGCAGTTCGCAGATGACGATGATGGGCAGCGGGAAGGCGAAGGCGCCGATCAGATCGGCGCGGCCGGCGGGGACCATGGCGTCGAGCAGTTCGCCGGTGATCTCCTCGATACGGGGGGCGAGTTGCTCCACCCGGCGCATGGTGAACTCCCGGGCCACCAGTTTCCGGAGTCTGGTGTGGTCGGGCGGGTCGACTTCCAGCAGGTTGGGGCCGATGATCCGCCCTTCGAGGGAGGAGAAGCCCACCGTCAGGGGTGATTTGACGAGCCGTTCGTCGGTGAGGGCGGCGCGGGCCTCCTCGTGGCCGACGATCAGCCAGAACGTCCCTTCCGTGCCGTGGACCCGGTGGACGGGTCCCTGTTCGCGCGCCGCCGCGTAGTACGGGTAAGGGTTCTCGGTGAAACCGTGCCAGTCGCTCAGGTCGATGGTCCCCATGGGCTCAGGCTACGTCGCCGGGCCCGGCCCGTCCCCGTCGAGCAGTCCCGCGTCATGGGCGAGGAGCGCGATCTGGACACGGTTGTTGAAGCCCAGTTTGGCCAGGATCCGCGAGACGTGGGTCTTGACCGTGGGGACGCTCATATAGAGGGTCCTCGCGATCTCGGCGTTGGACCGGCCGCGGCCGATACCGACGGCGACCTCCCGCTCCCGCCCCGCGAGCAGGGCGATTCCGGCGAGCGCCGCGTCCCGGCGCGGATCGCCGCCCGGCCCCGGCGCCTGGGCGGCGACGTGGTCGATCAGCCGGCGGGTGACGGCGGGCGACAGTACGGGCTCGCCGCCCGCGACCCGGCGGACCGCCTCGACGATCTCGGCGGGCGGGGTGTCCTTGAGGACGAATCCGGCGGCGCCGGCCCGCAGCGCCCGCAGCACCTGCTCGTCGGCGTGGAAGGTGGTGAGGACGACGACCTCGGGGGCGCCGGGCCTGCGGCGGAGCTCCTCGGTGGCGCGCAGCCCGTCGACGTCGGGCATCCGGATGTCCATCAGGACGACGTCGGGGGCGAGCCGTTCGACCAGGGTGGGGACCTCGGATCCGTCCGCGGCCTCGCCGACGATCAGCAGGTCGTCGGCGCCGCCGAGCATCAGGGAGAGTCCGGCACGGACGAGGGGATCGTCGTCGACGACGAGGAGTCGGATGGTCATGCGGCCCACGGTAGCCAGGCCCTGACATGGAATCCGCCGTCGCCCGTCGCTCCGTGTTCCAGACTGCCGCCCGCGAGGGTGGCGCGTTCGGTGAGGCCGATCAGCCCCTGCCCGGAACCGGGGACGGCTCCGACGGGCCCGGAGGGCGCCGGATTGTCGACGGCGACGACGACGCCCGTGCCGGGGGCGCCGGTGACGGCGACGGTGACCTCGGCGCCGGGGGCGTGTTTACGGGCGTTGGTCAGTCCCTCCTGGGCGATGCGGTAGACGGTACGGCCGAGGACCGCGGGCACCCGGTCGGGGTCCTGGACGCGGTTGTCGAGGACGACCGCCATCCCGGCCTCGCGGGACTCCTCGACCAGGGCGTCGAGGGTGGCCAGCGTCGGCTGCGGGCGGTCCTCGGGGCCGTCGCCGGGGGCGCGCAGCACGCCGATGATCTGGCGCAGGTCCTGGAGGGCGTCGTGGGCGCTGTCGCGGATCACCCCGGCGGCCCGGGCTATCTCGGCCGGGGGTGCGCCGGGCCGGAATTCCAGGGCGCCGGCGTGCACGCTGAGCAGGGTGAGCCGGTGGGCGAGGACGTCGTGCATCTCGCGGGCGATGGCCTCGCGGGCCAGCCGCTGTGCCTGTTCGGCCCGGAGCTCGGCCTCGGTCTCGGCCCGGTGGGCGCGTTCGCGCAGGGCGACGTACAGCTGCCGCTGGGAGCGGATCAGCATGCCCCAGCCGAGCGCCAGCAGCAGGACGACCAGTCCGGCGATGACGGAGGCGAGGACGGATGTGGTCGGGTCGGGGCGGACGAAGGGCTGGACCACCCCGAAGGCGATCATGATCGGGCCGGCGATCGCGACGGCTTTGAAGGGCCGGTGGACGGCGAGGCTGAAGACGGCGACGACCAGGGCTCCGGCGACGGCCGGGGAGAAGATGCCGACCAGGGCGAGGCCGAGGGCGAGCTGGACGGGCCAGCGGCGGCGCAGCCAGACGGCGCAGCAGCTCAGCAGGCCGACGATCTCGTCGAAGCGGACGACGGCCTGGTTCCCGTTGAACTGGTGGCTCTGGTCGATGACGATCATCGCCATCAGGGCGGCGAAGAGGAAGAAGAGCAGATCGACGACCCAGTCGCGCACGGTGCGCCGGATCCGGCCGCGGGCGTTGGTGCGGACGGGCCGTTCGCCCGCCGGTTCGGGGTCGTACAGATCCGGGTCCGCCGCCATGGCCGAAGGCAGGAGCCAGGAGTATTCCGTACGGGTCATGGGACCACGTTACGCAGCCGGCACGAGTCCCGCCGCCGGTTGGCGGAGGGCCGCTACCAAAGTCGGGGAGAACGAGACCTTCGGCAGACGGACAGGTGCCGACGGCGGACGCGCCGAGGGGGCGCGGGCCGCCAGCATCGGTCGTATGAAGAAGATTCTGGAGTCCGTGGGCGGGGTGGTGCTGGTCCTCGGGCTGGCCGGGGTGATCCGGGAGCTGACGGGCTGGTTCCGCTTTCTGGGTGTGACCGAGTCGCTCACGGAGAACGTGGGCCTGCTGCGGGAGCACGCGCTCCTCACGAATGTGGTCATCGGTGTGGTCGGCTTCGTCATGGTGATGATCGGGGAGTCCCGCTCCCGTTGACGGGGTGGCAGGGGGCGGGGGCGGGACTTCCGGGGCGGTTCCGGGTGATCAGCTGCGGGGTTCGCGGTGGCGTGCGGCGAGGCGGGCGCCGGCCTCGGGGGTGAGTGAGCCGAAGAGGCGGAGGCGGGAGATGCCGCCGTCGGGGTAGATGTCGATCCGGACCTCGCGGGCCGTGACGGGGGCGTCGAGGAGGAAGCGGTGGTTGGTGTCCGGCTGGAGGCGGGTGCGGGGCAGGATCTCGGTCCACTCGCCGCCGTGCGTACCCGCGGCGGTGTCTCCGTCCGATCCGCTGCCGGTCTTCTCGCCGCTGTTCTCGCCGGTGGTCCGGGCCGGTCCGGTGTGCGGCGCCGTGTCCCGGACCGAGACGGCGGCCCAGCCCGCGCTGTTGCCCTTGAGACAGGCGGTGTCGATCTCCATCGCGCGGATCTCGGCCTGTTCGACGAGGCGGTAGCGGATCCAGTCGTTGCCGTGGTCGCGGCGGCGGCGGGTCTCCCAGCCGTCGTCCATCTTCCGGGAGCGGCCGGGCATGATGGTGTTGGTGGCGGGTGAGTAGAAGCGGTCGGAGGCGTCCTCGACCCGGCCGCCGTTCTCCAGGGCGGCCAGGTCGAAGGTGCCGAGGGCGGCCAGCCAGGCGGGGTCGGGGACGACGTCGCCGTGGACCCGCAGCCGGGCGATCCCGCCGTCGGGGTGCTGGTTGAGCCGGAGATGGGTGAAGCGCTGTCCGGCGGCGACGGTGAAGCCGTTGGCTGCGTGCCCGCCGACGGAGGTACGGGGGACGAGGGTGGTCCATTCGACGTCGTCCGCGAGGAGGTCGTCGGGCGAGGGGCTGCCGGGTACGGAAGTGGCCTGGACCGACACCGAGCGGGGGTAGTTGCCGCGGAAGTGGGCGGTGTCGACGACGATGCCCCGGACGATACCGGGGGCGCCGAGGCGGACCAGGGCCCAGTCGTGGTCGTCGTCGGCGGGGTGCGGGGTGCGGGCGGACGCGCCGCGTCGCCGGCGGGTCTCCCAGCCGTCCATGACCTTGCCCTTGTGGCCGAAGTGTTCGGGGTCGAACACGGCGGGCGCGGGGGTCAGCAGGTTCTCGCGTTCGGCGAAGAACTCGTCGTTGGCGGCGATCACGGCCGCGCCGAGTCGCCGGTCGGCGAGGTCGACGAGGTGGCTGAAGGGGAAGTCGGCGGTCCGGTAGTCGGCGTAGGGGTCGCCGCCGCCGTAGGGGCGGGCGTCACCGGTGAACACCAGCGGGGTGGTGGGAGCGGGAACAGCCGGGGTGGTGGAAGCAGGGGCCGCGGAGGGGGATTCGGTCGGGGGCATGTTCAGTTGTTCCTTTCGAGGAGGCGGCCGGTGGGTCCGGCCGGGGTTCCGTCCGTCGCGATGCGCACTCCCCGCAGCCAGGTCGAGCGGACGGTTCCGGTGAGGGTCCGGCCCGCGTAGGCGGTCACCCGGTTGCGGTGGTGGAGCCGGACCGGGTCGACGGTGAAGGTCTCGTCGTCCGCGACGATCGCGAAGTCGGCGTCGCGGCCCGGTTCGACGGCGCCCTTGCGGCCGAGCCCGGCGAGCCGGGCGGGGCCCGCGGACATCCAGCGGGCGATGTCGTCGAGGCGGTGGCCCCGGCGCCGGGCTTCGGTCCAGACGGCGGGCAGCCCGAGCTGGAGGGAGGAGATCCCGCCCCAGGCGGAGCCGAAGTCGGGGGTTTTGAGGTTCTGGGTGCACGGCGAGTGGTCGGAGACGATGCAGTCGATGGTGCCGTCGGCGAGCCCGGCCCAGAGGGCGTCCTGGTTGGCCGCTTCCCTGATGGGCGGGCAGCACTTGAATTCGGTGGCCCCGTCGGGGACCTCTTCGGCGGTGAGGGTGAGGAAGTGCGGGCAGGTCTCGGCGGTGATCCGTATGCCGTCGGCTTTGGCGCGTGCGATCAGCGGCAGCGCACCGGCGGACGACAGATGCAGTACGTGGACGCGGGCGTCCAGCTCCCGGGCGAGGGAGACGAGGGTTTCGACGGCCGCGTTCTCGGCGTCCCGGGGGCGGGAGGCGAGGAAGTCGGCGTACCGGCCGCCGGACGGTTCCGCGGTCAGATGCCGGGGGTCCTCCGCGTGCACGATCAGCAGTCCGCCGAAGCCCGCGATCCGTTCCATGGCGCGGGCCAGGTGTTCCCGGTCGAGAGGGGGGAACTCCTCGACGCCGGAGGGCGAGAGGAAGCATTTGAAGCCGAACACCCCGGCGTCGTGCAGGGGGCGCAGTTCGTCGGTGTTGCCGGGTATCGCGCCGCCCCAGAAGCCGGTGTCGACATGGGCCGCGGGCCCGGCGACCGCCTGTTTGACGCGGAGGTGTCCGACGGTGGTGGTCGGGGGCAGGGAGTTCAGCGGCATGTCGAGCAGGGTGGTGATACCGCCCGCGGCCGCGGCGCGGGTCGCGGACCGGAAGCCCTCCCATTCGGTGCGCCCCGGGTCGTTCACATGGACATGGGTGTCGACCAGGCCCGGCAGTACGGCGTCGTCGCCGGCGTCTTCCAGCGGACAGCCGGGCGGTGGGGCGGTGTCGTACGGCAGGACCGCGTCGATCCGGCCGCCGCGGACGGTGATCAGGGCGGGCCGGGTGCCGTCCGGGGTCACCACCCGGGTCGACCGTATCGCCAGCCGGGCTTCAGGTTCCGTCGCCGTATCCGCCATCGGTCACCCCATCCGGAGAGTTCAACGTTTTGTTGAATTCCTGCTGAGGGCATCTTCATCACGGCGACCGAAGCAGTCAAGGGTTGGACGTTTCCGCAAAATGGAAGCAGAATCTCGTGATGCAGAAGAGAGTGTGGGGCCGGTGTTCTGCCCGCCGACCGTCCGGCGGGCTCGGCGCATCGGCGTCAACACCCCCTGACCGGCGGGGATTCCGGTACGGCGGCGGTGTGCCGACGGCGGCCGACCGGTAGGCTGCACTCTTGCCCGTCCGCTCGAAAGGACCGCCGCCCGTGCCGACGTCCAGCGCCAGCGCCCGCTCCACCGACGCCGCCAAACCGTCGAACGGCGGGGGCGTGCAGTCCCTGGAGCGCGCCTTCGATCTGCTCGAACGCATGGCCGACGCCGGGGGCGAGGTCGGGCTGAGTGAGCTTTCCGGCAGCAGCGGGCTGCCGCTGCCCACGATTCACCGGTTGATGCGCACGCTTGTGGCCTGCGGATACGTCCGTCAGCAGCCCAACCGCCGCTATGCGCTCGGCCCCCGTCTGATCCGGCTCGGCGAATCGTCCGCGCGGCTGCTCGGCACCTGGGCCCGCCCCTATCTGGCGAGGCTGGTGGAGGAGACGGGCGAGACCGCGAACATGGCGCTGCTCGACGGGGACGAGATCGTGTACGTGGCGCAGGTTCCGTCGAAGCACTCGATGCGGATGTTCACCGAGGTGGGGCGGCGGGTGCTGCCGCATTCCACGGGGGTCGGCAAGGCTCTGCTCGCGGACTGCCCGGCGGAGGAGGTACGGGCGCTGCTGGCACGGACCGGGATGCCGGCCGCGACGGAGAAGACGATCACCACTCCGGAGGGTTTCCTCGCCGCGCTGGAGCAGGTCCGCCGTACCGGATACGCGGTCGACGACAACGAGCAGGAGATCGGCGTCCGGTGCCTCGCGGTGCCGGTGCCCGACTCCCCCACGGCGGCGGCCATCTCCATCTCGGGCCCCGCGGGGCGGGTGACGGAGGCGGCGACGGAGAAGATCGTGCCGGTCCTCCAGGAGGTGGCCCGCGATCTGTCGGCCGCACTGGCGAACACCGGGGGCCACTGACTCCGCCGACCCGGAGCAGCTCGGGAGGCCCGGGAGCCCTGCGGGGACCCGCGGCGCAAGGGCCCCGGGCGCACGGCAGCTCCGAGGGGCGGACCCGTTCACCACGGGTCCGCCCCTCGGAGCCGTACCGCCGTACCGCCGTAACGCCGGACCGGCTCAGGCGCTCGCGGCCTCGTCGATCAGATCCACGACCGCCTTCGGCTGCGAGGCCAGCGATGCATGGCTGGCGTCGAGCTCGATGACCTTGCGCGGGTTCATCCGGGCGGCCATCCGGCGCTCGTTGTCCGGGTCGATCATGCGGTCCTCGGTGGACACCTGGTACCAGACGGGCTTGTTCCGCCAGGCCGGTGCGGTGATGTTGTCGCCGAAGGTGGAGGCCAGGGGTGCCTTCTGGGTGACGGCCATGGTGTACGCCTCGTCCTCGGCCAGGTCCTGGCCGAAGCTCCAGTGGTACTTGTCCTGCTTGACCCAGAGATAGCCGTCGGAGTCCGGGACGAGGTTCTCGAACGCGGCGGGCGGGTGCTCCTGGCTGATCTGGCCGGGGCTCTCGCCCGCGTCGGGCGCGAAGGCCGCGATGTAGACCAGTCCGGTGACATTGGGCAGATCGCCCGCTTCGGTGATGACCGCGCCGCCGTACGAGTGGCCCACCAGGACCACGGGCCCGTCGACCTGCTTGACCATCTTGCGGGTGCGCTCGGCATCCTCGGCGAGGGACGTCAGCGGGTTCTCCACCGCATGGAGCTTGTCGTAGCCCCGGCTCTTGAGTTCGAGGATCGCCTTGTTCCAGTGGGCGGCACCGCCCCAGAAACCGTGCACCAGAACGATCGTCGGCTTGTCGGCCATGTCCGCACCTTCATATCGCTTGTGTGTGGGACCCCCTGCCGATCCACGCTAGGACCGGGCGGGGCACCCCGCCACCGCAGCCGGGTGCGGGCCGGTGCGGCATCCAGGGAACCAGGAACGGGGCCGGGAACGGAGCCTCAGCGCTGCCGGGGGACCTCCCCGAACATGTCCACGGCGTTGCGGACCGCCAGCACCCCGGGCGCCAGTGCGCTGACCGAGCCGATGGCCCCGGCGATCAGCAGCAGGGCGCGGCGCATCCGGGCGATGTCCGGATCGCCCCGGGCCGCCATCTCCGCCAGTACGGCCAGTTCATCCTCGGCGACTTCCCGGTCGGAGAACCGGCCGGGGTGTGCCGCCAGTTCCCGGCGGAGCCGGGAGACCGCGGCACGGAGCCCGGTCACCCTCGGGTCCTCACCGCTGTCCGTCACACGCGTCTGCCCCACGCTCCGCAACAGACCACACCCCCCTCGCCGCCCACCGGGCGCATCGACGACTCTCAGTCGACACTCAACCACCCAGAGTTGCGGGTCAGTTAACGGCATCCGAGGTGGTGTGCGCCACTCCGCGGACGGAAATCAGCCCGGATGCAGGCATGATTCAGGCCGTTTTCAGGATGCGGGCTGGACGGGCTCCCTCGCGTACATCCAGGTGATGACGGAGATCATCCATGGCCCACCGGGGCCGAATGGGGTGATTTCCGCTGGTAGGTGACCACATCGACATGGCTGGAGTTGACCGGCGGACAGTCGGAAGTCGCGCCCGGGGAGTACGCCGGGGCCGGATTTCCGGACGTAGCGGGGTTCACTCCACCAGGTGGCCCGATTCGGCCCACAGGTGACGGACGGAGCGTAAAGGGGATGCGGGTGCACGGGACGGACGGGACGGACAGGCCGGACGGGGCGGGTGGGGCGGCGGGGGTGCCCGTGGTCGCGGGGCTGGTGCTGGCGGCGGGCGGGGGACGGCGGCTGGGCGGCCGGCCGAAGGCGCTGCTGCACCACCGGGGGCGCCCGCTGGTGGAGCACGCGCTGTCGGCGCTGCGCTCGGGCGGCTGCGGGCCGGTGCACGTGGTGCTGGGCGCCGCGGCCGAACAGGTGCGCGCCGAGGCGGATCTGACGGACGGTGTGCCGGTGGAGAACCCGGACTGGGCCGGGGGCATGGGGTCGTCGTTGCGGGCCGGTCTGGACTCCCTCGCGGCGGGCGGGGCCGTTGCGGTGGTGGTCGTACTGGTGGACCAGCCGGGTATCGGGGCGGCCGCGGTCCGCCGGGTCGTGGCGGCAAGGGCCGGCGCGCGGGACGCCCTGGTGTCGGCGGCGTACGGGGGCGAGCGGGGCCACCCCGTGCTGTTCGGGGCGGACCGCTGGCCGGAGATCGCGAGAACCGCGGCCGGGGACCGGGGCGCGCGGGCGTATCTGCGGGCGCATACGGCGGAGCTGACGCTGGTGGAGTGCGGTGATGTGGCGGAGCCGTACGACATCGACACCGTGGCGGACCTCGACCGGCTGGAGTGACCGCGAGGAAAGCGACCCCAAGTGCAGTGACCGCGGGTGGAGTGGCAGCAGGGGCCGGGGTTTCTCGATATCAACACACCTTGTAGTTCCACAATGAGGAAACTACTATCCATTTTGATCACTGCTCGTCTTCCGGACGACTCCTGCCACGCACCGCCCGCTGAAGGAAGTGACCACCATGTCCGCACCAGCGCCGTCCTCGCCGGCCGTCGTCGAAGCCGCCCCCCTGCCGCGTCAGGAGGAGGTGCTGACGGAGGCCGCGCTCGCCTTCGTGGCGGAGCTGCACCGGCGCTTCACCCCGCGCCGGGACGAGCTGCTCGCCCGCCGCGCCGAGCGCCGGGCCGAGATCGCCCGTACCTCCACCCTCGACTTCCTTCCCGGGACCGCGGCGATCCGGGCGGACGATTCCTGGCGGGTGGCCCCCGCTCCCCCGGCCCTGGAGGACCGCCGGGTGGAGATCACCGGCCCCACCGACCGCCGGATGACGGTCAACGCGCTGAATTCGGGGGCCCGGATCTGGCTGGCGGACTTCGAGGACGCCTCGGCACCCACCTGGGAGAACGTGGTCCTCGGCCAGCTCAATCTGATGGACGCCTACCGGCGCCGGATCGACTTCACGGACGAGCGGACCGGGAAGTCGTACGCCCTGAAGCCGGACGAGGAGCTGGCGACGGTCGTGATGCGGCCCCGCGGCTGGCATCTGACGGAGCGCCATCTGCGGGCGGCCGACGGCACCGCGATCCCCGGCGCCCTCGTCGACTTCGGCCTCTACTTCTTCCACAACGCCCGGCGCCTGCTGGAGCTGGGCAAGGGCCCGTACTTCTACCTCCCGAAGACCGAATCGCATCTGGAGGCGCGCCTCTGGAACGACGTCTTCGTCTTCGCCCAGGAGTACACGGGCATCCCGCACGGCACGATCCGCGCCACCGTCCTCATCGAGACGATCACCGCCGCCTACGAGATGGACGAGATCCTCTACGAGCTGCGCGACCATGCGTCCGGGCTCAACGCGGGCCGCTGGGACTACCTCTTCTCCATCGTGAAGAACTTCCGGGACGGCGGTGCGAAGTTCGTCCTCCCCGACCGGAACGCGGTCACCATGACCGCGCCCTTCATGCGCGCCTACACCGAACTCCTCGTCCGCACCTGCCACCGTCGCGGTGCGCACGCGATCGGCGGCATGGCCGCCTTCATCCCGTCGCGGCGCGACCCCGAGGTGAACCGGGTCGCGTTCGAGAAGGTGAAGGCGGACAAGGACCGGGAGGCGGCGGACGGCTTCGACGGCTCCTGGGTCGCCCACCCCGATCTGGTGCCGATCGCCATGGCCTCCTTCGACGCCGTCCTCGGCGACCGGCCGAACCAGAGGGACAGGCTGCGCGAGGACGTGTCGGTGGCCGCCGGGGATCTGATCGCGATCGACTCGCTGGACGCCCGCCCGACGTACGACGGGCTGCGCAACGCGGTCCAGGTCGGCATCCGCTACATCGAGGCCTGGCTGCGCGGTCTGGGCGCCGTCGCCATCTTCAACCTCATGGAGGACGCGGCCACCGCGGAGATCTCGCGCTCCCAGATCTGGCAGTGGATCAACGCGGGCGTGGTCTTCGAGAACGGCGAGCGGGCCACGCCGGAGCTGGCCCGCCGGGTGGCCGCGGAGGAGCTGGCCGCGATCCGGGCCGAGCTGGGCGCGGAGACGTTCACGGCGGGCCACTGGCAGCAGGCCCACGACCTGCTGCTGAAGGTGGCGCTGGACGAACGGTACGAGGACTTCCTCACGGTTCCGGCGTACGAGCAGCTCACCGGCTGACCCCGCGGTCCCGGCGCGGGTGCCCGCGCCGGGACCGTCCGCGCCGGGACGGCCTGCTGCCATCATGAGCCCATGCCGGGAACACGCGTCGCCGTCGTCGGCGGCAGCATCGCGGGCTGCGCGGCCGCGCTCGCCCTCCATCGCACGGGCCACCACGACATCACCGTCCACGAACGCACCACGGGTGAACTGTCCGCCCGGGGCGTCGGTGTCGCGGTCCACGAGGGCCGCTACCGGGAGCTGGCGGCGGCCGGGTACCTCGACCCGGCCATGGCACACCTCAGGCTCCACGGCCGCCACTGGTACGTACGCGCTCCCGGCGACGGTCCGGCCGACCCCCTGGGGCGCCGGATCCGTACCGAAGCCTTCGATTTCCGTACGTACAACTGGGGGCCGCTCTGGCGCGGGCTGCGCGCCCGGGTGCCCGGCACCGTCCGCTTCCGTACCGGCAGCGCCGTCACCGCCGCCGCCGAGACGCCCGACGCCGCGCTCCTCACCACCGCCGGTGGTGCCGTGGAACCGTACGACCTGATCGTGGGCGCCGACGGCTACCGCTCGGTGGTCCGGGCGGCGGTCGGCCCCGGCGGGCGCCCCGCCTACGCGGGCTATCTCGCCTGGCGCGGCGCCTATCCGGAGGAGCGGCTGCCCGACGCAGCGCGATGGGATCCGGCCGCGGCCGCGTACGTGGTCTTCCCGGGCGGTCACGTCGTGCTCTACCGGATCCCCGGCGAGCGGGGCGGCCCCCGCGTCAACTGGGTGCTCTACACCGCCCCGCCGGCCGACGCGGATCTGCCGTTCTCCGCCCCGGCGGCCGGGTTCGCCGGGCTCGACCTGCCGGGCTCCGCGCCGAGCAGCGTGCCGCCGGGCCGGGTCGGCACCGTACTGCGGGAGCATCTCGCCGCCCTGACGGCCGAACACTTCCCGCCGTTCTGGCGGCAGGTGATCGACCTGACCGAGCCCGGTGAACTCTTCGTCCAGCCGATGTACGACGCCATCGCGTCGCCCGGCGCCACGGGCCGGATCGCCCTCATCGGCGACGCGGCGACGGTGGCCCGCCCGCACACCGGGGCGGGCGCGGTGAAGGCGCTCCAGGACGCGACCCTGCTGGAGTCGGCGCTCCGGGACGGGGGTGCCCTGCCGGACGCGCTCCGCGCCTACGACTCCGCCCGCGAGTCGCTGGGCCGCACCATGGTCGACCTGGGGCGCAGCCTGGGCGCCGCCCTGGTCACCGGGGCCCCCGACTGGCGGACCCTCGACGATGCCGCGCTGGCGGCGTGGTGGCGCGGCGCGGACGCGGCGGGTGCCTTCGGGGGACAGCGCACTCCCGAGGAGCCGGAGGCGCGGTGACCCCGCCGGGGTGAGGCGTACCGCCACACGATTCCGGGCGGGGCCGTCACCCGGACGGTCGGGGCCGTCACTCTCCCGGCGCGCCGGAGCGTGCGCTCGCCCCCGCGGGCGAAAACGCTGAGGACGACAGCCCCCCTCCGAACGAATCGAGAACCGACCATGGCTGTGTCCCCCTCCCCCGCGTCCCCCTCCCGCCGCCGGATATCCCGGGCCCTGGCACTCACCCTCGCCCTGTCCGCGGCGGCGCTCTCCGCCGCGCCCGCGGCGGCGGCCGCACTGCCCGCCGCCGAAGAGACCGACCCGAAGGGCGTCAAGCCGACGGTGGTGCTGGTGCACGGCGCGTTCGCGGACGCCTCCGGCTGGAACGCGGTCGCCGAGGAGCTGACGGACCACGGGTACAAGGTCGTGGCACCGGCCAACCCGCTGCGCGGACTCGTCTCCGACTCCGCGTACATCGCCAGCGTGCTGAAGAGCATCGACGGGCCGCTCGTCCTCGCGGGGCACTCCTACGGCGGTGCGGTGATCGGCAGCGCGGCGGCCGGCAACCCGAACGTGAGGGCGCTGGTGTACGTGTCGGCGTTCATGCCCGACAAGGGGGAGAACCTGGGGACCCTGGCGGCCAAGTTCCAGGGCAGCGAACTGCAGCCGGCGCTCAACCCGGTCCCGTACTCGGACGGCGTCCGCAAGGGCACCGATCTGTACATCAAGACGGACAAGTTCCACAGCGTCTTCGCCGCCGACCTGCCCGTATCGCAGACGAAGCTCATGGCCGTCGAACAGCGGCCGATCGCGCAGGCCTGCTTCGAGGAGGCCGCACCCGGGGCGGCCTGGCGGACGGTCCCCTCGTGGTTCGTCGTCTCCAAGCACGACAAGGCGATCGCACCCGATCTGGAGCGGTGGCAGGCGAAGCGGGCCGGATCGAAGACCGTCGAGATCGACTCGTCGCACGTGTCGATGATGTCGCACCCCGATGTGGTGACCCGGCAGATCCGCGAGGCGGCGAGCGGCACCGCGACGGGCGCGGCGAAGAGCGCGGCGCTGGCCGACACGGGTTCGCGCACGATGGCGCTGGTCGGGGTCGGAGGTCTTGCGGGCACGGCAGTCCTGGCGGGTACGGCCCTGCTGGTGACGGCGCGCCGGCAGAGCGCGGCCCGCGGCGACTGAGGCGGGCGGTTCCGGTCCCGGTCGGCTGCGGAGCCGGCCGGGACCGGGCGCACGCCCGGCCTACTGGATGACCACCGTCCGCTGGGCGGAGAAGTCGCCCCACTTCCCGTCGGGGAGCTTGGCCCGGAGCTTGACGCTGTAGCGGGTGCCCGGCGGGTCGGTGACGGTCATGGTGTACGTCGCCTTTCCGGCGGGCGGCTCGCCGCCCCAGACGATCGTGGTGGCCAGCTTGCCGTTGAGATACAGCTCGTGGCTCGCAATCTCGCCTTCGGCCTTCGGGGGCAGCCAGGTCAGATCCACGCTGCCCTTGCGGGCGGTGACGGTGAGTCCGGTGGGTGCGGTGGCGGGGCCCTTCCCGGCCGCGGCGGGTGTCGTCAGATCCACGGCGTTGCTGTCCGGTGAGGAGTTCTCCCCGGCGTCCCGGGCCCGCACGGTGAAGGTGTAGACCGTGCCGGGGCGCAGGCCAGGGACCCGTGCGGTGGTCTCGGTGCCGGAGACGCTGTGGATCCGGGTGTCCTCCTGGTAGACGTCGTACGCCGTCACCTTCAGATTGTCGCTGGCGGCCCGCCAGTTGAGGGTGACCGCCCGGCCGCCGTCGACGGTGCCGCGCAGCGCGGCGGGGGTGGTCGGGGCCTTCCTGTCGTCCGGGGTGGGGGCGGGGGTGGTGACGGGGACCGCCGCGGTGGCCTCCGACAGATTGCCCGCGGCGTCCCGGGCGCGGACGCTGAAGGTGTACGCCGTCGACGGGCTGAGTCCGTCGATGTCGACCATGGTCCGGTCGCCCGCCACGGTCTTGACCTTGCGGTCCTTCTCGTAGACCTCGTAGCCGTTGACGGCCCTGTCGTCCTTGGCGGGCTGCCACATGACATGGACGGAAGTGGCGCTGCCCGCCTGGGCGGTGAGACCGGTGGGGGTGGTGGGGGGTTCGGTGTCCTTCTTCTCGCCGGGGTCCGAGCAGCCGGTGAGGAGGAGCAGGGCGGCGGCCGCGCCGAGCAGCGCGGTGCGGGTCGTGTTGCGGGGGATGCCGTGAGTGGGGGGACGGTGCACGATCGGGCCTCCGCTGGCGAAAGCGTCGAAGTGGGGGTGGGGGGTGCCGGGTGGGGACGGACGGTTGGGGGGGGAACGACGGGGCCCGAAGACCCCTATTGGTCCAGACCAGCCAGACCAATATCCCCGCACCCGGGCGCGACAGCAAGCCCCTTGCCCTGCCCGGCGATGCGGGCAACCGGGCCTTGGAGGAGCGGAGTCGGGCCCCCGAGTCGGGTCTGACCGGGTGGCAGGCCTCCCGGGCCGGGCCCCCGCTGCGGTCCCCGATCCGGGCGCTCCGGCCGGGGGTTCGTCTTCTGGAGGTAGGGTCGGCGGCATGGCGCTGCACCTCTTCCAGATGAACATCAAGGCCCGGGACGACGCGGCGCTGGCCCGCTTCTGGGCGGAAGCGCTCGGCTGGAGCGTTTCCGGTACGGAGCCCGGTGCGACCACCGTCAAGCCGATGGGGCCCGCCTGGCCGGACCCCGGTGCGGTCCGTATCGACTTCATCGCCGTTCCGGACCCCGCGGTCGTGGAGTACCGCGCACACCTCGAACTCGCCACGACCTCCGCCGCCCGGCACGCGGAGCTGGTCGCACGGCTGAAGGAACTCGGTGCGACGTCCGCCGACGCGGGCCCCGGCGAACCCTCCCGGACGGTCCTGGCCGATCCGGAGGGCAATGTGTTCTGCGTCCCGGAGCCCCGGGAGTCCTACCGGGACACCGGGCCGATCGCCGCGGTTGTCGTCGACTGCGCGGATCCGCGGGCCATGGCCCGGTTCTGGGGCGGAGCGGTGGACTGGACCGCGCACGAGGCGACCGGCGAACGTGCCCTGCTGCGCTCCGCCCACGGCGCGGGCCCGTTTCTGGAGTTCGTGCGCACACCGCATCTGCGGGAGACGCGGCACCGCCTCCATCTCGACCTCGCGGCCCACCCCTTCGACTCCGCCGGGCAGGCGGCGGGCGTGGCGCGGCTGAAGAGCGTCGGCGCGACGGCCCCGGATCCGGGCCCGAAGGAATTTCCGTGGCAGGTGCTGGCCGATCCGGAGGGCAACGAGTTCTGCGTCCTCGGCCCGGCCTGACCCGGAGCCCTCGTGGGGGCGTTCGGTCAGTCCTGCATCATCGGCCGCGCCACCGGGGTGTGGCGGCTGAGGGGGACGACCATCGGGGTGCCGCTGACCGGGTCCTCCGCGATCCTGCACCGCAGGCCGAAGACTTCCTCCACCAGCGGTTCGGTGATGACGTCCGCCGGGCGGCCCTCGGCGACGAGACGGCCGGACTTCAGGGCGACGACATGGTCGGCGTAACGGCACGCCTGGTTGAGGTCGTGCAGGACCATCACGACCGTCCGGTTCTCGGTCCGGTTGAGATCGGTGACCAGGTCGAGGACGTCGATCTGGTGGGCCAGGTCGAGATAGGTCGTCGGCTCGTCGAGAAGCAGCACCGGGGTCTCCTGGGCGACGGCCATCGCGATCCACGCGCGCTGCCGCTGACCGCCGGAGAGTTCGTCGACGGGGCGGTCGGCCAGTTCGGTCATCCCGGTGGCGTGCAGGGCATCGCGTACGGCGCGTTCGTCCGCCGGTGACCACTGGCGCCACCAGGTCTGGTGGGGCGAACGGCCGCGGCCGACGAGGTCGACGACGGTCAGGCCCTCGGGGGCGACGGGCGTCTGCGGGAGGATGCCGAGGCTGCGGGCGAGTTCCCGGGTGGGGATGGAGTGCACGGAGCGCCCGTCGAGGGTGACCGTGCCGGTCCGGGGGGTCAGCAGCCGGGCGAGCGCCCGCAGCAGGGTCGATTTGCCGCAGGCGTTGGCCCCGACGATGGCGGTGATCCGGCCGGCCGGGAAGGAGACGTCGAGTCCGTCGACGACGACCCGGTCGTCGTACGCCAGCCGCAGACCGTCGGCGCGGAGTCCCCCGGCCGGGGCCGGTGCCGAGTCCGGGACCGGTGCGGCAGCCGGGTCAGGTGCGGCAGCCGCGGCGCGGTCCGGTGCGGTGGCGGATTTCTCTGACATGTGTTCAGCCTCCTGAACCCGCGCGGTTGGCGCGGACGAGCAGCCACAGCAGTACCGGTGCGCCGAGCACCCCGGTGACGACACCCACGGGAAGTTCGGTGCCGCCGATCAGCCTGCGGGCGACGAGATCGGATACGAGGACCATGAGGGCCCCGGCGAGGCCCGAAGCGATCAGCGGCGGCCAGGCCGTACGGGCGAGGCGCTGCGCGATCTGCGGGGCGGCGAGGGCGACGAAGGCGACCGGACCGGCGGCAGCAGCGCCGAACGCGGCCAGTCCCACCCCGGTGAGCAGCGCGGCGACCCGGACCCACTGGACCCGGATGCCGAGACCGCGCGCCACGTCGTCGCCGAGCTGGAGATCCCGCAGCTGACGGCCGAGCAGCAGGGCCGCGGGCACCAGCACGGCCAGCGCCCACAGCAGCGGAGTGATCTGCGGCCAGTCGCGGCCGTTGAGGTTGCCGACCAGCCAGCCCAGCGCCGCCTGCGCCTCGTGCCGTGCGCCGCGGGCCATCAGGAAGTCGGTGATGCTGGTGCAGATCCACGCGATACCGATGCCGACGAGGATGATCCGGTAGCCGGTCGCGCCCCGCCGCCAGGCCAGCAGATAGACCAGCGCGGCCGTGACGAGCCCGCCGAGCAGGCCGAGGAGCTGGGTGCCGAGGCCGCTTCCGACGCCGAGGACGAGTCCCGCGACGACCGCCGTGCCCGCGCCCTGGGTGATGCCGATCATGTCGGGGCTGGCGAGCGGATTGCGGGTGAGGGTCTGGAAGAGGGCCCCGGCCAGGCCGAAGGCGCAGCCGACGAGGAGCCCGGCCAGTGCCCTGGGGAGCCGTAGCTCGATGACGATGAGCCGGTTGCCGGGCTCTCCGTGGCCGAACAGGGCGCGGACCACGTCGGCAACGGCGATCGGGACGTCCCCGGCGGTCATACCCCAGCAGAAGACGGCGAAGACGGCGGCGGCGAGGCCCGCGGAGACGGCCGTGAGCCGGGGCCGCAGGATGCCGGAGACGGGCGGCGCGGCGAGCCGGAACGGCAGCCGGTCGCCGCGGCGCCGAGGGCCGGGCGCGGCGGCCGGCGGTTCACCGCGGCGGGTGAGGAGGTCGGTCATGGGTTCACAGCTCCGCGAGTCGTCGGCGGCGGACCATCACAATGAACAGGGGTCCGCCGACGAAGGCGACGAGGATGCCCGCCTGGATCTCGGCGGGCCGGGCCAGCAGCCGTCCCGCCACGTCCGCGGCGAGCAGCAGGACCGGGGCGAGCAGTGCGGAGAGGGGTAGCAGCCAGCGCTGGTCGGGGCCGATCCCGGCGTACTGGAGCAGGACCCGTACGGCATGGGGGACGACGAGCCCGACGAAGACGATGGGACCGACGACGGCCACGGCCGCCCCGACCAGGAGGGTCACGGAGGCCACGCCGAGGGTACGGATCCGGCCGGTGCGCAGCCCGAGGGAGGTCGCGACGTCGTCGCCGAGAGCGAGACCGTTCAGGGACGGGGCGAGGGCGAACGCGATCAGCGCACCGACGGCGAGGAACGGCAGGATCCGCAGCAGGTCGTCACCGGACTGGTTGGCCAGGGTTCCGGCGGACCAGAACCGGAAGCGGTCGAGCGCGTCCGGGGAGGTCAGCGCGATCGCGCTGGTCAGCGAGCCCAGGAAGGAGGTGACGGCGACCCCGGACAGGGCGAGCTTCACCGGGGTGGAGCCGGACCGGCCGAGCCCGCCCATCACGTACACCAGCAGACTGGCCGCGAGCGCCCCGGCGAAGGCGAACCAGATGTACCCGTACGCCGAGCCCAGGCCGAAAACCCCGACCGCGACGACGATCGCGAACGCGGCACCCGCACCGACCCCGAGCAGTCCGGGGTCGGCGAGGGGGTTGCGGGTCAGGGCCTGCATCAGTGCCCCGGCGAGTCCGAGGGCCGCCCCGGCGGCGACGCCGAGTGCGGTGCGCGGGACCCGGACGGACCGGACGGCGTTCTCCACCCGGGCATTGGGCGGATCGCCCAGCAGGGTGCGCCAGACCTCGGCCGGGGGTATGTCCAGAGCGCCGTACAGCAGGGATACGGCGATCAGGGCGAGCAGCAGGGCCGTCGCGCCCGCCACCAGCAGCAGGCCCCGGGTCCGCCGGGCGGGGCCGGCCGGGCCGGACGCCGCCGCGGGGTCCGTGGTCTTCTCCGGGGTCGCCGGATGCACCGGTTGTCTCCTTCTCCGGGGTCGCCGGTCGCTCTGCACTCGGGGACGGTTCGTCAGGACGCGGGCTGGCGGACCGGGGTCTCCGGCTTGCCGTCGAGGGCGGCGGTCAGCTGGGGGGCGAGGCGCTCGACCACGTACGGCAGGCTGAGCACGGTGCCGAAGGACATGGCGTAGCCGTAGTCGCTCGACTCCTGGACATAGATCTCGCGGCCCTCCCCGACGACCTTCAGATCGCCGTACGAGGGGTCCTTGCGGAGCTCGGCGGAGTCCTTGGCGACGTCCTTCACCATCCACACCATGGCGTCGTGGTCGAGGAGGTCCGTGCGCTCCTTGCTGATGTTGGCGCCGAACTGGTCACCGATCACCTTGTCGAGGCCGGCCGGGAGCCGGAAGCCGAGGCCGGTCAGCAGCCGGGAGCGGGTGTCCTGGCTGCCCCAGACGAAGATGCCTTCGAACGGGGTGCCGATGACCGCGGTCTTCCCCTTGAATTCGGGCTTCACCAGCGAGGCGATCTTCTTCTCGGTCGCGGCGACGGCCTGGGCCGCCTCGGCGGGGCGGCCGACGGCGGTGCCGACGATCTTGGTCTGCTCCTGCCACGGCACGCCCCAGTCGTTGTACTTCTTCGGCTGGGCCACGACCGGCGCGAACTTCGACAGCGCCGTGTACTGGTCCTTGGTCAGCCCGCCGTAGACCGCGAGGATCAGATCGGGCTTCAGGGCGGCGATCTTCTCGACCTGGGGTCCGGTGCCGGTGTTCTTGAGGGTGACGGGGAGCTTGCCGCTGCCCAGTTCGTCCTTGGCCCAGGGGCCGATGGTGCCCTTGTGGGCGCCCAGCCAGTCCGTCGATGCGACGGGGACCTTGCCGACGGCGAGGAGGGCGTCCTGGTCGGTGAAGCCGATGGTGACGATGCGCTTCGGCTCGGACGGGACGGTGGTGCTGCCGTACTTGTGGTCGAGGGTGACGGGGAAGGTTCCGGAACCGCCGCCCTCGGCGCCGGTGTTCTTCTCCGTTGTGCCGCCGGAGCTGCCGGAGCCGCCGGAGTCGGTGCCGCAGGCGGTGGCGGCGGTCAGGAGCAGCAGGGCGGAGGAGACCGCGGCGGTGATCCGGGCGGTCCTCGGGGAGCGGGCCATGAGGGTTTCCTTCTGGTTCAGCGGGTACTGCGGGTGGTGCGCGTGGTGCGGGATCGGGGGTTCCGCTGCGGTCGGCGGTACGGGCGGGGGCCCGGTGTCAGCGGTCCGGTTCGCGGGTACGGGACCAGGCGTCCCACAGGGCCGCGTACGGGCCCCGGGCGGCGCGGAGTGCGTCGTGGGTGCCGGATTCGACGATCCGTCCGGCGTCCATGACGACGATCCGGTCGGCGGTCGCGGCCTGGGTCAGCCGGTGGGCCACGATCAGTGCCGTACGTCCCTCGACCGCGCGGAGCACCGCCTTCTCCAGGCCGCGCGCACCGGCGCTGCCGGCCTCGGCGGTGGCCTCGTCGAGGACGACCACGGGCGGGTCGGCCAGGATCAGCCGGGCGAGGGCCAGGGCCTGGACCCGGGCGCCGTCGATCCGGTGGCCGCCGTCACCGACGACGGTCGCGAGACCGTCGGGCAGCGAATCGGCCCAGGTGAGGGCGGATACCCGGTCGAGAGCGTCCCTCAGTTCGCCGTCGGTGGCGTCCGGGCGGGCCAGCCGCAGGTCGTCGGCGAGGGGTCCGGCGAAGACATGGGTCTCCTGGGAGACGAGGGCGACGGTCCGGCGGAGTTCGGCGGGCGGCAGCGCGGCCAGGGGCGTACCGCCGACGGTGACGCTTCCGGAGACGGGCCGGTGGATACCGGCGATCAGTTTGGCGAGGGTGGTCTTCCCGGCGCCGCTGGCCCCGACGAGGGCCACGCGCTCGCCGGGCAGGATCGTGAGATCGACGCCGTGGAGGACGGGATGCCCGTTCTCGTACGCATGGCCGAGCCCGGCGACCGTGACGGACGCGTCGCGCGGGGCGGGGACCGGCGCCGCGGTCCGCTGCGGGCGCTCGTCCGGCGGCGGCTGGTCGGCGACGCCGACGATCCGGGCGAGGCCCGACAGCGCGGACTGGGCGTCGTCGAGGAGTACCAGCGCCGCGTTGATCGGCGTGAAGAGGCTGTGGAAGTAGAGGGCGGCGGCGGTCGCCGTACCGACGGACGCCGAGCCGTCCCGTACCAGCACGTATCCGGTGACGAGCACGGCCGCGAGCCCGGCGAACTCCGCGAAGTGCAGCCTGCCGTAGAAGCCGAGGACGAGATCGACGCCCCGCATCGTCACGGCGACCAGCGACCGGGAGCGCTCGGTGACCTTGGCGGTGTGCTCGCGCTCCAGCCGGAAGGCCCGCACGGTGGCCGCGCCCCGCACGGTGTCGAGGAGCTGCTGCTGCTGGGTGCCGCCCGCGATGCGCTGCCGGGCGTAGAGCGGGGCCGCGCGGCGCAGGTACCAGCGGGCGGTCAGCGCCTGGAAGGGCACGGCGATCAGCGCGGCGAGCAGGAACCGCCGGTCGAGGATCGCCAGGGCGCCCAGGGTCAGGACGATGGCGAGGACGGAGCGGACGAACTCGGGCAGTGCCCGGCTTACGGCCTCCGCGACGACGGAGACGTCTCCGGTGACCCGGGCCGTCAGATCACCGGAACCGGCCCGCTCGACCCGCTCCAGCGGAAGCCCCAGCGCACGTTCGATGAAACGTTCCCGCAGTTGGGCGAGGACGGTCTCGCCGAGCCGGGCCACCAGTCCGAGCCCGGCGGCGGTGGCCAGGCCCTGGACCAGGGCGACGGCGACGAGCAGCAGGACGACCGTGGTCAGCGCGTCGGCGGCCCGGTTCCCGGCGGCGATGTCGACGATGCGGCCGATGAGCGGCTGGGTGGCCAGTCCGACGGCGGTGGCGGCGGTCAGTACGGCGAGTCCGGCCGCGGCGAGCCCGCGGTGGGGGCGGAGGAGTTCGCGGACGGCGGTACGGGTACGGGCGGGCGACGCGACGGGCAGCAGGTCCCGGGCCGCGTCCTCGTCGGTGCCGGAGCCGGTGACGCTGCCGGTGACGCTGTCGGTGCCGGTGCCGGGGGCCGTTCCGGGCTCCGCGGGCATGCTTCCGTCGTCGGCGGAGGGGTTCACGAGAGCACCGCTTCCCGGTAGGCGGGGCTGGTCAGGACCAGTTCGGCATGGGGAGCCGTGGCCGTCACCCGGCCCCGTTCCACCAGGACCACGGCGTCGGCGGCCGCGAGCAGCGCCGGGCTGGTGGTCACGATCACGGTCGTACGGCCCCGGCGCAGCGCCCGGACACCGGTGGCGATCCGGGTCTCGGTGACCGAGTCGACCGCGTTCACCGGGTCGTGCAGAACGAGTACGGGCGGGTCGGCGGCGAGCGCCCGGGCCAGGGCGACGCGCTGGCGCTGGCCGCCGGAGAGGGAACGGCCGCCCTCCGAGATCTCGGTCTCCGCTCCGCGGGGCAGCGTCCGGACGACTTCGTCGGCGGCCGACGCGGCCAGTGCGGGACCGGTGTCGGCACCGGCGCGGGGAACGGCGGCGGCGACATTGGCGGCGAGGGTGCCCGCGAAGAGGTCGGCCTCGTGCGGGGCGACGAGTACGGCGGCGCGCAGGGCGTCGGGGTCCAGGCCGGGGAACGGCACCCCGTCGAGTTCGGCGGAACCGTGCTCGGGGTCCCGCCTGCGGGCGAGGGCACCGAGCAGCGCCTCGGCGTCGGCCGGGTCGGTGGCCACGATGCCGGTGAAGGCACCGGGCGGCAGGTCCAGTTCGAAGCCGTCGAGGCTGCCGTAGGACAGTCCGCGGAGCCGGACCCCGCCGCGGACGGGTTCGGCGGGTGCCGATCCGCCGGGGGTGACGGCGCCGGGGGCGTCGAGCACGGACGCGATCCGGGCCGCGGAGGCGCGAGCCTGGGCGAGTTCGGCGTTGACGTAGGAGAAGAGGGAGAGCGGTCCGATGAGGAAGAGCGCGAGGCCGGCGGCGGAGACGAGTTCGCCGAGGGTGATGTCGCCGCGGGCGGCGAGCCGGCCGCCGACGAGGGCGACCAGGGCGATGAACACCCCGGTCAGGGCGAGGACCATGCCGTTCTGGGCGGCCTGGGCCCGGGCCGCGGACAGGGTCGCGGTGAGGGAGGCGCGGCTGGTGTGCCGGTAGCGGTCGACGGCGGCGGGTTCGGCGCCGATGCCCTTGAGCACCCGGAGCCCGGCGACCAGATCGGCGGCCACCCCGGAGGCGTGGGCGGCCCGCTCCTGTTCGGCGGCGCTGCGCGCCTCCAGCGGTTTGCTCAGCAGATGGCCCGCCGCCAGCAGCAGCGGGGTGCCGACGAGGACGACGAGACCGAGGAGCAGGGAGATCTTCAGCAGGACGACCGCGCTGACGACCAGTCCGGTGAGCGCCCAGAAGCCGATGACCAGGGCCATGAGTGCGCCGCCCACGCGTTTGGCGTCCTCGGTGGCGATGTTCGTCAGCTCGCCGGGGAGCTTTCCGGTGTCGGCACCGCCTTCGGGTGCGAGGACCCGGGCGGTGAGGTCGGTACGGAGGGTGTGCGCGGCATTCTCGGCGGCGCGCTCCCCGGCCCGGGCGCCGTAGCGGAAGCCGAAGGAGAGTGCGGTGTAGACGGCGGCGAGGACGGCGAGGCCGATGAGGAGTCCGGTGCGGTCGCCCTCGGCTACGCCTCGGTCGATCACGAGGCCGATGAGGACGGGGACGAGTGCCTCCCCGGCCTGGTGTGCTGCGCCGACGGCCCCGGCGATGCCGAGATCGCGCTTCTGACCGGTGACGGCGCGCGCCAGTACGGAGCGCCGCGACAGCCTTGTATCCCCCACCACGCCCCTCCGCCCGAACCGTTGTCGTCACGCCCGTGACCACACCCGGGCAGATTTACTTAGGTAAGGCTAGCCTATGTTTTCTTGGCTGTGGGGTGGGGGTCGGCTGCGCTGTGCCGGTGGGCCGGTGCTATGCGCGCGAGGGCTCCGGCCCGGTGGGGCGCCGGGTGGCACGGCTTCCGGCGGACCGCGCGGACGGCCCTGGGCCGTGTCCGGCGGCGGGCGCCGGTTCCGGTCGGGCCCGGCCCGTGGCGGCCGGCGCGCCGGGGCGGCGGGTGGCATCCGGGGGCATCTGCCGGAGGTGCGGCGATGAGTTCCGCCCGGCCGGGGAGTCATCCGTGCATGGAATCAACCGTACAGAACCAGTCGCCGGACGCTGCGGCCCCCCGGCCCGATCTCAGGCCTGCCGCCGACGCCGTGGTCCGTCTGCTCGACGGGGTGGCGGACGGGCGGCTCGGGGAGCCGACGCCCTGCCCCGACTATGCGGTCCGGGAGCTGCTCGGGCATCTCGTCGGGCTGGCGACGACCTTCCGGGACACCGGGCTCAAGAGACTGGGGGCGACGACGGACACCGCGCCGGACAGCGCCCTGCCGGTGCTGGACCCGGACTGGCGGACGGCGCTGCCGGACCGGCTCGCCGAACTGGGCGAGGTGTGGGCCGGGTCGGAGGCCTGGGAGGGCACGACCCAGGCCGGGGGCGTCACCCTGCCCGCCGCGGTGGCGGGACGGGTCGCCCTGAACGAGCTGATCGTCCACGGCTGGGATCTCGCCCGGGCCACCGGACAGCCGTACGACCCGCCGGAGGCGGGCCTGCGGGTGTCGTACGCCTTCCTGGCCGCGACGGGCGACGACGACCCGATGCGCGGCACGATCTTCGGCCCCGCGGTCCCGGTGGCGGGGGACGCGCCCCTGCTGGAGCAGGTCGTCGGCCTCAGCGGACGCGACCCGGACTGGAGCGCGGGCACGGCGGCCTGAGGGCCTGTGCGGCCCGGTGACCCATGACGCAGGCGGGCCGCACCCGCCGCTGCGGCACCCGCCCGACCGGGACGGCATGACTCGGTACTGTCCGGGACCACCCGTCCGACCGGGTCGTACCGCCGAAACCGCATCCCGGCACGGGACGCCCGGTGTCAACAGGCTTCGATCGTGCCGCGCATCGGGGCGTCGTCGACCGCCGGGCGGTCCGTGCGCATCCGTCGGCCGCTTCATCTGCGGCAGGCCACCCTCCGCCGACCGCACCACCACCGGCCACGCCCCGGGCGGCGGACGCCGCACCCGGACCACCGGGCGTCATAGCAGCCCCGGAGTGGCCGACCGGTGCCCGGCGCGGGTCAGGTGCCGTCCGTGCGGCCCGCAAGCAGGGCCCGGGCCCGGAGGCGTATCCGCTGGTCCGACCGGACGCTGAGCCGGGGCGACGGGCCGGGGAGCCGGACCCGGCGGTCCCGTTCGGCCAGGGTTTCCAGCCGGTCCGCCTCCTCCGGGGTCAGGGCGTCGGGGCCGAGGGTCTCCAGGGCGTCCAGACAGCTCACGGGATCCGTATCGCGCTCGGCACAGTCGAGGACCAGGGCCGCCGCCCCGGCCGGGGCGGCGCCTGCGGCCGCGAGGGCGAAGACCGCGGCGGGCACCTGCTCGGGGCGGTCGAGGAGCGCGACGAGAGCCGGGGCCACCGGACGGGCCGCCGGGCCCAGTTCGGCGAGGGCCCGGGCGCAGTCCCGGACCGGCTCCGGCCGGTGGACCGGGCCGTCGGCGGCCTCGGCGAGGATCCCGGCCAGGACCGTCAGCGGCTCGGCGGGATCGCCGGTGAGCCGCCAGAGCGTGACGGCCGCCCGGATCCGCTCGGCGAGGCCTTCCGGGGACCGCCGGCCCTCGGTAGCCAGGACGCCCCGGACCCGCGGCACCAGCGGAAGCGCGGCCCGGCCGAGGGCGGCCGCCTTCGCCAGGACGATCTCCCGGGGCAGCTCCGCAACCGGCTCCCCGGCCGGCCCGTGCTCCCCCGGTCCGCCGGGGACGGCACCGGCCGTCCGGATGCCGATCGGGCCGCCGGACGGACGCCCCACCAGCCCGGACCGCCGCCGATTCCCCAAAGGCCCTGCCGGTTCCGCCGCCGCACCGTCCTCCCCTCCGGGCGTCGGACCGGACCGCAGCCCCTCGGCCAGCGCCCCCACCAGCGGTCCGGTCTCCCCGGTCAGGGTGTACAGCGCGTCGGCCGCCGCGAACCGGTCCCGGATCGGGCCCGCACCGGCCGCCGGGCGCAGCAGGTCCGCCGTCCGTGCGCGGCGGTCCGGCGGGCAGACGGCGGACAGTGCCGCGGCGAACAGCGCCGGGGACCGCTCGCAGAGCACCGTCAGTTCGGGCAGCGCGGCGGACGCCCGGGGGCCCCAGGACTCCAGCAGCGCGGTGAACCGCTCCGGCGCGCCCGCACCCGGATCCGCCGCCTCCGCCAGGGCGTCGAGTTCGATCCGGAGGGCGTTGAGCAGTTCGGGGTCGTACGGCAGGGAGCCGTCGGGCCAGGATCCGGGGCCGCCGGGCCCGGCGAGCGCCGCGGTCCCACCGCCGGACAGGGGTGAACGGGCCCGCAGACGGCGGGCGAGGAGCCGGGCCGCCTGGCGGGGGTCGAGCCGGGCGAGCACCTCCAGCGCGCGGTCCGCGGATTCGCCGTCGTCGGCGACGAACGCCGCGAGGGCGGGCGCGGCCGCCTCGGCGTGGCCACCGAGCAGCTCCAGCACCGGGAGCAGCGCCTCCTTGCGGCCGAAGGTGGCGTCCGAGAGCAGCGGCACCACGGCGGGCGCCAGCCTGGCGGGGGCGCTGCGCGACACCAGACAGGCGTGCTCCGCGGCCCACAGGGCCTCCGCGCGGGCCTCGGGCGCGGGCAGCAGGAGTGCGGACTCGACCAGGGCGCAGGCCGCTTCGCGGTCGGTGTCGGTGTCCCGGGCCAGCAGGGTGTCGACGATATGGCGCAGCGGTTCGTCCCGGGCCGGGTCGGCGCCGCCCCGGACGAGGGGCCCGGCGGGCAGCAGGGAGAGCAGCGTCTCCCGGTGCTCCGCCGTCCAGGGGACACCGGTCTCGGCGCAGATCATCAGGGCGATCAGCCGGGCCTCCGCGGGCTCACCGTCCGCCAGGGCCCCGGCCGCCGCCGCGGCGCCCCCGGCGGGGTCGAGGCCCGCGAGGGCGGCGAGCAGCTCGGCCCGTACCCCCGCGTCCTTCTCCTCGGCGCGGCGGGCGTTCAGCGCGGACCGGGCGGCGGGGTCCCCGGTGCATCCGGCGGTGCGGACCGCGGCCCGGCGCACTCGCGCGTCCGCGGCGCCGGTGAGCGGGAGGATCAGGGGCAACTGCCCGGCGACCGCTGCCCGGCACGCGCCCGGCTCCCCCGCCCCCGGCTCTTCGGCTCCCGCGGCCAACGTGCCCAGCAGGGCGAGCAGTTCGGCCGGGCGGACCCCCGCGGCGGCCAGCCGGGCCAGGAACGGGACCGCGGCCGCGCTCGCCGCGAAGACCGTCTCCTGGTGGACGATTGTGCCCCACAGCTCGTCCAGGGCCTCGGACGCCTGATCGGCACCGCCCGCGAGGGCCCGCAGCAGCCCGGGGACGTCCTCCGCGCCGCCGTAGGCGTGCTCGACATCGGCCCAGCGCACGGAGTCCAGATCCACGAAAAGCCGGTCGAGTTCCATAACACCGAGCATCGCACGGGGGTCTGACACCGGGTCCGGAGACGGAGCCTGCGTCGCCGGGCGCGCCCTGTGGTCACACCGCCTCGGCCGCCGCACCGGAACCGGAAGCTCGGGGTGTCCGGTCGGCCGCGGTCTCCGCAAGCGGCGGGAAGCATTCCCGGTCCTCCCCCGGCTCCGTACCGCCGTCGTTCCCGTCCTTCCTCCCCAGGTGGTTGAAGGCGAGGTTCAGCACGATCGCCACGATGCACCCGGTCGATATCCCGGAGTCGAGGACGACCAGCAGATCCTCGGGGAAGGCGTGGTAGAAGTCGGGCGCCGCGATCGGTATCAGCCCGATGCCGACGGCCGCGGCCACGATCAGCGCGTTCTCGCCCTTCTCCAGCGCGGCGGAGGCCAGCGTCTGGATGCCGCTGGACGCGACCGTGCCGAAGAGGGCGATGCCCGCCCCGCCGAGCACCGGCAGCGGCACCAGGGCGATGACGGACGCGGCGACGGGGAAGAGCCCCAGCAGGACCAGGATGCCGCCGGCGGCCGCGACGACGAACCTGCTGCGCACCTTGGTCATGGCGACCAGCCCCACGTTCTGGGCGAAGGCGCTGCACATGAAGCCGTTGAAGAGGGGGCTCAGGGCGCTGCCGAGGGTGTCGGCGCGCAGTCCGCCCTCGATGGTCCGCTCGTCCGCGGGCCGGTCGACGATCCTGCCGAGCGCCAGCATGTCGGCGGTGGACTCCGTCATGCAGACGAGCATCACCACGCACAGGGAGACGATGGCGGCGATCTCGAACTGCGGGCCGCCGAAGTGGAAGGGCGTGGGGAAGCCGATGACGTCCGCTTCCCGGATGGCGTCGAAGGAGGACATCCCGAGCGGAAGGGCGACGAGGGTGCCCACGGCCAGACCGAGGAGGATCGCGATCTGCTGGAGGAAGCCGCGGAGCAGTTTCCGCAGGGCCAGCACGACGGCGAGGGTGAGTGCGGCCATGCCGATGTTCCGCATCGAACCGTATTCGGCGGCGGCGGGGTTGCCGCCCTGGGCCCAGCGGAAGGCGACGGGCAGCAGGGAGAGGCCGATCAGGGTGATCACGGTGCCGGTGACCACCGGGGGGAAGAACCGGACGAGTTTGCAGAAGTAAGGGGTGAGGAGGAAGCCCACGATCCCGGCGACGATGATCGCGCCGAAGATGACGGCGATGCCGTCCTCGCCGCGGTCCCGGCCGATGGCGACCATGGGCGTGACTCCGGCGAAGGAGACGCCGTTGACGAACGGCAGCCTGGCCCCGATCTTCCAGAAGCCGATGGTCTGGAGGAGCGTCGCGATACCCGCGGTGAACAGGCTCGCGCCCATCAGGAACGCCGTGTCCTGGGCGCCGAGGCCGACCGCGGGGCCGACGATCATCGGCGGTGCGACCACGCCCGCGTACATCGCGGCCACGTGCTGGAGTCCGCTGGTGAAGAGCTTGACGGGCGGGAGGGTCTCGTCGACGGGGTGCTTGCTCGCCCCGTCCGCTGGGGAGTCCGTTGCTCGGTCGGCGCTTGTCGCGCTGTGAAACCTGGGCTCGGCGGCCACGGCGGTTCCTCCGGTCGGTTGCACGTCGGCGGAGACGTGGAGGTCAGGGAGGCGGAACGGAGTGGTGCGGCACTGGTGCGGCAGTGGTGTTCATCTCGTGGGGCTTCGCGGTGGTGAATGAGTTCATGGGTGTGTGTGGGGGGGGCGGGGATCCGCAGGAGCGGACCGGGCGGAGGGGAGGACGGGTACGGCGAAGGACCGCCGGGCGGGCCCGGGCGGTAACGGAAGCAGGCACAGGAGCAGGAGCAGCGAGGGGAGGACGAGGGTGGTACGGCGGCCAACAGGCCGGGACCGCCGGGCTCGTACGGCGGTACGGGACGGACCCGCCCGGTTATCCGGAGCGGGCGATCTCCGCGAGGCGCCGGGCTTCCCCGCGGGTGGTACGGGCGACCGCCTCCTGGTCCACGGTCACCAGCCGGCCGTCCTCGACGACGGGGCGGCCGTCGACGAGGGAGAGTGCGACGGGCGCCGGGGCGCCGAGGACCAGCGCCGCCACCGGATCGGCCATGGAGGCGTGCGCGAGGGTGTCCAGCCGCCACAGCACCAGGTCGGCGAGTTTGCCCGGTTCCAGCGAACCGGTCTCGTGGTGGCGTCCCAGCACCCGGGCGCCGCCGTAGGTGCCGAGCCGCAGCGCCTGACGTGTGTTCAGTGCGGCTTCCCGGTGGGCTCCGAGACGGTTGATCAGCAGCGCGTTGCGGAGTTCGGTGTGCAGCTCGCCGGACTCGTTGGACGCGGTCCCGTCGACACCGAGACCGACGGGGACCTTCGCGGCCAGCATGTCGGGGACCCGGGCGATTCCGGCGCCGAGGCGGGCGTTGGAGGAGGGGCAGTGCGCCACCCCCGTGCCGGTGCGGGCGAAGGCGGCGATGTCCGCGTCGTTCATATGGACGCAGTGGGCCATCCACACGTCCTCGCCGAGCCACCCGGTCGAGGCGAAGTAGTCGGTGGGCCCCATCCCGAACAGCTCCTTACAGAACCGTTCCTCCTCCACGGTCTCAGAACCGTGCGTATGCAGCCGCACGCCCTTGCGGCGGGCGAGTTCGGCCCCCTGCCGCATCAGTTCGGTGGAGACGGAGAAGGGCGAGCAGGGGGCGACGGCGATCCTGGTCATCGCGTCCGGAGCCGGATCGTGGTGGGCGTCGATCGCCTCTTCGGTGGCGGCCAGGGCGCCGTCCAGGGTCTCCACCGCGAAGTCGGGCGGCAGCCCGCCGTCCGAGGCGCCCCGGTCCATGGAGCCGCGGGCCAGGGTGAAGCGGACACCCATCTCGCGGGCGGCGCCGACGAGGGCGCCGGTGAGGTCCCCGGCGCCGCGCGGGTGGACGTAGTGGTGGTCCATCGCCGTGGTGACACCGCCGAGGGCCATCATCGCCAGCGACCCCTGCGCCGCGGCGCGGACCATGGGCTCGTCGATCCGTGCCCAGGTGGGATAGAGCGCGACCAGCCAGTCGAAGAGGTTGTGGTCGGTGGCCAGTCCCCGGGTGAGCCACTGGTAGAAGTGGTGGTGGGTGTTGACCAGTCCGGGCGTGGCGAGACAGCCGGTGCCGTCGATCCGGCGGACCGCGCCGGTGAGCCCTTCGGGAGCCGGTCCCGGGCCCACGGATTCGATGCGGTTGCCGGTGACGACGAGGTGGCCGCTCACGTGTTCGGTGTCGTGCGCGTCGACCGTCGCGACGGCGCAGTTCTCGATGACGATGCGCGTAACCGTCATGCTCGCCCCGTTTCAGAGGTTGGTCAGATCCACCGGAATGGCGGCCTCGGTACCGTCCCGCAGGACGGTCGCCTCGATCAGCCCGTAGGGCCGGTCGGCGGCGAGGTAGACCTCGTTGTCGTTCTTCTGCCCGAAGGGTTCGAGGTCGACCAGGAAATGGTGCTTGTTGGGGAGTGAGAAGCGGATCTCGTCGATCTCGCTCCGGCTGTCGATCACCCGTGAACCCATCTGGTAGAGCGTCTGCTGCAACGAGAGGGAGTAGGTCTCGGCGAAGGCTTCCAGCAGATGCTGCTTGGTCCGGGCGTACGACTGCTCCCAGTCCGGCATGCCCTGTTCGTCCGAGGTCCAGTTGTGGCGCCAGCGGGCCGAGACGTCGGTGGCCAGAATCCGGTCGTACGCCTCCTTGAGGGTGGTGTACGCGTCCTTGACGTACCCCCGGAACTCGGAGTTGGTGGAGTTCAGCACGGTCAGGTCGGTGAGCCCGGAGACGATCTGCCAGCGGTCGCCGTCGTAGGTGATCTGGGCCAGCCGGGTCTCCTGCCTCGTGCGGACGAAGGAGTGCCCGGTCTCCGTGGCGCGGTCGGGGCGGGCGTCGGCGCCCGGGAGCGGGATCCGCTCCCAGGCGTACTCCTCGATCCGGATCCGGGCCCGGTGGATGGTGTCCTGGGAGGTCACGAAGTGGCGGGCCAGATGTATGCCGAACTGCTCGGCGGACGCTATGCCGTGCTCCTTGGCGAACGCGTACACCGTGTTCTTGGTGGTGTCGGTCGGCAGGACGCCGGTATTGGAGCCGTGGTAGTGGACCTCGTCCATGGCGCCGCTGAGGGCGATGGAGACGTTGAGGTCCTTGATGTGGTGGGTGTCGCCGTCCCGGACGATCCGCACCACGCGGTTCTCCGCTTTGCCGTACTGGTTCTGGCCGAGAATGGCGGGCATATTGCTAGCTCCCTCGGTAGACGGAGTAGCCGAACGGGTTGAGCAGCAGCGGTACGTGGTAGTGCTCGCCCGCCTCGACGGCGAAGACGATCGCCACCTCGGGGAAGAACACCGGGCCCGGGCCGCCGGTCCGGTGCTCGGGGGCGTGCCGCTGCGACTCGGCTCGGCCGGTCAGGAAGTACTCCTCGGTGCCGAATTCGAGGCGGACGAGGATGGTGCCCTCCGGCGGTGCCGGGAGGTCCTTGCAGCGGCCGTCGGCGTCGGTGGCCGATGCGCCGACCTCGGTCCACGGGCCCTGTTCGGCGGACCGGGCCGACAGCCGGACGGGGACGCCCGCCGCGGGGCGTCCGACACTGGTGTCCAGGATGTGGGTGGACACCGACGCGGTGGTCTGCGTACTCATGCGCCTTCGCTTCCCTCGGAGGTTCCGGTAGGCCGTCGATGGGCTGCTGGACCGACGGGCCGCCGGGCGGGCAGGGGTGGTGGCCGCGGCGGGCACCGCCCGTCCGTCGGGTCCGGGGCGGGTGCCCGGCCCGCTCCGGTAACGCGCTCGGTCGGGGCCGGGTCATGCGCCCGTTCCGGTCCTGCCTGCGGTACGGGCCCGGGGCAGGGCTCCGGCGCCTTGCCGTCAGCTGTCCGAAGGCGGCTGCGGCTGTACGAGCCGGGCGAGCCGGAGCCGGTTGATTCCGGCCAGCTCGGTGCGGACGATCTCCCGTTCCCGCTCGGGCGTGTTGCCGATCCGGTCCCGGGCCGCGTCCCGGAGCTGCTCCCCGGTGCGTCCGGTGGCGCAGATCAGAAAGACCTGGCCGAACTTCTCCTGGTAGGCGAGGTTCAGCTCCAGCAGTTCGGCCTTGAGTGCGTCCGATGCCCCGGCCGTACCGCGCTGTTCGCGCGCCGAGACCGGATCGCCGGGGCGGGGTCGGCCGATCGGCGGATGCCCCGCCACCGCCTCGGCGAGGCCGTCCGCCGTCAGTGCCGCCGTGGCCGCGTCGCCGGCGGCGAGCAGTTCGCCGACGGTCGGGTACGGGCGGCGGGCGAGCATCGCGCTGCCCCAGGCCCTCACGGCGCAGACCTCGTGGAGTGCGGCGCTCGCGGCCTGTTCAGAAGCGGAGTTGAACCGGTTGAGGCCCTCGGGAACTTGGGCGGGTCCGCCCGGGGAGCCGGTTGCTCCGCCGGGATCCGGAAGGCGCTGTGGACGCGATGTCACGGGTACCTCCGTGCTCTTGCTCGCAGCATTTTCTGGTCGGGCTGCGCATAGCTAACGCGCTCCACCACGGAAGGTCAACAGTTTGTTGAAAAGTTCGTTCGCCGTGCGTTCACCGTCCCGACGCATACCGCGGCCGCCGTCCGAAGACTCGGACGACGGCCGGTGTTCACCCGATCTCCGGGCCCGGATCAGCCACCTCTGGAGGCGTTCTCCCTGTTGAGGTAGTTGTAGACGGTGAAGCGGCTGACCCCGAGCGCCCCCGCGACGGTCTCCACGCCGTGGCGGACGGCGAAGGCTCCGCGTGCCTCCAGATTCCGTACCACCCGCTGCTTCTCCTTGCGGTCGAGCTGAGCGAGCGGCATGCCGTGGGTGCGTTCCAGCGCGGCCAGGATGCGGTCGAGGGAGTCGGAGAGCTGCGGCAGCCTGACGGCGAGCACATCGCGCCCCTCCCAGGCGAGCACCACATCGTCGGGCCCGGCCAGTTCGGGGCGGACCAGTTCGGCGCCCATGGCGTCGACGAGCGGTCCGACCGCCCGCGCCAGCGGATGCTCCACACCCGAAGCACCCGAAGCACCCGGACCGCCGGAAGGGGCCGCGCCGCCCGGCACCTCCTGGGCGCCCGCGGCGTCCGAAGCGCCCGAGCCCGCCGCGGACTCCGCAGGTCCGGCGGCCGCGGGCGGGCGCGCCTCGGGCCGCGGCTTCACCGCCCCTCCCCCGGCACCACGTTCACCTGGAGGGATATCCGCGTCGCACCGGCCTCCAGCGAACGGCGCAGCAGGGCGTCCACGGCTCCGAGCACCGCTTCGGCCCGCCCTTCCGCCGTATTGCCGAAGGGCCCGACGTCCACGGCATCCAGCTCGGCGCCGAGGATCACCTCCCTGGCGACCACGGCATGCGGGGGCGCTTCGTCCAGGTCGAAGGGTTCGGTCGTGAACTCCACTCTCAGCCGCATCCCGCGCACTCTCCCCACCCCGCCGCACCTGCCCTGACGTGCGGCCCGGCCCGTCCGGCCACCGCGAGCCGACCCTAGCCGACCCGGGCGGCCCCCGCGGGCCGGAGGTGCGAGCCCCCTTGACAAGCCCCGGGCACCACCAGCACGCTTCCATTGAGCAGAAACTTACTTCCACCATACGGAAGGGGCGCGGCGCCTGATGGGCTACTCCGGCCACCGATTCGATGTGAACCTGTCGATCCTCTTCACCGAGCTCCCGCTCCTCGACCGCCCCGCGGCCGCCGCGGCCGCGGGTTTCACGGCGGTCGAGCTGTGGTGGCCGTGGCCCGACACCCCGACACCGCCCGCCGCCGAACTCGACGCGCTGAAGCGGGCGCTCGACGAGGCGGGCACCCGGCTCGTGGGGCTGAACTTCTACGCCGGGCAGCTCCCGGGGCCGGACCGGGGTGCGCTGTCCGTCCCCGGTGAGGAGTCCGCGCGTTTCCGCGCCAATGTGGAGGTGGCGGCCGGTTTCGCGGCCTCCGTGGGCTGCCGGGCGCTCAACGCGCTGTACGGAAACCGGGTGCCCGGGGTCGACGCCTCGGTCCAGGACGCCCTGGCGCTGGAGAATCTGGCGTCGGCGGCCCGGGCGGCCGACGGGATCGGCGCGACCCTGCTGGTCGAAACCCTCAACCGGCCGGAGTCCCCCGACTATCCGCTGGTCACCGCCGCGGCGGCGGTCGAGGTGGCCGACAAGGTGAATGCCGCGACGGGGCTGGCGAACGCGGAGTTCCTCCTCGACGTGTACCACCTGTCGATGAACGGCGAGGACATCGGCGCGGCGATCGACGCGTACGCGGACCGCATCGGCCATGTGCAGATCGCCGACAATCCGGGCCGGGGCGCCCCCGGGACGGGTTCGCTCCCCCTGGAGCAGCTGCTGGACCGGCTGGCGGCCGCCGGATACGACGGCTGGGTCGGCCTGGAGTACAAGCCGGGCGACGGGCCGAGCGCGGCGAGCTTCGACTGGCTGCCCCGGGAGGCCCGCGCCGCCCGCTGACCCCGGCGCGGCCCCGGCCCGTACCCCGGGCGCCGTACCCGCACCTCTTCCCCGCCCCGCACCCCCGGACGCACCACCGTCCCGCTGCCAGAAAGGCACACCCTCATGAGCACACTGCCCTCGGTGGCCTGGATAGGACTCGGCATCATGGGCTCCCCCATGGCCGAGAACCTGCTCAAGGCCGGCTACGCGGTCACCGGCTACACACTGGAGCAGGCCAAGCTGGAGCGGCTGACCGCAGCAGGCGGCAGCGCCGCCGCCTCGGTCGCGGAAGCCGTACGCGACGCGGACGTCGTCATCACCATGGTCCCGGCGTCCCCGCAGGTCGAGGCGGTCGCCTACGGTCCGGACGGAATCCTGGCGAACGCCCGGCCCGGCGCCCTGCTGATCGACATGTCGTCCATCACCCCCCGTACCTCGGTCGAACTGGCCGCCGCGGCGAAGGAGAAGGGGCTGCGGGTGCTGGACGCGCCGGTCTCCGGCGGCGAGGCCGGGGCCGTCGAGGCGGTGCTGTCCATCATGGTCGGCGGGGACCGGGCCGACTTCGACGCCGCGCTGCCGCTGTTCGAGGCGCTGGGGAAGACCGTCGTACGGTGCGGTCCGCACGGCGCCGGCCAGACCGTGAAGGCGGCCAACCAGCTCATCGTGGCCGTCAATATCCAGGCCTGTGCGGAGGCCGTGGTCTTCCTGGAGAAGTCGGGGGTCGACCTGGCCGCGGCGCTGGACGTCCTCAACGGCGGACTGGCCGGTTCCACCGTGCTGAGCCGTAAGAAGGACAACTTCCTCGCCCGGGACTTCCGCCCCGGCTTCCGGATCGACCTCCACCACAAGGACATGGGGATCGTCACCGACGCGGCCCGTAGCGTCGGCGCCGCGCTCCCGGTGGGTGCCGTCGTGGCCCAGCTGATCGGCTCCCTGAGCGCCCAGGGCGACGGCGGGCTCGACCACTCGGCCCTGCTGCGGTCCGTCGAACGCCTCTCCGGACAGCCGGTCTGACCCCCGCCCGGACCGGCGGCCGCAGTGCCTCCGGTCCGGCCCCACCCCGGCCCGGCGGCTCCGCTCCGCCGGTCCGGCCCCCGGAATTCCGGGCGGCGACGGTGCCGACACCTGTCCTGTCGCGCCCAGGCACCGCCGCCGCCCGGATGCCCTCCACGGATCCCGCCCGGGGCACGCACACCCAGGCCGTGCCCCGGGCGGCCCACCGAACCCGCCGTACGGACCCCTGAGGGGTGGTCCGTACGGCAGGGGCGGGACCGCGGGGCGCCGTACGACACCAGTGCGGTGGTCCAGGTCCGCAGGCGGCACCTCCCGGCCTGAGGGGGGCGCAGCCGCGGCCCGGTCGTCCGGCCGCCGCGGTCCCTTCCATCTCCTGGGTACGCCGAGGGGCCCGCACTCCTGCATGGAGTGCGGGCCCCTCGGCACGAGGCGTGCCCCCGGCTCAGCGCCAGTGCGGCGGGATGCTCGCCAGCTGTTCCACCAGGTCCCAGCCGCGGGGCCGGCGGTAAGGCCGGTCCCAGACAGCACCGTGGCCCACCCAGTAACCCCGGTAGGAACGGACCGATTCCAGGGCCCGGCCGTCCCCCGGCCAGCCCATATCGGTGAGCCCCGCCTCGCAGCCGCAGCAGGGGCAGACGTCGTGCGTACCGTAGCCGTCGACCCAGATCAGACCGCCGTCGGTCCAGCCGCACACCCGGCAGTGCTCCTCGTTCACGGGGACGAACCCCTCGGGGAGAGCCTTCTCCTCCGCCGTAGCCATCGGTGCGGCTCCTCCCTCGTACTTGCCGTCCGGACCCCACCGTAGACGGTTTCCCCCCTCCGTCGAATCCGGTTTTCCGGCGGGCGGCAGTGGCATGCGGACGCCCCCGGCCTCGGCGGATCCGAGGCCGGGGGCGCGGGGCCGTCGTGGGGCCGTCGCGGGGTCAGAGCTCCAGCGGCAGGACCGAGGTCGGGGCGTGGGACGGGTCCGTCGCCAGCGGCTCCCACTCGTTGACCGCGTCGATCTGCACGCCCATCGAGATATTGGTGACCCGCTCCAGGATCGCCTCCACGACCACCGGCACCCGGTACTCGGCCGCGAGCTTCTTCGCCTCCTCGAACGCGGGCAGCAGCGCGTCCGGTTCGGTGACGCGGAGCGCCTTGCAGCCCAGGCCCTCGACGACCTTGACGTGGTCGACGCCGTAGACGCCCAGCTCGGGCGAGTTGATGTTCTCGAACTCCAGGTTCACCTGGAAGTCGATGTCCAGATTCCGCTGGGCCTGCCGGATCAGGCCGAGATAGGCGTTGTTGACCAGGACGTGGACGTACGGGATGCGGTGCTGCGCGCCGACGGCCAGCTCCTCCAGCATGAACTGGAAGTCGTAGTCGCCGGAGAGCGCGACGACGGACGCCTCCGGGTCGGCGGTGGCGACGCCGAGGGCGGCCGGGATGGTCCAGCCCAGCGGGCCGGCCTGGCCGCAGTTGATCCAATGGCGCGGCCGGTAGACGTGGAGGAGCTGGGCGCCCGCGATCTGGGAGAGCCCGATGGTGGTCACGTACCGCGTCTCGGGTCCGAAGGCGCGGTTCATCTCCTCGTAGACCCGCTGCGGTTTCATCGGCACGTCGTCGAAGTGGGTGCGCCGCTGGAGGGTCGCCTTGCGCCGCCGGGCGGCTGCCGCCCAGTCGGAGCGGTCGGGCAAGGTGCCCGCGTCCCGGTGCTCACGGGCCAGCTCCACGAAGAGGGTGAGCGCGGCGCGGGCGTCGGAGACGATTCCGTAGTCCGGGGCGAAGATCCGGCCGATCTGGGTGGGTTCGATATCGACGTGGACGAAGGTCCGGCCGCGGGTGTAGACGTCCAGGCCTCCGGTGTGGCGGTTGGCCCAGCGGTTGCCGATACCGAGGACGAAGTCGGAGTCCAGGAAGGTGGCGTTGCCGTAGCGGTGGGAGGTCTGGAGGCCCACCATGCCCGCGTTGAGGTCGTGGTCGTCGGGGATCGTGCCCCAGCCCATCAGGGTCGGGACGACGGGCACCCCGGTCAGCTCGGCGAACTCCACCAGCAGCGCGGACGCGTCGGCGTTGATCACTCCGCCGCCCGCCACGATCAGCGGCCGTTCGGCCGCCAGCAGCATGGCCAGGGCCTTGGCGGCCTGGGGGCGGGTGGCGGCGGGCCGGTGGACCGGCAGCGGGGCGTAGGTCTCCGGGTCGAATTCGATCTCGGTCTGCTGGACGTCCAGCGGCAGGTCGATCAGGACCGGGCCGGGACGGCCCGAGCGCATCAGATGGAACGCCTGCTGGAAGACGCCGGGCACCTGCGCGGCCTCCATGACCGTGGTGGCGGCCTTGGTGACGGGCCGGGCGATCGCGGCGATGTCGACGGCCTGGAAGTCCTCCTTGTGCATCACCGCGGTGGGCGCCTGGCCGGTGATGCAGAGGATCGGAATGGAGTCCCCGATGGCCGAGTACAGCCCGGTGATCATGTCGGTGCCGGCCGGTCCCGACGTCCCGATGCACACCCCGATGTTCCCGGGCCGGGTCCGGGTGTAGCCCTCGGCCATATGGGAGGCGCCTTCGACATGGCGGGCGAGGGTGTGGTTGATGCCACCGCCCTCCTTCAGCGCCTTGTAGAAGGGGTTGATCGCGGCCCCCGGCACACCGAAGGCCTGGGTGACGCCCTCCCGCTTGAGGATCTCGACTGCCGCGCGGGCAGCGGTCATACGAGGCATCTGTGCCCCCCGATTCTGCTCGGACCCCACCGCGGAGCCTCCGCCACCCAGGCTCGACGATTTCCACGATGCGGAAGTTGAATTCTGTTATGTGAAATCAATGTAGAAGGCGCTCCGGACAGCGTCAAGGCGCGGGCGGAGGGGCTCCCGCGGTGCCTTCCGGGTGCGGGACCATGGACCCGACCGAACGACCGGCGCCGTGACCGGCGCTGCGACGACGACCGCCGCGCGGCGGAGCCCGTACCCCCCGCCGCGCGGACGTACGGCTGCGAAGGAGAGGGACGCCATGACGGCGGCCGAGCCGGTCCGAGTGCGCTGCCCCGACTGCCATCGGGACCACCGCTACACCTCCCCCCACTACCCCTGTCCCTGCGGCGCCCCGGTGGCCGTCCCGCTGCTGAGCACCGCCGAACCCGCGGTGCTGCACCGCCGGGTCTGGGACGAGGAGTGGGTGACCGTCCGCTGCGAGGAGTGCGGCGAGGAGAACGACTGGCCCCGGCCCGAAGTGGGCTGCCCCTGCGGGACGCTGCTCCGGCCCGGCGTACGGACGGCGGATACGCCGCCGGAGGATCTGGACCGGCCGGGGCCCGCCGCCACCGGCCCGCAGCCGGCCGGCGACGCCGGGCCGGATCCGGCCGAACGCGTGCCCGCGCCCCGCTCCGGGAACGCCGACGCGCGTCCCGCCTTCCGCCCGGTCCCGATCCGTACCGCCCGGGACGCGGTCGACACGGCCGCGCGGTATCTGGTCTGGCTGGGCTTCGACGACGTGGTCCCGCAGGTGGTGCACCAGCCCGAGCCGCGCTCCGGGTTCCCCGCCGGGCCGCGCCTCCCGGCGGGCACCGATCTCCGCGGCCGGGGCGTCGTCGCCCAGGTCGAACCGTCCACGCTCCGTACGACGCTGCGCGATGTGGAGTGCCTCTGGCTCAACGGTCTGACCGCGGCGGCGACCCCGGTCCACTTCGCGCTCGCCGGTTACACCGACGAGGCCCTGGCCCGCGCGGACGGCCTCGGGATACCGCTCTTCGTGGTGGACCTCGCGGGCGAACCGCAGCCGGTGAACGGCGCGGCCCGGCGGCTCGCCGCGGCCGGGCCGCCCTGACGCCCGCCCGCCACCGGCGGGCCGGGAGCGGCCCCCGGCGGGCCGAGCGGGAGGCCTGCCGGTGGATACTGTCGCCCATGCGCATACGACGGGCCGAGGCCGCCGATCTGCCCCGCCTCCAGGACATCGAACGGGCCGCCGGTGAACCGTTCCGCGAGCTGGGCATGGTGGAGATCGCGGACGACGAACCGCCCGCGACGGCCGTCCTGGAGCGCTATCGCGCGGCCGGCCGCGCCTGGGTCGCCGTCGACGGCGACAGCGACAGCGACAGCGACGACAGGCCGATTGCCTATCTGATCCACGACACCGTCGACGGGGCCGCTCATGTCGAGCAGGTGTCGGTCCACCCGGACGCCGCGCACCGAGGGCTGGGCCGGGCGCTGATCGACCACCTCGGGGAGCGGGCGGCGGCCGAGGGACTGACCGGGCTGACCCTGACGACCTTCTCCGAAGTGCCGTGGAACGCCCCGTACTACACGCGGATCGGCTTCCGGGAGCTGGCCGAGCCCGAGCTCACCGACGGGCTGCGGGAGATCCGGCGCGCGGAGAAGGAACACGGCCTGGACCGCTGGCCGCGGGTCTGCATGCGCCGCGATCTGCCGCCGGCCGGCTCGCGCTGACGCCTCTCCGGGCCCGCCCGGGCCCGCCCGGGCGCGGACCGCCGGTGCTGCCCGCGCCACGGGAGACCGACGCACCGCTACCGGCCCCGGCGTCCGGACGGGCGTCAGCCCGCCCCGTACCGCTCCCGGAGCTCCACCTTCCGGACCTTTCCGCTCACCGTCATCGGGAAGGCGTCGACGATCTCCAGCCTGCGCGGGATCTTGTAGTGGGCGAGCCGCTGGTCGCAGAAGGCCGTGACGGTGTCCAGGGTCGGCGGGTCCGCCGGGTCCCGGGGGACCACGCAGGCGAGGACCTCCTCCCCGTACCGCGGATCGGGCACCCCCACCACCTGCACATCCGCTATCTGCGGATGCCGGTGGAGGAACTCCTCGACCTCCCGCGGATAGACGTTCTCACCACCCCGGATGATCATGTCTTTGATCCGGCCGACGATCTGGACGAAGCCGTCGGGCCGCATCACGGCCAGATCGCCCGTATGCATCCACCGTCCGGAGTCGATCACCTCGGCCGTGCGCTCCGGTTCGCCCCAGTAGCCCAGCATCACGCTGTAGCCGCGGGTGCACAGCTCCCCCGCCTCGCCCCGCGGCAGGGTCACCCCGCTCACCGGGTCCACGATCTTCACCTCGATATGCGGCAGGGCGCGGCCCACGGTGCCGGTGCGCCGTTCGAGATCGTCGTCGCGGCGGGTCTGGGTGGAGACCGGTGAGGTCTCCGTCATCCCGTAGCAGATGGCGACCCCGGCCATGTTCATCTCGGCGACGACCCGCTCCATCACCCGGACCGGGCAGGGCGAGCCCGCCATGATGCCGGTGCGCAGGGACGACAGATCGTGGCCGGCGAAGCCGGGGTGGTCGAGTTCGGCGATGAACATCGTCGGGACCCCGTACAGCGATGTACAGCGTTCGGCGGCGACGGCCGCCAGCGTGGCGCCGGGGTCGAAGGACGGCGCGGGGATCACCATGCACGCGCCGTGGGAGGTGGCCGCCAGATTGCCCATGACCATGCCGAAGCAGTGGTAGAAGGGCACCGGTATGCATATCCGGTCCTTCTCCGTGTAGCCGAGGCTCTCCCCCACGAACCAGCCGTTGTTGAGGATGTTGTGGTGGGAGAGGGTGGCGCCCTTGGGGAAGCCGGTGGTGCCGGAGGTGTACTGGATGTTGACCGGGTCGTCGCAGGACAGGGCGGCCTCGCGGTCGGCGAGCGCCGCGTCCGTCACTCCGGTGCCCGCGGCCAGCAGCGCGTCCCAGGAGGCGTCCCCGATGTAGTGGACGGACCGCAGCCCGGGGCAGTCGCCGCGGACCTCGTCCACCAGGGCGCGGTAGTCGCTGGTCTTGTGCCGCTGCGAGGCACAGAGCACCGAGATCCCCGCCTGCCGCAGGACGTAGGCGAGTTCATGGGACCGGTAGGCGGGGTTGATATTGACCATGATCGCGCCGATCCGGGCGGTGGCGTACTGCACCAGCACCCACTCGGGGCAGTTGACCGCCCAGATGCCGACGCGGTCGCCGCGGGCGACGCCGTGGCCCAGGAGCGCGCGGGCGAGCCGGTCGACGTCCGCGCCGAACTCCGCGTACGTCCACCGCCGCCCCGACGGTACGTCGACCAGCGCCTCCCGCTCCGGGAAGGCGGCGACCGCGCGGTCGAGGTTGCGTCCGATGGTGTCACCGATGAGCGGTCCGCCGCCGGTTCCATGGTCGTACGAGAGCCCTGTCCCTTCGTCCGGTCCGGCCGCCGCGGGCCGGTCCTGTATCACTGTCATCGGTAGTCCCCCTCGTCGTACTCCGTGGTGACGGCACCGGTGGCGGTGCGTTCGCGCAGCTCGATCCGCCGGATCTTGCCGGAGACGGTCTTGGGCAGTTCGGCGAACTCGATGCGCCGGACGCGTTTGTACGGGGCGAGGACCGAGCGCGCGTGCCGGAACAGCTCCTTCGCGGTCTCGGGACCCGGCTCCCAGCCCTCCGTGAGGACGATGTACGCCTTGGGCACGGCGAGCCGCACCGGATCGGGCGCGGGCACCACCGCCGCCTCCGCCACCGCCTCGTGCTCCAGCAGCGCGCTCTCCAGCTCGAAGGGGGAGATCTTGTAGTCCGAGGCCTTGAAGACGTCGTCGGAGCGGCCGATGTAGGTGATGTAGCCGTCGTTGTCCCGGGCTCCGATGTCCCCGGTGCGGTAGTAGCCGCCGGCCATGGCGTCGGCGGTGCGCCGCGGATCGCCGTGGTAGCCCTTCATCAGACCCACCGGACGGGCCGACAGGTCGAGGGCGATCTCGCCCTCCCGGGCACCGGGCCTGCCGGTCAGCGGGTCGAGCAGTTCGACCGTATAGCCGGGGCTCGGCCGCCCCATGGACCCCGCCTTCAGCAGTTGGCCGGGGCTGTTGGCGACCTGGACCGCGGTCTCCGTCTGCCCGAAGCCGTCCCGGACGGTGACCCCCCACTCCCGCCGGACGACCTCGATGACCTCGGGGTTCAGCGGCTCGCCCGCCGCGACGACCTCACGGGGCGGATTCCGCAGCAGCTTCAGATCGGCCTGGATGAGCATCCGCCAGACCGTGGGCGGGGCACAGAAGGTCGTGACGCCCGCCCGGTTCATCTCGGCCATCAGCCGCGCCGCGTCGAACCGCCGGTAGGTGTGGACGAAGACGGTCGCCTCCGCGTTCCACGGGGCGAAGAGGTTCGACCAGGCGTGCTTCGCCCAGCCCGGAGACGAGATATTGAGATGGACATCGCCCGGGCGCAGCCCGATCCAGTACATCGTCGCCAGATGCCCGATGGGGTACGAGGTGTGGGTGTGCTCCACGAGCTTGGGGCGAGCGGTGGTGCCGGAGGTGAAGTAGAGCATCAGGGGGTCGTCCGAACGGGTGGGACCGTCGGGGGCGAATCCCGTCCCGGCGCCGTAGGCGTCGTCGTACGGAAGCCAGCCGCCGACCGGTTCACCGACCGCGATCCGCGTGTAGTCCCCCGACACCTCGGCGAACTTGGGGACGTCCTCGGAGCGTACGAGGACATGGGAGACGCGCCCGCGCCGGACGCGGTCGCGCAGATCGACCGGGCCCAGCAGCGGGGTGGCGGGGACGACGACGGCCCGCAGCTTCATCGCGGCGAGCGCGGTCTCCCAGAGCTCGACCTGGTTGCCGAGCATCACCAGCATCCGGTGTCCGGCCCGTACACCCTGCTCACGCAGCCAGTTGGCGACCCGGTCGGAGCGCTGCGACAGTTCGGTGAAGCTCAGCCGGGTCTCGGTGCCGTCCTCGTCGACGAGGTGGAGCGCGGTGCGGTCGTTGCCGGCGGCGATCACGTCGAACCAGTCGAGCGCCCAGTTGAAGTGCTCCGGCCGCGGCCAGACGAAGCCGTCGTACGCGCTCCGGTAGTCCTCCCGGTGCCGCAGCAGGAAGTCCCGGGCCGCCCGGAACTCCTGCGTCGCGCTGCCTGTCACCATGTGACCTCCTCCTTGCCGCACCACTCAGTAGCATCGTGTAATCAGTGACGTAGGTCTCACCACCCCCGATCGGGGGTGGTGAGGACACGAGGCGAGTCTTGAGGGAAGCAGGGCCATGCCGGATCCGGCCGAGTCGGTGGAAATGCAGGGGGCGCTGGTGCGACTGCGCCGCACCAGCGGATTGCCCGTGGTGTTCGGCGGACTGCTGAACGACCCCCACCGATTGCGCATCGCCCAGGTCAGCGGGGCGCAGACGGCCGCACTGCACGGACTGGGCATCTCGGCGGGCAGTGGCCTGGGCGGAAAGTCGATCGCGCTCTCCCGGCCCTGCGCGGTCACGGACTACCAGGAGTCGCGGCATATCAGCCACGAATACGACGCGGCGGTCTCGGCGGAGGGACTGCGGTCGGTGCTGGCGGTGCCGGTCGTCGTCCGCCGCCGGGTACGGGGGGTGCTGTACGGGGCGCTGCGCAGGCCCGTCGTCCTGGGGGACCGGGTCTTCGACGCGGCGGTGTCCGCGGCGCGGGACGTGGAACAGGCCCTCGTCGTCCGGGACGAGGTGCAGGTGCTCCTCGCGTCCGCCCGGGAGCCGGTCGCGGACAGCGGCTGCTGGGAGGAGGTCCGCCAGATCCACACGGAGCTGCGGGCCCTGGCGACGCAGGTGACGGATCCGGTGCTGCGGGACACGATCCTCGGGGTCTGCGGCCGGCTGTCCGGCGCGACCGTTCCGGCGGGCCCCCCGGCGCAGGCGCCGGCGCGGCCGACGCTGGCCCCGCGCGAGCTGGACGTCCTCGCCTGTGTCGCGTCGGGCGCGACGAACGGGGCGACCGCGGAACGGCTGGGGCTGCGCCCGGAGACGGTGAAGGGCTACCTCCGCGGCGCGATGCGCAAACTCGGCGCGCACACCCGGCTGGAGGCGGTGGTGGCGGCGCGCAGGGCGGGTCTGCTGCCGTAGCCGGGAGTACGGGTCTACGGGTCCCGGTCGGGCACACCCCCGGGAGCGGAAGGCCGTTCCGGCGGGTTCCTCGTCCTTGGAGCGGCGAACAGGCCTGGCCCGTACCGCCGTTACTCGGGCAGGGCCGCCGCCGGACACGGAAGGTCGTTCCGGCGGCTTCCGTACCCCTGCGCCCGCGAACAGCCCTGCTCCGTAACGCCGTTACTCGGGCAGGGCCGCCGCAGGGCGGAGGTCTGCGATCACCTGGAAGCGCTCCAGGACCGTCCGTGTGGTGTCGTCCACGGTGAAGTCCGGGTCCCCCAGGGCCGCGCGCATCCCGTCGCCGTGCCAGAAGTGTTCGTGGGCGGTCCGCCACTGCGCGATCGTGGTGTCGCCCTCGCCCTCGGCGACCACATGGCCGAGGTCGACCTCGCCCAGCGGGACGACCCGGACCCCGGTCACCTCGATGACGGCGACGGGGCAGTCCTCGGAGTCGACGACCACCGCAAGCTCCCCGGCCGCGGGCAGCGGCTCGTCCTCCCGCTCGTACTCGGCCAGCAGGCCCGTGGTGGCGGTCTTGGCACCGTCCAGGATCGCGGCGACGAGCCGGTCGCGCAGCGGGCCGGGGAAGGCGAACTCGGCGCGAGGCAGGGCGGTCAGGTCCGCGGGGGCGAGGAATCGGTCCGGCATACGCAGACGGTAACAAGCACGGGAGCGGTACGGGTCCCCCCGCGCCCCGGCCCCTTCGAAGGACCGTCCGGGCGGGGCCGGGCCCGTCCCGCGCCAGGAAGGCGTCAAAAGTCGCCCCCTGAAGGTCAGCGACGCGTCATGGACCGTCCGTACCGTCCCGTTACGGGCATAGCTTCGGTGGCCGAGACACCCTTTCTGGAGGACCGCACACCATGACCACCCTCACCTCTGAGACCACCGCGTCCGGCGACGGCGCGGACCCCGACGAACGCCGCCCGGCGGGGCCGCTGTACGTACCGGTCAGGATCGGCTCCGCCGGAGGACACCAGCTGCGTTTCATGCGCACCCCGGTCGGCCTGCGCACGGCCGTCGGCTTCACCAGCCCCGAGCGGCTCGCCGCCGCACTGGGGCCGCGGGCCCGGTGGATCAGGCTCGCGGAACCGGCGCTGCGCGGTCTGGCGGAGCCCCTCGGTGTGGCCCTGGTGACGGTGGACCCGCAGTTCACGGCCCCCTTCCCCGGCACCTCCCGGCCCCCGCGCACGGCACAGCCCTGCGCCCGGCGGCACGGCCAGGACCCCGCCCCGGCGGGGCCTTCGCGACCGGTGTCCGCCCTGGTGCACCCGTTCTCGGACTGACGGCCCCCCTGTTTCCTTCCTGTTCCTGCCTGTTCCTGCCTTGTTCCTGTGTGTCCCTTCCGGAGGTGTACGGATGACGGCGGTACCCGCGATACCGGTGCCCGCGCCCGTGTCTTTCCCCGAGTTCGCCGGCCCCCCGGTGTGGCCCGCATCCGCCGTGGCCCGGCCCGGCGGGGACGTCGCCCTGGCAGGCGTACCACTGACCGGGCCCGCCGAGCGGTACGGCACCCCCGTCCACGTACTCGACGAGGAGGAGGTACGGGCCGGGGCCCGGGCCTGGCGGCGGGCGCTGCCGGACGCCGACGTGGTCTACGCGGCGGAGGCGTTCCTCTGCCGGGCGGTGGTGGACTGGATGGCGGACGAGGGCCTCGGTCTGGCCGTACGCTCCGCCGACGAGCTGGAACTGGCGGCCTCCCGCGGTTTCCCCATGGACCGGATGGTGCTGCACGGCGCCGCGAAGTCGCCGCGGGACCTGCGGACCGCGCTACGGCTCGGGGTGGGCCGGATCGTCATCGACTCGCCGTGCGAGATCGCCCGGCTGGCGTCGCAGGTCCCCGGGCCGGAGCCGCAGCAGGTCCTGATCCGGGTCCGGCCCGGGGACGGGGCGGAGGGGGAGTTCGGCCTTTCGGCGGCGGGCGGGGAGGCGGAGGACGCCGCGGCCCGCGTCCTGGGGCAGCCCTGTCTGGAGCTGGTCGGCCTCCACTGCGATCCGGGCTCCGGCGCCGCGTCCCCGGAGCCGTACGCGCGTGCCGTACGCCGGCTGGTGGCCCTGCTGGCACGGATCCGGGAGCGGTGCGGTGTCGCACTGCCGGAGCTGGTCCTCGGCGGCGGTTTCGCCCCCGGCCGGGCGCCGGGCACCTACGCCCGCCGGATCCAGGGCGAACTGCTGCGGGCCTGTGCCGAGTCGGATCTCCCCGTACCGCGGATCACGGTCGAGCCGGGCCGTTCGCTGATCGCACCCGCGGGGGTGGCGCTCCACCGGGTCCTGGCGACCGGGCGGACGCCCGGCGGCCGGACGCTGGTCGCCGTCGACGGCGGCCGGGACGACGGCCCCGGACCGGCGCCGTCGGTCCGGATGATCGGCCGGGTGTCCTCGGCGCCGATGCGGACGGCGACCGTGGTGGGCCGTCTCGGCGGGCCGGGGGACGTACTCGCCGACGGCGTCGAACTCCCGGAGGACGTACGGCCCGGGGATCTGCTGGCGCTCCCCGGGTCCGGGGCCCGCGGGGTACCGGCGGCGGGCTGCCCCGCGGCGGGGCGCCCGCCGGTCGTCGCCGTCCGGGAAGGACGGGCCAGACTGCTGGTGCGGCGGGAGACGTACGAGGACCTGAGGGCGCGGGACATCGGGCTGTGACATCCGCCAGTGACGGCGGCCGGTCCGGCGGGCCGGTTCAGCCGCGTACCGTCCCGAAGCGGACGTCGTACGCGGCGGAGCCGGGGGCGAGCACCGCGAGGGTCCGCTCCGCCTCCTCGGTCAGCTCCGCCCGCCGTTCCGCGGACGGTTCACCGAAGGGCTCCATCACCAGCGCCGCCGTCCCGGTCCTCGGGTCCTCGTCCAGGCGCCAGACCCCGGCGAGGAAACCGTCCACGAGGAAGACCGGATAGGACTGGTTGCCCTTCCAGGTGAGGCCCGCGTGGCGGTCGTCGGCGACGACGCGGCGCCGGTCGGCGTGCGAGAGCAGCAGATTGTCGTACTCGGGGAGGAAGCGCGGCGGCGCCGGAGTGTCCGCGGCGGGGCGCGGCGCTTCGGGCAGGTCGAAGAGTTCGGCGCCGTGCTCGCTGCCGAAGACCGCAAGACCGGGGCGGAGCCGCTCGAAGGCGTCCCGGGTCCGGGTCAGTCCCGACCAGCTCTGGAAGTCCTTCACGGAGGCGGGCCCGAAGGCGGCGAGATAGCGCAGCACGGTGTCGTCCAGGGAGGCGGGAGGTCCGGGCTCGCGCCCCAGCCAGTGGGTGACGGTCGTCAGTCTGACCTGTCCGCTCCGCCCCCACAGTCCGCGCGGGGTGACCTGCACCAGCGGCAGGAGGCAGCGGGCGGCGACCGACAGCGAGGGCGGGTCGGCGTCCGGCCAGTGGGCGAGCAGCGCGTCCCGCAGCTCCTTCATGGTCCGCGGCTCGGCCTCGACCAGCTCCCGGGCGATCGCCCCGAGCCGGTCGAGGTCGACCCCGTCGAGCCCGCCGCGGGCGCGGAACGCCTTCAGCTCGCGGTCGGGGCCGCCCGCCTGGAGCAGCGGGCGCAGGGCGAGCGCGTCGTCGGCGGTGTGGGTGTGGATGGTGGAGCGCAGGGTGACGATCCGGACGATGCGGCGGTCGGCCATCGGCTCCGACAGCTCGGCGGGGGCGAAGTCCGCGAGCCGGGCGGCGAGGGCGTAGTAGGGGGGCCTGACGTTCTGCGCCTGCAGCCCGACGAGCCGGCCGACGGCCTGCTCGACGGTGGTCTCGGACCGGGGAACGCGCCGCAGCAGCAACTGCCGGGCGAGGACGGCACGGTTCAGGGCGCGGTCGTCGAGGACGGGAGGGGGCGTGGTTGCCTTCGGGGCCATGGCTGCACCGTAGCGAGCCTTGCGGACGGTTTCGGTCCGCAAGGGGGGTGCCGGCCGGCCGGCGCCCGCGTGTGCGGCCACCGTGCCCCGGGTCCGCCGCGGTCCCGTCAGCGACGCAGTGGCCGAAGGCGGTTGCCCACCGTGGCGGAGCACGGGCCGGGGCGGCCGGGCCGGGCCAGGAAATCGGCTTCCGCTTCGTTCGCGGCGATCATGGCCAGGAAGAAGTCGGTGAAGGTCGGATATCTTTCGACCTCGCCGCCCGCGAACCAGCTGACGGGATTCCGGCGGTCCGGCTTCCCGTTGCCGTGCAGGACCAGGACGTCGATGTCGTCGCGTGACGCGCCGATGGGAACCAGCCGGGAGAAGCCCCGGTCCCGTTCGATCCGGGCCACTTCTTGGATCGTCCTCACCGACTCCTCGGCATCGGCGTAGGCGCTGGTGCCGAAGTCCCGGGTGCCGAAGAGGTCGATGTCCTGGAGGATGCCCGGCCAGCCGTCGGCGTGCCGGAGGAAGGCCGCGTAGTCGGGGTCCACCGGACAGAGCGTCACCGTGGCGATGCCCGCGATGCGTTCCGGCGGGGCAGGGGGTCGGCGGGGCTCATGGGGCCAGAGGGCACGCCTGTCGTGGGCCTTGAGTCTCCGCTTGACCGTGTCCATCTCCGCGCAGAGCACCGACCAGCCTGCCACTCCGACCCCCCGTCCTCCCTGAGTACGACCGTTCCGCGTATGCCGTACACGCTACTGCGCCGACTGGTGGGAGCGGGGCGGCGCCGGGGCGGGCGGCTGAGTCCGGTGGACCGCGACCGGGCGGGATTCGGTGCGGTCTACGCCGTGTCGCAGGTCCGGGGGTTGGTCCACAGCTGCCGGAACTGGTCGATGTACCGGTTGGTGGCCCAGCCGTCCATGACCCGCAGCATCGCGTCGTTGGCGCGGTAGTTGGAGTTCGCGGTCGGGTTGTACGACCCGGTGAACACCGCCTTGTTCCAGGCCCCGCCGTACTTCGCGTCGATCACCAGCAGCTTGTTGTGGTGCCAGCCGTCGCAGCTGATGTCGGTGCCGGGCACGCCGTTCGCCAGCAGCAGGTTCCGGGAGGACGCCTCCTGGACGACGACCTTGACGTCGCAGCCGATACCGCGGAGCCGGTTCAGCTGGGCGATGATGTCCCGGGAGTGGTCGCTGTTGTCGAAGATGCTGGCTTCCATCCAGATCCGGTCGTTGCCCGCGGCGCAGTCGGTCACCCCGGCCAGCACCCCGACCAGGGGCTGTTTGGTGTACTGGGGGAAGAAGTACGCGCGGGAGTTCCCGTTGGTGCCGTACGGCGACTTGTCGTCGTCGCCCCAGGTCGTGCCGGACCAGGTCCAGTCCTGGTCGTACAGCCGGCGCCAGTAGTTGACGTAGCCCGCGAAGAGCGCCGGATCGTCACGGACGATCAGCATGTTCTGGGCGTGCTGGGCCTGCCAGTCGCTGAGGTTTGCCGAGGTCTGGAGGACCAGTTCGGTGGCGCCCTTCCGGATCACGAAGAACTTGTTGTGCATGGCCCCGCTCCAGGTGCCGTCGGGGTTCTTCATACAGGCGTCCGGGCAGGTCCGCAGGTCGATACCGGCGTTGACGAACTTGGTGCGGAGGGTCTGGTCGACCGAGCCGACGACGATGCGGACGCTGACGCCGTTCTGCGCGGCCCGCACCAGGGAGTCGGCGATCTCCGTGCCGTATCCGCTGTTGTCCCAGGTGTACATGGCGACCCGGATGTAGTCGCCGCTCTGCGGTGTCGTCGCCGTCGCGTCGATCTTCGCCTTGATTTTGCGGGGGATCAGGGTGTCGACGTTGCCCGGGCCGCCGTAGGTGACGCAGACCTCGTAGTTCCCCTGCTCGGAGCAGGTTCCGGGCGCGGCGGCCGCGGGCGGCGCCGCGATCAGCGTGAGCAGGACGGACATCAGGGCCAGGGCGGCGATGTGGAACGACCGGATGCGCACGGACCAGGGGTGCGCCGACGGCTCGGCGGGCCCGCCCCCTCCGGCGGCGGCAGGGCCGGGAGGGGACACCGGGATCCGGGTGGCCCGGCCGGGACGCCCGGGGTGCCCGGCCCGGCCCGGCTCCCAGGGCCGGGGGCGGTGGCCGCCACCGCGCAGAGTGCGAGCGGACCGGTGCGGACACCCGTCCCTCTTCCTTCTCCGGTCATCGGTGGTCACGGTGCCTCCTCCGCAGATCCTGGTCACGCCGGTCCGGTCCAGGTCGTCGGATACCGGATGCTGCCGGTGACACCGTGACGGACCGCGGGCGCCGGAGGCGCGTCCCTGTCGCCCCCAGGGTCGCCCGCATCGGCCCGTACTGTCATTGGCATCCGGTGACACGTTTCTTGCGCCAGAGTGAACTCGACGCCGGTGCACCGCACGCCCGTACCGCCCCGGAAAGGAGCCCGCCGTGTCCTGGACGATCCCGCCCCCGCCCTCGTCCGTGCCGCTGCCCACGGTCGCGTACTCGAACGGCCACCTCGCCCCGTCGGACCGCTTCGCCCACTGGCGCGATCTGCTGAGCCACACGCATGCGCCCATGGACCTGAGCAGCGAGCGCTCCGACGATTTCCTGGCGCGTCAACGCGTCATCGCGCTGGGGGATGTGACGGTGTGGCCCGCGGCCTTCCCGCCCGTGGTCTTCCGCCGGACCCGGAAGCTCATCCGGCAGTCGGACCCCGAGAGCTACCACCTGACCCTGATGCTCCGCGGCGAGGGGGTGGCCGACTGGGGCGACCGAACGCTGCGGGCCGGTCCGGGGACCTTTCACACCAGCGACTCCTCACGCCCGGTCGAGATCCGTTCCGGAGCGGCACGGGGCCGGATCCTGATGATCGGGGTCGAGGTGCCCAAGGCCGTGCTGCCGCTGCCCCGGCGGCTCGCGGACCGCTCCGTGGGGATACCCGTACCGGACTCCCACGGCGTCGGCTCCCTGCTGTCGCACTTCCTCCGGCAGCTCGTGCAGGACCTCCCCGAGTACCGGCTCACGGACGGGCCGCGGCTCGGGTCGGCCGTCGCGGACCTGGTGGCCGCCGTACTGGCCCAGGGAGCGGAGAGCGGCGCGGCCCTGCCGGAGCACATCAACCGGGCCACGACCGTCCTGCGGATCAGGGCCTTCATCCAGCAGAACCTGGGCGACCCCGCCCTGTCCCCGTCCGCCGTCGCCGCGGCCCACCACATCTCCACCGGCTATCTGCACCGCATCTTCCGGACCGAGGACACCACCGTCGGGTCACTGATCCGGCAACAGCGCCTCGAACACGCCCGGGCCGAACTCACCGACCCCCGCTGGGCCGGCCACCCCATCGGGACGATCGCGGCCCGCTGGTGTCTGACGGCACCGGAGTTCAGCCGGTCCTTCCGGGCGGCCTACGGGATGACGCCCGGCGAATACCGCCGTGCACATACCAGCACGGGTACGGGCGCCGGGCGCGGGTGAGCCCGCCCGGGTCCGTACCCGTGCCGACCGGTAGGGGCTGTCACGCCGTGCATGCGGCGACCACGGCGGCGGCGGCCGGACAGGCCAGGACCAGGGGCCGTTCGTCGTCCCGGCGGCGGACCGGGCCGCCGGTGCGGGAAGGTTCATCGCACCGGGGTCCGCCGCAAGGGGATTTTCCGCCAACTACATACCCCCCATGGGTATTTGACACGGTCACGGACAGCGGCTTAGCCTCCCCATATGCATACCCCGCCGGGGTATCACGATTGGAGGGGAAGGCCGATGAGCGAAACGAATTGGCATCTCAAGGGCGAGTGGTTCGACGTCTGCAGCTGTTCGATGCCCTGTCCCTGCACCTTCGCGCAGGCTCCGACCGGCGGCACCTGCCGGTTCACGCTCGTCTGGCAGATCCACGAGGGGCACTTCGGGGATGTGCGCCTGGACGGCCTGGGCATCGTGGCGCTCGGAGAGTTCCACGGGAACATGTGGGTGGACGACCCCGACGCCACCATGACGGCGATGTTCTACATCGACGCGAAGGGGACGCAGGAGCAGCGCGATGCGCTGGAGGAGATCTTCCGCGGCAATGTCGGCGGCTGGCCGGGCAAGTTCGGTTCGCTGATCACCGAGGTCCGCGAGGTGAAGTACGCCCCGATCCGCTGGGACGCCGCCGACGACCTCGCGTACTGGCGCGCGACCGTCTCCGACAAGGTGAGCGTGGGTGCCGTCGCGCTGACCGGGCCCACCGCCGACCCGAACCGCCGGGTGCAGCTGATCAACGCCCCGGGGGCGGAGGTGGGGCCCGGTCAGATCGCGACCTGGGGTGTGGTGGACGACGACCGCGCCGAGGGCTTCGACTTCTCCGCCGAGTACCGCGGTGGGTCCAGCAAGCACTTCCCGTTCGACTGGCGGCCCGATGCGTAGACGGAATCCTTCGCGCGGGAAGCACCGGCGGCCGTCGGGTCCGGGAGTGCGGCGATCCGGGTGACGGAGGCATGAGCCCCCCGGTGTGAGAGCGGGTCTCCGGCCGCCTGCAATGCGGCCGGAGACCCGCTCGTCCCGGGTAGGTGCCCGCCCCGCCGGGGGGCGGGGCGGGCCCTGGGGAACAGGTCCCGGGGGGCGGGAGCCTCAGTCCTCGCCCTCCAGCTCCCCCTCCGTCTCCAGATAGACCTGGCGCAGCGCTTCCAGCACCGCCGGGTCCGGCTTCTCCCACATACCGCGCGACTCCGCCTCCAGCAGCCGTTCGGCTATTCCGTGCAGGGCCCAGGGGTTGGCCTGCTGCAGGAAGTCCCGGTTGACCGGGTCCAGGACGTACTCCTCGGTGAGCTTGTCGTACATCCAGTCCGCCACGACCCCCGTGGTGGCGTCGTAGCCGAAGAGGTAGTCGACGGTGGCGGCGAGTTCGAAGGCGCCCTTGTAGCCGTGGCGGCGCATCGCTTCGATCCACCGGGGGTTGACGACGCGGGCCCGGAAGACCCGGGACACCTCCTCCACCAGGGTGCGGGTGCGGACCGTCTCGGGGCGGGTCGAGTCACCGATGTACGCCTCGGGGGCGGTACCGCGCAGGGCGCGGACCGTGGCCACCATGCCGCCGTGGTACTGGAAGTAGTCGTCGGAGTCGGCGATGTCGTGTTCGCGGGTGTCGGTGTTCTTCGCCGCGACCGCGATCCGCCGGTACGCCGTCTCCATCTCGTCGCGGGCGGGCCTGCCGTCGAGACCGCGGCCGTAGGCGTAGCCGCCCCAGACCGTGTAGACCTCCGCGAGGTCGGCGTCGGTGCGCCAGTCCCGGGAGTCGATGAGCTGGAGCAGTCCGGCGCCGTAGGTACCGGGGCGGGAGCCGAAGATCCGGGTGGTGGCGCGGCGTTCGTCGCCGTGGTCCGCCAGATCGGCCCGGACATGGGCGCGTACGTGGTTGGCCTCGGCGGGTTCGTCGAGCCCGGCCACCAGGCGTACCGCGTCGTCGAGGAGGCCGACGGTGTGCGGGAAGGCATCGCGGAAGAAGCCCGAGATCCGCAGGGTGACGTCGATCCGGGGGCGGCCCAGTTCCTCGTACGGGACCGGCTCCAGGCCCGTGACCCGGCGCGAGGCGTCGTCCCAGACGGGGCGGACGCCGAGCAGGGCGAGGGCCTCCGCGACATCGTCGCCCGCGGTGCGCATGGCGCTGGTGCCCCAGAGGGAGAGGCCGACGGAGGTGGGCCAGTCGCCGTTGTCGGCGCGGTAGCGCTCCAGGAGGGAGTCCGCGAGGGCCTGTCCGGTCTCCCAGGCCAGCCGGGAGGGCACGGCCTTGGGGTCGACCGAGTAGAAGTTGCGGCCGGTCGGCAGCACGTTGACCAGCCCGCGCAGGGGCGAGCCGGAGGGACCGGCGGGCACGAAGCCGCCGTTCAGGGCGTGGACGGTGTGGTCGAGTTCGGCGGTGGTGGCCGCCAGCCGCGGTACGACCTCGCGGGCGGCGAAGTCCAGCACGGCGGCGACCTGTTCGCCGTGCTCCGCCGGTACGGCCGCCGGGTCCCAGCCCGCGTCGTCCATCGCCTGGACCAGGGCCCTGGCCTGCTCCTCGGCCGCGTCGGCCGTGGTGCGGGTGGCCGCCGACTCGTCGAGGCCGAGGGCCTCGCGGAGTCCGGGCAGCGCGGTGGTGCCGCCCCAGATCTGGCGGGCGCGCAGGATGGCGAGGACCAGGTTGACCCGGTCGTTCCCGGTGGGCGCGGCGCCCAGGACATGCAGTCCGTCGCGGATCTGGGCGTCCTTGACCTCGCACAGCCAGCCGTCGACATGGAGGAGGAAGTCGTCGAAGCCGTCGTCGTCGGGGCGGTTCGCCAGACCCAGGTCGTGGTCGAGCCGGGCGGCCTGGATGAGGGTCCAGATCTGGGCGCGGATGGCGGGGAGCTTCGCCGGGTCCATGGACGAGATCTGGGCGTACTCGTCGAGGAGCTGTTCCAGCCGGGCGATATCGCCGTAGGAGTCGGCACGGGCCATCGGCGGGACGAGGTGGTCGACGAGGGTGGCGTGGGCGCGGCGCTTGGCCTGGGTGCCCTCACCGGGGTCGTTGACCAGGAAGGGGTAGACCAGCGGCAGATCACCGAGTGCGGCGTCGGGCCCGCAGGCGGCGGAGAGTCCGGCGTTCTTCCCGGGCAGCCACTCCAGATTGCCGTGCTTGCCCAGGTGGATCATGGCGTCCGCGCCGAAGCCGCCGTCGGCGGCCGGGGCGGCCATCCAGCGGTAGGCGGCCAGATAGTGGTGGGACGGCGGCAGATCGGGGTCGTGGTAGATGGCGACGGGGTTCTCGCCGAAGCCGCGCGGGGGCTGGATGACGATCAGCAGATTGCCGTAGCGCAGGGCGGCCAGGACGATATCGCCGTCCGGATTGGCGCTGCGGTCGACGAACATCTCGCCCGGGGCCGGTCCCCAGTGTTCCTCGACGGCGGTGCGCAGCTCTTCGGGCAGGGCGGCGAACCAGCGCCGGTAGTCGGCGGCGGGGATGCGGACCGGATTGCGGGCGAGCTGCTCCTCGGTGAGCCAGTCCTGGTCGTGGCCGCCGGCCTCGATGAGCGCGCGGATCAGTTCGTCGCCGTCGCCGGAGGCGAGTCCGGGGATATCGGCGCCGCCGAAGTCGTAGCCCTCGTCGCGGAGCCGGCGCAGCAGGGCGACGGCGCTGGCGGGGGTGTCGAGGCCGACGGCGTTCCCGATCCGGGAGTGCTTGGTGGGGTACGCGGAGAGGACGAGCGCGATCCGCTTGTCGGCGGCCGGGATATGGCGGAGGCGGGCGTGGCGGACGGCGATCCCGGCGACGCGGGCGGCGCGCTCGGGGTCGGCGGCGTACACCGGGAGTCCGTCGGCGTCGATCTCCTTGAAGGAGAACGGGACCGTGATCAGCCGGCCGTCGAATTCGGGCACGGCTATCTGGCTGGCGGCGTCGAGCGGGGAGACGCCTTCGTCGTTCTCCTCCCAGACCGACCGGGAGCCGGTGAGGCACAGGGCCTGGAGGACGGGTACGTCGAGGGAGGTCAGGGGGCCCGCGTCCCAGGATTCGTCGTCGCCGCCCGCGGAGGCTTCGGCGGGCCGGGTGCCGCCCGCGGCGAGGACGGTGGTGACGACGGCGTCGGCGGCCCGCAGTGCGTCGATCAGCTCGGGCTCGGGGGCCCGGAGGGAGGCCACGTACAGCGGCAGCGGGCGGCCGCCCGCCTCCTCGACGGCGTCGCACAGGGCGTGGACGAAGCCGGTGTTGCCGCTCATGTGGTGGGCGCGGTAGTAGAGCACCGCGATCACCGGTCCGGCGCCGTCCGGCCCGGGGGTGCGCTCCAGGGGCCCCCAGGTGGGGGCGGAAGCGGGGGCGTCGAAGCCGTGGCCGGTGAGGAGCACGGTGTCGGAGAGGAAGCGGGCGAGGTGCTCCAGATTCGCCGGGCCGCCGTGGGCGAGATAGGCGTGGGCCTCGGCGGCGATGCCGACGGGGACGGTGGAGGCGGCCATCAGCGAGGCGTCGGGGGCCTGTTCTCCGGAGAGGACCACGACCGGGCGGGCGGCGCCGGAAGCGTCCGGGGCGAGCAGCAGGTCCAGTCCGTCCTGCCAGGCGCGCAGCCCGCCGAGGAGGCGTACGACGACCAGGTCGGCGCCGTCGAGGAGGGCGGGGAGGTCGTCCAGCGGGAGCCGGGAGGGGTTGGCGTACCGGTACGGCACCGGGCCGCCCGCCGCCCGCGCACTGAGCAGGTCGGTGTCGGACGTCGACAGGAGCAGGATCATGCGGCGCCTGGCCTTCCTCGGGGTCCGCGCCCCGGGCGGTAATCGGACGGCGGGAGTTCCTGGCTCACCCGGCCCCTGGGGGCCGGGCTCACAGTGGCGGGACCGCGCCGGAATCGCACCGGGCTTCCTCCCCTGTCGCCGTCGCGGCGATGGCGGACCGGATGGTCCGCCGAGGAGCATAGTAAGGGCCACGGCCGGAAAGGGTGGAGGGTGCATCCGGTGTGATGGTCGGTATGCTCGCCGCCATGTCCACGGCCCCCCTCCCTCCGTCGTCCCAGGCCACAGCGGTCGCACGGGACCGGGGCGACGCCTGCCCGGGGACCCTGAGGCTGCACGAGGCGGACGACGGGGCGCTGGCCCGGGTCCGGGTGCCCGGCGGTGTGCTGACCGCCGCACAGGCCGGTGCGCTGCTGGACGCGGCGCGGCGGCTGGGCGACGGTGCGCTCCATCTGACCTCGCGGGGCAATGTGCAGTTGCGGGGGCTGCGCGGCGGCTGCGGTACGGAGCTGGCGGCGGCGCTGGACACCGCCGGGCTGCTGCCGTCGCCGGAGCACGAGCGGGTCCGCAATGTCGTCGCCTCGCCGCTGTCCGGTCTGGACGGCCGGGGCGTACGGGATGTGCGGCCCTGGCTGACGGCCCTGGACGCGGCGGTGTGCGCGAGCCCGGCGGCGCGGGCGCTGTCGGGCCGGTTCCTGTTCGCGCTCGACGACGGGCGCGGGGACACGGCGGCGCTGGGCGCCGATGTGACGGTACGGGCCGTAGCCGGGGCCGCCGGGGAGGCGCTGCTCGCCGTGGGCGGGGCGGACGAGGCGCTGCGGATCGCGGGAGACGAGGCACCGCGGGCGGCACTGCTCACTGCAGAAGCGTTCCTGCAGTGGGTACGGGAGTCCGGGGCCCGGGTCTGGCGCATCGCCGAACTCGACCTGGCGCCGGGCGAGTTGCTGCGGCGGGTCCGCGGCACCCTGGCGGACCACGGCATCGGCTCCGTACCCGAACCGCTGCCCCGGGACCTGTCCGGACCCGGGGCGCCCGTCCCCGGGATCTCCGGGTCCGCGCTCTGCGTCCAGGCCCCGCTGGGCCTGCTGACGGCCGGGCAGTGGCAGGAGGCGACGGAGATCGCCGCGGGCACGTCCGCGGGCGAACTCCGGCTCACCCCCTGGCGCGGACTCGTCGTCCCCGTACCGGGACTGAGCGCGGCGGAGGCAGCGGCCGCGCTCGCCCGGCTCGCCCGTACCGGTCTCGCCGCCGACCCGGCCTCGCCCTGGCTGCGGACCGGCGCCTGCATCGGCCGCCCGGGCTGCGCCAAGTCGCGGTCCGACGTCCGGGCGGACGCGGTCCGCGGTCTGGCCGCCGCCGGGCGCTCCCCCCTGCCGCTGTACTGGTCCGGCTGCGAACGCCGCTGCGGCCGCCCGCCGGGAGACCGGATCGACCTGGTGGCCGCCCCCGGCGGCGGTTACCGGCTCACCGGCAGCACCGCGGGACTTCCGCCGCGCACCGCCGTCCTGGCCGACCCCGACCAGCTCGCCGCCGCACTGGCGGCGATCACCCCATGAGCCGTACGACCGCCGTACTGCGACCATCTGCGAACCCGACCGAGAGCAGCGAGAAGAACACCGTGACCAGCTACGACTACGAGAAGGACGGGGCGGAGATCTACCGCCGGTCCTTCGCCACCATTCGCGCGGAGACGGACCTCGCGGCCCTGCCCGCCGACGTCAGCCGGGTCGCGGTCCGGATGATCCACGCCTGCGGCATGGTCGACCTGGTGCGCGACCTCGCCCACTCCCCCGGTGTGGTCGCCCGCGCCCGGGAGGCCCTGCACGCCGGTGCGCCGATCTTCTGCGATGTGCAGATGGTCGCCAGCGGGGTGACCCGCAAGCGGCTGCCCGCGGACAACGACGTCCTGTGCACCCTCGGCGATCCGGCCGTGCCCGCCCTGGCGGCGAAGCTCGGCACCACCCGCAGCGCCGCGGCCATGGAGCTGTGGCGCGACCGGCTGGAGGGATCCGTGGTCGCCGTCGGCAATGCGCCGACCGCGCTCTTCCGTCTGCTGGAGATGATCGACGAGGGCGCGCCCCGCCCGGCCGCCGTCATCGGCGTGCCCGTCGGCTTCATCGGCGCGGCCGAGTCCAAGGACGCCCTGGCCGCGCACCCGTCCGGGCTGGAGCACCTGGTCGTCCGGGGCCGTCGCGGTGGCAGCGCCATGGCCGCCGCGGCGCTCAACGCGATCGCGAGTGAGGACGAATGAGCGGCAAGCTGTACGGGGTGGGGCTCGGCCCCGGCGACCCGTCCCTGATGACCGTCCGGGCCGTACAGGCCATCGCGGAGGCGCAGGTGATCGCCTATCACAGCGCCCGGCACGGCCGGTCCATCGCCCGTTCCATCGCGGCGGAGCACATCCGGGCGGACCACGTCGAGGAGGCCCTGGTCTATCCGCTCACCACCGAGACCACCGACCATCCCGGCGGCTACCGGGGTGCGATGGAGGACTTCTACGCCGAGGCGTCGGCCCGGCTCGCGGAGCATCTGGACGCGGGCCGTACGGTCGCGGTGCTCGCGGAGGGCGATCCGCTGTTCTACGGCTCCTACATGCATATGCACAAGCGGCTGGCCGACCGCTACGACACCGAGGTGATCCCCGGGGTGACCTCGGTATCGGCGGCGGCGGCCCGGCTGGGCACCCCGCTCGCGGAGGCCGAGGAGGTGCTGACGATCCTGCCGGGCACCCTGCCCGAGGAGGAGCTGACGGCCCGTCTCGCCGCCACCGACGCGGCCGTGGTGATGAAGCTGGGGCGGACCTTCCCCAAGGTCCGCCGGGCCCTGGAGAGGTCGGGGCGGCTGCCCGAGGCCCGTTACGCGGAACGGGTCACCATGGCCGGGGAGCGGCTGGCCGCTCTCTCCGAGGTGGCGGAGGAGTCGGTTCCGTACTTCTCGGTGGCGGTCGTGCCGAGCCGGATCGGCACCGGGGCGGCCGAGCGGGAACCGGAAGGACCCGGTGAGGTCGTCGTGGTCGGCACCGGTCCGGCGGGCCCGCTCTGGCTGACGCCGGAGACCCGCGGCGCCCTCGCCGCGGCCGACGACCTGGTCGGCTACACCACCTATCTGGACCGGGTGCCGGTCCGCCCCGGCCAGCGGCGCCACGGCTCCGACAACCGGGTCGAGGCGGAGCGCGCGGAGTTCGCGCTGCAACTGGCCCGGCAGGGCAGGCGGGTGGCCGTCGTCTCCGGCGGCGACCCCGGGGTCTTCGCGATGGCCACGGCCGTGCTGGAGGTGGCGTCCGCGGAGGAGTACACCGAGGTGCCGGTACGGGTACTGCCCGGGGTGACCGCGGCCAACGCCGCCGCCGCCCGGGCGGGCGCCCCGCTGGGCCACGACTATGCGACGGTCTCCCTCTCGGACCGGCTCAAGCCCTGGGAGGTCATCGCCGGCCGGCTGCGCGCGGCCGCGGCCGCGGATCTGGTGCTGGCGCTGTACAACCCCGGTTCCCGGAGCCGGAACTGGCAGGTGGGCAAGGCGCGGGAACTGCTGCTTGAGCACCGGGCCCCGGACACCCCGGTCGTCGTGGCCCGGGACGTGGGCGGCGAGGGTGAGCGGGTGCGGATCGTGAGGCTGGCGGATCTGGACCCGGCCGAGGTCGACATGCGGACGATCCTGCTGGTCGGCTCCTCGCAGACGCAGGTGGTACGGCGCGGCGACGGCGAGGAAGTCGTATGGACGCCGCGCCGCTATCCGGAGGAGTAGCCGGGCGGTTCCGGGGTCCCGGGCGGGTCCCGAAGTCCCGGGCGGGTCCCGGGCTCGGCGGTGCCGGTCCCGGAGTCCCGCGCTTCCGGGCCGGTTCCGGAGCCGTCGCAGGCTTCCGCGCGAGTCCGCGGGCCTGTCGCGGGCTTCCGCGCGGGTCCCGGAGTCCCGCGCTTCCGAGCCGATCCCGGAACCGTCGCGGGCTTCCGCGCAAATCCCGAGCCTGTCGCGGGCTTCCGCGCAGGTCCCGGGCTCCCGCGCTTCCGGGCCGGTTCCGGAGCCGTCGCAGGCTTCCGCGCGAGTCCGCGGGCCTGTCGCGGGCTTCCGCGCGGGTCCCGGAGTCCCGCGCTTCCGAGCCGGTCGCGGAGACCCGGGCGGCGGTCCCGGGCCCGGTGCGTGGTTCGCGCCGGGCCCGGGCCGTACGGGCCGTGCCCGCGTGGCCCTGCGGCCGTGCCGGGCGGACCCCCGGAGGGGAGAATTGCGGCGCGCGGCGCGGCAGTCGGTGCGGGCAACGGCCCCGCGGTGGGGCCCGCGCCCCGGACGCTCAGCGCCCCGGCCCGCCGGGGCGCGGTCGGCGCCCGTACTCCTCCCCGACCCACCGGGCCGCCTCCTCGGGACCGGCCACCACGGGCACCGCTCCGGGCACCGGGGGTCTGCGGACCACCACGACCGGCAGCCCGGCCTCCCGTGCGGCCGTCAGCTTGGGCGCGGTCGCCGCTCCCCCGCTGTCCTTGGTGACCACCACGTCGATCCGGTGGCGGCGCAGCACGTCCCGCTCCCCGTCGAGGGTGAACGGGCCCCGGTCGAGCAGTACGGCCGAGTGCGAAGGCCGCGGCCCCTCGGGCGGGTCGACCGAGCGGACGAGAAACCACAGGTCGTCCGGGACGTGCGGTCCGGTGAAGGCCGCGAGGCCGGTCCGGCCGGTGGTCAGGAAGATACGGCGGCCGAGTCCCGGCAGCAGCGCCGCGGCCTCCTCCAGGGACCCCGCCTCGTGCCAGTCGTCGCCGTCGCCCGCTTCCCAGCCGGGGCGGCGCAGGGCGAGCAGCGGCACCCGGGCACCGGCGGCGGCGCGGGCCGCGTTGAAGCTGATCGTCCCGGCGAACGGGTGCGTGGCGTCGACGAGGGCGTCGACCGCGTGGGTACGGAGCCAGTCGGCGAGCCCGTCGGCCCCGCCGAAACCACCGATCCGCACCGCACCGGGCGGCAGCCGGGGCGCGGCCACCCGCCCGGCCAGCGAGTTCGTCACGCGCAGCCCGGGCATCCCGCGGGTCTCCGCCAGCAGTTCGGCCAGCCTGCGGGCCTCGGTGGTGCCGCCCAGGATCAGCACGTGCACGACAGACCCGTTCCCGACATTCAGGTTTCCTTCCCGGGGCGAGGTGTGAACAGCGGGACCGCGGGGGTTCAGCAGCTGTGCCGTTCCCGCTCCGGCGAGTAGAGGTGGCTGTCGCGGAACTGCTCCGCGCCCAGCGTCCGGCCCACCATGATCACGGCCGTCCGCAGCACCCCCGCCTCCTTCACCTTCCCGGCGATCTCGTCGAGCGTGCCGCGGATGATCAGCTCGTCCGGCCGGGAGGCGTAGGCGACCACGGCGGCCGGGCAGTCGGCACCGTAGTGCGGCAGCAGCTCCGCCACCACCCGGTCCGCGTACCGTGCGGCCAGATGCAGCACGATCAGGGCGCCGCTGCGGCCGAGGGTGGCGAGGTCCTCGCCCTCCGGCATGGGCGTGGCCTGCTGGGAGATACGGGTGAGGACGACGGTCTGGCCGACCGTCGGGACGGTCAGCTCCCGCTTCAGCGCCGCGGCGGCGGCGGCGAAGGCCGGAACGCCGGGCACGACTTCGTACGGAATGCCCGCCGCGTCGAGCCGCCGCATCTGCTCGGCTACCGCGCTGAACACGGACGGGTCGCCGGAGTGCAGCCGGGCCACGTCGTGCCCCGCCTCGTGGGCGCGGACGAACTCGGCGGTGATCGCGTCCAGGTCGAGCTGCGCGGTGTCGACCAGCCTGGCGTCCGGCGGGCATTCGGCCAGCAGTTCGCGGGGCACCAGGCTCCCGGCGTACAGACAGACCTGGCAGGCGGCGAGCGTCCGGGCACCGCGCACCGTGATCAGATCGGCGGCGCCGGGCCCGGCGCCGATGAAGTACACGGTCATATCTCTGCTCCTGCCGTTCCTGCCGCTCCCGCGGTGACTGCCGTCTCCGGCGCTGCTGCCGTACTGCCTGTTCCGGCCGAGGATCCGGGCTCGTCGGAGGCCCCTGAGCCACCCGGGGCCGCGGCCCCGGCCCCGGTCTTGTCGGCGGGACGGGAGGTCTTCTCCACCGCCCACTGGGTCACCGGCATCGCCTGCCGCCAGCCGGTGAAACCGCCGACCGGCACCGCGCGCGCCGTCGCCAGCCGCACCAGCTCGCCGCCGTGGCGGCGGTGGGCGGCGGCCAGCAGTGCCTCGGACTCCAGGGTCACCGTGTTGGCCACCAGCCGTCCGCCGGGCGGCAGCGCCTCCCAGCAGGCCTCCAGCAGTCCGGGGGCGGTGAGTCCGCCGCCGATGAACACCGCGTCCGGCCGGGGCAGTCCGGCGAGGGCACCGGGCGCCGTGCCGGTCACCACCCGCAGCCCGGGGACGCCCAGCCGTTCGGCGTTGCGGACGATGCGCTCGGCGCGCACCGGATCGCGTTCGACGGTGACGGCCCGGCAGGACGGATGGGTCCGCAGCCACTCCACGGCGATGGAGCCGGAGCCGCCGCCGACGTCCCACAGCAGTTCGCCGGGGGCCGGGGCCAGCACGCCGAGGGTGACGGCCCGGATGTGCCGCTTGGTGAGCTGGCCGTCGTGTTCGTACGCCTCGTCCGGCAGGCCGGGTACCGCGCCGAGGCGCAGGGCGTCCGGGGCGCGGCGGCATGCGACGGCGACGATGTTCAGCGGGTCGCCCGGCGGGGCCTCGGCCGGCCAGTCGTCGGCGGTCACCGCATCGGTCGTCCGCTCCCCGGGGCCGCCGAGGCGTTCCAGGACCCGCATCGGGCTCGGCCCGAAACCGCGGTCCCGCAGCAGGGCGGCGACCTCTCCGGGGGTGGCGGCGCCCGCGCTCAGCACCAGCAGCCGGCGGCCGTGGTGCAGGGCGGCCGCGATCCGGGCCGTGGGACGGCCCACGACCGTGACGACCTCGATGTCCTCGGCGGGCCAGCCGAGGCGGGCGCAGGCGTACGAGACGGAGGAGGGGTGCGGCAGGATCCGGGCGGCTCCGGCGCCGAGGACTTCGGTGACGGCGCGTCCGATGCCGTAGAACATGGGGTCGCCGCTGGCCAGTACGGCGATCCGGCGGCCGGAGTGGGCGGCGAGCAGCCGGGGTACGGCGGGCCGGAGCGGCGACGGCCAGGGGATCCGCTCCCCCGCGCACTCCGGCGGCAGCAGTCCGAGCTGGCGCGGACCGCCGATGAGGACCTCCGCGTCGAGCAGCTCCGCCCGGTGGGCGCCGGGGACGCCGTCCCAGCCGTCGGCGCCGATGCCGACGACGGTCACGGCCGCGGTCGCGACCGTGGCGGCGGCGGTCGATGGGGGTGGGGCGGGGGTCACTGCGCGGCACCTCGGAGTCCGTACGGGCATCGGGGAGGCACTCTACGGGGCTCCGACCTGCGCGATACCGCTCGGGTACGGGATCCCGGGCCCCGGTGCCCGCGTTCGCGCGGCGGGTCCGGTGGACTCGGCCCGCGAGTCCGCAGCCACGCCCCCATCTCGTCACCTTGACGAATACCGAAGGGGAGCTTAATGTCAAGAGGACGAAAAGGGGGTTCCCGTATGGCCGACATCACCCGGCGACTCGGCTGGCGCCATCTGCGCTCCGCGCCCACCTCGCACATCCGGCACCACCGCGGCGGCAGGCTCGTCCACGACGGCCCGGGTCTCGGCTTCTGGTACCGGGCCCTGTCCGCCGCGCTCGAAGAGATCCCGGTCGGAGACCGCGAGGAGTCCATGGCGTTCCACGCCAGGACCGCCGACTTCCAGGACGTGACCGTCCAGGCCACCGTCGTCTACCGGATCGGTGATCCGGCCGTCGCGGCCGAGCGGCTGGACTTCTCCGTCGACCCGGACACGGGCGTCTGGCGCGGCGCCCCGCTGGAGCAGCTCTCCACCCTGCTCTCCGAGACCGCCCAGCAGCACGCTCTCGACGTGCTCTCCCGTACCCCGCTCGCCGCCGCCCTGGTCGACGGGGTGTCCGCGGTACGGGAGCGGATGGCGGCCGGGCTCGCCGCCGAATCCCGGCTGGCGGAGACCGGGCTGACGGTGGTGGGGGTGCGGGTGATCGCGATCCGCCCGGAGCCGGAGGTCGAGCGCGCGCTGCGCACCCCGGCCCGCGAACGCATCCAGCAGGAGGCCGACCGGGCCACGTACGAACGCCGGGCCGTGGCCGTCGAGCGGGAGCGCACCATCGCCGAGAACGAACTGGCGAGCCGGATCGAACTGGCCCGCCAGGAAGAGCGTCTGGTGGAGCAGCGGGGCGCCAACGCCCGCCGGGAGGCCGAGGAGCAGGCGGCCGCCGATGCGGTACGGGCGGAGGCCGAGGCGGCGCGCACGGTACGGCTCGCCGGGGCGGAGGCGGCGGCCCTGCGGGAGGTCGGCGAGGCCCGGGCGGCGGCCGAGGCGGCCCGGCTGCGGGCGCACGGCGGGGCCGACCCGGCGGCGCTGCGGGCGCTGACCGCCGCCCGGCTGGCGGAGAACCTGCCGCGGATCGACAGTCTGACCGTCGCGCCGGATGTGCTGACGGGTCTGCTGGCGAGGCTGGGCCGGGACGGCGGCGACGGGCGGGAGGCCGGGGCGTGAGCCTGGCCCCGCGGGCGGTCCTGGTCCACCGGACCACGGAGTACGAGGAGTTGCTGGCCCGGCACGGCACGGCGGGGCAGGCGGGCTTCTTCCTCTCCTCCCGGGGCCGGAGCCTCGCCGAGGTCGCCGAACGGCACGAGACGGCCCGGCGGGCGCTGGCCCGGACGGCCGCGGGGATTCCGCTGAACTGGCGCCGGGCGCGGGTGGAGCGGGGGCAGCTCGACCGTTTCCTCTTCGGCCCCGAGGACGTGGTCGTGGTGGTCGGCGCGGACGGTCTGGTGGCCAACACCGCGAAGTATCTGACCGGTCAGCCCGTGGTCGGCGTCGACCCCGAACCGGGCCGGGGCCTCGGAGTGCTGGTGCGCCACGGCTCCGGGGACACGGCGGCACTGCTGGCGTCGGCGGTCTCCGGCCGGGCGGTGTGCGAGGAGCTGAGCATGGTGGAGGCGGTCACCGACGACGGCCAGCGGCTCTGCGCGCTCAACGAGATCTACCTCGGCGCACCGGGCCATCAGACGGCCCGCTACCGTCTGGGCACCCCGGAACGGGGGCGGGAGCCCGGCCCCGAGGAGGTCCAGGCGTCCTCCGGTGTGCTCGTCGGTACGGGGACGGGGGCGACCGGCTGGCTGCGTTCGCTGTGGCGGGAGCGCGGCGGGGGGACGGCCCTCCCGGCCCCGACGGACCCCCGGCTGATCTGGTACGTCCGGGAGGCGTGGCCGTCGCCCGCCACCGGCACCTCCCTGATCGAGGGCGCCCTGGCCCACGGCGAACGGCTCCGGCTCACGGTGGAGTCGGACCGTCTGGTCGCGTTCGGGGACGGTGTCGAGAGCGACGCCCTGGAACTGACCTGGGGCCAGACGGTCCGGCTGGGCCTCGCCGGGCTGAAGCTGCGTCTGCTGGTCTGAGGCTCGGGTGGGCGCCGGGCGGCGGGAGCGGGATGCCCCCACCACCCGGCGTACCCGTGCTACTGCCGCAGCTGAGCGGCCATGAGATGGGCGTCCAGCAGTCCGATATCGGCCGTCCGGTCCGCCCTCGCGTACCCGGCGAACATCCGCTTGGTCAGCGTGAGGGCCTCCGCGGAGCGGCGGGAGATGGGGCGGGTCCAGGCGGCGACGGCGGCGTCCAGTCCGTCGTACGGGGCGACCTTGTGCAGCAGACCGAGCTCCCGCGCGGTCCCGGCGTCGAAGGCCTCGCTGGTGAGCATGAGTTCACGGATCCGGGCCGCGCCCGCCTCCGAGATCAGCCGGCCCAGGACGCCGCCCCAGGCCGGTGGCATGCCCAGCCCGAGTTCGGGCAGCCGGAACCGGGTGGTGTCCGCAGCCACGCGCAGATCGCAGAACGAGGCGAGGGCGAGCCCCTGGCCGACGACCCTGCCGTGCAGACGCGCGATCGTCACGGCATGGCTGTTCTCCAGCGCCTGGCAGAGCCGGTGTCCGCGGTCCAGGATGCGGCGCAGGGACGTTCCGGTGGGATCCGTGTCCAGGGCGTCCTGGTACTCCCGGCGGTCCCCGCCGAGGCTGAAGTCGTCACCCGACGACGACAGGACGACGGCGCGGACAGCTGGCCGCTCGTGGAGGGTGTCGAAGAGGGTGACGAGACGGTCGAGCGCGGCCACTCCGAGGATGCTCTCGCCGCCCCCGGGGTTGAGGTCCACGCGGAGCACCGGTCCGTCCTCCGAAACGGCCGGCAGGGGGAGGGGCGCCGGATCACCCGGCGGTTGGGGCACCGGGCCGGATACCGGTTCGGGCGGCGGGCCGGATACCGGGTCCGCCATCGGGTGGGGCGTACGGCTGATGGTCGTCATACGAGGGCGACATCCAGATTCAGCAGGCGCCGGAACGCCACCCTCGGCGCCCAGGTCGGGCGGCGGGCGAGGGCGAGACGGGGCAGGCGCTGGGTGAGTTGGCGGAGTACGGTCTGGGCTTCGAGACGGGCCAGCGGTGCTCCCAGGCAGTAGTGGATGCCGCCCCCGAAGGCGAGATGGCCGCCCGGCTTGCGCAGCGGGTCGAACCGGTGCGGGTCCCCGTGCTTCGCGGCGTCGCGGTTGGCCGTCGCGAGCATCAGATGGACCACCTCGTCCCGGCGCATCTCGACGCCCCCGAGGGACATGTCGTCACGGGCGACCCGGGTGACCACCGGGGTCGGCGGGTCGTAGCGGAGGGTCTCCTCGACGAAGCCGGGCGCCAAGTCGGGCTCGGCCGCTATTCGCTCCCACCACTCGGGGTGTTCGAGCAGCAGCCGGACCGTGGTGGACAGCAGGGAGGAGGTGGTCTCCAGGGCGGCGAGGAAGACGGACAGCGTCAGGTAGTAGACCGCTTCGTCGGAGCGGTCGGGGTCGGGCTCCGTTTCGTCCCAGGCGGCAATCCACCGGGAGACGGGGTCGTCCCCGGGGCGGGCCCGCCGCTCCCGGACCAGATTCCGGAAGTAGGACCGCAGCTCGGGAGTCGCCGCGTCGGACAGCGCCAGCTGGCGTGCGGACGGCAGCAGTTCCTGGGTGAAGACCTGGTCGTGGGTGAGCTCGCGCAGCCGCGCCAGATCGGCGGTGGGCAGACCGAGCCACGCACCGATGGTGCGGACCGGCAACTCCTCGCAGACCAGGTCGACCAGATCGGCCTCACCGCCGCCGTACACCCGGTCGGCGACGGAGTCGAGCAGTCCGCCGGTCACAGTCTCGACCGTCTCGCCGATCCGGCCGATTGTGGTGCGGTCGAAGGAACCGAAGACGCGGCGCATCCGCGTGTGGTCCGGTGGGTTGAGCACCAGCAGGGTGTAGCCCATCTCGGTGGACGAGGGCGTGTCCCAGCGGGTTCCACCGCCTTGGCGGCGACGCCAGCGACGGTCGGGTTCCAGCCATGCGCGGTCGCGTAGCACTTCGTCGCAGAGATCGAACCCGGTGATCATGTGACCACCCCACGGAGCTGGGAAAACGGGCCCCAGCGAACCGAGATCCGTGTAGATCGGATATGGGTTGCTCTGCCCCTTCGCGGTCCGTAGTCGGGAGAAAAGTGTGACGGCGGTACGGCGGCTGACCGGAGAAGGAGGGCAGGCCTTCACGGTGACGGATCCTTTCTGCAGGGTCAGCCGCCATAAGTACCCATGCCGTCCAAATTCCATCCGTCAGCAAGGGACTACAAAACGTTACTTACGTCACTCGCCCCTCGTCCACGCCAAGAAACGGCTGAAAAGGCCCGCCTTTGGCTGCTGCTGACGGGCCGTCCCCTGTGCGGTTCCGGACCGGTGCGGGGCCGCGTGCGGACGGGGCACGGCGTGCGCGGGCTCGGTCCGCGGCGGAACGGCGGCCCGCGGGGTGAAGCGGATCGGAAGTCCCAGCAGGGTACGGGTCCAGGGCGACGACGCCCAGTTCAGATCCTTGAACGGAACGCGCATCTCGACATCGGGCAGCCCGTTCAGCAGCGACTCGACCGCGGCGACCGTGATCATGAACGCCGGGTCCTTCGCGGGGCACGTGTGCGGGCCCGCGCCGAAGGCCAGATGGGCCTTCGCGCTGAGCTGCTCCCGGTGCACGGTCAGCCGCGGATCGGTGTTGGCCGCCGCGAAGGAGATCGTGATCGGGTCGTTGGCCCGGATGGTCCGGTTGCCGATTTCGACGTCGTGGACCGGGAAGTGCGTCGCGTAGTTGGCGATCGGGGCGTAGTTCCACAGGGTGTGGGAGACCGCGTCCTCGACCGGCAGGCCGGCCTGCCAGGACTCGCCCAGATAGAGCGCGGTGCTGGTGCCGATGGCGGCGGCCAGCGGAGCCGTACCGCCGGACAGCAGCACCACCAGCTGGTGCAGCACTTCCTCGTCGGTCAGCCGGGCGGGGTGGTTCATCAGCCGGGTGGTGAGGTCCTCACCGGGGTGGCGCCGCTTGAGGTCGATCAGCTCGGTGATCGCGCCGCCGAGGATGTGGTCGGCGTTCGGGGTGCCGCTGAAGATTCCGGTGACCCCGGAGATGACCCGGTCGCCGATCTCGGGCGGGCAGCCGAACAGGTCGCTGAAGACCAGCAGGGGCAGCGGCTGTGCGTAGTCGGCCATCAGCTCGGCCTGGCCCTCGGGCGCGGAGCCGAACTGCCCGATCAGATAGGCGGCGGACTGCTGGGTCTGGCGGACGAGCTGGAGCTCGTTGACCGTGGCCAGACTGTCCGTCACGGCCTGGCGCAGCCGGGCGTGGGCCGCTCCGTCGGTGAACAGCGTGTTGGGGCGGTACGCCATCATCGGCACCGCGGGGCTGTCCTCGGGCAGCCGCCCTTCGTGGACGGCGTTCCAGCGGCGGGAGTCCCGGACGAAGGTGGCCGGGTTCTGGAGGATGTACAGGGCGGCGTCGTAGCTCGTGACCAGCTCGACCTGGACGTCCGGGGCGATGTCGACGGGGGCACTGGGCCCGAAGGCGCGCAGGGAGGCGTAGTGGCCCTCGGGGTCGGAGCCGAAGGCGGGCCCGTAGAGCGGGACGTTGCCGTGCGCGGGGCAGCCGGCGGGTATCCCGGATTCGGGGTGCTGCTGCATGCCGAGTCTCCTAGTCGAGAAGTGAGAGTAGGTGGTTCACGAGGGTGATGAGGGCCTGGGCGGACGAGCGCTGGTCCCGGACGTCGCAGGCGACGACGGGGGTGTCCGCGCTGAGGTTCAGGGCCTCGCGCACCTCTTCCATCGGATAGGCCGGGTGGGTCTGGAAGTGGTTGACGCCGATCGCGTACGTCAGTCCGAAACTCTCCACGAGGTCCAGGACCGGGAAGGACTCGGAGAGCCGTTCGGGGTCGACGAGGACGAGCGCGCCCAGGGCTCCCCGGGACAGCTCCTCCCACATCTCCTTGAAGCGCTCCTGTCCGGGGGTCCCGAAGAGGTAGAGCACCACCTGGTCGCTGAGGGTGAGCCGGCCGAAGTCCATGGCGACGGTGGTGGTCGTCTTGTCGGGGGTGCTCGACAGATCGTCGAAGCCCTCGCTGGCCTCGGTGATCTCTTCCTCGGTCTGGAGGGGCTCGATTTCGGAGATGCTGCCGATGCAGGTGGTCTTGCCGACCCCGAAGTGTCCCACCACAAGGATCTTCACCGCGGTGGAGACGCCTGGATCCAGGTACACGTATCACGCTCCGAATCGGGATTTCAGGCCATCGAGCACGGCGCTGAGCAGTTCTCTGTCGACACGTTCGGCGCTCGGGACCGGCTGCCTCACCAGGATGAGACCGTCGTCCTCCAGCTGCGCCAGCAGGATGCGCACGATGCCGAGCGGCAGATGGGTATGGCCCGCCACCTCGGCGACGGACAGGAAGCCCTCGGCGACCAGGTCCATCACGATGCGCGCTTCCGGGGACAGGGTCCGTACCGCGGTCGCGGCGCCGGGCTGGGCGCAGATCAGGGTGGTGCGTTCGTACTCGTGGTCCGGCGGCAGGTTCCAGCCGTTGGTGATGACGAAGAGGGGGACCAGTGAGGACGTCAGTTCCAGCTCGTGTTCCGGATCGTCATGCATCGGCGCCCCCCGCCCGTACCGGCTCGGCGTTCAGCCGTGGCGCCACGGCGTGCAGCCGGGTGCTGAACTCCTCGATATCGGCGTCCCGGTCGGCCGCCGCGGCGAGGAAGGTGCCGTTCCCGGCGGCGATCAGGAAGATCCACCCGTGTTCGAACTCGATGACGGTCTGCCGCCATTCGGCATCCGGCAGATCCCCGGCGAAGGGGGCCGTGACCCGGCTGTAGGCGTTGATGCCGGTCATCGCGGCGGAGATGGTGTCCGCCAGATCCCGGCCGAGACCGGAGGTCGCTCCGCGGGGCAGTCCGTCGGCGCCGAGCAGGACGGCGTGCCGGGCGCCGTGCACATCGGCGACGGCCTCGTCGAGGGCGGTCAGCGTGAATCCGCCGGGGAAGGCGTCCGTCTGCCGGTCGCGGACCGGGCCACCGGCGCCCGCGCGGCCGGCTTCGACCCGGGGCGGCGAGGTGAGGTTGTCGCCGAGCCGGGCGACGAGCCGGTGCATCCGGAAGGAGATCTGCTGCATATCGACCTCGGGCGCCGCGGCGGCGGCCAGATAGGCCCCCTGGCCCGCACCGATCAGGAAGATCCACCCGTGGGAGAACTCGATGATCGTCTGGCTCCACCGCCGGTCGTCGGCATCGCCCGCGAAATGGGCGATGGCCCGGCTGAGCGACTGCATCCCCGCCATGGCCGCGGAGATGGTGCGTACGTCCTTCGCCGGCAGCCCCTCGGTGGCCCCTCGGGGCAGACCGTCGGCCGACAGCAGGACGGCGTGCCGCGCCTTGGGCACGTTACGAACGATGTCCTCCAGCATCCACGACAGATCAGAGGTCATGTGTCTTCCGCCCCTTCGAACGCCGGGGTGTCGAGGTTGCGGCCGGATATGGTGCCGCGCTGGAAGGCGCCCAGGCTGCGGCCGGTGGCGCGGGCGGCCTCGTCGGAGCTGCGGGGCGCGGGCCGGACGGCGTCGCGCGACCCGGCGTCCCCAAGCGGCTTCTTGCGGGCGCCGCGCTTGGGCAGCCCGTGCACGGTGCGGCCGCCGTTCTGGGTCCGGCCCTCGGCCTGCCGGATGTCCATCACGGGGGCCTCGGTCACCGGAGGCGTCTCCTCCATCGTCCAGAGCTCCTCCGGGAGCAGGACGACGGCGCGGACGCCGCCGTAGCGGGAGATTCCGGTGACGTCGACCTTGAACCCGTACTGACGGGCCAGCAGGCCGATCACGGGGAAACCGAACTTGGGCTGGTTGCCCAGGTGCGACAGGCGCGGGCGGATGTCGCCGGACAGCAGCGAGGTCGCCTTCTGCCGTTCCTCGTCGTTCATGCTGACGCCCGCGTCGTCGATGACGATGCAGAGGTTGCTCTGGATGTGCTGGAACGTCACTTCAATGGGAGCGTCGCTCTGCGAGAAGCTCGCCGCGTTGTCGAGGAGTTCGGCGACGGCGAGGGCGACGGGCGATACCGCCGAGGCCTTCAGCGCGAATCCGGTCTGCTGCATGATCTCGACGCGCCGGAAGTTGCGGATCTGCCCCTGCGCGCTGCGCACCACGTCGTAAACGCTGGCGGGGCGGCTGCGGCGGCCGATCGGCGCACCGCACATCACGGCGATGCCCTGTGCCTTGCGGGCCATCTGGGCATTGGCGTGGTTCACTTCGAGGAGATCGCCGAGTACGGAATGGCCACCGTACTTCCGCTGAACCTCCTCAAGCAGTGCCATCTGCTCCGCCGCCAGGGACTGGAGAAAGCGGGCCGCGCCCTTCAGCACCGCTTTGGTACTGTCCTCGGAAGACTCCTCGGCTTCCCGGACCGTGGTGTCGTGCTCGTCATGGAGCCGTCGCAGCTCGGCCTGCGCTACCGCCAGTTGGCTCTCGGCCGTCCGTATCTGCTGCCCCAGGGCGGCCTCGGACTCACGTTTTCTCACTCCCAGGGCTCTGTTGCGGCCGATGAGCAGCACGACCGCGGCGATGGCTATCGCCGCCACGGCGACCAGGCACCACGTAAGTGCGTCTTGATTCACGACAAACCTTTCCCGACGCATGACCTGAACACATTGACGGAAGCACCTCTATGAGGGTCCGCAACCCGGCCGCCTGGCGTCCGCGTCAACTACGCAGCATTCGGCCCGAGTTGTGAGATTCATGATCGCGGATTCGGGCATGCTATCACCGTGGCCACACCCCAGGGGACCTGCCCTTTTACCCCCTGATTACCATCAATGCGGCGTGTCCGGGGGAATCTCTCTCAAGCCCTGGCCATACGGGCAAGTCGCTCCGGGGCCCGGCTGCCCGCCGTGCGGCGCCGCCGTCTGCCGGGCCTGCTGACGGTAGGCACGGGGACTCATGCCGTAGGCGGCCTTGAAGGTCCGGCTGAAGGCCGTGTTGCTGGTGAAGCCCCAGCGCGCGGCGATGGCGTGGATCGGCCGGGGCCCGCGGGCGGAGACGAGTTCGGCGCGGCAGCGTTCCAGGCGACGCCGCCGGATCCGGGCGGCCACCCCCTCCTCCTGGGTGCGGAAGAGACCGTAGAGACCGCTGAGGGACATATGGTGCCGGGCCGCGATGGTCTGCGGAGTGAGGTCGGGATCGTCGAGATGGTTCTCGATGAACGCGTGGATCTGCCGGAGCGCCACCTCCTCCTTGGTCTCCACGGGAAGCGCGTCCCCGATGTCGAGTTGCTGCGCCAGCAGCGCCGAGGCGAGGACCACCGCGCTGCGCTCCAGCGCCTCCACCTCCCGCGGGGAGCAGTCGGCCGCGTGGTGCCGCAGGGAGCCGAGGAAGTTCCCCAGAATGGCGCCGATGCCGTACCGGGCGGGGAAACCACCGGCGAGCAGTGCGTCCAGACGGCCCGCGGGCAGACTCACCGCCGTCCGCGGAATGCTCATCAGCAGCACCCGGCTCCCTTCCGGGGAGGTGGTTCCGGCACTGTAGGGGTGGGAGGTGTCGAAGAGGACTCCGTCGCCCGGTCCCAGCCCGGCGTGATTGCGGCCCTGCTGGACGCGCATCCCCCCGCCGGTGACCAGACCGAGGAAGTAGTGCCCGGGGTCGCTGCGCCGGATGTGCTGCGCTGTCCGCCAGGACTCCTGGGCCCCGAAATCGTGGTACGCGACGGAGACCCGGCCCAGTTCCAGCACCCCGGTCCGGGCGTGGAAGGTCGCCGGATCCAGCAGTGCCATCCGGTGCGGGGCGACCGTACGGCTGATCATGTCGTTGAACCACTCGGCCTTGTCCGCCGTTGCGACGGTGTCATGGGACACCCAGGACCACATGACGGCCCTCCTCCTTCCCGGCACCCGGCACCACCGGGCACCTTCAGACCGGACATTGTTCACCAGCCCGGCCGACCGCACCGGTCATGGGCCGGGGCACCGGTCCGGCCCGCGGCGGGCCCGGCGTACCCTACTCGGCGGCCCGCGGGGCCGGGGCCGCGGGGAAGGGTGGGGTCGATGGCGGGGAAGGGGCGGATGGACCGCGGGGCGTCACTGGGGTGAACCATTGCCTGCGCTTGGGGAGACAGCGCCGACGCGCCTGGCCACACTTGCTGCATCCCGTGGTTCAGGGCCGCTCGGGGGACGGCCACCGCCCTACCCTCCGCGCGTTCGCGCGCCGGTGAGAGACCGGCAGTCCGTTTCCGACACCGAAACGGAAGAAACGTTTCAGCACACCGGTACCCGCCGTTCCATCCCACGGCGGGTGCGCGGCGCGTGCGACCGGCCCGGCCTCCGTACCAGTACGGCATTCGCCAACTGAAGGAGAGTCATGCCCTTACGCAAGTCCGTCTCCGCGCTCGGCGCCGCCGCCCTCGCCCTCGGCGGGCTGACCGCCCTGGGTGCCCCGGCCGCTGCGGCGGCCCCCGCTCCGACGACCGTACGCCCGCTCATCTCCTGCACCCCGGAGAACGTCGACGGCTATACGGGCCGGACCGCCTGCACCAATCTGGGCACCGTCTCGTCGTACCGCGTCCGGGTGACCTGTAGACGGACCAACGGCACCCTGTTCACGATCTACGGGGTCTGGAGGGTCGCCGGCTGGTCGGTGGCCACCTGCTCCACCACCGGCGCCGCGACCGTCTGGAGCGTCGGCACCGACTACTGACGGGAGCGACGGCCCGTCACCGGCACACCCCGCCCGGGGTGCGGCACAGCCGCGTTCCGGCCTGCCCCTCCCGTCCCGTGGCGGGAGGTAAAGGCCGGAACGCCCGGCTGTGCCGCGGACGCCCGGCGGATTCAGTACAGGAACGGCACCAGTCTGCGCGTGCGGCTCCGGTACTCCTCGTACTCGGTGCCGAACGCCGCCACCAGCATCTCCTCCTCGGCGGCGATCCGGCGGCCGTAGACGAACAGGAGGCCGACGGTCACCACGCCCCAGGCGATCGCGTTCCCGAGGCCGAGACTGTAGCCGCTCCAGACCAGCAGGCTGCCGCAGTAGCCCGGGTGCCGGACGAGCCGGTAGGGCCCGTCCGTGACCAGCCGCTGACCGCCGGTGGTGCGCAGGGTGCGGGTGTAGTGGACGCCGAGGGTGTGCATGCCCCAGGCCCGCAGCGCCAGGCCCGCGGCGATCATCGCGATCCCCGCCCAGCGCGGCCACGGGGGCAGTTCGCCGACGCCGACGGCGCCGAGCACCGCGTTGACGAGGACGGCGGCCGCATAGGCGGCCAGGAGCAGCCGGGTGGTACCGCGATCGGCGGCGCCTCCGCGCCAGGAGGCCGAATCCGCGTCGGCGCGGCTGCGCAGCAGCAGCTCGTACCCGGCCCACAGCAGCACACCCGCGACGGAGAGGAAGTCGGTCAGCCGCATGGGCCGCAGCATCTCAGGCCCGGCACCGGCGGCCGTTCCGACACGGCGGCGGCCAGGGTCCGGATACCCGGCCGCGCCCCGGCAAGGACACGGCGGCACTGCCCGGCCCCCGGAATGAATGGCCGCCGGAATACAGAAGAACGGGCAAAGAATGGGCATGCCCCTTTCCGCCGCGGACTGATGGGCGGGAGAAACGGAAAGGCCCCCTCGGGGCGAAATCCGAGAGGGCCTGCGGCCGTTACGGCGCTGCGGAGGTCAGCAGAACGGCGTGTCCGGGAGCACATGGTCCGGGTAGTCGACGTAGTAGCTGGCCATCCAGCCGCTGAAGTCGGGCCGGATGATGTACACCCAGTACGGGTTGCCGCCGACCGTCTGACTGCCCCGCTTCTGGCACCAGGCCTCGAACGACTGCCCGGGGTTGACCTTGCCCCGGACGTTCGGACAGTTGGCGACCGACGGCGAGTTGTTGCAGCGGGCGTAGTCGGCGTTGTTGTGGCGGACGTTCACATTCGTCGCCCAGGTCGTGAACGAGCGCTCCACCGTGAACTCGCCCCGGTTCTCGACCACCGGCCGGCCGTCCCGGGGGACGGTGTCCGTGGCCCCCGCGGCCGGGATCGCGGCCAGGATCGTACCCAGCGTCAGAACCGCAGCTCCCAGCATGGTTCGGATTTTCATGATATCCCCCGTCCGACCGGTGGCGTTTCCACCGCAACCGGACGTCTCCATGCTGACCGGAGAGCGGCACCGCATTGAAGGGAGAAGTCGGCCAGCCATTCCCCTTTTCGAGAATCCGGGAATTCAGGAGCAGACGTTCGAGGAATTTCCCGGTGAATCGAATCTGCGGACCATGACAATCCTATAAATGCGACGCAAGGGATTCGGGGTGTCCCGACCCGGCGGACCGGCAGCGGGCCGCTCGCCCCAACCGTCGCTCGGGCACCGGCCGCCACGGGGGCACCGGCGCCGGTACCGACGGCCGCTGGCCGGAAACCGGTCGGGGACACCGGGTCGGGGACACCGGTACGGATCAGCGGAACGGCGGGTGCTTGGAGACCACCTTGCCCTTGGCGTCCGCGAACAGATAGCCCGTCTCGGAGTACTCGTTGGTCAGATAGACGCTGAATCCGGCCGGGGTGTCGAAGGTCGTGTTCGGCGGTCTGACGATCAGATAGCGGGTGGTCGGGTTCTTGACCTTCAGATCCTTCTCGGCCGTCCTCAGCAGTGCCGGTACGACGTCCCAGTCGTAGCGGCTCAGTTCGACGGGGCGGTCCCCGCCGATGATGCTCCCGCGGATGATGCCGGTCTCCAGACCGCGGTCCGGGTAGTAGCTGTAGGACTCGTAGCGGGTGTCGCTGCCCTTGACCGCGACCCGGAAGTGCGCGTACTCGGGATAGACGGTGGCGCCGAACACCCGGTTGGAACCGGTCTTCGCGGTCAGCGCCGCGACGGCCTTCCGGATGCCTTCGGGGGTGAGGACGTTCCCGCTCTTCGTGCTCTTGCCCGCGCCGGGCCCGGTGCCCGTACCGCCCGTCCCCGTACCGCCCGTCGCCGTACCGCGGGACGCGGAGCCCGGCGTACCGGAGGCATCCGGGGCCGCCCCGGTGACCTTCCTCTCCAGGCTCTTCCAGTCGGGCAGGGCGTCCGTCACCACGGCCGCCGTCACCGCCGCGGAAAGAAGCACGGCACCGACCGCCAGCCGGATCCTCAGCGCGGACCGCGGCGGCACCGGGGCGCCGGCGCCGAGCACCGTCACGGGCTCGGATCCCGGGCCGGTCGCGGGGACCGGTGCGGGAGCCGGGGTGGGCGGTGCCAGCGGATACGAGGTGGCAGCGGTCCGCGCACCGGACTCCCCCGTCCCCGCGGGCGGTACGGCTCCCGGCGCGCCGTCCACGGCAGGAGCCACCGCGCCACGGTTCGGGCCCGCCGGGACCGTGGCGGTGCCCCTCGCGGCCCCCGCGTCCCCGGCGCCCTCCGCGACTCCCGCGAGCATCCGTTCCAGCGCACCGAATGCGGGCCGGGCGGCCGGGTCCTTGACGAGGACCGCGTTCAGTACGGCGGTGAGCGGACCGGCCCGGAGCGGCGGCGGCACCGGTTCGTTGAGTACGGCGGCGAGCGTCGCGAGCGTGGTGGCCCGGCGCAGCGGATGGCGGCCCTCGACGGCGACGTACAGCATCATCGCCAGCGACCAGAGATCGGAGGCGGGGCCGCCGGACTCGCCGGTGATCCGCTCGGGGGCCATGTAGTCGGGGGTGCCGATGATGGAGCCGGTCGCCGTGAGCACCGTCGACTCGCGGATCGCGGCGATGCCGAAGTCCGTGAGCACGGGCCGTCCGTCCGGCCGCAGCAGCACATTGGCGGGTTTCACGTCCCGGTGCTGGATGCCCGCCGCATGGGCGGCGCCGAGTGCGGCGAGGACCTCGCGGCCGAGGCGGGCGGCCGCCGCGGGGTCCATCGGCCCGCGGGCCAGCAGATCGGCCAGCGAGCCGCCGGTGACCAGCTCCATCACCAGCCAGGGGTAGGTGTCGCCGCCGCCGTCCACCACATGGTGGATGGTGACCACATTGGGGTGGTCGACCCGGGCCAGGGCCCGGGCCTCCCGCAGGACCCGGGCCCGCAGCAGCCGGGCCGCCTCCGGGTCGTACTCGGCGAGCCCCGGGTCCGGCGGGCGCACTTCCTTCAGCGCCACCGCCCGGTCCAGCACCAGATCGCGGGCGCGCCAGACCGTGCCCATCCCGCCGCCGCCGAGACGCGCCTCCAGGACGAACCGCCCGTCGACGACGCGCTCGTGCCCCGCCGGGGCCGGCCGGGTCGCCTCACCGGCCCCGCCGGGCCCGGTACCGCTGCCCGTACCGGTCCCTATGCCGTTGTCGGCGCCGCTGTCGATGCCGTTTCCGCCGCTCATGGCCGGGAGCATACGAGAACGGTCCGACATCCCGGCACCGGACCCGGATCCCGGGACGCGGTCAGGGGGCGAAATGGGCCAGCGCATTGTCCAGCAGGGTGCGCCGGTCCGGGTTCTCCTCGGCGGGCGCACAGGTCAGTACGGCGTAGAGGGTGTAGTCGGTTGCGGTGAAGACCCGTTCGATGCACTGCCGCGCTCCGCCCGCATCGGTGCTGCTGTACGCGTAGAGGAGTTCGGCGGCGTCCCCGGACGGATTCTCGGGGCCGCCGGCGACCGGTCCGAGACCGTGCTTCAGATAGTCCGTGGCCTGGGCGGCGAGCCCTTCGTCGGCCTTCTCGACCGCCTCGACGGGCGTGTAGCCCGGTTCGGTGATCTCGAAGACCTGCACCAGGCTGCGCCCGTCCGGGGAGAGGTAGAAGACGCTGCTGCCCCGGGTGGTGCGCGACCAGTCCTCCGGTACGGCGAGGGTGAAGCCGACGGGGTCGGTCAGCACCTCGTAGCCGTCGGGGACCGCCGCCGAACCGCTCGGAGAGGGGTCGGCGGACGCCGAGGGAGCGGAGGAGGAACCGGATGTCTCGGACGTCGAGGGTTCGGCGGCGGGCGTTTTGGCGTCGTCGTCCGCGCCGGGGCCCGCCGTGAACCAGAGCACCGAGGCGACGGCCAGGGCGGCCAGCGCGGCCGCGACGACGACCACGGCCGGCGGGCGCCGCCGTACCGCACCCGTGTCCTTCGTGCCCACGGCTCCGTCCGCGCCGCCGAAGGGCCGTCCGGTCGTACCCCCGATCCTGAACTCCGGTTCGGGGTCCGGCCCGGGGCCCGGTACGGCAGGCGGGAAGGACGGCGGCGGGGGCGGCGGTACGGGCGGGCCGTCGCCGGGGGCCTCCGAAGGGCCGTACGGAGGAGGCTCGTACGGTGGCGGCGGCCCGTACGGCGGCGGTTCGCTCTCCTCCCAGCGCTGTGTCTCCGGGTTCCAGTACGTCCCACCGGACATCTCAGCCTCCGGTGAGGGCCGTGACCAGCTCCGCCACGGCGACTCCGGAGCCCAGGACCCCGACCCATTCGCCCGCGGTGGTCAGCGCGCCTCGGAGCCGTTCCAGCCGGGCCGGTCCCGCCGCGCCCGATGCGGTGATCTCGTCCTCGGCGGCGACGAGTTCGGCGTCCAGGATTTCGGTGCCCGCCGTGGCGACGAGCCGTTCCAGATCGGCGCGGAGCGCCCGGACCGCCGCCAGCAGTTCGCGCTGCACCGGGTCGTCGACCACCGCACCGGCGGTGTGGTTGACGGTCGACGCCGTGCTGCCGGCGCCGAAGGTCATGGCGCTGTGGGACACCGTACCGATATGGACCGAAGGGCCCGGGGTGCCGGTGGGCTCCGTGTCCCCGCCGCCGTCAGTCGTTCGCCTTGCGGCCATGCCGTTCCCCCTTGCCGAAGCCACTCGCGTCATTGACGTTGCCGACGTTGCCGACGTGTGCCGTGCTCTGCTCTCCGAAGCCGAAGGCGCTGTTGTGCGCCGACTCGATGTACACGCCGCCGTTGACGTGGACGATCTTCTGTTCGAACTCGTCGGTCTGCCAGCCCGCGTCCCGCAGTGCGTCCTTGACTCCCTCGCTGATCCGGTCCTGGATGCTCTGCAGATAGCGCAATACGTCCATCTGCTGGAACAGCGAGCCGACGCCCTGGGCGCCCAGTTCCCGCACGGCCACCGCCGGACCCTCGGGGAGGGCCCAGCGGTGGCCGCCGGTGCTCCGCTCCCAGGCGGCGAGCGCCGCGCGGTAGACCGTCCGCACGGACGAGGTCAGACCGGCGGGCGTATGGGCGACCGCCCAGGCGACCCGGCCGAGGGTGCCGCCCGCGAGATACCGGTGGGCCTCGCGTTCCGCTTCGCGGAAGGTGTTCCGTACCGGCATCAGTACGTGCGGGGCGACCTCCAGGACCAGCATGCCGCCCTGGGTGTGCACCCGGACGAAGACGGTGACGACGACGTCCTCGTACCAGCCGCCGACCCGGATCCGCAGGAAGTGCCGGCGGGCCTCGCCGCCCTCCTCGACGGCCGCCAGGTGGTGATCCTCGGCCTCGGCCGGATCGTAGGGTGCGGCTTCCCTGCTGTCGATTCCGTCGGCCGGGAGGAAGACGACCTCGTCGGTGCGGAGTTCCCGCAGCCGGTCGCGGACCGCGTCGGCGGCCCGGGGCGAATCGTGCGGCGAGGGGACGGTGAGCGCGTCGACGAGCGGGCGGACCCGGTCCAGTACGGTCCGGTTGTCCAGCGCCTCCGGGGTGGTGTCCTTCCGGGGCCGCAGCTCCACGGAGAGGGTCCACGGCTGGAACGCCCGCCCCGCGCCCCGGAACGGGTTGTCGGAGTGGTACATGACGAGTTTCGCGTGCTGTTCGTGGCGGATCTCCGCCATCCGCCGCCGGGTGTGGGGCGGGGCGGAGCGCTCCGCGGGGTCGGCTTCCTGATCGCGGAATCCGGTGGCCGACAGCGGTCCGGTCAGCACCTGGGCGGACTGGCCGTGGCGCAGCCCGACGAGGAACACCAGCAGGGCGTAGAAGAAGACCGCCAGCAGCCCGTAGCTGCGGGGCCGCTCGTCGAAGACGAGGTACGGGAGGGAGAGGGCGGTCGGGATGCCGAAGCCGCTCCGGTAGCTGCCGTCGTCCAGTTGGTCGGCGATGCCGTCCCAGAGGAGCAGCGCCAGGACGTAGGCCAGCAGCAGCCGGGCCGACCAGCGGACCAGGGCCACGGCGCCCCGGGCGAGCGCGGAGGACTTGGCGATCGCGGAATCGGCCCAGGCGAGCAGTGCGAGGACGATCCCGGGGCAGAGGAGGACGACGAAGTAGCCGCCGGCCAGGGGGACGGCGAGGACCCAGACCGCCAGGACGGCGAGGGCCCAGCCCAGTTCGCGGCGGCGGGCGTAGGTGGCATGGGCCAGGATGCGGGCCGCGTCGATACCGAAGGAGGGGGCGGTGAACCGCTCCTCGTGGACGGAGAGTTCGTCGATGACGGCGGAGCGGAAGCGGTCGTCGGCGTGTACTCCGGCGCAGAGGTAGCGGCAGGCGTCGCTGGCCGCGGGGGGTACCGGTTCTCGTCTGCGTAATCGGGCCCCGCCCGGCTCCGCACCTGCTGGGCCGGGTACCGCGATACGGGTCACAGTCGGCTCCCGTTCTGGGTGGAGGGGCAGGATCGTATGCCATGGGAAACGCCGCCGGGGCGTGGTTGGACACTCTTTGCCCGTCCTCGCCCCGGCGGTGGCTCCGGGCCCGTCCGGCCCGCAACGCCCTCCGGGGGCGGCGCTACTTCCCGGACCCCGCTTCAGGGCCGGGCGGTCATGAGGCCTCGACGTGGTCCCGGCGGGCGGGTTCGTACCAGGACCGGCCGGTGCCGTGCACCGGGGTCTGGAGGGGGCCGTGGCCGGGCCCGGCCGGCAGCCCGTGGCCGTAGCCGGGCCCGGGCCGCTGCTGGCCGTGGGCGGACGCGTACGGCCGGGCGTATCCGGTGGCCGTACCGTCCGGGTGGCCCGGTGCCCCGCCCCGTACCAGATCGGTGTCGCTGGTCAGCCGCACCCCGTCGGCCCGCCGGTAGCGGTCGGAGGAGAAGGACCAGTCGAGGTTGCCGCGCATCCAGGCCTCCATACCGTCTGCGTACGACTCGACGGCGTGCCGTTCGCCGCGGGTGAGGCCGAGCCACTGCCCGGAGAGCGCCCGCAGTTCCTCGCGCGCCTGCCGGAATGCGGCGACCCAGCCGCCCACCCGGCCGTAGACGGCGTCGATGGCGTCCTGGAGGCCGCCGCCGCGCTCCCTGGCGAGGACGAGGACCCCGTTCGTGGTCTCGCCCGCGACGAGTTCCTTGCGGAGGGAGACGATGTCGTTGACCCAGACGACGACGTCGGAGGCGCATTTGAACATCGTCTGGAACTGGTCGGTCTCATGGAGCAGCGGGGGGATCTCCCGGTCGGACGCGACCTCCAGCAGGTCGAGGGAGGGGGTGATCCCGCCGGAGGCGCGGCGCAGCTGGGTGTAGCCCAGGAGGCCGGGGGTGTGGTGGTGGCGGCGGTTGAGGGACTCGTATTTGAACGCGGCCAGGAAATGGGTCATATGGAGGGTGAAGCGCATTCGCCAGGCCGCGCTCCGGTCGCGGGCCAGGTCGTGCCAGACCCGGGCCAGTATCGCGTCGAGCCTGCTGGCGGTGGTGGTGGCGGGCAGGGTGGCGTCGGGGGTGAGCAACCGGAGCATGCGGAAGGCGGACGAGTCGTAGTCGATCTGGCCCTCGGGCTGCCGGTCGTGGCAGTCGTCGATGACGAACGCCCAGGTGAACCAGCCGGCGACGGCGTCGGCGCGGTGCAGTCCCATGGCGGGGTAGGAGCGGGCGATCAGGGCGCCGAGATGGCTGCGGGCGAGCCGGTCGCGGGCGGCCGGGCTGTCGAGGAGGTCGTAGGCGTCGGCCCAGCCCATGACGGAGGCTTCGAGGTGCTCCAGCCAGGGGGAGACATGGGGCTGGAGGGCGAGCAGGGGGTGGTCGGGTCCGGGCCAGAGGTCGAGGAGGGCGCCGGTGGCGGGGTCGGCGACCCGGGTGGGGTCGTTGCCCGGGTCGGGGTGCGCGGCCGCGGCGGGACCGTCGGCGGGGTGCCCGTCGGGGAGGTGGTGGGCCGGCTGGAAGGGATGGACGGGCGGGACGTCCGGGCCCCGGAAGTGGTCGGGGGCGTACCCGGGGTGGGGGGCGTACGGGGGCTGCGCGGGGTGCAGCGGGCGGGGACCGCCCGCCGCGGCGAGGGTGGGGGTCATGAGCGGGCCTCCGTCGTCATGGGCAGCGGACCGGTGGTCAGTTCGGCCTTGGCCACCGGGCGGATCCGGTGGCCGGGCAGCGGGCGCAGCCGCCAGGCGGCCGTGATGGAGGCGAGGGCGAGGGTGACCTCCTGGTTGGCCAGGACGTCGCCGAGACACTTGCGGCTGCCGCCGCCGAAGGTGATGGTGGCGTTGCGGGGCAGTTCGCACGCGTTCTCGGGCAGCCAGCGGTCCGGGTCGAAGCGTTCGGGGTCGCGGAAGACGTCCGGGTCCCGGTGGAGCGCGTACGGGCTGAACACGATGCTGGAACCGGCGGGTACGGGGTGTCCGGCCAGCCGGGTGTCGGTGACGGCCCGCCGGGTGATGAACCAGACCGGCGGGTAGAGGCGGAGCGCTTCGGCGACGACCCGCTGGGTGTACGGGAGGGCGGACAGGTCCGCGGCGCTGGCCGGGCGGCCGCCGAGGACGGCATCGACCTCGGCCAGCAGCTTCCGCTCCACGTCGGGGTTCTCCGCCAGCAGATGGAAGGCCCAGGTAAGACCGGAGGCGGGGGTTTCGACTCCGGCCGCGAGCACGGTCATCAGCTCGTCGTGGATCTCGGTGTCGGTCAGTCCGATGCCGCGTTCGTCGCGGGCGGTGAGCAGGACCGTCAGCAGGTCGTCGCGGTCGGCGGTGTCACGGCGGTAGGTGTCGAGCATCCGGATGATGACGTCGTCGAGCCGCCGAAGGGCCCTGGTGAACCGGATATTGGCCGGGGTGGGCAGGGCGTGGAGCAGCGGCAGGGGGATGACCATCCGCCGGTAGACGCCCTTCCAGACGACGGGGAAGTTGCGTTGCACCGCGGTGACGGCGTCGGCGGCGATATCGGCGGAGAACATCATGCGGGCGGTGACCCGGGTGGTGAGCCTGCTCATTTCCGTACCGGCGTCGATGACGGCGCCCGGCCGCCAGGAGCCCGCCAGGGCGGTGACCTCGTCGTGCATCAGCCTGCAGTAGTGGTCGAGCCGGTCGCGCTGGAACGCGGGCTGGATGAAGCGCCGCTGCCGCCGGTGCTTGGCGGCGGGGCAGGTGCCGACGCCGTCGCCGAGCAGCAGTTTCATCGTGTCGATGAACTCGCCGCCCTTGTCGAACGTCCGCGGGTTGTGCAGCACTTCCTGGACGACGTCGTGGGTACAGGCCATGTACGCCGTACTGGTGCCGATCTTCAGCCGGACGAGGTCTCCCTCGTGGCGCAGTCCGGGCAGATAGTCGAGGGGGGTGCGGAAGAGCTGGAGGGCGTTGCCCAGCAGGGGGACGCCGCCCGGCGCCCGGCCGAGGCGGTAGGAACGGCGCTCGGACGCAACAATTGTCGTGCTCACGTGAAGAACCCTTACTGCGGAGACGGCAGGACACACCTGTCGCCTGGTCGTGATAAAAGCCGGATTCGTCGTGCGTACATACGCCCTCGCACCTGAGCGGGTTCGCCGCCCGCCGGCCCGCTACCGGCCCGGACCCCTTCGTCCGGACCGCTTTCAACCTGACGCAGTGACGCCAGGGACGAAGCGGGCGTACGGGCGAGGTGCGCAAAGTACGCATACGGATCTAAACACCACGTCCACCCGATGTGCCATGTGCCACTCCGGCCATGCGGGGTGATGCCGGGGTCCATCCGAAGGCACGTTGCCGCAGCCGGACCGTGGCCGGCCGAACCGCCCGGCCCGGCGGGCGCCGGAACGTCCACCACGGCCGCCCCGGGGTCAGCTCACCGCCGGTGACGCCCAGTTGCCGCGGCCGGACCGTGGTGCGCGCCCTTCGGCAGGGGCAGCGTCGCGGTGACGGTGAGTCCCCCTCCGGCCCTGGGTTCGGCGGTGGTGTCGCCCTGGTGGGCACGGGCCACCGCCCGCACGATGGAGAGCCCGAGCCCGCTGCCGCGCGCCGAACCGACCCGGTCGGTCAGTCTCCGGAACGGCTCGAACAGCACCGGGATCTCATGGGCTTCGATGACGGCACCGGTATTGCCGACCGCGATGTACGCGCCGAGCGGTCCGGTCCCGGTGTGCACGCTGAGCACCCCGTCCGGGACGTTGTACTTGACCGCGTTGTCCACGAGGTTGCGGACGAGTTGTTCGAGCAGCACCGGATCACCGAGTGCGGGCGCGGGCGCCAGGATCCGCTGCACCTGCAGTCTGCGGCGCTGCGCGTCGGCGGCCGTGTGGGTGAGGACGGACTCCGCGACGGCCGCCAGGTCGACGGGGTGGCTCTCGGCCGGGGCGCTCTCCGCCCGGGCCAGGGTGAGCAGCGCGTCGATCAGCCGCTCGTGGCGCTCGTTCACCGCGAGGAGGTTCTCCCCGAGCTGACGTACCTCGGGGGGCGCGTTGCGCCGGGCGACCGCGACTTCGACCAGGGTCCGGCCCACCGCCAGCGGGGTCTTGAGCTCATGGGCGGCGTTGGCGATGAACCGGTCCTGCCCGGCGAAGGCCTGGTCCAGCCGGTCCAGCATGCTGTCGAAGGAGTCGGCGAGCCGTTTCACCTCACCGGGCGGCTCGTCGAGGCCGATGCGCTGGTGCAGGGTGCGGCCCGCGATCCGCTCCGCGGTGGAGGTGATCCGGTTGAGCGGGCGCAGCAGCCGTCCGGCCACCAGCCAGCCCATGGTGGTGGCGATCACCCCGACGACGAGCACCGTCAGCCCGCCCTTGGCCATGAGATTGGTCTGCATGGTGGCGAGGACATGGTCCCGTGACGCCGGGTCGATGGTGATGCCCTGGTTCTCCGGACGGCCGTCGGCCGGGACGGCGAACCCTCCGCCGAGCTTCTCCGTCGGCAGATCCGTCGGCCGGTCCGTGGACAGGTCCGTCGGGAGGTCCGTCGGCCGGATCGTGGCCGGGGGCGGGGTCTCGGGCGACGTTTCGGGCGACGTTTCGGGACGGGGGCCGGGTCCCTGCGGCGTCTGCGACACCGAAGAGCCCGCCGTCCGCTCCACGGTGGGGAACGGCAGCGACAAGGTGTACTGCATGCTGTTCCCCACCAGGATCAGCGCCCCGCCGAAGATCGCCGCGCCCGCGACGAAGAACATCAGACCGAAGACGGCCGTCAGCCGGACCCGCAGGCTGCCGCCGAGCGCGCGCAGGATCATCGGATGCGGTAACCCACGCCGGTCAGCGTCTCGATGACGGGATCGCCGCCGAGCTTGCGCCGCAGGGAGCGCATGGTGACCCGGACGACGGTGGTGAACGGATCCACGTTCTGGTCCCAGGCGCGCTCCAGCAGCGCCTCCGCCGAAACGGGCGCGCCGTCGGCGCGGAGCAGCTCCTCCAGCACCGCGAACTCCTTGCGGGACAGGGCGATGTACCGGCCGTCGCGGGTGGTCTGCCGCAGATGCGGGTCGAGTCTGATGCCGGCCCGCTCCAGTACGGGCGGTACGGCGGGCCGCGAGCGGCGGCCCAGCGCCCGGATCCGGGCGACGAGTTCGGCGAACGCGAACGGCTTGGTCAGATAGTCGTCGGCGCCCAGGCCGAGACCCGCGACCCGTTCGGCGACGGTGGTGGAGACCGTCAGCATCAGCACCCGTACCTCCGCGCCGGACGCGACGGTACGGCGGAGCACCTCGTCACCGTGGACCAGGGGGAGGTCCCGGTCGAGCACCATCACGTCGTACGCGTGCACCGCCAGGTTCTCCAGTGCGGCCTCCCCGTCGTGGACGACGTCGACCGCCAGCCCTTCGTCGCGCAGCCCCTCGGCCATCGCCCCGGCGAGCAGCTCCTCGTCCTCGACCACCAGCACCCTCATGCGTTCCCACCGTTCCTCACCGCGTTGGTCCGGATCAAGTATCCGCGTCCGATGTGAAAAGCAGGTGAGCGGATACGCTCACCGTGATCGCACGCTTCTTCGCGTGGACTGTGCGCGGGCCGTGACCGCCGCCCGGCGCCGTACACCGACCGGAGAGCAGGGCCGCGGCGCTTCCGCCGCATCGGGCACCGGCCGGGGTCGCAGCGGTCCGGCGGGCGCCGTACGGACGGATCCGGCCCGCTCCGAACGTCCCCGACGAAGGCTGAACTCCCATGGCTGACCGCCGGCTCACGACCGCTTCCCGTCCCGGCCGCCGCCGCTCCTCCACCGCGACGGCGCCCCGGGGCGGCCGGCGGGCCCGGCGGGGCCGCCGCTCGTCCACCGCGACGGCGCTCCGGGTACTGCTGCTGATCCTCTGTACGGCCGCGGTGGGCTGGGCCGGTCTCACCCTGCTGCCGGCCGACGAACCGACGGAGGACCGGGCCGCGCCCCCGGCGGTGGATGGCGGACCCGCGCGCACCGCGTCCGCTCCCCCGCCGCGCGCCTCCGCCTCCGTCGCGGCCTCCGGCGAAACGCGCTCGCGCGGCGAGGACCGGCCGGCCGAGCGGATCCGCTATGCGGTCAACGGGCCCGGAACGTACACCTGGGCCAAGGGCACCGGGCCCCGGGCGGGCACCAAGGGGCGGCTCGTCCGGTACGGGGTGAAACTGGAGCACGGCACGGGGCTGGACGTCGACGACGTCGCCGCCGAGATCGACGGCATCCTCCGCGACCCCCGCGGCTGGACCCGGCAGGGCGCCGCCTCCTTCCAGCGGGTCGGATCGCCCCCGTACGACATGCTGATCCACATCGTCTCCCCCGGCACCACCGACCGCCTCTGCGGCCAGTGGGGTCTGAAGACCAGGGGGCAGGTCAACTGTGCCGGCGCCCCGCATCTGGTGGTCAACGTCCGCCGGTGGATAGAGCTCAGCCCCCAGTACCTCGGCCGGCCGGACGACTACCACGCCCTGATCATCAACCACGAGGCCGGTCATGTCCTGGGCCACGGCCACCGAGGCTGCCCGGGCCGGGGCCGCCCGGCCCCGGCGATGATGCAGCAGATAAAGGGGTTGAAGGGCTGCACGGCGAACCCCTGGGTGTACGACGCCGGGGGCAGGCTGATCGACGGCCCGCCGGAACCCTGACGGGCACCTCCCGCCGAGGGCCCCCCGGGGTCCTCAGGGATCCCGCCGGGCCCCGGGGCCGGCGGCGAGCGCCACGTCCGCCCAGGCCCTGGCCGTCCGCGACCACACCGTGCGGAGCTCCGCCTCCGCGGCCCGGACCGAGGCGACGGCCGCGCCGGGGTCACCGCCCGCCCGGGCGACCGCCGGGCCGTCGGAGAGCGACCAGTCCGCGACCGCGTCGCCGAGTACCTCGGGGTGGAACTGCACTCCCCAGGCCCGCGGACCGACCCGGAAGGCCTGGTGGAGGCAGTCGTCACCGGTCAGCAGCGGAACGGCGCCCGGGGGCAGGGCGCCTATCTCGTCCCAGTGCCACTGGGCGGCCCGGGCCCCGTCGGGTACGGAGCCGAAGAGCGGGTCCCCGTCGGCCGCGGGCAGCCTGCGCAGCGGTACGGCACCCACCTCGGGACCCCGGTCGCGGACCCGGACCGAGCCGCCGAGCGCGGAGGCCATGATCTGGCCGCCGAGGCATATCCCGAGCAGCGGTACCGAGGAGTCGACGGCCTCGCGGACGAGGACCCGCACGGCGGGCAGCCAGGGCAGGGCCTCCTCGTCGTCCGCGTTGGCCGCGCCGCCCAGCACCAGCAGTCCGGCACAGCCGTCGAGGGACGCGGGCAGCTCGTCCCCGTCCCAGGGATGGACCGGGTGCAGCGCGAGCCCGGCCGCCGTCAGTTCCTCTCCCACCAGGCCGGGGCCGGTGCCGTCCTCGTGCTGGATCACCAGGATCCGCGGGGTGACCTGCGATGTGGTCACAGTCGTCCTGCCTCCGCAGTCTGCTGGAGGAACGCCTTGGTGCGCTCCTCGCGGGGTTCGCCGAAGTCCGGTTCAGGCGGGCCCTCCGCCGGGGACGGAGCCCCGGTGGAGAAAGCCCGCCCGGATCCGGACCCACGGCCGGGAGCGGTGCGAACCAAAACCTTTTGAGCGATAGAGCTGGCCGATATGCTCAACCAAAAGGTTTTGGCAGTCAAGGGGTGCCCGAAGATTGACTGCCGAGGACGCCGGGTCCGCCCCACGGCCGTGAACCGGCCGGGCGGGCGGACCGCACCACCGATCAGCAGGAGGGGATACGCGATGCCCGGACCGGCCGGACCGCACCACGTTCCGGAGACCGCGCGCTCGGTCGGCATCAAGGACGTCGCCCGCGCCGCGGGGCTCTCCATCACCACCGTCTCGCACGCCCTCAACGGCAAGGGCAAGGTCAGCGCCCGCAGCCGGGAGCGGGTGCGGGAGATCGCCGACGAACTCGGCTACCGGCCCAACCCCGCGGCTCAGGTGCTGCTCAGTGGCCGTACCGGCATCGTCGGACTGGCCGCCGGGCATCAGAGCGCCGAGGCCTGGGAGCGGACCTACCGCCCGTACTACGCGTCGCTGACCGCCGGTGCCATGGTGGAGGCGGTCGACCGCGACTACGCCCTGGTGGTGGTCCCGGCCAGGCCCGGCACCGATCTCTGGACCCGGATCCCGATGGACGGGCTGATCGTCGTCGACCCGGTGGCGGGCGATCCCGTGATCGCCGAGGCGGTACGGCGCGGGCTCGCCCTCGTCACCGACGGCCGGCCGCTCGACCCCGGGCATGCCCGGATCCCCTATGTGCACAGCGATATGACGGCCGGCCTGCCGCTGGCCATGGAGCATCTGTACGGCCGCGGGGCCCGCCGCACGGGGCTGCTGACCGGTCCCGAACTGGACTCGTACACCCTCGACAGCGAGCAGGCCTACGCGCGTTGGTGCGCCGGACGGGGGCTGCCCGCGCGTATCGAGCGGGTGCGCGACGGGGAGCCCGCGCGGGACGCGGCCCGGCGGCTGCTCACCTGCGGCGACCGGCCCGACGGCGTCCATGCGCTCAACGAGACCTACGGGGAGGCCCTGCTGGCGGCCGCGGCGGAGCTGGGCATCGCCGTTCCGGGCGGTCTCCAGGTGACCGCGGCGGGGGACGCGGAGCCGGGCGCCCGCCCGGCCCTGACCCTGCTGACGCTCTCTCCGCGCCGGATCGGGGCGCTCTGCGCGGGCATGCTGATCGACCTGCTGAACGGCCGTGCGCCGGAGCCGGTCTCGGTGCCGTGCGCGCTGGTGCCGGGGGGTTCCACACGCGACTGAGGCCGCGGGTGCGACAGCCGTCGTCCGGCCGACATCCGCCGTAGGCACCGGCCGCGGGCTTCCCGGCCGCGAATCCCGGCGTCCACTCCCCCGGCCGGACGGCCCCGGATTCCGTCATGTCCGCCGGCCCCGCGCGGTGCTTCCGGAACCGGCGCTCCCCCGCGCCCGGACGACGGCTCACCGGACAGCGGAAGGCCGTCCGCTGTTTTGCATTCCGGTCCGGCGAACACCCTGTCCGGCCGGACTCTTTGCCTCCGTGCACCGGCCGAGCGGACTTCCCGGCACTCACGGCAGTGACCGACCTCACCGGAACGGCACGGCCGCCCGGGGTACCGGCGGGAGGAATTGCCCCGGAGTTTCCATTCCCCGCCGCCGACCTTCCGGCGCACTCCAGAAATTTGAACGGACAACCAAAATCCGCTGCCGCCGAATTGTGCCGTCAGCGCGCCGTCCCCTCTCGTCAAAGGGGCGTCAGGACGGCGGCAAGGGCGCGTCAGAGAACCGTGCGCCTTCTTGTCCCGGCCACCTCCCCCCACTTCGATGGAGATCGTGAACAGCGCGTGGTTCCTCCTCGGCCGGCCGCCTCGTCAGGAGCACCGGTCCCTGCCGCGTCGCTGCCGGGAGCCGTCCGCCGCCCTCCCCCCGCGCGTCGCCTGACGGCGCGCGGCCAGGGCCGTTCGGCGGCCGAACCGCCCTCCGGGGGCGCCGCGAGTCCCGTTCCGGCGCCCCCGGCCGGGCGTCCGCCGCCATGGCCCGGCCCCCGCTCACCTCTTCCCGTCACTTCTTCCTCTTGGATGGACCATGTCCGGCTCCGACCTCTCGTCCCTGACCGTCCTGGTGACCGGTGCGACCTCCGGTATCGGCCTGGAGACCGCCCGGCTGCTCACCGAACGCGGAGCGACCGTGCTGCTGCACGGGCGTACCGCCGACGAGGCGCGGACGGCGGCGGACGCGCTGATCGCCACCGGCGGCGCCGACGGAACCCGGCTGCACCCGTACGCGGCGGACTTCACCGGGCTGGCGGAGGTGACGGTGATGGCGTCCCGCGTCCTGGCGGCCCATCCGCGGGTCGACGTCCTCGTGAACAACGCCGGTCTCGCCGCTCCCGAACGTCATACGCTCACCCGGGACGGCAACGAGATCGCGTTCCAAGTCAACTTCCTCGCCCACTATCTGCTGACCGATCTGCTGGCCCCGGCGCTGCTCGCCGCTCCGGCGGGCCGGGTCGTGAACGTGTCGTCCTCGTTGCACCGCAGCGGGTCCATCCAGTGGACCGACCCGCAGCGGGCCCGCCGCTACTCCCGGATCGCCGCCTACGCCCAGTCCCAGCTCGCCCTCACCGCCTTCGCCGCCGACCCCCGGATCACCGCGGTCTCGGTGCACCCCGGCGTCTGTTCGACGGAGCTGCTGCCGCTGTACGCGTACCGGGGTGCCCCGCCCGCCGAGGGCGCCGCCCATGTGGTGCGGCTCTGCGACCCGGCGACAGCCGTCGTCAACGGCGCCTACTACGACCGGGACCTGCGGGCCGAACCCGCGCCGGGCGCGACCGGGGAGCGTACGGTCCGGCGGCTGGCGAAGCTCGCGGACCAGCTCGTCCACGCGGGCTGAGCCGGGCCCGCACTCCGGCGGCCCGTCAGCGCGGGTGCCCGGCCCCCGGCCGTTCCGCGACGCCGAGACGGGCCGCCCACTCCAGGGCATTGGGCACCCGCGACTCACGGGGCAGCGGACCCGGTTCGGAGGCGGAGTCGATCAGCTCCTCCAGGACGTCGGCGTTGACCGTGCCCGCGGCCACCCGGGCGACGAACCGCTCGGCCGCCGCGGGGTCCCGGTAGCCCGCGTCCGCGAAGCTGTCGGCCAGGGAGCGGTCGTCGAAGATGCCCGCGTAGCCGTCGCAGGAGGCCGCGAGGCCGTCGTCGTCGACGTACTCGGGATAGGGGGCGCGCTGCCAGCGGCCCTCCTCCCACCAGTACAGATAGCCGAGGTCGTAGCCGTCGTTGAGTTCGCGCAGCTTCTGGTGGGGCAGCCAGTCGGGCGCGTCGGCCAGCAGGTCGACGGGCTTGTCGCCGACATAGGTGGTGTCGCTGCAGTCGACGTCCTGACCGTAGAACACGGCCTTTCCGTCCGAGAGCAGGGCCAGGGTCCAGCCGCCGTTGGAATGCGCGCAGGACAGTTCCCGGTCACCGAGCCGGAATACGGGTCTGGTCGTTCTGGTGACAGCGATCAGTACGAGCACGACGGCGCGTTGCCACATGCGCTCGGGCCTGCCCAGCAGTGCCGGAATCCGAGGCTCGTCGGTCATCTCTGTTCCTGTTGTCGGCCATGGGTTTCGCCGCCCGAACATCCGGCGTTACCGAACCATACGACCGGACGGAGCACCGGCGCCAATGGTCCGCGGGACACGCGTCGCGGCCGGGTCCACCGGGGTTCCCGGGGCGGGCGTGACCATCGAGGAATGGGCGACCCCGACGGTACCTCTTCGTCGAATTCCCGTGCCGGGAAGGGAAATCCGTACGGGAATGCGGACGGGGGCGATGTTGCGGATCGGCATGTGACACACCATGGAGGATTTTTCGTCGGGGAATGGCGGACGGGGATGCGGAGGGGCCGGGAATACGGTGTCGTACGGAGGGACGCGGGCGACCGGGCCGGATCAGGAGGGCCGGACGTGCCGCACACCTCGGGCTCGGGGGACGCGTCGCACTCCTCGGGTCGGCCTCCTCGGGCTGTTGGGGGCGAAGGTAGCTGCCGCCCCTGCTCCGATGTTCGCATTTGCTTACCGTTTACTCACCCGGTCGTCGGGGATCCGGCCGGAATGCACCCCACAGGGATCCGTTCGCCGCGCGCCCGACTCCACCGCGCTCCGGCGGCCTCACCGGTAGTACGTACGGGACCGGGAATCGGTTCAACGGAACTTCGGGCCGGGGACGTAGGGTGAGGACGGTGTTCACCTCATCCGGACCCACGCTGCGCGAACTGGCCGTCCAGGCGCTCTCCTCGGTGGAGCGCGGTTACGACCTGCTGGCCCCGAAGTTCGACGAGACCCCGTTCCGTACGCCCGGCCGTTTCCTCGATCCGTTCGTCGCGGCCGTCCGTCCACTCGGTCCGTTCGGTACCGGTCTGGACGTCTGCACCGGTACGGGTGCGGGCGTAGGGGTGCTGCGCAGGCTGTGTGAGGAACGGGTCGTCGGCGTGGACTTCAGCGGGGGCATGCTGGACCGGGCCCGGGCGGCCCATGCGCCGGGGCCGGATCCGGCCGCGGCGCCCGCGGTGGAGTGGGTACGGGCCGACGCCCGGGCGCTGCCGTTCGCGGCGGGCTTCGATCTGGCGGTGAGTTTCGGGGCGTTCGGACATTTCCTGCCCGAGGAGCGTCCGGCGCTCTTCGCCGGGGTGTGCCGGGCCCTGCGGCCGGGCGGGGTGTTCGCCTTCCCGCTGCCGGCGCCGCCGCCGGTGGGCTCGCTGCCGTACTGGACGCTGTGGGGCTTCGACGCGGCGATGCGGGTGCGGAACGCCGTGTGGCGGCCGCCGTTCGTCATGTACTACCGCACCTTCCCGCTGGGTCCGGTGCGGGCGGATCTGGAGCGGGCCGGGTTCGCGGTGGAGCTGCGGGCTCTGGAGGAGCTGGGCCGGCGGCCCGACGGCAGTCCGAACTGCCGGCTGGTGGTGGCCCGCCGCCGCGGCTGAGCCGAGCGGCCCGTAGGCCGTGTCCGACACATAGCGTCGTCTGCCCGTAGGGCGGGGGCCTGCAACTCCCGCAGCCCTGCGGCTGGTGGGGGTGCCCCCGGGCCCGAAGGGCTACGGGGGAGGCCCTCCAGGTGCGTGCCATCGCAAGGCGGTGGAGGTCCCCCCTGGCGAAGCCGGGGGGCGGTAGCCCAGAGGGTGAACCTCCACCCGTGCCCGAAGGGCACAGGGGGAGAGTGTGCGTGCCGGGCGTCGCGGGCCAGGCAGGATTCTGACGACACGGCCTCCGGCGACGAGGCTCGCGCCCCGGCCGGTCAGGCGACGGAGCCGATCCGGCCGGGCCTCGGCGCGTCGTGGTGGATCGGGGTGTCCGCCCCGGTCAGCGGCGCTCCGCTGCCGCCCCGGCGGCGGGCCACGATCTCGGCGGCGATCGACAGCGCGGTCTCCTCGGGGGTGCGCGCCCCGAGGTCGAGCCCGATGGGGCTGTGCAGGGCGGCCAGCTGGCGCTCCGTCACCCCGGCCGCGCGGAGCCGCCGCTCCCGGTCGCGATGGGTGCGGCGGGAGCCCATCGCGCCGATATAGGCGACGGGCAGCCGCAGGGCGTGGACCAGCAGGGGTATGTCGAACTTGGCGTCGTGGGTGAGGACGCACAGCACCGTCCGGGTGTCGGTCGCCGTGGACCGGAGGTAGCGGTGCGGCCAGTCGACGACGACCTCGTCGGCGTCGGGGAAGCGTTCGGCGGTGGCGAAGACCGGCCGGGCGTCGCAGACGGTGACGTGGTGGCCGAGGAATTTACCCAGGCGCACCAGCGCTGCGGCGAAGTCGATCGCCCCGAAGACGATCATGCGTGGGGGTGGGGCGCTGGACTCGACGAGGAGGGTGAGCGGGCTGCCGCAGCGGCTGCCGTCCCGTCCGACGGGGACGGTGCCGGTACGGCCCGCCGCCAGCAGGGCCCCGGCTTCGGCGGCGGCGGTGCGGTCGAACTCCGTACCGCCGCCGAGGGTGCCGCGGTAGGCGCCGCCGGGGGTGACGAGCAGGGCGCGGCCGATGAGGCCCTCGGGTCCGTCGGCGATCCGGACGAGGGCGGTGGCCTCGCCGCGCGCGGCGCGGGCGACGGCTTCGGTCTCGGGTCCTTCGGGGCCGACCGGGGTGACCAGGACTTCCAGCTCTCCGCCGCAGCTCAGGCCGGTGGCGAAGGCATCGTCGTCGCTGTAGCCGAAGCGTTCCCGCAGGGCGCGTCCTTCGTGCAGGGCGCGGACGCACAGCTCGTAGACCGCGCCTTCGACGCAGCCGCCGGAGACGGAGCCGACGGCCGTACCGGCGGTGTCGACGGCGAGGGCGGCGCCGGGCTGCCGGGGCGCGCTGCCGCTGACGGACACGACGGTCGCGACGGCGTACTTCCGGCCCTGCCGGGACCACAGGTGCAGTTGTTCGGCGATGTCGAGCACGGCGGGCGCTCCTCTCTCCGATGCTCCGGTTCGCCGGTTGGCCGGTTCGCCGGGGGCTGGGCTCCGGTACGGGTGGGGTACGGCGACGGTTGCGTGGGGTTCCCGTCCGTACCGTCGTCAGCCGTACCGGAGCCCGGTCTGTGTCGTCCCGGTGAGGTGTTCCGGGCGGACGGGGGTGCGGTTCAGCTCCAGGCCGGTGGCGGCGCGGATCGCGGCCAGCACCGCGGGTGTGGAGGACAGGGTGGGCGCCTCGCCGACGCCGCGGAGTCCGTACGGCGCGTGCTCGTCGGCGAGTTCGAGGACGTCGACGGGCATGGTGGGCGTGTCGAGGATGGTGGGGATCAGATAGTCGGTGAAGGACGGGTTGCGGACCTTGGCGGTGACGGGGTCGACGAGGATCTCCTCCATGACGGCCATACCAAGGCCCTGGGTGGAGCCGCCGTGGATCTGGCCGACGACGGAGAGCGGGTTGAGTGCCTTTCCGACGTCCTGGGCGCAGGCCAGTTCGACGACCTTGACCAGGCCGAGTTCGGTGTCGACCTCGACGACGGCCCGGTGGGCGGCGAAGGAGTACTGGACGTGTCCGTTGCCCTGTCCGGTGACGGGGTCGAAGGCCTGGGTGGGCCGGTGCCGCCACTCCTGTTCGACCTCGACGGCGTCGTCCTCCAGGACGTCGGTGAGGTCGGCGAGCACCTCGCCGCCGTCGGTGACCACCCTGCCGTCCTCCAGCCGGAGTCCGGCGGTCGCCCAGGCCGGGTGTCGGCTGCCCAGCCGGCGGCGGCCGAGGTCGAGGACCCGCTCGCGGACGGTTTCGCAGGCGGCTTTGACGGCTCCGCCGGTGACATACGTCTGGCGGGAGGCGGAGGTGGAGCCGGCCGAGCCGACGCGGGTGTCGGCGGGCTGGACGGTGACCTGGGCGACACCGAGTTCGGTCCGGGCGATCTGGGCGTGGACGGTGACCCCGCCCTGGCCGACCTCCGCCATCGCGGTGTGGACGGTCGCCACCGCGACGCCGCCCACGACCTCCATCCGGACCCGGGCGGTCGAGTAGTCGTCGAAGCCCTCGGAGAAGCCGACGTTCTTGATGCCGACGGCGTAGCCGACGCCCCGGACCACGCCTTCGCCGTGGGTGGTGTTGGACAGTCCGCCGGGCAGGGCGCGCACATCGGGGCCGCCGCCCGCGACCTCCCACTGCCGTTCCGGGGGCAGGGGCAGGGCCTTGACCCGGCGCAGCAGTTCGGCGACCGGCGCCGGGGAGTCGACGGTCTGTCCGGTGGGCATGGTGGCGCCCTGGGCCATGGCGTTGAGCCGCCGCAGTTCGACGGGGTCCGTGCCGAGGGCGGCGGCCAGCTTGTCCATCTGGGCCTCGTAGGCGAAGCAGGCCTGGACGGCGCCGAAGCCGCGCATGGCCCCGCACGGCGGGTTGTTGGTGTAGAGGGCGAACACTTCGATGTCGACGTCGTCGACGACATAGGGGCCGATGCCGAGGGACGCCGCGTTGCCGACGACGGCCGGGGAGGAGGAGGCGTAGGCGCCGCCGTCGAGGACGATCCGGCAGCGGACGTGGGTGAGCTTTCCGTCGCGGGTGGCGCCGTGTTCGTAGTGGAGCCTGGCCGGGTGGCGGTGGACGTGCCCGAAGAAGGACTCGAAGCGGTTGTAGACCATTTTGACCGGTTTTCCGGTCCGCAGGGCGAGCAGACAGGCGTGGATCTGCATCGACAGGTCCTCGCGTCCGCCGAAGGCGCCGCCGACGCCGGAGAGGGTCATCCGTACCTTCTCCTCGGGCAGTCCGAGGACGGGGGCGATCTGGCCGCGGTCGGAGTGGAGCCACTGGGTGGCCACATAGAGGTCGACCCCGCCGTCGTCGGCCGGGACCGCCAGCCCCGATTCGGGTCCCAGGAAGGCCTGGTCCTGCATGCCGAAGACGTATTCGCCGGTGACGATCACATCGGCGCGGCGGGCGGCGGCCGCGGCGTCGCCGCGGACGATCGGCTGCCGGTGGACGATGTTGGGGTGCGGGACCCGACCGCTGTGGTGGTCGGTGCGGTGTTCGTGGAGGAGTACGGCGCCGGGCGCGGTGGCGGAGGCCTCGTCGGTGACGACGGGCAGTTCGGCGTAGTCGACACGGATCTTCGCGGCGGCCCGGCGGGCGGTCTCGGGGTGGTCGGCGGCGACCAGGGCGACGGGTTCGCCGTGGTGGCGGACCTTGCCGTGGGCGAGGGCGGGGGTGTCTTTGATCTCCAGCCCGTAGTGCTTCACGGCGGCGGGCAGGTCGTCGTAGGTGAGGACCGCGTACACCCCGGGGGTCGCGAGGGCCTCGGCGGTGTCGATGCTCCGGATCTCGGCATGGGCGGTGGTGGAGCGCAGGGTGTGGCCCCAGATCATGTCCTCGTGCCACATGTCCGACGCGTAGGCGAACTCCCCGGTGACCTTGAGGATTCCATCGGGGCGGAGGGTGGACTCGCCTATTCCGCCGCGGGTGCGGGAGCCCTGGGTGAGCCCCGTGGGGGCGCCGGTGGCGGTCATCGTACGGGTCCTTCCGGGTCGTCCGCGGTGCCCTGGCGGACGGCGGCGAGGCGGACCGCGTCGAGGATCTTCTCGTAGCCGGTGCAGCGGCAGAGGTTGCCGGAGAGGGCCTCGCGGATATCGGCGTCGGACGGGTCGGGGGTGTGTTCGAGGAGTTCGTCGGCGGCGACGAGGAGGCCGGGGGTGCAGAATCCGCACTGGACGGCCCCGGCGTCGACGAACGCCTGCTGGACGGGGGCGAGGGCCGGTCCTCCGGCGTCCGGTCCTGCCGCTTCCGGCGTCTTCGGCCGGGCGCGGCTGCGGGCGAGGGCGGCGAGCCCTTCGACGGTGATCACGTCCCGGCCCTCGGCCTGTCCCGCGGCCACCAGGCAGGAGCAGACCGGCACCCCGTCGAGGCGGACCGTACAGGAACCGCATTCGCCCTGTTCGCAGGCGTTCTTGGAGCCGGGGAGCCCGAGCCGCTCGCGCAGGACGTAGAGCAGGCTCTCGCCCTCCCAGACGTCGTCGGCCTCGGCCCGCCGGCCGTTGACGGTGAAGGTGACCCGCATCAGGCTGCTCCCTCTGTTCCTTCGGCGCCCCGGGCGGGGCCGGGGGGCCGGGTGTTTCCGGTCGTACGGCTCCGGGCACCCCCGCCGCCGCGGTACTCCTCCCAGGCCCAGGTCAGGGTGCGGCGGGCCAGGACGCCGACGGCGTGCCGCCGGTAGGCGGCCGTACCCCGGACGTCGTCGATCGGGCTGCACGCCCCGGCGGCCAGGGCGGCGAACTCCGCGGCCGCCGCGGGGCTCACGGCCTTCCCGTTCTCCCAGCAGCCGCCTTCCGCCAGCGCCGCGGCGAGAAACTCCTCGGCGGCCTTCGCCCGAACGGGTGTGGGCGCGGCGGAGCCGATGCCGGTGCGGACGGTCCGGGTGTCGGGGTGGAGCGCCAGTCCGAAGGCGCAGACCGCGATCACCATGGCGTTGCGGGTGCCGACCTTGCCGAACTGCTGGGGGCCGCCCGCGCGGGCGATATGGACGGCCCGGATCAGTTCGTCGGGCGCGAGGGCGTTGCGTTTGACGCCCGTGTAGAAGGCGTCGATCGGGATGCGGCGACTGCCGCGTACGGAGGCCACCTCGACCTCGGCGCCCGCGGCGAGCAGCGCCGGATGGGCGTCGCCCGCCGGGGACGCGGTGCCCAGATTGCCGCCGACGCCGCCGCGGTTGCGGATCTGGGGGGAGGCGACGGTGCGGGAGGCGAGCGCCAGGCCGGGCAGCTCGTCCCGCAGCTCCGTGATGATCCGGGTGTACGGGACGGAGGCGCCGAGCCGTACCGCGGTCTCGCCGACCTCCCACTGCCCCAGCTCGTCGATGCGGTTGAGGTCCATGAGGTGGCCGGGTCTGCGGTGGTCGAAGTTGATCTCGACCATGACGTCGGTACCGCCGGCGACGGGGACCGCCGCCGGGTGCGCGGCCTTGGCGGCGAGGGCCTCGTCCCAGGTGGCGGGCCGGAGGAATTCCATGCGCCGGGGTCCCTTCTGTCCGGTGGTGCGGTACGTCCGGTGGTGCGATGCGTCCGCCGCTGTTCCTGCCGTGTCTGCCGTGCCGACTGTTCCGTCGCCCCTCCCCGCTTCCGATTGCACGCCGCGCAGGCCCAGTACACAAAGCGGGGCGCCCCCGGTGCAGTCACCGAACGCCTGAAGGAGTTGGCTGGTCCGCCCGTACTTCTTGTAGATTCAGACGAAAGACAGGACGGTACGCCGCAGGCGCCGCGCACAGCGGCCTGCCGTGGCGACGGGGTTACGACGAACGGATCGGCGGCTACGGAATGCGGCTGCGCGCACTGCTGGAGAACGAGGCGCTGGGGCTGCGGCTGCTCGGCGGGGACGACGAGCTGGACCGCTCGGTACGCGGGGTCATGACCACGGACCTGCGGGACCCGAGCCGCTATCTCTCGGGCGGCGAGCTGGTGCTCACCGGCCTGGCGTGGCGGCATGCGCCGGAGGATTCGGAACCTTTCGTACGGATCCTGGCGGAGGCCCGGGTGGCCGGGCTTGCGGCCGGCGAGGCGGAGCTGGGCCGGGTGCCGGACGATCTGGTGGAGGCGTGCGCCCGGTACCGGATGCCGCTGTTCGCGGTCCACGAGTCGGTGGCCTTCGCGACGATCACCGAGTACGTGGTGCGCCAGGTCTCCGGCGAGCGGGCGGGCGATCTCGCCGCGGTCGTGGACCGGCACCGCCGGATGATGACCTCGGGCGCGGCGGGCGGCGGGCCGGAGGTCGTCCTCGGGCTGCTCGGCTCCGATCTGGACCTGCGGGCCTGGCTGCTCTCGCCGACCGGGCGGCGGATCGCGGGCCCCGGCGTCGGCGCGCCGGGCGGGCCCGGCGCCGATGCCTCCGAGGGTACGGATCCGGGCGCGGCATCCACAGCCGGGACCGGCGCAACCACAGAGATCACCGATACCGCCGGGACCGCGGCGATCGCAGCCGGAGCGCTGCCCGCGGCAGTGGGCACCGCTCTCGCCGCGGAGCATCTCGCGGCCTCCCGGGCCGGACGCCGCCCGCCCCACCAGGTGACCGTGGAGGGGACCGCGTACTCCCTCTTCCCGATCGGCGCCGCGGCGGACACCCCGGCGGGGACCCCAGGGGAGGCCCGCGGGGCCGTGCTCTCCGACTGGCTGCTCGCGGTCGAGGCGGACGCGGCGGACTGGCCCGCCGCCCGGCTCGACCTCCTCCAGGGGGTCACCCAGCTCATCGCGGTCGAGCGCGACCGCCGCGACGCGGCCCGTACGGTCCGCCGCAGGCTCGCCGCGGAGGTGCTGGAGCTGGTTCAGTCGGGTGCGGCGCCCGCCGAGATCGCGGCCCGGCTCCGGGTCGCCGCGCCCGTGCTGCTGCCGGGCCCGGACACCGCGCCGCACTGGCAGGTCGTGGTGGCCCGGGTCGACTGGAGCCGGGACGGCAACGGCGGCGTCGATGCCGACGGCGACGACACGGCCGCCGGTCGGGTCGCCCGGGCGCTGCTGGAGGAGATCCTCGTCGACCCGGCGGCCCAGGGCGCCGAGCCGGCGGACCGGATCGCCGTCGCGCACACCGGCGGCGAGGCCATCGCCCTCGTACCGCTGTCCGTGCTGCCGCCCACCGGTGACGGGCCCGCCGTCGAGGAGGCCCTCCACGCGGAGACGCTTCTGGCGGCCGTCCGGGAGCCGCTGTCGGCCGGGCTCGACGGCGACGGGCGGCTCACCCTCGGCGTCAGCGCCGCGGTCTCGTCGGCCGAGGGGCTGCGCGGTGCGCTGGAGGAGGCCCGGCACGCCCGGCGGGTCGCCGCGGCCCGTCCCGGCCGGGTCTGCGCGGCCGGTCACCACGAACTGGCCTCGCACGTCCTGCTGCTGCCGTTCGTCCCGGACGACGTCCGCCGGGCCTTCACGGCCCGGCTGCTCGACCCGCTGCGGGAGTACGACCGGCGGCACCGGGCCGAACTGGTCCCGACGCTGGAGGCGTTCCTCGACTCCGACGGCTCCTGGACGCGCTGCGCGGCCCAGCTCCATCTGCACGTCAACACCCTGCGCTACCGGGTGGGCCGGATCGAACAGCTCACGGGCCGCGATCTGGCACGGCTGGAGGACAAGCTCGACTTCTTCCTCGCGCTGCGGATGAGCTGAGCCACCGCCCCGGGCAGGGTTGGCCGGTTCTCGACCTCCGGGGGCCGGACCGGGCACGATCGCATCCGACGGCGACGACCAGCCGAGACCCACGGCAGCCCGGTCCCGGACCGCCCACCCCTTGGCCTGAAATTGACACTAAGGCAAGGCTCACCATATTTATAGGGACGTCAGATTCTCTTCCCGTGCGACGGCCCGGCTCCTGCCCGTCCGGTCATCACGGTCCTCCAGGAGGCACCCATGCGCCGTCCGCTCGCCCGCCGGGCCACCGTCCTCGGCATATCCGCCGCGCTGCTCGTTCCCGTCCTCGCCGCCTGCGGCTCCGACGACAAGAGCGACAAGAGCGACAAGAAGGACGGCGCGAAGGCGCAGAGCGCCGACGAGCTGGTGATCTACTCCGGCCGCAACGAGAAGCTGATCTCCCCGATCATCGAGAAGCTGGAGAAGGCGACCGGCACCAAGGTCGAGGTCCGCTACGGCGACAGCGCCGAACTCGCGGCGCAGATCCTGGAGGAGGGCAAGAAGACCAAGGCCGGTCTCTTCTTCTCCCAGGACGCGGGCGCCCTCGGCGCGCTCTCCAACGCCGGTCTGCTGGCGAAGCTGCCCGAGAAGTCCCTGAACAAGGTCGACGCCGCCTTCCGCGGCAGCGCGGGTGACTGGGCCGGCGTCTCCGGCCGCTCCCGCGTCATCGCCTACAACCCGGCTCTGGCCCCCAAGGCCCCGGACAGCGTCAAGGACCTGACGAAGCCCGAGTGGAAGGGCAAGGTCGGCTACGCGCCCACCAACGCCTCCTTCCAGGCCTTCGTCACCGGTATGCGCGTCCTGGAGGGCGACGAGGCCACCAAGAAGTGGCTGAAGGACCTCAAGGCCAACGGCGCCAAGGCGTACGACAAGAACGGCGCGATCCTCGACGCGGTCGACAAGGGCGAGGTCGCCCTCGGTCTGATCAACCACTACTACTGGTACGAGAAGGCGTCCGAGGTCGGCGCCGACAAGCTCAAGGCCAAGATCCACTTCCTGCCCGGTGGTGACGCGGGCGCCCTGGTCAACGTCGCGGGCGTCGGTGTCCTCAAGGACGGCGGCCAGAGCGCCGCGGCCGAGAAGGCCGTCGACTACCTCCTCTCCGACGAGGCCCAGAAGTACTTCGCCACCGAGACCAAGGAGTACCCGCTGGTCGCCGGGGTCGCCTCGCCCGTCGAGGGGCTGCCGCCGCTGGCGTCCCTGAAGGCCCCCAAGATCGACCTCGGCAAGCTCGACTCCCTCCAGAAGACCCTGGAGCTGATCCGCGAAGCCGGCATGGTCTGACCGAACCGGTCACCAGCCACGTCCCCGGAGACGAGAACACCACCCCCTTGAGCACCGACACCACCAGGTCCGTGCGCACCCCGGCTGCCGCGCCCCGCGCGGCAGCCGGTCGGCGTACCCCGCCCCTGGTCCTGCTCCTGCCCGCCGCGGCGGCGGCGCTGATCGCGCTGCTGCCGCTCGGCTATCTCGGCGTGCGCGCCATGGAACGCGGCTGGGGCTTCGCCTGGGACATCGTCACCGAGGAGCGCACCCTCGAACTCCTGGGCCGCAGCCTCTGGCTGACCGCGATCGTCGTCGCCGGTTCGCTGCTGCTCGGCATCTCGCTGGCCTGGCTGACGGTCCGCACCGATCTCCCCGGCCGCCGGGCCTGGGCGGTCCTCGCGACCCTGCCGCTGGCCGTGCCGAGCTATGTCGCGGCGTTCACCTGGATCTCGGCGTTCCCGTCGCTGGAGGGGCTGCCGGGGGCGGCGATCACCCTCACCTTCGCCTGCTTCCCCTATGTCTTCCTGCCGGTCGCGGCGGTCCTGCGGGGGATCGACCCGGCCCAGGAGGAGGCCGCCCGCTCCCTGGGCAGCGGCGCGTTCCGCACCTTCGTCCGGATCACCCTGCCGCAGCTGCGGCCCGCCGCGGCGGGCGGCGCGATCCTCGTCGCGCTGTACGTGCTCTCCGACTTCGGCTCCGTCTCCATCACCCGCTACGACACCTTCACCCGGGCGATCCACACCTCCTACCAGGCCAGTTTCGACCGCACCCCGGCCGCGGTCCTCGGCTGCGTCCTGGTCGTGATGACTGTTCTGCTGGTGCTCGCGGAGAACCGCACCCGGGGCCGCGCCGGGCATGCCCGCACCGGCCGGGGCAGCGCCCGTCCGCCCGTAACCCTGCGGCTGGGCCACGGCACCGGGCCCGCGCTCGGCTGGTGCGCCGCCGTCGCGGGCGCCGCCGTCGTCTTCCCCCTGGCGACCCTCGGCTACTGGCTGACCGTCGGCAACTCCGGCTTCGACGCCGAGAAGTTCTGGGACGCCACCCTCGCCACGGTCACCGTGGCCGCCGTCGGCGCCGCGGTGACCACGCTGCTCGCCCTGCCGGTCGGGGTGCTGTCCGCCCGCTACCGCGGCCGTCTCGCGGGACTGCTGGAGCAGTCGGTGTACGCGGGCCACGCGGTGCCCGGCATCACCGTCGGGCTCGCCCTCGTCTTCTTCGCCGTGCGCTACGCCTACCCGGTCTACCAGGAGCTGCCGCTGCTGATCACCGCGTACGTGGTGCTCTTCCTGCCGGTGGCCGTCGCCTCCGCACGGGCCGCCGTGCTCCAGGCGCCGCCCGTTCTGGAGGACGTCGCCCGCTCCCTCGGCCGAAGGCCGCTCCAGGTGCTGCGGGAGATCACGGTCCCGCTCGCCGCGCCCGGTATCGGCGCGGGCGCCGCGCTCACCTTCGTCGTCATCATGAAGGAACTCCCCGCGACCCTGCTGCTCCGGCCGACCGGTACGGACACCCTCGCGACCCGGCTGTGGACCGAGACCGGCGCGGGCGCGTTCGCCGGAGCCGCACCGTACGCGGCGGCCATCGTGCTGATCGCGGCCGTCCCCTCCTATCTGCTCGGAAGGCGCTCATGACCGGCGTGACCGACCCCTCCGCCTCCGTCGCGGGAACTTCGTCCGGCGAGGGACCGGCCGGACTGAGCATCCGCGGCGTGACCAGTTCGTACGGCCGTGGTGACCGGGTGCTCCACGGGCTCGATCTCACCGTCGGCGCCGGGGAACTCGCCGCCGTCCTCGGACCCTCCGGCTGCGGCAAGACGACCCTGCTGCGGATCATCGCCGGTTTCATCGCGCCCGACGCGGGCGAGGTCGCCCTCGGCGACCGGGTGATCAGCGGGCCCGGCATCCAGATCGCGCCGGAGCGGCGGGGCGTGGGCATCGTCGCCCAGGAGGGCGCCCTCTTCCCCCATCTCAGCGTCGCCCGCAACGTCGCCTTCGGACTGACCGGGACCGGCCGTGCGGAACGCCGCGCCCGTACGGCCGAGATGCTCGGACTCGTCGGCCTCGCGGAGTACGGCGACCGGATGCCGCACGAGCTCTCCGGCGGCCAGCAGCAGCGCGTCGCCCTCGCCCGCGCCCTGGCGCCCCGGCCCGCGCTGGTCCTCCTCGACGAGCCGTTCAACGCCCTCGACAGCGCCCTGCGCGCGGGTCTGCGCTCCGATATCCGGGCCGCGCTGCGGGCCGCGGGGGCGACGGCGGTCCTGGTCACGCACGACCAGGAGGAGGCGCTGTCCTGCGCGGACCGCGTCGCGGTGATCCGCGACGGCCGGGTCGCCCAGTGCGGCAGGCCGGACGAGCTGTACACGGCCCCCGCCGATCCCTGGGTGGCGTCGTTCGTCGGCGAGGCGGTCGTCCTGCCCGCGCAGGCCACCGGCGGACGTGCCGAAACCGCCCTCGGGCCGGTCTCGGTCGCGGCGGACGCGAAGGGCCCGGGGACGGTCGTCCTCCGCCCCGAACAGCTCGGCCTGGCACCGGTGACGGCGGATTCGGGGGTACGCGGCCGGGTCACCGAGGTCCGCTACCACGGCCACGACGCGCTGATCCTCCTCGACATCCCGGAGACCGGCCGGATCATGGTCCGCGCCCCGGGCGCACCGGAGTTCCGCCCGGGCGACGAAGCGGCCGTCACGGCCTCGGGCACGGCGACGTTCCACCCCGCGTGACCGCCTCCGGCGGGGGACCCGGTCGCCGGGCTCGGGCTCAAGGCGTACCGTCGGCACGCGCTGAGCGGGTCACCGCCGGGTCACCGGGTCACCGGGTCACCGGCGACAGGGCCTCCCGGCCCGGCCCCGGGGCAACAGCCGGATCGAACACGCCCTATACACCACACCGGCCGGGCCTCTCCTGCCCCTCCCGCCTCTCCCGACCCCCGGCAGGGCCGACACCGACCGGCCCGCGGGTGATCGCCCATGGGCAACGACACACGCCTTGCTGACAGTTGACGGCCATGATCCAATCCGGCCCGCCAACTCCCCTTGCCCCAGCGGCCCGGAAGGCGTCTCTCCTGCTGACGGGGCCCACAGGCCTCCCGAGGGTGTCCCACCGGCCAATATCATGGATCTTCGTGCGCCTCAGCGCCGAAAGTTTGTGAATTGATTCACTCAACCCCTTGGCCCGGCGCCCCGATCCATGCTGAGATTCCCCATACTCAACAGCTCGACGGGGTGCTCGGGGAGGGCGTAGTGGCGCATACCGCCATGTCTGGTTTCGGAACGACATCCGGTGACGATCCACTCCAGACCGCGGTATGGCGGCTGCGTTCACGCGGCTGCTGGACCGACGCGGCCGCCCTGCTCGCTCCGCACGCCGCGGATCCCGCCGCCGCGCTGGAGCGCGTCGGGCTGCTCGTCGAGCGGTGCATGTACACGGGCGAGGGGTGGGCCGAGGCCGAGGACGCCCTGCGGACCGCCGAGGCCGGGGCCGTCAGCGACGAGGAACGCGGGGGTGCCGCGTGCGAACGGGGCCGGCTCGCCTACGCCGCGACGGTCCTCGGGGTGCGCGACCGGGCCGACGAGGCCCGTACCGCACTCGGCCGGGCCGCCGCCCTGCTGTCACCGGACTCCCCCAGCCGCCCGCTCCTCGACTTCCGCCGCGGTCTGCTCGCCGAGCACATCGCCGATTCGCCGCAGGCCGCCCGGGCCGCGTACCGCCGGGCCCACGAAGGCGCGGAAGCGGGGGGCGACAGGCTGCTGCTCTCCTTCACCTTCCACCACCAGGCCCGGCTCGCCCTGCGGGAGGGCGAGACCGCCGAGGCCCGCCACGGCTTCTCGGAGGCGCTGCGGCTCCGGGAGGAGCTGGGCTATCTGATCGGCGCGGCACCCGCGCTGGCGGCACTGGCCGACTGCGAGCCCCAGCCGGAGGCCGACCGGCTGCGGGCCGAGGCGGGACGGCTGTTCAGACTGCTGGGCGGGGTCCCGATCTGGCTGGCGGGCCGACTGCCCGTACCGCCGCCCCGGCCGGTCCCGGCGCCGAAGGTGCCGCTGGTCTGACGGAACGGGCGTCAGCCGCCGGGGGCACGGCCGAAGTGGCCCTCGACGAGCAGGCGGGCCGTCGCCGTGTCACCGCATTCGAGGGCGTCGAGCAGCCGCAGGTGTTCACCCGCGTCGGCGGTGAGGGAGACCCCGTCGGGGGGCCACTGGGAGCGCCGGTGCAGATCGTCCGCGACGGCCACCAACTGCTCGTTGCCCGCAAGCGCCAGCACCGCGCGGTGGAAGGCGCGGTCGGCCTCGGCGTACCGGCCCCGGTCCCCCGTCGCCGCCGCGGCCGCCGTCGTCTCGGCGGCAGGACGCAGCGCGCCCCAGGCCGCGGCGGGCAGCGTGCGGACCAGTTCCAGGACGACGGGGGCCTCCACGAGGGACCGCACCTGCGCCAGTTCGGCGCGCTCCCGGGCGCTGCGGACGGCGATCCGGAAGCCCCGGTTGGGCACGACCTCGACGGCGCCCTCGGCGGCCAGTTGCTGCATCGCCTCCCGTACCGGTGTCGCGGACACCCCGAAGCGCAGACCGAGCGCGGGGGCCGAGTAGACCTCGCCGGGGGTGAGATCGCCGTCGAGGAGAGCGGTGCGGAGCGCCTGGAGGATCTGGCCGCGGACCGAGTGCCGGCGGATCTCCCGGTGGGCGATCGGCGCGTCCGTCTCCGGCACCGGCACCGCGCGTGAACCGTCCGGGGCGGGCCTCGCGGAAGGTACGGGCGGTCCGCCGGTGTCGCGGCCGGGTCCGCCGCCGCTCCCCGGCCGCGGTCCGCGGGATACGTCTCCGCCGGGCCGGTACGGGCCTCCTGGTGCCGCGCTTCCGGCCGTACGAGATGTTGCCGCCGGGTCTCCGTCCGTCGGACCCGGGCCGGCCGGTCCGTGCCCGTCCGCCGGGTACGGACCGTCCGGCGCATCCCCGCCCGCCGGATACGGACCGCCGGACGCGCCCCGGACCGCGCGGTACAGGCCGCCGGACAGGTCTCCGTCCGCGAGGTGCGAGCCGGTGGACGGCCCCACGCCCGTCGGACGCGGGCCGGTGGCCGGGGCCTCGGGCCGGAGGCGGTCCCGGAGCCGTCCGCCGGCGGCCTGTTCGGGAACCCGGCCGCCCGGCGCGGATACGGCCCGTGGCGACTGCCGGGCGGAGCCCGGCCCCACGGGACCGGATCCGGGGCGCGATGCGGCCGCGCCCCGCGTCGGGGCCTGCTCCACTCGGGTCCTCCTCCGGCCTGCCGGCACCCGGTTGACGTTCCCCGGGCGTCCTGGATGCACCATAGGCGGCCCGGGCGTCACGTCAAACACCCCGCCCCTCGGGTAAGGTTAGCCTTACCTGAAGTCGATCGTGGATTCGGCGGCCCGTATGACCCTGCCCGCGCTGTTGCCCGCCCCCGCCTCGCCCGTCGCGGAGGCGTACGCCCGGCTGGCCGAGGCCTATCCCGGCCTGGCCCTGCGGGAGCTGGGCCCCGGCGAGGCCGTACCCGCGGGCGAGGGCTGGTTCGGCACGGCGGAGCTGGCCGATGGGGGATCCCGGCTCGACGCCTTTCTGGCGTGGGACGTGGAGCAGGTGCGCCGGGACTACGGCGAGGACGCCCGGCCCGATGTCATCGCCACCTTCGGGCTGCACCGCTATCTCTGGCCCACCTGTCTGCTGATCACAGTCCCCTGGTTTCTGCACCGCCGGGTGCCCCGTCTCTCCCCCTCCCTCACGGCGTTCCGGCGGACGCCCGGTCAGATCGCCTTCCGGATCACGGAATTCGCCTGCCTGCCGGACGACCCGGCGGTACGGCTGCCGGGCGCCCGGGCCGTCCCGGACGAGGCCGCCCTGCGCGACGAGGTGCGCGCCGCGGTCGCCGCGCACGCCGAACCGCTGCTGGCGGGCTTCGGACCGCGGATGCGGCGCGGGCGGCGGGCGCTGTGGGGCATGGTGACCGACGAAATCGTCGAGGGCCTCTGGTACGTCGGCGGAGCGCTCGGCGAGGGCCCCCGGGCCATGACGGAGCTTCAGGAACTGCTGCCGGGAACGGTCAAGCCGTACGTCGGCACCCCCGGCTTCCGCCTGCTCTCCGGCCCCGCGGGCGAACAACTGCCCACCCGGGACCGGGCGAGCTGCTGTCTGTTCTATACACTGCGGCCGGACGACACCTGTGTCACCTGCCCCCGGACCTGCGACGCGGACCGGGTGACCCAGCTCCTTCCGGACGCCTGACCCACCGGCGTACGGGGCCGCGGGGAGGGCTTTCCCACCTCCCGGCGGGGGCCGCTCCGCACGGCCGGAACCGATGTCACGCTCCGGATGTCACTCCCCCCTTCCGAGTGATATAAATCGTACGCAACTCTCGCTGTCTGAAAGACAGTTCGAGGAAAACGCACCTATCCGTATGCCCTATGGCCCCATTGGCGTTCTCTTGCCACGAAACCCCCTGGGATCGCCCGGACTTCGGTCACTATGGCGGCCGAACGCCCTACCGCGATGCAGATGTAAAGGGACGCCAACAACATGAGAGACATATCGCTATCCTGGCTGCTTCCCGGCGGCGTGATGCTCGTGGGAGTCCTGGTCGCGATCGTCGTGCTCCAGCGCGGTAAGAAGAGTGCCGCGAAGCCGGAGCAGGAAGATTCCTGGGAACGCAGCGAGGAGCGCCGCAGGCGCAAGGAAGCCATGTACGCCACGGCTTCCTATGTACTCCTCTTCTGCTGTGCCGCGGTTGCCGCCGCCCTCTCCTTCCACGGCCTGGTCGGCTTCGGCCGGCAGAACCTGAACCTCTCCGGAGGCTGGGAGTACCTCGTACCCTTCGGTCTCGACGGTGCGGCCATGTTCTGCTCGGTCCTCGCCGTCCGCGAGGCCAGCCACGGTGACGCCGCCCTCGGCTCCCGCCTTCTGGTGTGGACGTTCGCGGGCGCGGCCGCCTGGTTCAACTGGGTGCACGCCCCCCGTGGCATAGACCACGCCGGTGCGCCGCACTTCTTCGCCGGCATGTCGCTGTCCGCCGCGGTGCTGTTCGACCGCGCGCTGAAGCAGACCCGCCGGGCCGCGCTGCGCGAGCAGGGCCTGGTGCCCCGCCCGCTGCCGCAGATCCGGGTCGTCCGGTGGCTGCGGGCCCCCCGCGAGACCTTCAACGCCTGGTCGTTGATGCTCCTGGAGGGTGTGCGGACGCTGGACGAGGCGGTCGAGGAGGTCCGTGAGGACCAGGCGGCCAAGAAGGCCAACCGGCTGCGCAGCCGGGACCAGGCCAAGCTGGAGCGCGCCCGGATAAAGGCGCTCAACCGGCAGCACCGGGCCTGGGGCCGCGGCCGGGTGATGCCCGAGCCCGACCTTCCGGCGCTGACCTCCAGCCCCGCGGGCGGGGCCGGGTCCAGTAACTCGGGCAGCTCCGCGGGGGCGCTGACGGAGAGTTCGGCCACCGTCGCGGAGCCTGCCATAGAAACCGGACAGCTGCCGCTTCGATCCACGCGCTCCCTCGAAGCAGGGATGCCGTCGTCCCCCGACGCTAAGGTCGTCGACCTGACGGCGGAAGACGACACCATGACCCTGCCGAGGCTGGACTCCCTGGAGCGGAAGCTGAAGGATCTGGAACAGCAGTTCGGCTGAGGCCGGACGGGACCGACGCCGATGCATTGAGCGTTTGCCGGGTTGTCGGTTGTGGGATACGGCGGTGGGGGCGGACCGGTGAGCGGTCCGCCCCCACCGCCGTTCCGTCGTCTCCGGGCCCGTCCCGGGCCCGGGCGCGGGCTACGGCAGTGCGTTCAGCTCGAACCAGACCACCTTGCCCGCGCGCTGGGTCCGTACCCCCCACGAGTCCGCGAGGCTCTGGACCAGCGCCAGCCCCCTGCCGTGGGTGTCGAGGAGGTCGGCCTCCTGCCGCGCCTCCGAGCGGGTGACCGGCGGCTCCGGGAAGCCCTCCACGAAGTCCCGCACCTCCACCCGCAGGGTCTCGCTGCCGACGGTGGCCGTGACGACCGCTCCGTGATCCGTATGGATCAGGGCGTTCGTCACCAGTTCACTGGCGAGCAGTTCCGCGACGTCCGCGGTACCGCGGCTGCCCCACTGCCCGAGCATCTCCCGCAGCCCGTGCCGGACCTCGGGAACCGATTCCAGATCGCCGCACCCCATGCGCCGGTGCAGTTGCTCCCTTCCCCAGGTCTGTCCGGGCACTCCCCCGTACCGGCCGTGTCCGTCCGCGGACGAACCGGCCCATCCCTGACGCCCTGTCATCATCCCCACCCGTTGGTGTCGCGGTCGTGGTCACGACCGCGCCGCGCGTACGTACCTTCCACTCTTGCCCTGCCCCTCAGGACCGCGGGCCACGCCTGAGGAAGGGGTCAAGCCGGGCCGGGAGGGGATTTTTCCCGCAGCGGGCGGATGTGGTCTACGCCTTCTGCCGGAGTCGGGCCCTTCAGGGCCTGGGCACATGGCGCAGGTTGGAACGGGCCATCTGGAGCATCCGCCCGACTCCGCCGTCGAGGACCATCTTGCTTGCCGACAGGGCGAAGCCGGTGACCATCTCCGCGCTGATCTTCGGCGGGATGGAGAGGGCGTTCGGATCGGTGACCACGTCCACCAGGGCCGGACCGTCGTGCTTGAAGGCGTCCTTCAGCGCGCCCGCGAGCTGCCGCGGCTTCTCCACCCGGACGCCGTAGGCGCCCGAGGCGCGGGCGATCGCCGCGAAGTCGGGGTTCTGGTTGTGGGTGCCGTACGACGGGAGCCCGGCGACCAGCATCTCCAGGTCCACCATCCCCAGCGACGAGTTGTTGAAGAGGACGACCTTCACCGGCAGGTCGTACTGGACCAGGGTGAGGAAATCGCCCATCAGCATGGTGAACCCGCCGTCGCCGGACATCGAGACGACCTGCCGGCCGCGGTCGGTGAACTGGGCGCCGATCGCCTGCGGCAGCGCGTTCGCCATCGAACCGTGGCTGAAGGAGCCGATGATCCGGCGGCGGCCGTTGGGCGAGATGTAACGGGCGGCCCAGACGTTGCACATCCCGGTGTCGACGGTGAAGACGGCGTCGTCGTCGGCCAGCTCGTCGAGGACCGAAGCCACGTATTCGGGATGGATCGGTACGTGCTTCTCGACCTTGCGGGTGTACGCCTTGACGGCCCCTTCGAGGGCGTCGGCGTGCTTCTTCAGCATCCGGTCGAGGAAGCGCCGGTCGCTCTTGACCCTGACCCGGGAATTCAGACAGCGCAGGGTCTCCCGGACATCGCCCCAGACGGCGAGATCGAGCCGGGAGCGGCGGCCCAGGTGCTCCGGGCGGATATCGACCTGGGCGATCTGCACATCGTCGGGGAGGAAGGCGTTGTACGGGAAGTCCGTGCCGAGCAGGATCAGCAGATCGCACTCGTGGGTGGCCTCGTAGGCGGCGCCGTAGCCCAGCAGACCACTCATACCGACATCAAAGGGATTGTCGTACTGAATCCATTCCTTGCCGCGCAGGGCGTGGCCGACGGGCGACTTCACCCGTTCGGCGAACTCCATCACCTCGGCATGGGCGCCCGCGGTGCCGCTGCCGCAGAAGAGGGTCACCCGGTCGGCCTCGTCGATCATCCGGACGAGCTTGTCGATCTCGCCGTCGCCGGGGCGGACCGACGGGCGCGAGGTGACCAGGGCGGACTGCGCGGTCTTCTCCGGCGCCTGCTCGGCCGCGACATCACCCGGCAGGGCGACCACGGCGACCCCGCTCTGCCCGACCGCGTGCTGGATGGCGGTCTGGAGCAGCCGCGGCATCTGCCGGGGGTTGGAGATCAGCTCGCTGTAGTGGGAGCACTCACGGAACAGCTGGTCGGGGTGGGTCTCCTGGAAGTAGCCGAGACCGATCTCGCTGGACGGGATATGGGAGGCGAGGGCCAGTACGGGGGCCATGGAGCGGTGGGCGTCGTACAGCCCGTTGATGAGATGGAGATTGCCGGGTCCGCAGGAGCCCGCGCAGGCCGCGAGCTTCCCGGTGATCTGCGCCTCGGCCCCGGCCGCGAAGGCGGCGGTCTCCTCGTGGCGGACCTGGATCCAGTCGATACCGGAATTGCGGCGGATGGCGTCGACCACGGGGTTGAGGCTGTCACCGACGACTCCGTAGAGCCGCTGGACTCCCGCGCGGACGAGAAGGTCGACGAACTGCTCCGCCACGTTCTGCTTCGCCATGGAACGGACACCCTCCTGCGTCGTGACGTCCTCAGCGCTCTCGGCTCTCCTGACGTCCTCAAGAATCCATCAACCCACGGAAGCCCGTTTCCCGCCTCCTCTGGAGCCCCGGTGGGCCGGCCCGGTCAGCCGGGGTCCTCGCGGACGGTGACGGCGGTGCGGTCGTCCGCGTACCCCTTGGCCCGCAGTTGTACGTCGGCGAGGAAGGCCGCCAGTCCGGGCGGGCCGTCCGGGTGCCAGCGGCGCGCCAGTTCGCCGGCCAGCCCGGGCGCTCCGCGCAGGGGTGCGGCGAAGCCGGGACCGGCCAGCAGCAGCGTGTCCCCGGGCAGGGACTCCGCCGCGTGGAAGCGGAACGGCTCGGCGGTCGCTGCGGGGTCGGCGGTCGCGGCGGGGTCGAGGTCCGTCCAGATGCCGTCCCGGAGCCGGAACAGTCCGCCCGGTCCGGTGCCGAAGGACACCCTGGTACGGCAGAGGGGGTCGGCAAGGAGCAGCAGACAGCGCAGGCCCGCCGTCTCCGCGCCGGGGCCGAAGGCCCGGAGCGGGCCCGCGCCCCGGTCGGCCAGCCGGTGCAGCCCGGCGCCGAGGACACCGTGCCGTCCGGCCCTGATGTCCTCGGCCAGTCCCGTGCGGGCCCGGCCGACGGCGGTCGCGACCCGGCGGCAGGCGTCGGCGGCGGCGCGGTGGGCGTCGTCGGCGCCGCGGCCGCCGGAGGCGACGGCGACCAGCACCAGGGCGGCGTCCCCGGCGCCGAATCGGACCGTGAGCAGGGCGTCCTTGCGGTGCTCCCCACGGAAGCGTGCCGAATCGCCGCGGACGGAGGCGGCCCGCAGGGTCCAGCGGCCGTACCGGGCGCCGTCGGCGACGGTGTCGGCCACCGGATCGCCGAGGGTCTCGGGGTCGGCAGGCGGCAGGGCGGTGGGCTCCGGTTCGTAGGTCGGTGGCCCGTCGCCGATATGGCCGGGGCGGAGCTCGGGCGCTCCGGCGGGCGCCGCGCGTGGATCCGGCGGCTGCACCCACTCGGCGGTCCTCGGCCGGGACCGGCCGGTGGTGGCGGGGCCGGGGCGTTCGGTGGGCTCGCGCCGGGGAAGCGGAGCGGGTACGGGTACGGGTGCCCCCGGCGCGTCCGGTGGGGGTGCGCCCGTGTCCCGTACCGCACCGGAATCCGCTTCCGGCTCCGGCTCCGGTTCCGTTTCCGGTTCCCACCAGGCCCGGGGCCGTACGGACTGCTGCTCCGGCACCGCGGGCGGACCGGCCGTTTCCGGCACCCCGTCCGACACCGCCTGCGTCGCGGTGGCGAAGTGCTCGTCGAGGCTGTCGCCGTCCACCGGCGGCGGGCTCCCCGCGGGCCGTTCCGGGGGCGGCGGGGGCTCTTCGTAGAGCCGGTTCCACCAGTCGTCCGTGGCGGCGGGTGTCTCCCCCTGCTGACTCATGCCCCTATGTTCCACCCCGGGCGGGACGGCGGAACGGGGCTTTCCGAAAAGCGGCCCCGACCCACGACAGGCGGGGCCGCACACCATGAGGGAACCTGGTGAACGTGGGTGGTGTGTGGCAGCAGGTGCTCCTGGGGTGCGTCTTTGCGTTCGGGTGCGCCGGGGTGCTGGTGCCGGGGATCCCCGGCCGCTGGCTGGTCTGGGCCGCGATGCTCTGGTGGTCGCTGCACGAGCAGACGGGCCTCGCCTGGACGCTGCTGGTCTGTTCCACCGCCGTACTCCTGCTCGTACAGGTCGCGATCTGGCTGATGCCCACCCGCCGGATCCACGACTCCGGGGCCACCGGCCGTACCGCGGTGTGGGCGGGGGCGGGCGCGGTGGCCGGGTTCGTCCTGGTGCCGGTGATCGGGGCAATCCCGGGATTCGTGGCAGGCGTCTACGTCTGCGAACGCCGCCGCCTCGGAGGCCACGGCCAGGCGGTGGCGGCGACACGTCAGCTGATGCGCGCGGCCGGGGCGAGCGTCCTGGTGGAGCTCTTCGGGTGTCTGCTGATCACGGGGGCGTGGCTGGGCGCCGTCATCGCGGGCGGTTCCTGACCCGGTGCACGTCGCCCGGCGGTTCAGCAGGGGCCCAGCTCGTGTGAGGCTGTGATCATGACCGAATTCACCGAGGCCGAGCGCGCCTATCTCGCGACCCAGCGCCTGGGCCGGCTGGCGACCGTGGATCCGAAGGGGCAGCCGCAGGCCAATCCCGTCGGATTCTTCCCGCAGGAGGACGGCACGATCCTGATCGGGGGCCATGCCCTCGCGACGACGAAGAAGTGGCGCAATCTGCAGTCGAATCCCAAGGTCGGGCTGGTCGTCGACGACATCGTGAGCGTACGGCCGTGGCGGGTGCGCGGCGTCGACATCCGGGGCGAGGCCGAACTGCTGACCGGGCCCCACGACCTGGGGCCGCACTTCAGCGAGGAACTCATCCGGATCCACCCGAAGAAAATCCACAGCTGGGGCCTCGACCAGGAGAAGTGACCGGGCGGGGCCACGAGGCCGCGGGGGCGGCCGGGCGGCGGTCGTCCGCCGCCCGGCCCTCGGGGTCAGCGCCCCTGCCGGCCGCGTTTGGCCTCCATCGCGGCGCGTCCCTCCGCGCCCCTCAGCCGCCATTCGCGGCGGAGTTCGGCGCGCGCCCGCGCGTCGGTCTTCGCCACGATGTACCGGTTCTCCCGTACGAGCTTGCGGAAGCTCTCCAGCCGCCGCTCCGCGAGCGTCCCCTCGTCGACGGCGGCGAGCACCGCGCAGCCCGGTTCGGCCTGGTGGGCGCAGTCGTGGAAGCGGCAGTCGGCGGCCAGCGCCTCGATCTCGGAGAACACCTGGTTGACGCCGGTGGTCGCGTCGAACATGCCGACGCCCCGCAGTCCGGGGGTGTCCATGAGCACACCGCCGCCGGGCAGCGGCAGCAGATTGCGGGTCGTGGTGGTGTGCCGGCCCTTGCCGTCGACGTCACGGACGGCCTCGACCAGCATGCTGTCCTCGCCGACGAGGGCGTTGGCGAGGGTGGACTTCCCGGCGCCGGAGACACCGAGCAGCACGCTGGTGCCGCCCGCGACAACGGCGGCGAGGACGTCCATGCCCTCGCCGGTGAAGGAGCTGACCGTCAGGACCTGGGCGCCGGGCGCGACGGCCTCGACGTCGGAGACGAGATAACCGAGCCCGGTCGCGTCCGGTACGAGGTCGCACTTGGTGAGCGCGACGACGGGGGTGGCGCCGCTCTCCCAGGCCAGCGCGAGGAAGCGCTCGACCCGCCCGAGGTCCAGCTCGACGGCGAGCGACACGGCGATGATCGCCGTATCCACGTTGGCCGCGAGGATCTGTCCCTCGGAGCGCTTGGAGGAGGTGGAGCGGACGAAGGCGGTACGGCGCGGGAGGTACGTCCGGACGTAGCGCGGGTCGCCGCCGGGGGGTTCGAGAACGGCCCAGTCGCCGGTGCAGATGACCCGGAGCGGGTCGTGCGGTGTGACGAACGCGGTATCGGCACGGACGGTGCCGTCGGCGGTGACGACATCGCACATGCCCCGGTCGACGCGCACGACCCGGCCCGCCAGAAGGCCTTCGGCGGCGTACGGGGCGAACGCGTGGTCCCAGTCGTCGTCCCAGCCGTACGAGGCGAGGACACCGTGGGCATCGGAAGAGGAGTCGAGCAGACTGCTGGACAAGGTGGGGAAACCCTTCAAAGGGTGGCCCCGGCGGCGCGCTCTGTGCGCGCGGGTGAGGTGGGTATCAGCCGGAGGCCACAGGGGTGGGATGGATGAACTCCTGAGTGCGGGCAGCGCCCGATACCGTGACCGTCATCACTGTCCTCACCTCCTGCTTCCTCGACGAACCGACCAACCTGTGCCCACTCCGGGCGGCGCACGCGGCGCTCCCGGCGGAACGGGTTGAAGAGTAGACCCGCTCGACGAGGGCGCGCCAGCCATTTACCGGCCCGGTGCCCGCACCCGGCTTGTGGCGGCCTCGCACACGAGGCCGATTCGCACAATTGCCCTATGCCTCATCAGTACGGGGCACTTTTCCGCAAGTCACATATCTGCCCGTCATCATTATGCGTTGCCATATATCTGCCAGATTGCCCCGTTCATCTCGTTGCACCCATCAGGGGAAGGCAGGAAAATGGGCAGATTCAGGTACGGAACCTCGGCGTCGGCCATCGCGCTGGCTGCCTTGGCATCACTCGCGTCCGCGGGAGGCACGGCCCACGCGGAAGCGGGTCAGGACACCATCACCATGCTGAAGCAGGAGAAGACCCAGTGGTGCTGGGTCGCCTCCGGGCTGACCATTGCCAAGTTCCAAGGCTTCGGCTCCACACAGGCGGACTTCTGCAACCGGGCTCAGCCCTACTACGGCTGCAACAACCAGCCCGCCACGCTCGACGACATGGCCAAGGGCTGGAGCAGCCTGGGCCTGACCCGCACCGGCACGGGCCTGAACAGCGCGGCCACGTTCAACCAGGTGTACACCGACGTCAAGGCGGCCCGGCCGATCGGTGCCCGCATCGGCTGGTCGTCCGGTGGCGGCCATATGAACGTGGTCTACGGCTTCGACACGTCGAACAACACGATCGCCGTGGCCGACCCCTGGCCGGACACCACCACGTACACCTGGTGGAACTACAACGACTACGTGAGCAACAGCTCGTCCAAGTGGACCCACTCCCGCATCGGGATCTCCCGCTAAGGCAGGCGACATGCGCGACACCAGCGACACCAGAACGTCCAGCAAGCGGGCAGCCTCCCGGTTCTCCCGTCTGTCCATCGTCCTCGCAGTGAGTGCATCCGCGTTGCTGTCCGTCGTGGGTCCGACGCACGCGGCCCCGGCGAAGGACCCTCTCCCGGCCGATATCCCCGACTACCAGGCCGCCCTCAACGCGGTGAAGTCCACCGATGTCCGCAACGCCGTCTGCCGCTTCCTGCGCACTCCGCTGCCCTCGGGCAACGCCGGCGAGCCGGTTCAGATGCTCCCCGAGACGGCCGAGCCCTGCCAGGACCTCCCGGTCTTCACCATCAAGGACCCGGTGGCCCGGAACGAGATCACCCCCGAGTTCGTTGCGGGCACCGCCCGGCCGCTGCCCTCCGAGGCGGTCAAGCTGACGCAGTTGGTGTCCTCGCTGAGCACCACCGTCAACGGCCGCAACGCCACCGTCATGCTCGCCCCCACCCAGGGCGGCGGCTGGCATCTGGCGGGCGTGCGCGACGGCGACAGCGACGCCGCCTATGCCGGCAAGGCCACCTTGGGCACGCTGGTCTTCACCGAACCGCAGATCCGCGGCTGGTACCAGCTCAAGCTCTCCACCGTCGAGCCGCTCAACGAACAGGCCCGGGAAGGGCTGGGCGGCCAGGCGTCGGTGTCGCTCAGCGACTACCAGAAACTGGTCAAGGCCCGCTACGCCGACAAGCTCCCCGGCTCGGAGTACGACACCACGGGCTACTCCAGCGGCTACGGCCTCCGCCACCCGGCGGACGACTCCTCACCCTCCCCTCTGCTCCTTGCCGGCGGTTCCGGCACGGCACTCGTCCTCGCGGGCGGAGCCGCCGTGCTCTACCGGCGCCGGATCGCAAGCACCCGCTGATCCCGGCCCGGTAAACCCCCTTCGCTCCGCCCCGGCAGCCGGCCGGGACGGAGCGAATCCCTTTCGCGGCCTGTCTGCCGCCGACAAGCTCAGTCGGTGTGCATGAGCTGGATGAGGTTTCCGCACGTGTCGTCCAGGACCGCCGTGGTGACGGGGCCCATCGCCATCGGCTCCTGAGTGAAGCGGACCCCGAGGCCGCGCAGCCGGTCGTACTCCGCGCGGACGTCGTCCACGGCGAAGGACGCGGCCGGGATTCCGTCGCGGACCAGGGCCGTCTTATACGGGTTCACCGCGGGGTGGCCGTCGGGTTCCAGGAGCAGTTCGGTTCCGTCGGGGTCCTCCGGGGAGACGACGGTCAGCCAGCGGGCCGCGCCCAGGGGGATCTCCGTCTTCTTCACGAAGCCCAGGACATCCGTGTAGAAGCTCAGGGCCTTGTCCTGGTCGTCGACGAATACGCCGGTCACATAGATCCTCATGACCCAGGATCAGCACGCGGGCGCCGGGGGCGCAGCCCGCCGGCGCCGATCGGGGGACGCGGGCGGAGCCGGCCCGCGGCGGCCGGGGGTGCGCCGAAAACAACCCGGTCGCAGCACACCGGGAAACCATCGGCTCACTCCGTGTGGCAGGCCCCTGCGATGCCCCCTAGCTTCGCCGTATGAACAATCCTGACAAAAACCACCATTCACTCCATCAGTACCGGAGACGCGCGGGTGCGCCGGCCGTCGTGGCGGGCGTGGTCGTCGCGGTCGTCGCGGGGGTTGCCGCCGCCCCCGCGCACCACGGCGGCCGTCACACGGTCCGGCCCGGTGAGTCCATCCAGGCCGCTGTGGACGCCGCGGCACCGGGCGATGTGATCCTGGTGTCCCCGGGGACGTACCGCGAGAGCGTGGAGATCACCACCTCCGGTATCACCCTGCGGGGCTCGGGCCCCGGCACCGTGATCGCGCCCCCGGCGGCCGCGGAGACGAAGAACCGGGCCGAGAGTGCCTGCGCGAAGGCGGGCAACGGGGTCTGTATCACCGGGACGGAGAGCGCCGGGGTCACCGGGGTCACGATCCGCTCCCTGACGATCTCCGGGTCCGCCAAGGGCGGTCTGTGGGCGTCCAGGACCGACCGGCTCACCGTCCGGGAAGTGACCGCCGAGAAGAACGGCACCTGGGGGCTGGGGCAGGAGAAGTCCACCCGGGCCGTCTTCCGCGGCAACACCGCGCGGGAGAACAAGGACGCGGGCATCATGCTCACGAACATCGTCGGGCACGAGGCCGCGGCCACCGACAGCCTCGGCACGGTCGTCGCCGACAACACCCTCACCGACAACCGGCTCGGGGTGATGCTGAAGCGGATCAGGAACGTCTCCACCCACTCCAACGAGATCACCGCCAACTGCGCGGGCATCTTCGTCGTCAGCGACGAGTCGAAGCCGGGCTCGGGCGATATCACCATCCGCTCGAACACCATCCACGAGAACAACAAGTTCTGCGCGGCGACGCCCCGGCTGCCCGCGATCCAGGGCTCCGGGATCGTGCTCACCGGCTCGGACGCCACCCTCATCAAGGGCAACTCGGTCCGCGGCCACCACAGCGACACCCTGCTGGCCGGTGGGATCGTGCTGGCCGAGAGCTATGTCGGGGCCACCAACACCGGCAACGTCATCGAGCACAACACGGTGACCGAGAACGTCGCCGCCGATCTGGTCGACCGCGGCAACGGCACGGGCAACACGTTCCGGAAGAACTCCTGCGCCTCGTCCAAGCCCGCGGGCCTCTGCTGAGCCCACGTTACGAGCCCCCCCGCCCCCGACTCCGTACCGAACCGCCGAACCCGCCGCACCCCCGCGCCGGGAGAGCAGGAGAACGAGCGAACGCCATGACAACCCTCGGCACCAGACCCACCACCCAGCTCGCCGACGCCACCGCACTGCCCCCACCGGCGATGCGGCTGCGCGAACTCGTCTTCGGGGCGGCCTGCGCCGCGGCCGTACGCGCCGCCGCCAGGCTCGGCGTCGCCGACGCGCTCGGGGACGCGCCCACCACCGTCGAGAAGCTCGCCGCCGTCGTCCACGCCGAACCCAAGCCGCTGCGGCGGCTGCTGCGGGCCCTCTCCTGCTACGGCATCTTCACCGAGCGCCCCGACGGCACGTTCGTCCACACGGAGATGTCCCGGATGCTCCGCGAGGACGATCCGCAGTCGCTGAAGTACATCGCCCTGTGGTGCACCGAACCGTGGACCTGGGCGGCCTGGCCGCATCTCGACAACGCGGTGCGCACCGGGGACAACGTCTTCGACGAGCTTTTCGGCAAGGGCTTCTTCGAGTACCTCCACCAGGACGCCCATGAATCGGCCCATGTCTTCAACCGGGCCATGACCACCTCCAGCCGTCAGTCCGCGCTGGAGGTCGCCGATCTGCTCGACCTCACCGGGGTCTCCTCCGTCGTCGACATCGGCGGCGGCCAGGGGCACGTCCTGGCGAGCCTGCTGGAGAAGCACCCGCAGCTCCGCGGCACCCTGCTGGACCTGCCCGATGTCGTCGCCAAGGCCGATCCCCGGCTGCGGGAGGGCGGCGAGCTGGCGGACCGGGCGGACATCGTGCCCGGGGACTGCCGCCGGGAGATCCCGGTCTCGGCCGACCTCTACATCATCAAGAACATCCTGGAGTGGGACGACCACAGCACGCTCGCGACCCTGCGGAACGTGATCTCCGCAGCCCGGCCGGGCGCCCGGGTCGTCGTCATCGAGAACCTCGTCGACGACAGCCCGTCCATGAAGTTCACCACCGCCATGGACCTGCTGCTGCTGATGAACGTGGGCGGCGCGAAGCACACCCGCGACAGCATGGTGGAGCGGATGACGCAGGCCGGGCTGCCGGTCGGGGAGATCCGGCCCGTCAACGCCTATCTGCACGCCTTCGAGTCCGTGGTGCCCGAACGCGCCGAATAGTGCACGACGCCGGCGGCGCACAGGTACGGCCCCGGGAACCCGTCCGACGGGTTCCCGGGGCCGTACCGCATCCGCGGACCGGTGGTGTCAGTCGCTCTGCCAGGAGTAGAACTGACGGGCCATCGCGTCCTTCGGCGAACGCCAGGTCGCCGGGTCGTACGGGGAGACGTACGCCTGGAGCCGGTCGCTCAGCTCGCGGAAATCGGGGTGCTCGGTCACCTTCGCGATCTCCGGGCCCGGTGGCCGGTCCGATTCGATCAGATGGAGATACAGATCGGGGCCGAACTGGAAGAGGCTGCGCCGCTTGACGCCGACCAGATGGGGCAGTTCGCCCCGGTCGGAGGCGGCGAACAGACCCGCGATCCCGTCCGCCGAACCGGGCGCCATCCGCGCCACGATCAGCGCCCGGTGGGCGGAGCCCGTACCCGCCTCCGCTGCCGTCCGGCCGATGCCGGTGCCGGTGCCGGTGCCCGCGCTCATCGTCGCGCCCCCGCCCGCGCGCGAGCCTCGATCTTGTCGCGGATCAGCGCCATCTGGATCTTGGAGTTGCGGTTGATGTTGTCGGTCATCCACTCGTCGTCGACGGGGGCGTCCGGCTTCATCGCGAAATCCTGCCGCCAGTGCATCTTCGTACCGCCGGGGACCTCGGTGTACTCCCACTCGATGTCCATGTGCTGGAACGGCCCGGTCTCCACCCGGCGGGCCCTCACCTGCCGGTTGGCCCGGTCCGGGGTGCGCTCGGAGACCCAGCTCCACACCTTCCCGTTCTCGTCCGGGTGCATGGTCAGCCGGAAGGTGGTGGTGTCGCCAGACCTGTCGAGGACCTCGACCGAGGCGTATTCGCTGAACAGCTCCGGCCAGTTCTCCAGGTCGTTGGTGATGTCCCAGACGAGGTCCAGGGGTGCGGCGACGGTGATCTCGTTCTCGGTGTGTCCGGGCACTTCAGGCTCCGCTCTTGAGAAGGGTGTCGTTGACGAGGGCGAGGAACTCGCGGGGGGTCCTGCAGCGCTCCGCGTCCTGCGGCATCGGGCGGCCGTACTGGTTCTCCAGCGTGGCGACGATGCCGAGGAGGCCGAGCGAATCGAGGCCGTAGTCCTCGAAGGGGGTGTCGGGCGCGCCGGCGAAGGTCTCCGGGTCGACGTTCACACCGGCGTTCTTGCGCATCAGTTCGGCCAGTGCGCCGGAGGTCAGGCTGTCCATGGGGGTACTCCTTCGTGCTGTGGGGAAATCCGGTGGTTCGGGGCCGGTCCTCAGCCGGTGCCGGCCGCTCCGGGCCCGTGCGCGGCCCCGCGCGACAGGCCGGCCTCCGCGGTCACTCCGGGGCCGCGCTGCGCAGCACCAGCGCCGCGTTCGACCCCATGAGGCCCCGGCTGAGCACCAGCGCCGTCCGCAGCGGCATCCGCCGCGCCTTCCCGGTGACGACGTCGAGGTCGTGGCAGACGTCGAAGACGTTCGGTGTGGGCGGTACGAGGCCGTGCTCCATGGCCATGACGGCGGCGGCCGCGTCCAGCACCGGACCGCCGCAGTAGGCCCGGCCGATACCGGTCTTGGGGGCGGTCACCGGCACCCGGGTGCCGTGGCTGCCGAGCGCGTCGGCGATGGCGAGGGCCTCCGCCCGGTCGGCCTCGGGGGTGCCCAGGGCGTCGGCGAAGACCACGTCGATCTCCTCCGGGGCGGCTCCGGCGGCCTCCAGCGCGCCCCGGACGGCGCGGGCCAGCCCCTCCCGGGACGCCGCCCAGTTCCCGGGGCCGGTGAAGGTGGCGGCGTGCCCGGCGATCCGGGCCCGGGGGCGCACCCCGCGGGCCAGCGCCGCGCTCTCCTCCTCCACCACCAGCATCGCGCCGCCCTCGGCGGGGGCGAAACCGCAGGCCTCGGCGGTGAAGGGGCGGTACGCGCGCTCCGGATCGTCGGCCCGGCTCAGGTCCTCGTATCCGAGCTGGCAGACGACGGAGTACGGGGCGAGCGGCGCCTCGGCCGAACCGACGACGACGGCGTCGGTGCCGCGGACGACGGCCCCGGCGGCATGGGCGATGGCGTCGAGGCCGCCCGCCTCGTCGCTGCACACCACCCCGCAGGGGCCCTTGAAGCCGCCGCGGATGGAGATCTGGCCGGTGCTGGCCGCGTAGAACCAGGCGATCGACTGGTAGGGGCCGACGAACCGGGAGCCGCGGCCCCACAGCTGCTGGAGTTCGCGCTGCCCGAACTCGCCGCCGCCGGAGCCGGAGGCGGTGACCACGCCGACGCCGAAGGGGAACTTCTCGTAGTCGGCGCGGCCGAGCCGGGCGTCGGCGAGGGCGAGATCGGCCGCGGCCATCCCGAAATGGGTGAAGCGGTCGGTCTGGACGAGGAAGCGGTCCTCGACCATGGCGCCGGGTTCGAAATCGCGGACCTCGCCGCCGACCCGCAGCGGAAGCTGCTCGCAGCCCTCCCGGGTCACCCGGTCGAGGACGCTGATGCCCTCCTGTGTGGACTTCCAGAAGACGTCGGCGCCGATGCCGTTGGGGGCGACGACCCCGATGCCGGTGACGACGGTCCGGCGCTCCGGTGCCGTCCGGCGGCGGTTCGCCGGCCTGCTCGCGCTGCCCATCAGGTCCTCCCACTGGTCCGGCTGCCGGGCCGGGTCATGACGACCGCGGACTGGAACCCGCCGAAGCCGCTGCCGACGGAGAGCACGGTGCGCAGCTTCCGGGGGCGGGCGGTGCGGGGCACGTAGTCCAGGTCGCACTCGGGGTCGGGGGTGTTGTAGTTGGCCGTCGGCGGGACGACCTGGCGGTCCATCGCGAGGACGCAGGCCACCAGCTCGATGGCGCCGATCGCGCCGAGGGAGTGGCCCACCATGGATTTGATGGAGCTCATCGGCGTCTTGTACGCGTGGTCGCCCAGCGACCGTTTGACGGCGGCGGTCTCGTGGCGGTCGTTCTGCTTGGTGCCGGAGCCGTGCGCGTTGACGTAGTCGACGGCGGTGCCGGCGATACGGGCGTGGTCGAGGGCGGTGTCGATGGCGCGGGCCATCTCCAGGCCTTCGGGGGTGAGCCCGGTCATGTGGTAGGCGTTGCCGAAGGTGGCGTACCCGCCGATCTCGCAGTAGACGGTGGCGCCACGGGCCCTGGCGTGCTCCAGCTCCTCCAGGACGAGGACGGCGCCGCCCTCCCCCATGACGAATCCGTCGCGGTCGGCGTCGAAGGGGCGGGACGCGTGCTCGGGGTCGTCGTTGTTGGGGGAGGTCGCCTTGATGGCGTCGAAGCAGGCGACGGTGATCGGGGATATCGGGGAGTCCGAAGCGCCCGCGACGACGACGTCGGCGCGGCCGTCCTCGATGGCCTGGAAGGCGTAGCCGACGGCGTCGAGGCCCGAGGTGCAGCCCGTGGAGACGGTCTGCACCGGCCCCTTGGCGCCGCACTGCTCGGCGACGGCGGAGGCGAGGGTGCTGGGGGAGAACGCCCGGTGGAGATGGGGTGCGGCGGGGCGGTGGTCGACGCCCCAGCGGGTGCCGGAGGCGGAGACGGCAACGTAGTCGTGCTCCAGCCGGGTGGTGCCGCCCACCGCGCTGCCGAGGAAGACACCGGTCCGCCAGGGGTCCTCCCGGTCGGGGTCGAGCCCCGCGTCGCGTATCGCCTCGGCGGCCGCGACCAGCGCGAACTGGATGTACCTGTCCTGCCGTTCGGTGTCCTTGCGGCTGAGCCCGTGGGCCGCGGGCTCGAAGTCGACCTCGGCGGCGATCCGGGAGCGGAACCCGGCCGGGTCGAAGAGGGTGATGCCGCGGGTCGCGGTACGCCCGTTCGCGAGCAGGTCCCAGAACGCCGGGGCGCCGACCCCGCCGGGGGCGACGACGCCGACCCCGGTGACCGCCACCCGCCGGGTCATGAGACGGCTCCGGACCGTTCCGGCGGGCCGCCGGCCGGGGCGCCCGCCGGATTGACCTCCGTGTCGACATGGCCGAGGTCGGGGCGGGGGGCCAGCGGGCCGAGGTGGAAGACCATCCGGGCCTCGACATTGCCGACGTTGCGGAAGCGGTGCCGCAGCTCCTTGGGGATGAGGAGCCCCTGGTCGGGCCGGAGGGGGTGGGGTTCGCCGTCCAGATCGACTTCGAGGAGTCCGCTCACGACGTACACGAACTCTTCCGAGTACGGGTGGTAGTGCTCCGCGATGAACTCGCCCGGCTGCACGATGGCGACGCCCATGAAGCCGCTCGTGGCGCCCACCGCGGTGGGTGTGAGCATGGCGCGCAGATCGCCGCCGCGCCGGGTGTTGGGCTGCGTCTCGCTGAGGTCCACGATGCGTGGGCTGTGCGTGGTCATGCTGTCTTCCTCCAGATGGGGGTGCCGGTCCGGGCGTTCCGGGCGCGTCGGCCGGTGCGCGCCGCCCGGGCCGGTCCCGGGGCGTTGCGTGCAGGTGGTGCGGTCGGCGCCGGTCAGGTCTCGTCCGGGGCGAACCGGTCGGTGATGAGCTGCATATCGGCGCGGTTGACGAAGCGGGCGACGCCCGGGTCGCCCTCCGCGATCTCGGCCGCCGTGTGCGGCAGCTCGTCGCCGTCGGCGAGGAGCTTGGCGAGGGTGGCGGTCTTGCGGGCGCCCTGGACTCCGAGGGCGAGGACGGTGTGGTCCGCGATCGGCCCGCTGACGTCGATCAGCCGGACGACGACGTCGTCGCGGTGGAAGACGGTGGAGGAGACGATCGGGTCCCGGTCGTGTTCCGCGGCTTCCTCGTCCTGCTGGGCGAGGAGCCGGGCCACGGCCAGTCCGCAGCCCTCTTTTGCCTGGTAGAAGAGGGCGTGCCGGTTGACTTCGGCGGGTGGTCTGCCCTCGGCCGACACATGGTGGACGGCGGGCAGGGCCGCCCGGGTGAAGAAGACCCGGGCCGAGTTGGCGTCGTCGAGGTCCCGGTCCTGCTCCAGATACGGGTTGATGGCCTCTTCGACGGCCCGTACCTCGGGCTGTTTGGCCACATGCCGCAGGGCGGCCATCAGATCGCCCTGGACCTCGATGGCCCGGACCACCCGGTTGCCGTGCATGAACAGGGACGTCCGGCGCAGCCTGGTGTGGTCGTCGACGCGGGCGGCGGGAGAGCTGTAGCCGGCGAGGATCTTGGCGACGGTCTGTTCGCTGCCCGGCTTCACGGTGAAGGTGAGGGCGTGGCGGACGACGCCGTCGCCGACCCGGACGGACGCCCGGGCGTCGGCGGGCTTGCGCCGCTGGTCGGGGCTGATGCTGAAGGCCTGTCCGGTCTCGCGCAGCACGTTGAACTTCAGCGACCGGGTGTCGCGGACGCAGGAGTGCAGCGGCTGGACGGTCTGGACGTGTTCTTCGCTGTTGACCCAGGCCAGGAAGGGCGGTGCGCTCTCCCATTCGCTGGTGATCAGCCACTGCGACGGGTTCTCGATGGACTGGCAGAGCTGGTCGCTGATGTGGCCGGGGACCGAGGCCACGCTGTTGCGCATGTGCTCGTACGCCTCCAGGAACTCCTTCTGGGCTCCTTCGTAGAGGTCGAGCAGGAGGATCACGCGGAGCCGGGAGCCGTCGAAGACGGACTGCGATATGCGTTCCGACAGGGTGGTCATCGGTGTTCACACTCCTTCGCGACCACGCCCGGCGGTCGCGGGCGCGGTGGCCCGCCGCTCCGTCGTCACGTCCGTCGCCTGTGCCTTGGCTGATGTTCCGTTTCCGGATTCGGTACGGGATGCTCCGGCCGGCCCGCCGGGGACGGTCGACGAGCCGGGCGGGCCGGGCCCGGCCCGGTCCGTCCGGCCGCACCGGCCGGTCCCGCGGAGCGCGGGGCGCTCCCGTGATCCGATCGTGGTCGGCCCGCGCAAGTGGCGCGAGAGATGGGCACCATGCGGGTGAATGAGCGGGGGAACCGTTCCTGCACCGGGCACAGAGAAGCCATGGACGAGCCCGTGAAGCACTCCGCGACCGCAACCGCAGCACAGCATTCCGGGGCCCCCGCGCTCCGGGTCCCGGTCCTTGTCGTGGGCGGGTCCCTGGTGGGCCTGTCGACCTCTCTGTTCCTCAGCCGCCACGGCATTCCGCATCTGCTCGTCGAGAAGCATTCGGGCACCTCGGAGCATCCGCGCGGGCGGGGGATGAACCTGCGCACGATGGAGCTGTTCCGGGTGGCCGGGGTGGAGGCCGAGATCCGGGAGGCGTCGGCGGTCCTGGCGGGCAACCACGGGATCCTCCAGGCGCGGGGGCTGCTGGGGGACGACGGGGAGTGGCTGTTCCGCGAGATCGACCCGGGCGGCGGGCACCGGGCGATCAGCCCGAGCGGCTGGTGTCTGTGCAGCCAGAACGACATCGAGCCGGTGCTCGACGCCCGTTCCCGGGAGTACGGCGCCGATCTGCGCTTCTCCCATGAGCTGGTCTCGTTCGAGCAGGACGATGAGGGGGTGACGGGGCTGGTGGAGAACCGGGCGACCGGGGTGCGGTTCTCCGTACGGGCGGACTATCTGGTCGCGGCGGACGGTCCGCGCAGCCCGGTGCGGGAGGCGCTCGGCATCGGCCAGAGCGGCAACGGCGAGCTGTTCCACAACGTGAGCATGACGTTCACCTCGCACGGGCTCGCCGAGGCGGTCGGGGACCGCCGGTTCATCGTCTGCTATCTGACCAGCCCGGGTGCGGACGGGGCGCTGCTGCCGGTGGACAACCGGGAGCGGTGGGTCTTCCACGCCCCCTGGCATCCGGAGGTCGGGGAGCCGCTGGAGGCGTTCACGGACGAGCGGTGCCGGGACCACATCAGGGCCGCGGTCGGGGTGCCGGGGCTGGATGTGGAGATCACCGGGAAGGCGCCGTGGCATGCGGCGGAGCGGGTCGCCGAGCGGTATTCGTCGGGGCGGGTGTTCCTGGCGGGCGACTCGGCGCACGAGATGTCGCCGACGGGCGCCTTCGGCTCCAACACGGGCATCCAGGACGCGCACAACCTGGGCTGGAAGCTGGCCGCGGTCCTCAAGGGCTGGGCGGGTCCCGGGCTGCTGGAGACCTACGGCGCCGAGCGGCTGCCGGTGGCCCGGGCCACCAGTGCCCGGGCGTCCGCCCGTTCGGCGGAGCACAGCCATCCGGGGTACGCCCCGGGGCCCACGGCGACGACCCGCCGGGGCAATGTGCTGACGGTGGCGATGGGGTACTGCTATCCGCAGGGCGCGGTCGCGGGCGCCGACCCGGGGGCGCCGGTGGTCCCGGACGCCATGCGGATCACGGGCGCGCCGGGCACCCGGGCGCCGCATCTGTGGGTCACCCGCGCGGGCGAGCGGATCTCGACCATCGACCTCTACGAGCGGGTGCCGGTGCTGCTCTGCGCGGAGGGGTCGGTCTGGCGGGAGGTGGCGCACCAGGACGCGGCCAGGCTGTCGGTGCCGCTGGAGGTGCTCACCTTCGGCCGCGGCCCGGACGCCGATCTGGTGCCGGAGGAGGGCGCCGACTGGTCGGTGGCGCACGGTGTGGAGCCGGGCGGCGCGCTGCTGGTGCGCCCGGACGGTTTTGTGGCCTGGCGGGCGGAGGGGCCCGTACCGGCACCCGGGGCGGCCGTGGCCGAGGCGCTGACGACGGTCCTGAGCCTGGACACCCGCAGCCCGGAGCAGGAGGCCCGGATGCTGGACGGGGCCGCCCGTCCGGCGGCGCCCGCCGCGCCGGAGGGCCCGGCGCAGGCCGGGGACCCGAGTCCGTCGGGCGTATGACCGCGGTGCCTCCGCCACCGGGTGTCCCCCGCGCGCGCCCGGCGCGCGGGGTGCCGGTGCAGGCCGGGGAGCGTACGGCGGCGGCCCCGGACGGGCCGACCGCGTGCGGGCCCTCCGGTGTGCGCCGGGTCATGCGCGTGGTGCCCCCGAACGCCCGGCGCCACCGCACCGCGCGCTCTGCCGTGCGCGGATAGCCCGCCCCATCCGACGGGTGTAGAAAGAGGACATGACCGCACGCTCCGGTCGCCCGCCCCGCCACCCGCGTACGCGCCGGGCGCAGGGACCGCTCCATATGCGCAGCGTCGCGGGCCAGGTCTTCCTCCTCCAGGTCGTCATTGTGATCCTGCTGGTGGCCGCCGGGATGGCCGCGCTCGTGCTCCAGTCGCATTCGGACAGCGAGCGGGAGGCCACCCGGCGTTCCCTCGCGGTGGCCGAGACCTTCGCGAACGCCCCCGGTCTCGAAGAGGCGCTGAAGAGCCCGGATCCGACGGCGGTGCTCCAGCCGAAGGCGGAGACGGCCCGCAAGCTGTCGGGCGTGGACTTCGTGGTGGTCCTGGACACCCAAGGCCGGCGGCTCACCTCGCCCCTGCCCGGTCTGATCGGTCAGCAGTTCACCGGCGACACCGGGCCCGCGCTCCGCGGCGGGGTGGTCGAGGAGCAGGTCGGCGGGCCGCTGGGCCCGCTGGTGCAGGCCACGGTTCCGGTGCACGGCGCCGACGGCTCGGTCATCGGTCTGGTGTCGGCAGGCGTGACACTGGAACGTGTGAGCGGGGTCGTCGAGGAGCAGTTCCCGCTGCTGTTCGGGGTGGCCGCGGGCGTTCTGCTGCTCGCCACCGTCGGCACGGCCCTGGTGAGCGGGCGGCTGCGGCGCCAGACCCATGGGCTGGGTCCCGAGGAGATGACCCGGATGTACGAACACCACGACGCGGTGCTGCACGCGGTGCGGGAAGGCGTTCTGATCCTGGACGGCGAGCGGCGGCTGCTGCTCGTCAACGACGAGGCGCGCAGGCTGCTGGGGCTGCCCGCCGAGGTCGAGGGCCGTACGGTCGACGAGCTGGACCTGGACCCGCATACGGCCCGGCTGCTGTCGTCGGGCCGGATCGCCAGCGACGAGGTCTACCGGGTCGGGCGGCGGCTGCTGGCGGTGAACCAGCGGGCCACCGATCAGGACGGCGGGCCCCCGGGTACGGTCGCGACGATCCGCGACACCACCGAGCTGGCGGCGCTCAGCGGCCGGGTCGACGTGGCCCAGCAGCGGCTGCGGCTGCTGTACGACGCGGGCGACGAGATCGGCACGACCCTGGACGTGGTCCGCACCTGCGAGGAGCTGGCCGGGTTCGCGGCCGCCCGGTTCGCCGACTACGCGACGGTCGATCTGGTGGAGACGGTGCTGCGCGGTGAGGAGCCGACGGCCACGGGCGCGGGCGCCGATATGCGGCGTACCGCGTTCAGCGGTCCGCGGGACGACACCGCGCTGTTCCCGCTGGGGACGACGATCCGCTTTCTGCCCGGCACACCGCTGGGTGAGGGCCTGGGCAAGGGCGAGGGCGTCCTGGAAACCGATCTGGGCGCGTACACCGGCTGGGAGCAGCAGTCCCAGGCCCGGGCCCGGCGGCTGGTCGAGGCGGGTTTCCACTCGATGATCGCGGTACCGCTGCGGGCGCGCGGCGCGATCCTCGGGGTGGCGATGTTCTGGCGTTCGGACCGGCCGGAGGCCTTCGAGGAGGAGGACCGCTCCCTCGCGGAGGAGCTGGTGGCACGGGCCGCGGTCAGCGTCGACAACGCCCGCCGCTACTCCCGCGAGCACACCATGGCGGTGACGCTGCAGCGCAGTCTGCTGCCGCGCGGGCTGCCGGAGCAGAGCGCCCTGGAGACGGCGTTCCGCTACCGTCCGGCGCAGGCGGGCCTGGGCGGGCTCGGCGGGGTCGGCGGCGACTGGTTCGACATCATCGCGCTGCCCGGCTCCCGGGTCGCGCTGGTGGTCGGGGACGTCGTCGGCCACGGGCTGCACGCCGCGGCGACCATGGGCCGGCTGCGGACGGCGGTGCACAACTTCTCCACCCTCGACCTGCCGCCGGACGAGCTGCTGTGGCATCTGGACGAGCTGGTGGTCCGGATCGACCAGGAGGACAGCGAGGCGGAGGCGGCGGCGGAGGCCGGGGTCACCGGCGCCACCTGTCTGATCGTGATCTACGACCCGGCGACCGGGGGGTGCACGATGGCCCGGGCCGGCCATGTCCAGCCCGTGGTCGTCCATCCGGACGGGACGGCCGCGTTCGCGAACGTGCCCGGCGGTCCGCCGCTGGGCCTGGGCGGGCTGCCGTTCGAAACCCTGGAGCTGCGGCTCCCCGAGGGCAGCACCCTGGTGCTGTACACCGACGGGCTGGTCGAGGACCGCGACCGGGATATCGACGAGGGCCTGACGCTGCTCCGCGACACCCTCTCGGGCCATGGCGGCCGCACCCCGGACGAGACCTGCGAGGCGGTGCTGCGGGCCCTGCTGCCGGAGAGCCCGCGGGACGATATCGCCCTGCTGGTGGGGCGGACGCGGGTCCTGGACGCCTCGCGGGTGGCCGAATGGGACGTCCCGTCCGACCCGTCGGCGGTGGCCGAGGTACGGGCGCGGGTCGCGGGCACCCTGAAGGAGTGGGAGCTGGAGGACGAGGCGTTCACGACGGAGCTGATCCTCAGCGAGCTGGTCACCAACGCGATCCGGTACGCGGTGGGGCCGATCCGGGTACGGCTGATCCGCGACCGCGCCCTGATCTGCGAAGTGTCCGACCACAGCAGCACCTCGCCGCATCTGCGCCAGGCCGCGAGCACGGACGAGGGCGGCCGGGGGCTGTTCCTGGTGGCCCAGTTCGCCGACCGCTGGGGCACCCGCTACACCCCGGACGGCAAGGTCATCTGGACGGAACAGCCCCTGACCGGGGCGTAAGGCCCGACCGGGGGGCCGGGCCCCGGCTCAGCTCCCGGAGGAGCGGCGCCGGTACGCCACGAACCCACCGGCCGCCAGCAGGGCGGCAACACCCGCCACGACGGCGATGACCGGCCCGTTTCCACCGTCGTCGTCCCCGGTCGACGTCTTCACCGCGACCCCGGTCGGGCTGCCGCCGTCGGTGGGGGGTGCGGAGGGGAGCGTCGACGCGGTGGCGGTGGGTGCCTCGGCGGGGGCCGAGGGCGCCGCGGCCGAGGGGGCGGGTGCCGGAGTGAGCGCCGTGGGCGGGTCCGTCTCCACCCGCGCCGGGTCGATCGGGACCCGGACCGCGCCGGGCGCCTTGGCCTTCAGCTTCAGCACGGGTGCCGGATTGTCCGAGCCGTCCACGCCGGGGTCTTCGATCCACCGGGAGACGGAACCGTCGCTGTAGGTCTCCAGGACCCGGAATATCAGCTCCTTCGCATCGGGGAGCTGCTGGACGGCGATGCTGTGCACCGCGTCCTTGCCGGTCGGGAGGGCGGTGCCGTGGACGGTGTAGCCGCCCTGGGAGTGGATGAACTTCCAGCCCTTGGGGGCGTTCTTGAGGGTGACCGCGGCGGGCGACAGGCCCTGGGGCAGGACGACCTGGATTTTGGTGATGCCCGCCTTCGCCGATTCCGCCTCGGAGGTGAGGGTCACGGTCACGTTCTTGGCGAGGGCGCGGGGGTCGGAGGCGGTCACGCCCGCGTGGGCGGCGGCCGGCTGCGCGGTCCCGAACACGAGCGCCAGACCGCAGGCGAGTGCGGCGGGGGCGGCCGCGCGGAGGGGGAGGGGGGTGCGGCGGGGCTGCCGGGGGTTGGTGATCATGGTTCTCCTCTGGGTGCCGTCGTGGGGGTGACGCCGTCGAGGGGTGCCCGTCGTCGCTGTCGGGGCCCTGTTCTACCGGGGAGGTGCCGTGGTGCCGTTCTGTGCGGGGCGGTACGGGGCGTTGCATGGGGGTGCGGGCGGTGCGGGCGTACGAGAGGTGCCGGGGACATCATCGCCGACGGGGGCCGTTCGTGCGGGTGTTTGACCGGGCGGACGATCAACAGGGTCCGGCGGGCGGCCCGTTCTCCGGGCCGCCGGTCAGATCGCGTACCGCCAGACCGTGAGCATATGGGCGCCGTACCAACTGCCGAAGAGCGTGGCGGCGGCCAGTACGGCGACGGCGGTACGGGTACGGGCCCGGCCCAGCGCCACCGCGAACGGCAGCAGGAACACCAGCGCGGGCACCAGCAGCCGCAGCTTGGAGTGGTAGTAGTTGCTCTGCGCCAGGGTCAGGACGACCATCACCGTCCCGTACACGAGCAGCGGCGGCCAGGTGCCCCGCCGCCAGGCCACCGCCGTCGCACCGACGGCGGCGAGCAGCAGGACTGCGGTGCTCACCGGCACCCAGCCGTCGGCGTGCTCCCAGGTGTGGGCCAGAAAGGAGAAGAAGGCGGCGCCGTTGTCCCAGCGAGTCCCCCAGCCGGCTTCCTGAATCACGAACCAGGCGTTCAGCTGCCCGGACCGCCAGCCCACCCAGAGCAGATACGCCGGGGTCCCGGTGCACGCCAGGGCGACCGCCCCGACCGGGCGCCACGAGAAACCGCCGCGCCGCATCGCCAGTACGGCGGCCACCGCGAGCGCGACCGCGACCGCGAAGGCCGCGGGCCGGGTCAGCCCTGCCAGCAGCCCGAGGACACCGGCGGCGGCCCAGGCCTCCCGGTGCGCCGCCAGCAGCGCCCCCGCCGCGAGGGCGAGGAACAGGGATTCGCTGTAGCCCATGAGGAAGGTGACGGCCATCGGCTGCGCCCCTGCGACCAGCACGATCCCGGCGAGCGCGGTCCGCGGCCCGTACAACCGGGTGAGCAGGGCGTGTACGGCGAACAGGGCACCCAGCAGGGACAGCTGGGCCACCGCGACGGCGACCCCGCCCGCGTCGAGGCCGGTGAGCCCGTGCACGGCCCGTATCAGCAGCGGGTAGAGGGGGAAGAACGCGAGGTTGTTGCCGGTCGGCTCGCCGTCGTCGCCGTAGCTGAGGCCGAGCGGATAGCCCTCGGTCGCTATGTCCCGGTAGAGGGCGGCGTCCCAGGAGAGCAGCCGGTCCCGCAGCGACCAGCCGGGCGGCAGCATCGCGGTGAGGACGAGCAGATGGACGAGCGTGTTCAGGGCGGAGACCCCGAGCACGGGCGCGACCGCACGGCGGGCGTCCCAGTGGTGCCCGGCGGACGCGTCCGCCTCGTCGCGGGACGGCTGCCGGGCCCCGTCGCCGGACCCCCGCGCGCTCCGGAGCGCCGCGGCGGCCCCCGGCCCGCCGCGGGGGGAGGGCACCGGCAGCGGACCGACGGCGGACGTTCGGGCGTCGGTCAGGGTCGGGTCGGCCATCGGGCTCCTCGCACGGTCGGATGGTACTCACCGCCCATACGCATGTTCGTCACCCGTAGGTTGACAGGGTGTGATCCGGATCACCGCGGGTCGGCCGCGGGCCCCGGCCGCCGAGGGCGGGTGCTCCGGGAGAGCCCACCCGCGGAGCGCCTCGCAGCGGGCTGCCCCCAGGGCCTGTCCGGACGTTCCAGGAGGCCGGGCCCGCGGCTCTCCCCGGCCCTACGGCCGGGCGGGCCCCCGGATGCGGTGCGCCGCGGCGCGGCCGGGGCCGATGGTCCTCGTACGCAGGGGGTACGGATCCTTGGGCTGCGCCCGCGCCTGGGGGGTTGTCCTGCGGCTCAGCCCGGATCGGTGGGCGGGGGCACGCCCCCTGGGCTCGCCCGGTGGTACCCCACCCGCGCCCTTCGGGCCCGGGGCCGTCGGCGACCGACGACAGCGCGGCTCGGCGGTACGCCCCCGGGCTGCCAACCCCTGCCCGCCAGGCGCAGGGCGCGGTGCCCGGGGCAGCCCGGCGGCAGGCGGAGGACGCACGCGAGCCCCACCTGATCCGAACGGTACGAACTACCGCGGCGAGAAGCTCGGTACCGGGGATGTCGGAGGTACCGGGGCGCCCGGGAGCGGGCTGCGCCGGGGAGCGGTGGCGCCCGTCTCCGGCGGCAGGCCGGCCGTGGCGGCCGCGGCGGGCGGCGTTCCCGGCCCGTCCCCCGTGGCTCCCGGGGGGCGGGTGAGCAGCGGCCCGGGGACGGCCGGGGCCGTCGTACCGCCGGACGAATCGGCGGGCGTCACCGGTCCGGGCGCCGTCCCCGCCCCGCCTCCCGTGACCGCCAGCGCCACCAGCGTCGCCGCCGCACCCAGCGCCCCGGCCCCGGTGACCGCCAGCACCCTGCGGCGCCCCCGGGCGCGCGCCCGCCCCGCGATGACGCTCGCGTCCACGGGCCGTACCCGCCCGGCCGCCCGGTCGGCGGCGGTCCGCAGCCGGTCCGCCATCAGCTCGTCGTGGTCGGTCCTCACAGCCGTCCCCCGTCCGTCGTCCGTACCCTGCCCTGCCGGTCGAGCAGTCCGGCGAGCCTGGCGCGCGCCCGGTGGAGGTGGGTCTTCACGGTCCCCGTGGACAGACGGGTCTCGGCGGCGATCTGTTCCACCGGCAGATCGCAGACGTAGTAGAGCGCGGCGCACTGCCGCTGCCGGGCGGGCATCCCGCGCAGCGCCCGCTCCAGATCGACCGCTCCGGCGTCGGGCCCCTCGCTGACCTCCGGATCGCCGCGCCGCCGCCAGGCGCGCTGCCCCCTGACCATGCGCCGCCAGCGGCTCACCGCGAGCCGCCATGCGACGGTCCGCACCCAGGCCTCCGGGCCGAGGTCCTGCTCCAGTCGGCGTCGGTGCCCCCAGGCCCGGACGAAGGCCTCCTGCACCACGTCCTGCGCCTCGTGGAAATCGCCGGTCATCACATAGAGCTGGCCGGTGAGGCGGTGAACGGATCGGGTGTAGAAGTCCGTGAACTCCTCCTCGGTCACACGTCAGCTCTCCTCGCCGTCCCCTGGGTACCCACCGAAGGTACGCGGTCCCCGGCGAGCGGGTACGGCCGGGGCGGCGACGGCCCGGTACGGCCCCGGGCGGCCCGCTACTCCCCCGCGCGGCCCTTCAGCACGGCGTCGAAGACGGCGGCCAGCTCCGCCGCGTCCTCACCGGCGTGGTGCGTGTGCGGCAGGTCCTTCAGGCCCGTCGCGGCCTTGATGGTGCTCTTGTGGGAGCGGCGCCATTCGCAGCCCGTCCGCCCCATCCAGTAGCTGCGCAGGTCGATCCCGGCCCCCGTGGCGCCGAAGGGGCTGCGCCCGGTGAACCGGACGAAGTACCAGTGCACGAACATGCCGTCCCAGACCGCGGGCGCGGCGAGGAAGACCGGCCGGCCGGTGGTCCGCAGCCTTTCGACCCATTGCGCGGCCCGGGCCATCGCCGCCTGGGGCGCGGGGGCCTCGCGCAGCAGCCGGTCGCGGTCGAGCCCGGAGACGGCGAGGGCCTCGGGCACGAACTCGTCGGAGATCGGCCGCAGCTCGGTGTAGAAGGCCAGGTGGGGACGGCCCGCGACGGACATGCCGAGGGAGAGCATGCTGTACGGCCCGGGGATGGGCCCGTCGGCCTCGACGTCCACGGCGACGTACAGCTCGGGGAGGCGGGTCGCTTCGCTCATGGGCCGCAGCGTAGGAGCCGGGGCACGGGTCCCGCCACGGAAAAAATCCGGCCGGGACCGGCGCGGGCTGTTCCGAAGCCGGGTCCGGGCCGCGGGCTGTTCGAGGACCGGCGTGGGCTACCGCGGGACCGCGGCCTGAGCCTGAGCCGCAGCCGGAGCCACCACCGGTTCCGCGGCCTCGGCCGGTTCCGCGGCCACCACCGGTTCCGCGGCCTCGGCCGGTTCCGGGACCGGCCGGGTGCCCAGGCGGAGGTTCCAGCGGCCTTCGCGCCCCGACAGTTCGGTGACGGTGAGCGCCGGGACGTCCAACCGCCAGAAGGCCTCCGGGGGCAGCGCCAGCGCATGGACCACGGCGGCGCGGACCACGGCGGGTTCCGCGATCGCGAGGATCCGCTCCGGGGGCCGCCCGGCGAGCTCGGCCAGCCAGCCGCCGACCCGGTCGCGGAGCGCGAGCAGCGATTCGCCGCCGTGCGGCGCGGCGGCGGGGTCGGTGAGCCAGGCGCCGACCGCCGCGGGATCGCTGCCGGTGAGCTCGGCCAGCCCGCGCCCCTCCCAGCGGCCGAGATCCCAGTCGGCGATGGCCGCCTCGACCTGGTGCTCCGCGCCGAGCCCGAGCGCGGCGGCGGTCTCGCGGCAGCGCCGGGAGGGAGCGGTGAGCACCCGTGCGGCGCGCGGTGTCCGGCCGGCCGCGGCCAGCGCCGCCGCCCGGCCCGCTTCGTCCAGCGGCGCCCCGGAGTCGAACCGGACGGCGCGTGCCGCGGCCGTCACCGCCGCCGTCAGCAGCAGCACCCGTGTGGTCATCCCGGCCTCGACTCCCCTGCCCCGCCGGGACGTTCCCGGCCATCCGCCTCTGCCCGCGCCGGTGTCCCGGACGCCCCCGTACCCAAGCACACGATCCGGCCGGACGGGTCGGATACGCGCCATGGCGGCGGACCCGACTAAGCGGTACGGTCGCGTGGACATGACGAAGATGTGACGGAAGTCCGGTGTGAATCCGGCACGGTCGCGCCACTGTGTACCCGTATCTCCACGGGAAGTCAGACCCGGCATCTCCGTCTCAGGCACCACGACCGGGACGCGTCGTTCCCTCTGGAGGTTGTCATGGCCCAGTCGGCCGTACCCGCCGCTCCGCTTCCGTCGGCTCCGGCCGCCGCTCCGGAGGCCCTCACCCCCATCTCCCTCAAGGAGATAGCCCCCTGGGCCGTGTTCGGCGGAATCCTGATGCTGATCCTGCTCTACTTCGTCGGCGCCGAGCAGGGCGCCGTCGCCGTACTCTCCGGCGAGACCGTGCACGAATGGGTGCACGACGGCCGTCATCTGCTCGGCTTCCCGTGCCACTGACCCGACCGCACAGGGAGAAAGAGCACGGATGACAACACATCACCACACCCCCGTGCCCACCGGTCCCGCCGCCGTGCGGGCCCTGTTGGTACGGGGCATGCTGGCGGGCCTGATCGCCGGGGTGTTCGCCCTCGCCGTGGCGTACTTCCTGGGCGAGGGGCCGGTGGACGCGGCCATCGCGTTCGAGGAGGCGGGTGCGCACGGCCATCACGACGGCGGCGAGGAACTCGTCAGCCGGGCCGTCCAGTCGACGGCCGGACTCGCCACCGGCGTCCTCGTGTACGGGGTCGCCGTCGGCGGGATCGCGGCGCTCGTCCTCTGCGCGGCCCTCGGCCGCATCGGCGGCTTCGGACCGCGCGCCACGGCCCTGCTGGTGGCCGGCGGCGCGCTGGTGAGCGGATATCTCGTCCCGTACCTCAAGTACCCGCCGAACCCGCCCGCCGTCGGGGACCCCGACACCATCGGACAGCGCACGACGCTCTACTTCCTGATGGTGCTGGCGAGCGTGCTGCTGACGGTGGCGGCGGTGATCGTCGGCCGGCGGCTGGCGGTCCGCTGGGGGAACTGGAACGCGACCGTCGCCGTGGTGGCGGGGTTCGTACTGGTGACGGCCGTCGGCTATGCCTTCCTGCCGTCGTTCGACGAGGTACCGAAGGGCTTCCCGGCGGCGGTGCTCTGGGAATTCCGGCTGGCGACGCTCGCCGTGCAGACGGCGCTGTGGGCGGTGTTCGGCCTGGTCTTCGGCCATCTCACGGAGCGGCTGCTGACTCCGGGGCGGGCGTCCGCTCCGGCCCGGGCGGAGGCGGTGCCCGCGCACTGAACCGGCTTCCGGGCGCCGCGGCCCGTACGGGACAGGTCCGTGCGGGCCGCGGCCCCCGGCACCGTAACGGCGGTCCCGGGGCCGCGGCCGTCTGCCGTGGGATCACCCGTTCGGGGAGCGGTCCGGTCCGGGTGTCCGATTTCTTCAAGACCGGCGGCCGGGCTCCCGCTTACCGTGACGCCATGACCGTACGCCTCGACGCCATCAGCCTCGTCGTCTCCGACATGGCCGCATCCCTCGCCTTCTACCGCCTTCTCGGCCTCGACATCCCCGCGGACGCGGATACCGCCCCCCATGTGGAGGCGGCGCTTCCGTCCGGGTTGCGGGTGCTGTGGGACACGGAGGAGGTCATCCGTTCCTACGATCCGTCCTGGACCCGCCCGAACGGCGGCGAGCGGATCGGGCTGGCCTTCCTCTGCGAGAGCCCGGCCGCCGTGGACGCACTCCACGACGCGCTGATCGCCGCCGGGCACCGGACCCATCTGGCGCCGTGGGACGCGGTGTGGGGGCAGCGTTACGCCGTGGTGCTCGACCCCGACGGGATGGGCGTCTCCCTCTTCGCCGCCGCCTGAACGCGCCGCGGGGCCCGGTACCGCCCCTTCCGGAAGCAGCCGGGCGCGGACCGGGCGCCATCGGCCCGACCGGCCTACGCCGGAGCCCCGCCCGCCCCGTATCCGCTCGGCGTCATCCCCGACAGGGCCCGCATCTCCCGGGTGAAGTGCGCCTGGTCCGCATAGCCCGCCGAGACCGCTGCGGACGCGTACGGGGCGCCCCGGCCGACGAGGGCGAGGGCCCGCTGGAGGCGGAGCACCCGGGCCAGGGTCTTGGGGCCGTAGCCGAAGGCGGCCTGCGCCCGCCGGTGGAGCGTACGGGCGCCGAGGCCCACCTCATCGGCCGCGGCGGCCACCGGAGCGCCGCCGTCGAGGAGCCGTACCACCCGGGTCAGCAGCGGATCGGGGCGTACGCCGTCGGCGGCCCGGCGCTCGGCCGTCTCCAGCGCCACGGACTCCAGTGCGGCCACCGGGTCGGCGGCGGCGTCGACGCGTTCGGTGAGCCGCCGGGCCCGCGCCGCGCCCCAGAGGTCGGCCAGCTCCACCCGCCGGTCGCGCAGTTCGTACGCCGGGACCCCGAGGACGGCGGGCGCCGTGCCGGGGGCGAACCGGATGCCCGCGAACCGGTCCCCCGGCCCGCCCTGCGGCAGTTGCGCCCGCGTGTCGGGACCCGCGACGAAGAGCCGCCCCGGGGTCCACAGCAGGTCCATGCACCCGTCGGGCAGAACCGGCCGGACCGCCGCGGCCGCAGCTCCGGGCGCGGGCGACTTCGCCCAGACGACCGCACCCGCCAGCGCCGAGGCCCGCTCCTCATACGTGGGGTACGTGGGGTACGTGGGGTACATGGGCACGGGGCTACCCGCGGTCGCCGTACGGCGAGCGGCCCTCGTACGGCGGCCCGTCCTGGCCGCTGCCCCGGCTGCCCGCCGACGGCGGCCGCTCCGGCCTGGCCGGATAGGGGCGGCCCGCGGGGTACGGCGGCCGTGCCGGATAGGGCGGGCGGTCGGGATACGACGGCCGCTCCCCCGGGTACGCCGGTCCCGCCTTCGGTTCCGCGGCCCCCGGCCGCCCGCCGGGCGCCGGTTTGGCCGTGTGCAGCCGGGCCCGCAGATCGTCCGGCGGCAGGAAGCGGGACCAGCGCTCCGGGAACTCCGACGGCATGTCCCCGGACCCGCCGTCCGCATCGTCGTCGGACTCGGACGCGTAGTCGTTGTCGTTGTCGTACAACCGCGCCGCCTGCGCCCGGGCCAGCACCTCCACGGCCTGGGCCTCGCGCAGCCGTTCGTTGGCGGCCCGCGCGGCGGCCGTGGCCACGGACGGCCAGACCCGGTCGATGGCCGCGTTGACGGCGGCACCGACCAGCACGGCGAAGGCGGACACGCCGATCCACAGCAGGACGGCGATGGGCGCCGCCAGGGAGCCGTAGATCGTCGGGCCCTCGACCGTGCTGGTGATGTAGACGCGCAGCAGGGCACTGCCCGCAACGCCCATGGCGAGCGCGACCAGCGCGCCGGGCACGTCCTCGATCCACGGGGAGCGGACGGGTACGGAGACGTGGTAGAGCGTCGTCAGGAAGGCGACGCTCAGCAGGATGACGACCGGCCAGTAGACGATCATGACCAGGGTGGTGCCCCAGGGCACCAGCTCGACCACCCGGTCCGGGCCGACGGCCGCGAGCGGCAGCACCACCGCCCCGATGACCAGGGCGACGAGATAGAGCAGAAAGGCCAGCAGCCGGGTCGCGACGATGCCCCGGTGGCCGTCCAGGCCGTACATCACGGTGATGGTGTCGATGAAGACGTTCACCGCGCGGGAGCCCGACCAGAGCGCGATCGCGAAGCCGAGGGAGATCAGATCCGGCCGGCCGCCGTGGGTGACGTCGGCCAGCAGGGGTTTCGCGATCTCGTTGACGCCCCGCTCCGAGAGCACCGTCCCCACCGCGTTGAGGATGTTCTTCTCGATGGAGGCGACGGTGGTGGTGTCGGTCCACGAGTCGATGTAACCCAGAAGGCCGAGGAGACCGAGCATCAGGGGCGGCAGCGACAGCAGGGTGAAGAACGCCGCCTCCGCCGCCAGCCCGAGGATCCGGTACTCGATGCACGAGTTGACGGTGTCCTTCAGAAGCAGCCAGACCATCTTCCGCTTGGAGACGTTGCGGTAGAGGACCCGGGCCCGATGGAGCCGCCCCGAATGCCGTTCGGGTGTTTCATTTGCTGCCTGCACCTCCTTACCGTATCCGCATGGCGACCAGCACCCACACAGTGACCAACCAGGCTCCGCCCCTGGTGGGATACGACGTCTTCGGGTCCGACCGCGCGCTGACGGAGGCGGTGGCGCGGCATACGGGCGCCGATCTGCCCGAGGCGCCCCGCGCGGCGCTCGCAGAGACCGTCACGACCGAGCTGACCGAGCTGGGCCGGGCAGCCGGCTCGGCCCAGGCGCAGGAGTGGGGGAGGCTCGCCAACGAGAACCCCCCGAAGCTGCGGACCCACGACCGCTACGGCAACCGGATCGACGAGGTGGAGTTCCATCCCGCCTGGCACCGGCTGCTGGGGCGGGCCGTCGGCGCCGGGCTCACCGACGCCTGGAGCCGCCCGTCCGGGCACGTCCGGCGCGCCGCGGGATTCCTGGTGACGGCCCAGACGGAGGCGGGGCACGGCTGCCCGCTGTCGATGACCCATGCGGCCGTACCCGCGCTGAGGGCGGATCCGGCGCTCGCGGCCGAGTGGGAACCCCGGCTGACCTCGCACGGGTACGCGCAGGAGCTGCTGCCCGCTGAGCGGAAGCCGGGCGTGCTGTTCGGCATGGGGATGACGGAGAAGCAGGGCGGCAGCGACGTCCGGGCGAATACGACCCGCGCCGAGGCGCTGGCGGGCGGGGCCGGGGAGTACGTCCTGACGGGGCACAAATGGTTCTGTTCGGCGCCGATGTCGGACGGTTTCCTGGTGCTGGCACAGGCACCGGAGGGGCTGACGTGCTTCCTGGTGCCGCGGGTGCTGGCGGACGGGGTGTGCAATGTGTTCCGGATCCAACGCCTCAAGGACAAACTGGGCAACCGTTCCAACGCCTCGGCCGAGGTCGAGTTCGAGGGGACCTGGGCGCGCCGGGTCGGTGACGAGGGCCGCGGGGTGCGCACCATCATCGGGATGGTCGCGGCCACCCGGCTGGACTGCGTCCTGGGCTCGGCGGCGCAGATGCGGCAGGCCGTGGCGCAGGCGATCCACCACACGGCGTACCGCAACGCCTTCGGCGGGCCGCTGATCGACAAGCCGCTGATGCGGAACGTGCTGGCGGATCTGGCCCTGGAGTCGGAGGCGGCGACGGTCCTCGGGATGCGGCTGGCGGCGGCGTACGACGCGGATACGGAGGCGGAGCGGGCGCTGCTGCGGATCGCGGTGCCCGCTGCGAAGTACTGGGTGACCAAACGCTGTACGCCGATGGTCGGCGAGGCGCTGGAGTGCCTCGGCGGCAACGGGTACGTGGAGGAGTCGGGGATGCCGCGGCTGCTGCGCGAGGCGCCGCTGAACTCCATCTGGGAGGGCTCGGGCAATGTGCAGGCGCTGGACGTGCTGCGGGCGCTGACCCGGGAGCCGGGGGCGCTGGACGCCTTCCTGCGGGAGGTGGGCCTCGCCCGGGGCGCGGACCACCGGCTGGACGGGGCGATCAAGGGCCTGCTGACGGAGCTGGCCGATCTGGAGGGCGCCGAGGGCCGGGCGCGGCGGCTGGTGGAGCGGATGGCCCTGGTGCTCCAGGGGTCCCTGCTGGTGCGCTGGGCGCCGCCGGAGGTGGCGGACGCGTTCTGTGCCTCACGGCTGGGCGGCGACTGGGGTACGGCCTTCGGCACGCTGCCGCGCGGTCTGGCGACGGGCGCGGTGGTGGAGCGGGCGCGGGCGGTGGTCTGAGCGGCCTTGAGGGCAGCCGGTCAAAAGGGTTTGGCCGTTGTTGTTGCGGGGGCGGCCGGTCAAAGATGATCATGGCCGGGGTGGTGCTGCGCCGACACGGCACCACCCCGGCGCTGTACACCTTCGTACACCAGCGCACCCATTCGCGAGGGTTGCAGAGGGTTGCAACACTCTTGCGACCTATCGCCGCATCGCGGTACGCGATCCGTACCGCCCGAGGAGGACCCCCGCGCCGTGCACACCACGCCGATCGACCCGGCCGGACTCACCGCGATGGACCCGGCCGAGGCCGGAAGAGTGCTCAAGGGCGTACGGGAGGCCGTCCTGGGCGGGCGGAGGTCGGCGCTCGGCCCCCGGGCGGAGATCGGCGAGTCGTGGCAGCGGCTGCTGCGGGCCGGGCTCGACCCGGAGCACGGCGGCCGGGCGGGGCTGCTGCCGCGCGAGGAGGTCGAACGGCGGCGCGGCGAATCCCCGCTGCGGACCGTGCTGCCGGTGCTCCGCGAGGGCCTGGTGGGCGTCGCGGACGCGGCGCAGCACGTGGTGACGGTCGCGGACGCCGACGGAAAGCTGCTCTGGCGCGAGGGCACCGCCGCGGTGCTGCGCAAGGGCGACGCCCACGGTTTCGTCGTCGGCTCCGACTGGAGCGAACCGCTGGCGGGGACGACCGCGATAGGGACGGTCCTGGTCGCCCGGCGCCCGGTCCTGGTGCATGCGGCCGAGCATTTCGTCGCCGCGTACCACTCGTGGACGTGCGCGGGGGCACCGGTGACCGATCCGCGCAACGGGCGGCTCCTCGGCGTGGTGAACGTCTGCGGCCCCCTGGGAACGGCGCATCCGACGACCCTGCCCCTGGTGACCGCCGTGACCCGGCTCGCCGAGGCACAACTGCGCCTGGCGCATCTGACGGCCCTGGAGAAGCTGCGGGCGGTGGCGGCGCCGCTGCTGGGGCGGCTGACGGGGCGGGCGGTGGTGACCGACGGGAACGGCTGGCCCGCGGCGGTGATCGGCATGCCCCCGCCGCAGGGCAGACTCCAGCTGCCCCGGGCCGCGGCCGCGGGCCGGTACTGGATCACACCGCTCGGGACGGCGGATCTGGAGCCGGTGCCCGGCGGCTGGCTGATCCGGGTGACCGAACCGGGAGGCCCCGGCCCGGTCTCCCGGGTGGTGGTCGATCTGACGCGCCTGCCGCGCGCGTCGGCGACCGTGCACGGCGCGGCGGGGAGCTGGGTCCAGGAGCTGAGCCCGCGCCATGCGGAGCTGCTGGGGCGGCTGGCGGCGCACCGGGAGGGTCTGAGCGCGGCCCAACTGGCGGCGGAACTCTTCGGCGACCCCACCCGGACGGTGACGGTCCGCGCGGAGATGTCCCGGCTGCGCCGGCAGCTTCCCCAGGTGCTGACGAGCCGCCCGTACCGCTTCGCGGAGTCCATCGAGGTCGAGGTCCACCACGGGTAGCCTCCGACGGCCGGGGGAACGGCCCCGCGTCCGTACCGCCCTCCCTTGCCACTACGCCCGCCCCCGCCCACGGCCGGGGGCGGACCGGCGGCCTCCGTCATACAGGGGACAGGCCCGTGGACGCGGCGGCGAACTTTCCCGGCCCCCGGAGCACCCGGGGCCCGCGGCGTGCGGCGCGGCGCCGGACCATCCGTCCGGCCCGTGGGACGGCTGCCCGCCGACCGGACCCCCGCCGGGGGCCGCTCGGCGCCCGGCGGCGGGGGCACTACGACCGCGACTACGACACCGCGGCGCGGAAGCGTTCGTACCCGCACGGGAGCCGGGGTCCGTGTGTCTGCCCGGATCCGGGACCCGGCGGACCGCACCACCCCCGCCCGACCCGCCACCCCGCCTCCGCGGCCCGCGGGCCGCGGTGGGCACAACGGCCCTTCCGGCCCGGGGCCGGACCGTGATTCCCTGGCCCCATGAGCATCACCGTCACCACCTGGTCCCTTGAACAGACCTCGCCCGCCGATCTGCGGCCCGCCGCCCCCGCGGGGCCCGATGTCGCCGTCGTCCGGTCGGGGACCCCGTCGCCCGAGTTCAGCCGCTTCCTCTACGCGTCCGTGGGCGGGGACGTCACCTGGACCGACCGGCTCGGGATGACGTACGCCGAGTGGGAGGCCGTGCTCGGCAAGCCCGGTACGGAGACCTGGGTGGCGTACGAGAAGGGCACCCCCGCCGGCTACGCCGAACTGCAGGCGCAGGACGACGGCAATGTGGAGATCCTCTACTTCGGGCTGATCGCCGCCTTCCGGGGCCGCCGCATCGGCGGGCACCTCCTGAGCTACGCCACCGCCCGCGCCTGGGACCTGGCGGACCGCTGGCCGGGGCTCACCCCGACGAAGCGGGTCTGGGTGCACACCTGTTCCAAGGACGGGCCGCACGCCATGGACAACTACCTCCGGCGCGGCTTCACGCTCTTCGACACCGAAGTGACGGAGGAGCCGGAGAAGGCCACCCCCGGCCCGTGGCCCGGCGCCCACAGCTGACGCCCGGCACGCCCGGGCGGTCCCGGATACCCCGGGCACTCCCGAGCACCCCGCAGCACCTCGGGTCGCACCCGAACACTCCCCAACATCCCGGCACAGTACAGACAGTTCGGATAGTACGAATAGTACGGACGGACCGGGTCGAGCCCGGCGGAGGAACCTCCCCGGCCCGGCCCGGCAGCCATCGCCCGAGCCCCCGGACGCCGCCCCGGTCCGCGGCCGCCGGCCGAGCCCCTCGGCGCGCACAGTGACCGCCGCCACACCATCTCACCAGGCGAGACCAGGACGTCCACCATACGGATGATGGTGGACGCTCATCGGATGCGCGTGCCACGCTTCCGTCATGTCTCGGGTTGGAATTGCCTTGGTGAGTCGGCGGCACGTCGACCACGGCCGCATGTCCAGCGCCATCTGTCCCGCCTGCTGACAAGCCCAGCACAGCCGCCCCCACCGGTAGCCGACAGCCGAGCAGTTCCCCCACTCGATCCGCCTCTTCCGCTGATCCTTCTGCCTCGCCCCTCTGCGCGTCTGCACGAACTCCGCCTGCACTCCGCCGCACCACGCCCGTAGACACCTGACACACCTGCTTCTCTCCGCACACCCGCACCCTGCGCACCGTCGCGCGGCCCGGCGCGTGTGCGGCTGTGAGCCGCCCTCCCGTTGCCCCGAAGGACACACCGCCATGGCCGCCACACCGGACAAGCCCGCTCCCGCAGCGTCCCGTCGCAAGACCGGGCGCCACCGCGGCGAGGGACAGTGGGCCGTAGGCCATCTGACCCCGCTCAACGCCAATGAGCAGACCAAGAAGGACGACGACGGTCTCAATGTGCGGACACGCATTGAGACGATCTACGCCCACCGGGGCTTCGACTCCATCGACGGTGCCGATCTGCGCGGCCGGATGCGCTGGTGGGGTCTGTACACCCAGCGCAAGCCCGGGATCGACGGCGGCAAGACGGCGATCCTGGAGCCCGAGGAGCTGGACGACCGCTACTTCATGCTGCGGGTCCGCATCGACGGCGGACGGCTGACGACCCGGCAGCTCCGGGTGGTGGGCGAGATCTCGCAGGAGTTCGCCCGCGGCACCGCCGACATCACCGACCGCCAGAACGTCCAGTACCACTGGATCCGCATCGAGGACGTGCCGGAGATCTGGCGGCGGCTGGAGGCCGTCGGCCTGTCGACCGCCGAGGCGTGCGGTGACACCCCCCGCGTCGTCCTCGGCTCGCCGGTCGCCGGGATCGCCGCGGACGAGATCATCGACGGCACTCCCGCCATCGACGAGATCCTCCGCCGGATCGTCGGCAACAAGGACTTCTCCAACCTGCCGCGGAAGTTCAAGTCCGCGATCTCCGGTTCGCCGCTGCTGGACGTGGCCCACGAGATCAACGACATCGCCTTCGTCGGGGTGAACCACCCCGAGCACGGCCCCGGCTTCGACCTCTGGGTCGGCGGCGGTCTCTCCACCAACCCCAAGATCGGGGTACGGCTGGGCGCCTGGGTTCCCCTCGACGAGGTCCCCGACGTCTACGAGGGCGTCATCTCCGTCTTCCGCGACTACGGCTACCGCCGGCTGCGCAACCGCGCCCGGCTGAAGTTCCTGGTCGCGGACTGGGGTGCGGAGAAGTTCCGTCAGGTGCTGGAGGACCAGTACCTGCTGCGGAAGCTGGTCGACGGGCCCGCTCCCGAGAGGCCCGAGCAGGAGTGGCGGGACCATGTGGGCGTGCACCGCCAGAAGGACGGGCGGTTCTACGTCGGCTTCGCCCCGCGCGTGGGCCGGGTCGACGGCACGATCCTCACCAAGATCGCGGATCTGGCGGAGGCGCACGGCTCCGGCCGGGTACGGACCACCGCCGAGCAGAAGATGCTCGTGCTCGACGTCGAGGCGGACCGGGTCGACTCGCTGGTCGAGGGCCTGGAGTCGCTGGACCTGCGGGTCACCCCGTCCCCGTTCCGGCGGGGCACGATGGCCTGCACCGGTATCGAGTTCTGCAAGCTGGCGATCGTCGAGACCAAGGCGCGCGGCGCCTCCCTCATCGACGAACTGGAGCGCCGGATCCCGGAGTTCGACCAGCCGATCACCATCAACATCAACGGCTGCCCCAACGCCTGTGCCCGTATCCAGGTGGCGGACATCGGTCTCAAGGGCCAGCTGGTCCTCGACGACGAGGGCCGGCAGGTGGAGGGCTACCAGGTCCATCTGGGCGGCGCGCTCGGCCTCGACCCCGGCTTCGGCCGCAAGGTCCGCGGTCTGAAGGTGACCTCGGACGGCCTCCCCGACTACGTGGAGCGCGTCCTGCGCCGCTTCCAGGAGCAGCGCGAGGACGGCGAGCGGTTCGCGACCTGGGCGGCTCGGGCCTCCGAGGAATCGCTCTCATGAGCGGCGCACGCGCGGCCACCGGCCCGCAGACGAAGACGAATGCCGCACCTCTGCGCCGCGCGGGCGGAGAAGCGAACCGTCGAGGTGCCGCATGAGCGAGCGCGCGGCGCCGTTCTACTGCCCCTACTGCGGGGACGAGGATCTGCGCCCCTCCGAGCAGGGGCACGGTGCCTGGGAGTGCGCGAGCTGCAATCGCGCCTTCCAGTTGAAGTTCCTGGGGCTGCTGTCCCGGGGGCTGCGCCACGGCGGTGACGACGGGGGAAAGGACGCGATATGACGGTCACGGAGACCGGAGACCTACGCGAGCTGGCGGAACGCGCCGGCCGTGAACTGGAGGACGCCCCGGCGCTCGCGGTGCTCTCCTGGGCCGCCGAGACCTTCGGCGGCAGGTTCTGTGTGACGTCCTCCATGGAGGACGCGGTCGTCGCGCATCTCGCGTCCCGCGCCTTCCCCGGTGTCGACGTCGTCTTCCTCGACACCGGCTACCACTTCCCGGAGACCATCGGCACCCGGGACGCCGTCGAGGCCGTGATGGACGTGAACCTGATCACCCTCACACCGCGGCAGAGCGTCGCGGAGCAGGGCGCGGAGTACGGTCCGCGGCTGCACGACCGCGACCCCGACCTCTGCTGTGCGCTGCGGAAGGTGCGGCCGCTGGAGGAGGGGCTCGCGGGGTACGACGCCTGGGCCACGGGCCTGCGCCGTGACGAGTCCCCGACCAGGGCGAACACCCCTGTGGTGGGATGGGACGAGCGGCGGCGCAAGGTGAAGGTGGCCCCGATCGCCCGCTGGACGCAGGACGACGTGGACGCCTATGTCGCGGAGCACGGCGTGCTGACCAACCCTCTGCTGATGGACGGGTACGCCTCCGTGGGCTGCGCCCCCTGCACCCGCCGGGTGGCAGTGGGCGAGGACGCCCGGTCCGGCCGCTGGGCCGGACGCGCGAAGACGGAGTGCGGACTGCACGGCTGACCGCCTGCGGCCGACCGGCGGCTGAAGCCGCCACTACGACGAATCGGAGAATCAACATGACCGGGGCCACGATCTGGCTGACCGGCCTGCCGAGTGCCGGCAAGACCACGATCGCGCACGAGGTCGCCGGACGGCTGCGCGCCGGAGGCCGGCGCACCGAGGTGCTCGACGGTGACGAGATCCGCGAGTTCCTGTCGGCGGGTCTCGGTTTCAGCCGGGAGGACCGCGACACCAACGTCCAGCGGATCGGCTTCGTCGCAGAGTTGCTGGCCTCGCACGGGGTGACCGTGCTGGTGCCGGTGATCGCGCCGTACGCGGACAGCCGGGAGTCGGTCCGCAAGCGGCACCAGGCCGCGGGCACCGGCTTTGCCGAGGTGCATGTGGCGACTCCGGTCGAGGTCTGCTCGGAGCGGGATGTGAAGGGGCTGTACGCCAAGCAGGCGGCGGGGGAGATCAGCGGGCTGACGGGTGTGGACGATCCGTACGAGGCACCGGTTGCGCCGGACCTGCGGATCGAATCGCACCGGCAGACCGTCGCCGAATCCGCGGACGCGGTATGGGGTCTGCTGGCCGAGAGGGGTCTGGTGTGAGCGCGGGAACGGGTGCTGCGGCCCAGGGGCTGAACGACAGTCCGTACGCGCTGTCGCATCTGGACGCGCTGGAGTCGGAGTCGGTGCATATCTTCCGGGAGGTGGCGGGCGAGTTCGAGCGTCCGGTGATCCTCTTCTCGGGCGGCAAGGACTCCATCGTGATGCTGCATCTGGCGCTGAAGGCGTTCGCCCCGGGGCGGGTGCCGTTCGCGCTGCTGCACGTGGACACGGGGCACAACTTCCCCGAGGTGCTGGAGTACCGGGACCGGACGGTGGCCCGGCACGGGCTGCGGCTGCATGTGGCATCGGTCCAGGACTACATCGACCGGGGGGTGCTGCGGGAGCGTCCGGACGGCACCCGCAATCCGCTCCAGACCCTGCCGCTGACCGAGAAGATCGCGGCCGAGCGGTTCGACGCGGTCTTCGGAGGCGGTCGGCGCGACGAGGAGAAGGCCCGGGCCAAGGAGCGGGTGTTCTCGCTGCGGGACGAGTTCTCGCAGTGGGATCCGCGGCGGCAGCGGCCCGAGCTGTGGCAGCTGTACAACGGCCGGCACGCGCCGGGCGAGCACGTCCGGGTCTTCCCGCTCTCCAACTGGACCGAGCTGGACATCTGGCAGTACATCGCCCGCGAGAAGATCGAACTGCCGGAGATCTACTTCGCCCATGAGCGCGAAGTGTTCCAGCGGAGCGGTATGTGGCTGACCGGCGGCGACTGGGGCGGGCCGACCGACGCCGAGCAGGTGGAGCGGCGGACCGTGCGCTACCGGACGGTGGGCGATATGTCGTGCACCGGTGCCGTGGACTCGGACGCCGTCACGCTGGAGGCGGTCATCGCGGAGATCGCGGCGTCCCGGCTGACGGAACGGGGCGCGACCCGCGCGGACGACAAGTTGTCCGAGGCGGCGATGGAGGACCGCAAGCGGGAAGGCTATTTCTGATCATGACATCCACCGATATCACCGACGGCGGGGGCGCTGCGGAGGCGCTGCTGTCGGCGACGACGCTGCTGCGGTTCGCCACCGCGGGCTCGGTCGACGACGGGAAGTCGACCCTGGTGGGGCGGCTGCTGCACGATTCCAAGTCGGTGCTCACCGACCAGTTGGAGGCGGTCGAGCACGCTTCCCGCAGCCGGGGTGGCGAAGGGCCGGATCTGGCGCTGCTGACCGACGGTCTGCGGGCGGAGCGCGAGCAGGGCATCACCATCGACGTCGCGTACCGCTACTTCGCGACGCCCCGCCGGCGATTCATCCTCGCCGACACCCCCGGGCATGTGCAGTACACCCGGAACATGGTGACCGGGGCGTCCACCGCCGATCTCGCGGTCGTGCTGGTCGACGCCCGGAACGGGGTGGTGGAGCAGACCCGCCGCCACGCCGCCGTGGCCGCACTGCTGCGGGTGCCGCATGTGGTGCTCGCGGTGAACAAGATGGACCTGGTGGGGTACGCGGAGGAGGTGTTCGCCGCGATCGCCGAGGAGTTCACGGCGTACGCGACCGCTCTCGGCGTCCCGGAGGTCACCGCGATCCCGATCTCGGCGCTGGCCGGGGACAATGTGGTCGAGCCTTCGGCGGTGATGGACTGGTACGGCGGTCCGACGGTGCTGGAGCATCTGGAGACGGTGCCGGTCAGCCATGATCTGGCGGCCTGCCACGCCCGGCTGCCGGTGCAGTACGTGATCCGGCCGCAGACCGCCGAACACCCGGACTACCGGGGGTACGCGGGCCAGATCGCGGCGGGCACGTTCCGTACCGGGGAGCCGGTGACGGTGCTGCCGGGCGGGCGGACCACCACAGTGCAGGGCATCGACCTGCTGGGCGAGGCGGTGGACGTCGCCTGGGCGCCGCAGTCGGTGACCCTGCTGCTGGCGGACGACATCGACGTGTCGCGCGGCGATCTGATCGTGCCGAGCGGCGATGTCCCGCCGTCCGGGCAGGATGTGGAGGCGACGGTCTGCCATGTCGCCGACACCCCGCTGACCGTGGGGCACCGGGTGCTGCTGAAGCACACGACCCGCACGGTGAAGGCGATCGTCAAGGAGATCCCGGCTCTGGTGACCCTCGACGACCTCTCGCACCATGCGGAGCCGGGGCGGCTGACCGCCAACGACATCGGCCTGGTGAAGGTGCGGACCGCCGAGCCGATCGCCCTGGACTCCTATGCGGACTCGCGGCGTACGGGTTCGTTCCTGCTGATCGACCCGGCCGACGGCACCACCCTGGCCGCCGGTATGGCCGGGGAGTCCTTCGCCACCAACGACCGGTCCGCCGCAGCGGCGGACCCCGAAGCCCGTCAGGGCGATGAAGCGGAGTGGGATTTCTGATGACGGACGTGTTCGCCACCTTCGCCAAGGAGGGCGGCCGGGTGGGCAGCGGCACTCTCGGCGCAGGGTCGGGGGGTGTCGTGCGATGTGCGCGATGACCCGACTGCCGATCCGTGCCCGCTGGAAACGAAGACCGACCACCGATAGCGTCCCGGCCGCGCCGCCACGGCGTGGACACCGGGGCTTACGAGAGGATTCCCTCGCGTGCCTGCCACTCGCACCACCACCCTCCGCCGTTCCCTCGCCGCGGCCGCGGCGCTGCCCCTGCTGATCGGGACCCTCGCCGCCTGCGGCTACGGCTCCGACTCCAAGGACGACAAGACCGCCCCCGCCGCCAAGGGCAAGAAGCTCTCCGCCGACACCGTCCGCCTCGGCTACTTCCCGAATCTGACGCATGCCACCGCCCTCGTCGGTGAGCAGGAGGGCATCCTCCAGAAGGAGCTGGGCGGCACCCAGATCAAGTCGACGACGTTCAATGCCGGCCCCTCCGAGATCGAGGCCCTGAACGCGGGCTCCATCGACATCGGCTTCATCGGCCCCTCCCCCGCCATCAACGGCTTCACCAAGTCCAAGGGGAAGAACCTGCGGATCGTCGCCGGTTCGGCGTCCGGCGGAGTGAAGCTGGTGGTGAACCCCGCCAAGATCAAGACCCTCGACGATCTCAAGGGCAAGAAGATCGCCACCCCGCAGCACGGCAACACCCAGGACGTGGCCTTCCTCAACTGGATAGCCGAGAGAGGCTGGAAGACCGACGCCCAGAGCGGCAAGGGCGACGTCTCCGTGGTCCGTACGGACAACAAGATCACGCCGGATGCCTATAAGTCGGGCTCCATCGACGGGGCGTGGGTGCCGGAGCCGACGGCGTCGCGGCTGGTCAGCCAGGGCGCGAAGGTGCTGCTGGACGAGGCCACGATCTGGCCGGAGAAGAAGTTCGTGATCACCCATGTGATCGTGAGCCAGAAGTTCCTCAAGGACCACGCCGATGTGGTGGAGGCCTTCGTCCGCGGCACGGTGAAGACCAATGCGTGGATCAACGCCAACCCCGACAAGGCGAAGGCGTCCGCGAACGCCAAGCTGAAGGCGCTCAGCGGCAAGGAACTGCCCGCCGAGATCATCGACGGTGCCTGGCCGTCGATCCAGTTCCTCGACGACCCGCTGGCCTCGACCCTGCAGGCGCAGGCGGACCACGCCGTGAAGGCCGGGCTCCTGGAGAAGCCCGACCTGGTGGGGATCTACGACCTCAGCCTGCTCAACAAGGTGCTGAAGGCCCAGGGCGCCCCCGAGGCAGCCGACGCCGGACTCGGCGTCAAGTAAGCCGTACGTACGCTCCCAGGAGGTGACGACCATGGCCAGCACCACGGTGACCAAGGACCGGACGGCGGCCGGCGCCGGGACCGACCCGGCCGGATACGCGGCCCGTATCGAGCACGTTTCGAAGTCCTTCGCGACGCCCGGGGGACGGCAACTCGTCCTCGACGACATCTCCCTGGATGTCGCCCCGGGCGAGTTCGTCACCCTCCTGGGGGCGTCGGGCTGCGGTAAGTCGACCCTGCTCAATCTGGTGGCGGGGCTCGACGCGCCCAGTGCCGGGACCATCGAGACCCCGGGCGGGCGGCCCGCGCTGATGTTCCAGGAGCACGCCCTGTTCCCGTGGCTGACGGCGGGCAAGAACATCGAACTGGCGCTGCGGCTGCGCGGAGTCGCCAAGGCCGAGCGGCGCACCGAGGCGGAGCGGCTGCTGGAGCTGGTGCGGCTGTCGGGCGCCTACGGCAAGCGGGTGCACGAACTGTCGGGCGGTATGCGGCAGCGGGTGGCGCTGGCCCGGGCGCTGGCCCAGGACAGTCAGCTGCTGCTGATGGACGAGCCGTTCGCGGCGCTGGACGCCATCACCCGGGACGTGCTCCACGAGGAGCTGACCCGGATCTGGCGGGAGACCCGGCTGTCGGTGCTCTTCGTCACCCACAACGTCCGTGAGGCCGTGCGGCTGGCCGAGCGGGTGGTGCTGCTGTCGTCGCGTCCCGGGCGGATCGCCCGGGAGTGGTCGGTCGGCATCGAACAGCCGCGCCGTATCGAGGACGCGGCCGTGGCCGAGCTGTCCGTCGAGATCACCGAGGAACTGCGGGGGGAGATCCGCCGACATGGTCAGAACTGAGACACCGTCCCCGGCGAAGCAACGTGCCGGGGGCGACGGGGGAACGCACGATCTCGCCGCGGGGCTCGACGCCCTGGAGACCGTGGAGACCGGACGGGCGTCGCTGCGGGAGGTGCTGCTGACGAAGGTGGTGCCGCCGCTGACGGCGGTGGCGCTGGTGATCGCGGTCTGGCAGACGCTGGTGTGGGCGGAGGTCACCGACGAGGGCAGTCTGCCCGCGCCGTCCGCGGTCTGGGACAGCGTGTCCGACCTGTGGCTGCAGGGCACCCTGCTGGAGATCGTGTGGACGAGTGTCTCGCGCGGTTTCTCGGGCTTCCTGCTGGCCCTGGCCATCGGTACGCCGCTGGGTCTGCTGGTGGCCCGGGTGAAGTTCGTCCGGGCCGCGATCGGGCCGATCCTCTCCGGTCTCCAGTCGCTGCCTTCGGTGGCGTGGGTGCCGCCCGCGGTGATCTGGCTGGGTCTGAACAACCAGATGATGTACGCGGTGATCCTGCTCGGCGCGGTCCCGTCCATCGCCAACGGGCTGGTGTCCGGGGTGGACCAGGTCCCGCCGCTGTTCCTGCGGGCCGGCCGCACCCTGGGCGCCACCGGTCTCAAGGGCACCTGGTACATCGTGATGCCGGCCGCCCTGCCGGGCTATGTGGCGGGGCTCAAGCAGGGCTGGGCCTTCGCCTGGCGGTCCCTGATGGCGGCGGAGATCATCGCCTCGTCGCCGGACCTCGGCCTCGGTCTGGGCCAGTTGCTGGAGAACGGCCGCAACAACTCGGACATGCCGGGGGTGTTCCTGGCGATCCTGCTGATCCTCGTCGTCGGTATCGCCATCGACCTGCTGGTCTTCAGCCCGCTGGAGCGGGCGGTCCTGCGGGGCCGCGGTCTCCTCGTCAAGAACTGAGCCACGCCGTGTACGGACCCCGTCTCCTCGTCGTCGCCCACGGCAGCCGCGATCCGCGGCACGCCGCGACCGTCCATGCCCTGGTGCGCCGGGTGCGGTCGCTGCGGCCCGGGCTCCCCGTGGAGACGGGGTTCCTCGACTTCAACGCGCCCTCGGTACCGCAGGTGCTGGAGCGCATCGCCGCCGAGGACCCGGGGGCCGAAGTGGTGGCGCTGCCGCTGCTGCTGACCCGGGCCTTCCACGCCAAGTCCGACCTCCCCGCCGTACTGGCGGAGGCGTCGGCAGCACTGCCCGGACTGCGGATCCGGCAGGCGGGGGTACTGGGCCCGTCGCCGCTGCTGACCGCGGCGGTCGGGCGGCGGCTGTACGAGGCGGGGGCCGGGCGGACCCCCGCCGCACGACGCTCGACGGGGCTGGTCCTGGCCTCGGCGGGCTCCACCGACCCGGAGGCGATCGCAGCGATCGCAGCCATGGCGCGGGAGCTGAGGCGCACCGGTTGGTGCTCCGTGCGGCCTGCGTTCGCCTCCGCATCCCTTCCGCGTACGGAGGACGCCGTACGCATGCTGCGGGCCGACGGCTGCGCCCGGGTGGCCGTCGCCCCGTATGTGATCGCCCCCGGCAGGCTGCCGGACCGGATCGCCGAGGGCGCCCGTGACGCGGACGTCCTGGCGGAGGTGCTGGGCCCCTGCCCGGAGCTGGCCGAGCTGATCGTCCACCGGTACGAGCAGGCCGTACGCCCGGCGGAGGCCGCTCCGGCGGCGTTCGGACGTCTCGGGGTTACCGCCTGATCCGCGGGCCCGTACCCCGAGGCCGTCTCGGGGTCGGCCCGGCAGGTCCCGCGGGCCGGTGGTGACAGGATCGTGGCGGACCGGTGACGGGCACCGGGTGCGGATACCGCACCATGGAAGCCTCGCCCCCGGTGAAGGAGTCCCGAGATGCCGTTCAACTACCACAAGCGGATCACCGTGATCCCGAAGCTGCTGCACGTCACCGTCAGCTCCCACGGCTGGTCCTGGTCGCTGGGCGGCCGGCGGGCGCACGTCACCCGGCACAGCGGCGGCGGGCGCAGCGCCTCGGTGCGTCTCCCGGGCGGTTTCAGCCTCCGCCGGGACTCCCGCCGCCACCACTGAACCCCCGGGTCCTCAGCCGGTCAGCTCGGCCAGCTTGACGACGGTGTTCCAGTTACGGGTGGTGGCGACGAGGCCCCTGGTGACGGCGGGCCGGGCCAGGGCGTCGGCGAGCCTGGAGCGGCCGAGACCTTGGGGGGCATAGAGATACAGGGCCCGGTCGCCGGTCCGGAAGTCCTCGGGCGCATGGGCGCCGCGGTCGACGGCGGCGAACCGCTCGGCGGTCACGGGCGCCGAGAAGTAGGTGACATGGAGCTGCTTCGCCTCCAGCTCCGCGGCCGGGAACGGGCAGTCGTCGACGATCGCCCGCAGATATCCGGCGCCGCGCACCAGACAGTCGACGGTGAAGCCGAAACGCTCTTCGAGCGCCTGCTCCAGGGCGCGGGCGAGGGCGTCCTCGTCGGTGGCGTCGCTGGTGAAGACGGCGTTGCCGCTCTGGAGATAGGTGCCGACCGCACCGTGCCCGAGACCTTCCAGTACGGCACGCAGCTCGGCCATGGGCACTTTGCGGTGCCCTCCGACGTTGATCCCCCGCAGCAGGGCCGCGTATCCGGTGCTCATACCGCTCAGCGTAGGCCGCCCCACCGACAGGACCGATAGGTGTAAGGGGCCAGGAGTCTCCGGCTCGGGGGCCCGACCGGTACCGGTGGATGAGAGCGGGGCCTCCCGGCTCACCGGTGAGGCGGATCCGGCGGCCCGCCACCGCCCCTAGCGTCGTGTTCCGAGACGTGAAGTCGTCGGCGCGGAGCCGACGTTATGCCGGGGAGGGCACGGTCGGTCATGGGTCTGACAGGGAACACGGGGGCGGCGGGAAGAACGCGCCCCGCACACGCCGGGCCTCGCGGTCTGGCCGCGCGGGCGGGGAGCTGGAGCGCCCGCCACCGCTGGGCGGCGGTGGGCGTCTGGGTGCTGTTCGTCGTGGTGACGATGTTCGCCGGATCGGCGGTCGGCCAGGAGAAGCTGAAGCCGACCGACCAGCTCAAGGGGGAGACCTCCCAGGCCGCGAGGATCATCGACGAGGCGGGTATCGAGGACCCGGCGACCGAGCGGGTGCTGATATCGGCCCGGGGTGCCCAGGGTCCGGCGGCGACGGATCCGGTGTTCCGGTCGGCCGTGGACGCGGTGATGAAGGCGGTGGCCGCGACCGGTGAGGCGACCGAGCCCGTCTCCCCGTACTCCAGTGGCGCGATCTCCAAGGACGGCCGCAGCGCCCTCGTCCAGTTCGATGTCCGCGGGGACCCGGAAACCGCCGGTGACCGCGTCGAGCCGCTGCTGAAGGCCGTGGCGAAGGTGCAGGAACAGCACGAGTCGCTGCGGATCGAACAGATCGGCGGCGCCAGCATGAACCGCACGTTCGACAAGGCGTTCGGTGACGACTTCAAGCAGGCGGAGTACTCCGCCGTACCGGTCGCCCTGGGCATTCTGCTGATCGCGTTCGGCGCCCTGGTGGCGGCGCTGATCCCGGTGGTCCTGGCGATCACCGCGATCATGGCCACGATGGGTCTGATGGGCCTGGTCAGCCATGTGGTCCCGATGTCCGATACGGCGAACTCGGTGATGCTGCTGGTGGGTCTGGCCGTCGGTGTGGACTACTGCCTGTTCTATCTGCGGCGGGAGCGCGAGGAGCGGGCGGCCGGCCGGGACAAGGAGACCGCGATCCGGATCGCGGCGGCGACCAGCGGCCGGGCCGTGGTGGTCTCGGGTGTGACGGTCTGCATCGCCATGGCGGGCATGCTGTTCACCGGGGTCGGCGATTTCGAGTCGATGGGCCTGGCGTCGCTGATCGTGGTCGCCGTCGCCATGGTCGGTTCGGTGACCGTGCTGCCCGCGCTGCTGTCGCTCCTCGGTGACCGGGTGGAGAAGGGCCGGGTGCCGTTCCTCGCCAAGCTGAAGAAGGGCAACGGGGAGAGCCGGTTCTGGCGGGCGGTCCTCGGCCGGGTCCTGCGGCGTCCGGTGGCCTCCCTGGTGATCGCGACCGGTGTGCTGGCGGCGATCGCGCTGCCCGCGGTCGGGATGAAGACCCAGGAGCTGAAGCTGGACCAGGAGTTCGGCTCGTCGATGCCGATCGTGGCGACGTACGAGCGGCTCAACGAGGCGTTCCCCGGCGGGGCGGAGCCCGCGGCGGTCGTGGTCCGCGCCTCCGACATCGACGGGGCGGCGGTCAAGTCCGCGATCGACCGGTTCACCAAGGAAGCGGTGTCGTCGGGCGCCTCCGAGGGCCCGGTCGAGGTCACCGTGCACGCCGCCGAGAACGTCGCCTTCATCTCGGTGCCGCTGGTCGGCGGCTCCGACCAGGAGCGGGCCGAGAAGAGCCTGGACCTGCTGCGCGACAAGGTCAGGCCGGCGGCCTTCGGTTCCCTCTCCGGGGTGGACGCACCGATCACCGGCCAGGTCGCCGGGTCGAAGGACTTCACCGACCAGATCACCGCATCGGTGGCGCCGGTCTTCGGCTTCGTCGTGGTCTTCGCCTTCGTCCTGATGCTGCTGTCGTTCCGCTCGGTGACCATCGCGATCACCTCGGTCCTGCTCAACCTGCTCTCCGTGGCGGCCGCGTACGGCATCCTCACCATCGTCTTCCAGCACGGCTGGGGCGCCTCCCTGGTGGGTGCGGAGGGCGTGGGGGCGGTCGTCGCCTGGCTGCCGCTGTTCCTCTTCGTGATCCTCTTCGGCCTCTCGATGGACTACCACGTCTTCGTGGTCTCCCGGATCCGGGAGGCGAAGGTCCGCGGCCGGAGCACCCCTGAGGCGATCACCCACGGGGTGGTGACCACGGCGGGCGTGGTCACCAGCGCCGCCGTCATCATGGTCGCCGTCTTCGCGATCTTCGGGACGCTGTCGATGCAGTCGATGAAGCAGATGGGTGTGGGTCTGGCCGCGGCGGTGCTGATCGACGCGACGGTGATCCGCGGCGTGCTGCTCCCGGCGGTGATGGCCCTGCTCGGTGAGCGCAACTGGTACTTCCCGCGCTGGCTGCACTGGCTGCCGGACATGACGCACGACGAGCCGCAGGACGACGAGCCGCAGGGCGCGGCCCCGGAGGCGGACGGCGACCGCAAGGTGCCGGTGCGGGTGTAGCACGGCTCCCTGCCGGGGGGCGGGCGGGCCGGAGACTGTTCTCCGGCCCGCCCGGTGGGCTGCGCCCCGATCCACCACCGCACCGCACCTGAAGAAATCACCGCCCCTGGAACATCCCCGCACCGCGACGGTCACCGCACGCGGAAAGTCATCGGCGTTACCTCTGGTAGCGCGCCAGGACCAGATTGCCGTCGCGTTCCAGGCGGCGCTTCAGTTCCCGTTCCCCGATCGCCCCGCTGTAGTACTCCTGGTAGGCGGGCGTGGCCACCTTGTCCTTCCACTCCGGATAGCCGCGCACGGACTGCGCCGGTGCCGAGCGCAGGCCCCGCGCCAGGGCGGTGCCCACCGCCCAGCCGTCCTTCTCGGCGCGCAGGGCGGGATCCGCGAGGGCGGCGTTGCCCGTCGGCAGCATCCAGTCGCCCTTCGCCAGCCGGACCATGTTCGCGGGCCGCAGCATGAAGTCGATGAACGCGGCGGCTTCCCGCTTGTGCCGGGTGTCCTCCGCGATCGACAGCGTCTGCGGGCTGACGCCCTGCACCGCGCCGCCGGGGCCGACCGGCATCGGCAGTACGGTCCACTCGAAGCCTTCGGGCGCCTGCTGGGCGATCTGCTGGCGGTACGAGAAGCCGAGCGGGACCATCGCGTACTTTCCGCCGAAGAACCCGGGCAGGGCGTCGGAGCCGCCGGAGCCGAGGATCGTCCGGGACGCCGTACGGTCCTCGTTGACCTGGTCGCGGATGACGTCCGGGACCAGGGCGTCGCCGTCACCGAAGCGGATCCGCACCTTGCCGCCCGCCTCCCGGTGGAAGAGCTGCCCGCCGGCCGACAGTCCGAGGTTGAGGGTGGTGGCGACCGGTTCCTTCAGCGGCCAGGCGACGGCGTACCGCCCCTTCCCCATCGACCGGGTCAGCTCCCGCGCGACGCCGCGGAACTCGTCCCAGGTCCACGGCCGTTCGGCGGTCGGCAGCCGGATGCCCGACGATTCGACGAGTTTCCGGTTGGCGATCAGCACCTTCGGCTCCTGGAGGAAGGGCACGCCGTAGACGCCCTCCCCGAAGGTCGTCGTCTCCCAGCTCGCCCGGGGGATGTCGGAGGTCAGCCGCTCCGGCAGCAGCGTCCGCAGATCGGCCAGGTAGCCGCCGTAGGCGAAGTCGGCGAGGTCGTCGGATGCGTCGTGGATGACGTCGGGGGCCTCCCCGCCCTCGAAGGACGTCAGCAGCTGGTCGTGGACGCTGTTCCAGCTGCCCTGGACGTATGCGACCCGGACGCCGGGGTTGGCCGCGTTCCACTCCCGTACCAACTGCCTGTTGGCGTCGACGGACTCCTTCTGCCAGGCCAGGGAGAGGAACCGGAGCCGGATCGTGCCGTCCCCGGCGTCCTCGCCGCCGCCGGTGCAGGCCGCGGTCGTCACGGCGAGCAACAGCGCCAGTACGGCGGCGGCAAGGGTACGGACCCGGGCGCCGCCCCTCACTTCACCGCTCCCGCGAGCACGCCGCCCGTGATCCGCCGCTGGATGAGCGCGAAGATCACCAGCGACGGGAGGGTGGCCAGGAAGGCGGCCGCCGCGAGCGGTCCGAGGTCGGCGGCGCCCTCCGCGCCGAGGAAGTGGGTCAACACCACCGGCAGTGTCTGTTTCTCCGGCGATTTGAGCAGCACCAGGGCGAAGAAGAACTCGTTCCAGGCGATGATGAACGCGAACATCGCGGTGACCACGATCCCCGGCGCCAGCAGGGGCGCGGTCACCGACACCAGGGTCCGCAGCCTCCCCGCGCCGTCGACGGCGGCGGCCTCCTCCAGTTCCCGCGGTACGGCCCGGACGTACCCGGCGAGCATCCAGAGCGCGAAGGGCAGCGCCCACACCACGTACACCAGCACCAGACCCCAGAGCGTGTTGATCATCCGCAGGTTCTTCAGGACCAGGAACAGCGGAATGATCAGCAGGACGAAGGGGAAGGCCTGGCTGACCACGACCCAGCCGGTCGCCAGCGTGGCCGACCTGCCGCGGGTGCGGGCGATGACATAGGCCGCCGGGGTCGCGACGAGCACCGCGATCACCGCCGCGGCGACCGCCACCAGCAGGCTGTTCCCGGCGGCCCGCAGCAGCGGATGCTCGTCGAAGGCCTGCCGGAAGTTCTCCAGGGTCGGCTGGTCCGGGATCCACGCCGGATGGAGCGACCCCAGCTCCTTCGCCGGTTTCACGGCCGTGGACAGCAGCCACAGGAACGGCAGGGCGAGGAAGAGCAGATAGGCGGCGAGGGCGAGGTACTGGCCCGCGCGGCCGAACGCCCGGCGCAGCTCACGGGTCCGCGGCGGTGCCGCCGGGGCGGTACGGGTCACTTCTCTTCCCCTCCTCGAAGCCTGCCCACCAGGAACACCGCCAGCACCACCGAGATCACCGCCACCATCGCGCAGCCCATCGCCGCCGCGTAGCCGAACTGGCCGTAGCGGAAGGCCTCCTCGTAGGCGAAGAGGGTGGGCAGCCTGGTCCGGCCGCCGGGCCCGCCGGCCGTGAGCACCCACACCAGGGCGAAGGCGTTGAAGTTCCAGATCAGATTGAGCGCGGTGATCGCCAGGGCGACGGGTCTGAGCGCGGGCCAGGTGACGGCCCAAAACCGGCGCCAGGCGCCCGCGCCGTCCAGTGCGGCCGCCTCGTGGAGTTCGCGCGGGGTGTTCTGGAGGCCCGCCAGAAGGGCGACCGTCGTCTGCGGCAGTCCCGCCCAGATCCCGACCACGATCACCGCGGGCAGAGCGGTGCCCAGTCCGGTCAGCCAGTCGCGGCCGTCGCCGAAGCCGAAGTCGCGCAGGGTCTCGTTGAGGATCCCCGCGTCGGGGCTGTACACCAGCCGCCACATGATGCCGACGACGACCTCCGGCATCGCCCAGGGGATGATCGCCAGCGAGCGGGCCAGCCAGCGCAGCCGCAGCTTCTGGGTGAGCAGCAGCGCCAGCCCGAGGCCGAGGAGGAACTGGGGGACGGTCACCCCCACGGCCCACACCAGGCCGATGCCGAAGGACTCCCAGAAGAGGGTGTCCCGGCGCAGGTCCCGGAAGTTCAGGGAGCCGATCCACTCGGTGGGTTCGGTACGGCCCGCCTGGGCGTCGGTGAACGCGAGCCCCACCCCGTACAGCAGCGGGCCGACGCTCAGCACCAGGATCGGGATCAGGGCGGGCAGGACGAGGAACCAGGCACCGTGGTCGAGCAGTCGGCGGGGCCGCGGAACCGTCGTCGCGTCTGTCACCGAGCCGGCTCCTTCGCCTTCGGGCAGCGGATGGCGGTGTGACCGCCCTCACCCTCGCGGGCCCTGGTCATGGTCCTGAGCTGCCGGGGGCCCGTCAAGGACGCCTGCCGTGGATGCGACACTTTGGCGTGTTCGCAGGGGTGACTCAAGGAAAGGCGGCGGACGCGACGGTGGACGCGGAACGGGCACGGGACGTCCTCGCGGCGGCGGGGCTGCCGGACGGGACACTGCTCTCCCTCGGGGAGAACGCGGTCTTCGCGGTGGACGGCCTCGTCGTCAAGATCGGCCGGACGGCGGAGCTGCTGGCGCGGGCGGAGCGCGAAGTTGCCGTCGGCATGTGGCTGGCGGGCGCGGACGTACCGGCGGTACGTCCCGCGGAGCCGACCGCACGGCTCGTCGAGGGGCATCCCGTCACCGTCTGGCACCGGCTGCCGGACGCCGTGCGCCCCGCGGGCCCGGCGGATCTGGCGGCCCTGCTGCGGCGCGTCCACGCGCTGGCGCCGCCGGCCGGTCTCACCCTGCCGCCGCGGGAGCTGCTCGGCGGTGTCGAGCGGTGGCTGCGGCTGGCGGGGGACGCGATCGACCCGGCGGACGCGGCGTTCCTCCGGGAGCGGCGGGACGGTTTCGCCGCGGCGGCCGCGGCGCTGACCCCGCATCTGCCGCCGGGGCCCATCCACGGGGACGCCCTCCCCCGGAACGTCCATGTGGGCCCGGACGGTCCCGTCCTGGTCGACCTGGAAACCGTCTCCGCGGACCTGCGGGAGCACGACCTCGTCGTGATGGCCCTGTCCCGGGACCGGTACGGGCTGCCGCCCGAGGCGTACGACGAGTTCGTCACCGCGTACGGGTGGGACGTCCGCGACTGGGAGGGGTGCGGGGTGCTGCGCGGGGCGCGGGAGACGGCGAGCTGTGCGTGGGTGGCGCAGCACGCCCCCACGAACCCGAAGGCACGGGAGGAGTTCATCCGCCGCGTGAACTCCCTCCGCGACGCCGACCCGGAGATCCGCTGGTTCCCCTTCTGAGGAGCGTGCTGCGGCTCCTCAGGGAGCGCCGTGCCTGGCGGGGTTGGTTTTCCGCCCGCGGGCCGTCGTGGGCCGTTCGCGCAGTTCCCCGCGCCCCTAAAGACCCTCTCCGGCCTCGTCAGGTGAAGGGCCTGCGGCGGACAGACATCCTTGCCCACGGGGTCAAGTCGGGATCACGTGGGAGGGGGGTGCAGGGTCGCCCCCGCAGCGGACCTGCGACAAGCACAGCTCGCCGGAGCGCAGTGCATCGCAGGCCGCGAGGAGGTGAGCCCGGAGGCCACCGACCCACCCGCACCGGCAGGACCGGCGACCTACACCACGGAGTCACGCGACTCGACCACCGAAGCGCCCGCACCCCGCAGGAACGAAGCGCCCCACAGCGGGAGGCGCCCTCGCAGGAACGAAGCGCCCCTCAGCGGGAGGCGCCCTCGCGGGAGGCGACCGGGGCATCCCGGAACGGCCACGTCCCGTCCACCTCCGCCGTCGCGTCGCCCTTGCGGCGCAGGAACGACTCGAAGTCCTTCGCCCATGTCGCGTACCAGCGAATCTGCTGCTCGTGCAGCTCCGCCGGGGCGAGAGCGGCCACCGACGGGTGACGGGCCGCCAGCGCGCGGGCCACCGCGACCGCCGCCTCCGCGTCCGCCGTCGCGTCGTGCGCGTCGGCGAGGGCCACGCCGTACTCCGCGCTGACGGCCTCCAGGGTGCGCTTCCCCTTGCGGTAGCGGTCGGCGGCCCGGTCGATGGTGAGCGGGTCGACGACCGGCCCGGGGGTCCGCCCGCCGAGCCGTTCGGTGAGGGACGGCAGCCCGTGGCGGGCCAGCTCCGCGCCGAGGAGGGTGAGGTCGAAGGAGGCGTTGTAGGCCACGACGGGCACCCCGCGGTCCCAGTGCCCGCACAGTTCGGCCGCGACCTCGTCCGCGACCTCGCGGGCGGGCCGGCCCTCCGCGGTGGCGCGTTCGGTGGTGATGCCGTGGATCGCGGACGCCTGTTCGGGGATCCGGATGCCGGGGTCGGCCAGCCAGACCCGGCGCCGCGGCGCGCCCCCGGGAACCGTGCGGACGACGGCCGCGGTGACGATCCGCGCTTCCCAGGGCTCGGTGCCCGTCGTCTCCAGGTCGAAGCCGACGAGTTCTTCCGTGTGCCAGGTCATGGTGGACCCCCTCCTTCGTGGTGCTGCTCCCCCGGATGCTTCTCACCCTGTCATGTGCCACTGACACTCAGGAGACCGGGCGGGAGTCGGACCACACCGACTCGAACTCCTCGCGGTAGGTCTGGAAGAGTCCGTGCTCTCCGGGGTCGCCGGGATCGCCGGGGTGTCCGGCCCGGACCACGGAGCGGCGGCCGCCGCGGAGTACCAGGACCGGTGCCTCCATACCGCGGGCGGTGCGCAGATAGGTCTGGACGACGGCCATCCCGTCGGGCCCGTCGCCGTCGACGAGGTAGGCGGTGAAGCGGGGCGTCTCGTCGAAGACCTGGATTTCGAAGGCGCCGGGGTCGCGGAGGAGGGAGCGGACCCGCCGCATATGGAGGATGTTCATCTCCACGGTGCGGCTGAGTTCACCCTTTCTGAGGCCGAGTTCCCGTTCGCGCCGTTTGACGGCGCTGCTCGCGGGGTTGAGGAAGAGCAGCCGGACCCGGGCCCCGCTTTCGGCGAGGCGGACCAGCCGGCGTCCGGAGAAGTTCTGGACCAGGAGGTTCAGCCCGATGCCGATGGCGTCGAGGCGGCGGGCGCCGCCGAAGAGGTCTTCGGCGGGGAGCTGGCGCTGGAGGCGGACCCGGTCGGGGTGGACGGAGACCACGTCGGCGTACCGGTCGCCGACGAGGTCTTCGACGGCGTCGACGGGCAGCCGGTCGGCCGACCGGGTCGCGGTGCCGCTGCCGAGCATGTCGAGGAGGCGCGCGGATGCGCGTTCCGCCTGGGCGAGTACGGCTTCGTTGAGGGCCCGGTTGCGGGAGACGACGTTGCGGGTGACTTCGAGTTCGTCGAGGGCGAGTTCGACGTCGCGCCGGTCGTCGAGGTACGGCTCGAAGCAGGGCCAGTGCTGGACCATCAGCTCCCGCAGCTGGGGCAGGGTCAGGAAGGAGAGCACGTTGTCGTCGGCGGGGTCGAGGAGATAGCCCTTGCGCCGGGAGACCTCCCGTACCGCGACGGCCCGCTGGACCCATTCCTGTCCAGCGGGTCCGGCGGCGGCGATGACCCAGTCGTCGCCGTGCACGGGTTCGTACACGGGCCGCAGGACGGCGGCGACGACGGCGCGCAGCCGCTGTTCGACCAGGTTCAGCCAGATGTACGCACGTCCCGCGCGCTGGGCGCGGGTCCGTACCTCGGCCCAGGACTCGGCGTCCCAGTCGAGTTCCGCCCCGATTTCCAGCGGTCTGGCGAGGGACACCGCTCCCGGCGGGACATCGGCGGGATCCCCCTCGTGACCGCTGTCACCGGGGGGTAGCTCCAGCCCTCCCGAGCTCACCGGCGTCCCCTTCCCGTCCCCCACCAAAGATCAACGCAGACTACTCCGCAAGCATGAGGAGGTGCAGCCGGATCGCCGGGGTCCCTTTTCAACTGCCTTCTGTTCCAGGGGTGTTATTCCGGCCAAGTCGGCCGGGAGTGAGCGGATTCATAGCGAGTCAGGGGGGATTCGGGGCGCGGCGTCCGCCGGGTCCGGGCCCGACGGGCCCCGCGGGCTCCGGGGCGCGGGCCCGGAGCAGGTGCGGGCAACTAGGGGCTGCGCGCGGCGCGCCGCCCCCACGGTGGCCGGTTTACGCCGTACGGGTGAGGATCGGAACGTGCCGTTGACGGCGCGCCGTCCGGGGGGCGCGCCGGGGGCGCTCACGGTACGTTCGGACGGGATCCGGGCCCCTGTCCCCCCACCCGCCCGGATCGCGGAAGGGGCGGAGTTCTGCATGCAGGTCTGGCCGGGACAGGCGTATCCCCTCGGTGCCACCTTCGACGGCGCCGGCACGAATTTCGCGGTGTTCTCCGAGGCGGCGCGGCGTATCGAGCTGTGTCTGCTGCACGACGACGGCTCGGAGGAGCGCGTCGAGCTGCGCGAGGCGGACGCCTTTGTCCGGCACGCGTATCTGCCGGGCGTGATGCCGGGGCAGCGGTACGGCTTCCGGGTGCACGGTCCGCACGATCCCGGTCAGGGGCATCGGTGCAATGCGTCGAAGCTGCTGATCGACCCGTATGCGAGGGCCCTGAGCGGGGCCGTGACCTGGGGCGAGCCGGTGTACGGCTACCACTTCGGGCGGCCGGAGTCGCGCAATGTCCTGGACTCCGCGGGGCACACCATGGCGTCCGTCGTGGTGAATCCTTACTTCGACTGGGGGGACGACCGGTCCCCCCGGACGGAGTACCACCGGACGGTGATCTACGAGGCCCATGTGAAGGGCCTGACGATGCTCCATCCGGAGCTGCCGCCGGAGCTGCGGGGCACCTATGCGGGGCTCGCCCATCCGGCGGTGATCTCGCATCTGACGGAGCTGGGCGTCACCACGCTGGAGCTGATGCCGGTCCACCAGTTCGTCCAGGACCACCGGCTGGTGGACGCGGGGCTGCGCAACTACTGGGGCTACAACACGATCGGTTTCTTCGCCCCGCACAACGCCTATGCCTCCTGGGGCGAGCGGGGCGAGCAGGTGCTGGAGTTCAAGCACGCCGTGAGGGCGCTGCACCAGGCCGGTATCGAGGTCATTCTCGATGTGGTCTACAACCACACGGCGGAGGGGAACCATCTGGGCCCGACGCTCTCGTTCCGGGGCCTGGACAATGCCTCGTACTACCGGCTCGCCGAGGACCGGCGGCACTACACGGACACCACGGGCACCGGGAATTCGCTGCTGATGCGGTCTCCGCACGTACTGCAGCTGATCATGGACTCGCTGCGGTACTGGGTGACGGAGATGCACGTCGACGGCTTCCGTTTCGATCTGGCGGCGACCCTGGCCCGGCAGTTCCACGAGGTGGACCGGCTGTCGTCGTTCTTCGATCTGGTGCAGCAGGATCCGGTGGTCAGTCAGGTGAAGCTGATCGCCGAACCGTGGGACGTGGGCGAGGGCGGCTATCAGGTGGGGAACTTCCCGCCGCTGTGGACCGAGTGGAACGGCAAGTACCGGGACACGGTCCGGGATCTGTGGCGCGGTGAGCCGAGGACGCTGGCCGAGTTCGCGTCCCGGCTGACCGGCTCGTCGGACCTCTACCAGTGCGACGGCCGCCGCCCGCTGGCGTCCATCAACTTCGTCACCTGCCACGACGGTTTCACCCTGCACGATCTGGTGGCGTACGACACCAAGCACAACGAGGCCAACGGGGAGGGCAACCGGGACGGCGAGAGCCACAACCGGTCGTGGAACTGCGGGGTGGAGGGCGAGACGGACGATCCGGCGGTGCTGGAGCTGCGGGCCCGTCAGATGCGGAACTTCCTGGCCACGCTGCTGCTTTCGCAGGGGGTGCCGATGCTGGGCCACGGGGACGAGTTCGCCCGGACGCAGCACGGCAACAACAACGCGTACTGCCAGGACGGCGAGGTGTCCTGGGTGCACTGGCCCAAACCCGGGGAGACCGCCGTCCCCGGGGAGCAGCCGCTGCAGGAGTTCGTCCGGACGATGGTGTGGCTCCGCCGCGACCATCCGGTCTTCCGGCGCCGCCGCTTCTTCCGCGGGCGGCCGGTGGACGGCCCGGACGGCACGCCCGGTGCGCCGGGCGCGCTGACGGACATCGCCTGGTTCACCCCGGAGGGCGAGCCGATGACCCAGCGGGACTGGCAGGCGGCCCGGCCGGGCGCGCTGTCGGTGTTCCTCAACGGCGACGCGATCTCCGAGCCGGGGCCGCGGGGGGAACGGATCCGGGACGACTCTTTCCTGCTGATGTTCAACGCGAGCCCGAAGGATCTCGACTTCACGGTTCCGGCGAAGCACGGCCGGGGCTGGCGGACGGTCGTGGACACCGCACGTCCCGAGGGCGTTCCGCCGGGCGGCGGCCAGCGGGTCGCGGCGGGGGCCCGGCTGCGCCGCCGGAGCCACAGTCTGGTGGTGCTGCGGCGGCCAGTGTGACCCGGCGGGGGGTACGGCGAGGGGGCAACGCGCTCCGGACCGGTCCCCGCCCCCGTGACACGGCCCAGGGCACGGCGGCTCCGCTCACCCGTACGGCCCCGCCGGGGCCGCCCGGCCGCCGGGTGCGGGTACGGACACCGGTATGACGCCCACCTCCACCTACCGCCTCCAGCTCCAGCCCGCGTTCCCGTTCGCCCGGGCCGCCGCCGTCCTGCCGTACCTCGCCGGGCTGGGGGTGTCCCATCTCCATCTGTCCCCGGTCCTGGAGGCCGTCCCGGGCTCCACCCACGGCTACGACGTCACCGACCCCACCCGGGTCCGGGAGGAACTGGGCGGCGAGGAGGGCCTGCGGTCCCTGGCCCGGGCCGCCCGGGAGCACGGTATGGGCCTGGTCGTGGACATCGTGCCCAACCACATGGCGCTGGTGCCGCGCCACAGCCCCGCCCTGTGGGACGTACTGCGCCACGGCCCGGACTCGCCGTACGCCCGCTGGTTCGACATCGACTGGGACGCGGGCGGCGGACGGCTGCTGCTGCCGGTGCTGGCCGGGCGGTTCGGGGACGAGCTGCCGCGGCTGCGGATCTCGGGGGACGCCGGGGGCACCGTCGCGTACGGGGAGCACCGCTTCCCCCTGCGCCCCGGCACCGGGCCCGGTGTCGGGCCCGCGGACCTGGTCTCCGTACTGGACGCCCAGTGGTACCGGCTGGGCTGGTGGCGGCTGGCCCGTACCGAGCTGAACCACCGGCGGTTCTTCACCGTCGCGGAGCTGATCGGGGTCCGGGTGGAGGATCCGGAGGTCTTCGACGCCACCCATGCCAAGATCCTGGAGCTGGTGCGGGACGGGGTCGTGGAGGGGCTGCGGGTCGACCATCCGGACGGGCTCGCCGACCCGGAGGCCTATCTGCGCAGGCTCGCCGGGGCGACCGGCGGGGCCTGCTGGACGGTGGTGGAGAAGATCCTCACCGGGGAGGAGCAGCTCCCGGCGTCCTGGCCGGTGGCCGGGACCACCGGGTACGACGCGCTGCACCGTATCGACGGACTGTTCACCGATCCCGAGGGCGCGGCGGAACTGGCCTTCCAGTACCGGGAGTTCACCGGTCTGCCCGCCGACCGGGGCGGCCGCTGGGAGCCGACCCGGCTCCGCGCCGCCCACCGGACGGCGGGTCGTGAGCTGGGGTCGGAGCTCGCGGCGCTGACCCGGCTGGCGGTCCGGGCCTGCGCCGCCGACCCCGCGCTGCGGGACCATGCGCCGTGGGCGCTGTCCACCGCGATCCGCGAACTCCTGGTCCGGCTGCCGGTGTACCGGCCGTACCGGACCGGTGGCAGCACGGCGTCCGAGGTGCTCACCCCGGCCGCCGCGGTCGCCGCGAAGACCGTGTTCGCATCCGCGGAGGAGGCGGGGGCCGTGGACGCGGTACGGGATCTGGCGCTGGGGCGGGCGGGCGACGGCCCGGACCGGGAGGCGTTCCGGGCCCGGTTCGCGCAGACCGCGTCGGCGGTACGGGCCAAGTCGGTGGAGGACACCGCGTACTACCGCTGGACCCCGCTGCTGAGCGCGAACGAGGTCGGCGGCGATCCGGCCCGCCCGGCGGTGAGCCCGGCGGAGTTCCATGCCTACGCCCGCCGGATCGCCCGCGACCACCCCGCCAACGGGACCGTGCTGACCACCCACGACACCAAGCGCAGCGCCGATGTGCGGGCCGGGATCGCCGTACTGTCGCAGGCTCCGGAGCTGTGGGCGGGCTTCCTGGAGCGGGTGACCGCGGAGGCGGCCCGGCAGCCGGGCGGCCGGGCACCCGATCCGCAGCTGGCGTGGGCGGCGTGGCAGACGGCGCTCGGTTTCGGTTTCCCCTACGAGGAGCGGCTGCGGGCGGCGCTGCTGAAGGGGGCGCGGGAGGCGGCGCTGCGCACGAGCTGGGCGGAGCCCGACGAGGCGTACGAAGCGGCCCTGGCGGCGTTCGTGGCCGCGGGCCCGGCCGGTCCCCCGCTGTACTCGGTGGCGTCGTTCGCCAGGGAGCTGGAGCCGTACGTCCGGGCGGACGTCCTGGGCTCGGTGCTGCTCCAGCTGACGATGCCGGGGGTGCCGGACGTCTATCAGGGCACCGAGCGGGACTACCGGGCGCTGGTGGACCCGGACAACCGGGCTCCCTTCGAGGAGGGGCCGGCCACCGCGAAGACGGCGCTGACCCGGGCCGCGCTGACTCTGCGGCGGGAGCGGCCCGAGGTGTTCGGCGCCTCGGGGACGTACACCCCGCTGGCGGTGTCCGGCCCGGCGGAGGGGCACTGTGTGGCGTACTGCCGTACGGGTGAGGTGGTGGCGGCCGTTACCCGGCTCTCCCTGCGGCTGGAGCGGGCGGGCGGCTGGCGGGGTACGGAGGTGGAGCTGCCGGACGGGGTCTGGGCGGACGCGCTGTCCGGCCGGGAGGTGCGCGGGGGCCGCCGGGTGGCGGCGGCGGAGCTGTTCCTGGACGGCCCGGTGGCCCTGCTGGTCCGGGAACGGGACGGCGACGACCGCTGACGACCGCTGACGACCGCTGAGCCGCGGCGGCGGCAGCCCGAGGGGGCGGTGTCAGCGGGCGGTGAGCCGGAAGGCGATCTGCCCGAAGGAGACGACGTCCCCGTCGCGCACCGGCACCGCGCCCGCGACCCGCTGCCCGTTCACCGTCGTGCCGTTCATCGAGCCGAGGTCGCGCAGCACCCACCCCGCCCCGCGCAGGCTCAGCTCGGCATGGGCGCGGGAGACGCTCTCGTGCGTCAGCCGCAGTCCGTTGCCCGGGTCCCGCCCTATCCGCAGGGGGTACGGGCCGGGTTCCGGCAGCAGCAGCGGCGGCAGCTTCTCGGCGGTCCAGGCGCGGCGCAGCCTGACCACGAACGCGGAGACCCCGCCGACGGAGCGGACGAGCCGCACCGCGAGCCCCGGCTCGTCGGCCCGGAGGTCGGCGGTGAGGACCGCCAGCTCCTCGGGGCTGCGGGCCGCGAGCGCCAGCTCCATCCGGCGCAGGAACGTGTCGTGGGAGAGCCTGCCCGCGGCGGCACCCTCCCGGAGGACGTCCACCACCCGGTCCCGTTCGGCGTCGGACGGCCGCACGGGAACGGGGTGTCCGGAGAACCCCGGGGACGGGGACGGCAGGGAGGAGGTCACCCGGCAATTGTCGGCCCGGTGGCGGCGGGGTGTCCAGAAAACGGCATGCGCTATCACCCGGCGCACTGATCTGACCTGCACGGAAGCAAAAGTTCCGGCACAGCTTCGCCACAAGGCCGGTGACGGTGTTTCAGGCAGGTCAGCGGTTCAGGCGGTTCAGGCGGTCCAGCGCCGGGTGTACGGCACCGACGGCACCGCCCCCGGCCCCGAGCCGACCGCACCCGCCCGACCGCCCGCCGGAAAAGGCGCTGGACGCCGCCGCCTCCGTCCGGTTAACGTGATCACGACGCCGTACACCGAACGGAAGGAGGCGAGTGCCGTGCAGTTCATCCACATCCCGCGCTCCCTCCCTGTCCATCGGGCGTCCACCGACTGATTCCCGGGAGCGCGGACCATCGTTCCGCTTTCCTTCCGGAGGAATCCCTCTCATGACCGAACTGGTCATCCGCGCGCTCTCCACGAGCGACGCCCAGCTATTCCACACCCTGCCCGACCCGCTGGGCATCGGCCGGACCCTGTCCGACATCACCCACCGCCCCGAATGGCAGCGGATCGCCCTGCGCGACGGCCGTGTCGTCGCCCGGGCCGCCTGGTGGGGCGGGCCCGACGACACCTCCCCCGTCAACCTCAACTGGTTCGACTTCGCCGACGGCGAGGAGGAGGCGGGCAGCGAACTGCTCCGCAGCGCGCCCTGGTCCGTGGGCTACGACCTGCTGCTGCCGCCCGGCTGGCGCGAGGACCCCGCGCTCAGGGCGGCCGGCGAGAGCCGCATCCGGGCGGCCGAGGCGGCCGGGATGCGGGTGCTCGTGGAGCGCTACCGCTACCGCTGGACCCCCGGGAACGGCCTGCCGGAGCGCCCCGGGCGGCTGGTGTTCCGCCCCGAGCCCGACGACGAGGTGATCCTCGACGTCCTCCGCCGGGTCCACTCGGTGACCCTGGACGCGCACGCCCTGCGCGCGATCGAACAGGGCGGTCTCGACCGGGCGGCCCGGGAGGAGCTGGAGTTCTTCCACTGGGCACCCTCCCCGCGCGCATGGTGGCGTCTGGCGTACACCGCCGACGGCGAAAGGGTGGGCCTGCAGATCCCGCTGCACGTCCCGGCGGGGCCCGCGGTGGGCTATATCGGGGTCCTCCCCGAGGCCCGCGGCCACGGCTATGCGTACGACCTGCTGGTGGAGTGCCTGCACGATCTGGTGGGCTACGGCGCCGAGTCCGTGCTGGGCGCGACGGACCAGCCGAACGTCCCGATGGCCAAGCACTTCGCCCGCGCGGGCTTCCCCGTGATCCAGGAGCGCATCGACCTGGTCCCGGCGGACTGACACCGTCCGGTGGGGGTGCGCGCCTCCCGGGGCGCGTACCCCCACCGTCCTCCGTACGGCGCGCGCCCACGGCGACCCCTTGTCAGGATGGCCAGGATGGTCCGGATGGCCCGGGAGACCGTCGCACGAGGAGGTTGCCCGGTGCGGTTCGAGGTGTGGGCGCCCTTCGCGCGCGAACGGGTGACCCTGCGGTTCGACAGCGACGGTGTATCCATGGCAATGGCACCGGATCCGGAGCGCCCCGGCTGGTGGACGGCCGAGGCGCCCGCCCGTGACGGCACCCGCTACGGCTTCGCCGTCGACGGCGGTCCCGTACGGCCCGACCCGCGCTCGCGCCGCCTGCCCGACGGGCCCGAAGGGCCCAGCGCGGTCTTCCTCCCGGACGGCTACACCTGGCGGCACCCGTGGCCGGGCCGGGGGCTGCGCGGGGCGGTGCTGTACGAACTGCACATCGGCACCTTCACCCCCGAAGGCACCCTGGACGCCGCCGCCGGGCACCTCGGGGAGCTGGCGGAGCTGGGCGTCACCCATGTGGAGCTGATGCCGCTCTGCCCGTTCCCCGGGGTGCACGGCTGGGGGTACGACGGGGTGGCCCCGTGGGCGGTCCATGAACCGTACGGCGGGCCGGAGGCGCTCAAACGGTTCACCGACGCGGCGCACGGGCACGGCCTCGGGGTGGTGCTGGACGTGGTCCACAACCACCTGGGCCCGTCCGGGAACCAGCTGCCCGCCTTCGGCCCGTATCTGACGGACGCCCACCGCACCCCCTGGGGCCCCGCGGTCAATCTGGACCGGCCCGGCTCGGACGAGGTACGGGAGTATCTGCTGGGCAGTGCGCTGATGTGGCTGCGGGAACACCGGCTGGACGGGCTGCGGCTCGACGCGGTGCACGCGCTCGCCGACGAGCGGGCCCTGACCTTCCTGGAGGAGCTGTCGACGGCCGTCGACCGGCTCGGGGATGAGCTGGGGCGGCCGCTGTTCCTGATCGCGGAGTCCGACCTCAACGACCCGCGGACCACCGCTTCGCGCACGGCGGGCGGCCTCGGGCTGCACGCCCAGTGGAACGACGACTTCCACCACGGGCTGCACACCCTGCTGACGGGCGAGTCCCAGGGCTACTACGCGGACTTCGCCGCCGACCCCCGGGCCGCGCTGGCCCGCTCCCTGACCCGGGTCTGGTTCCACGACGGTACGTACTCCTCGTTCCGCGGCCGCACCCACGGACGCCCGGTGGACACCCTGGCCGGGCCCGTCCACCGCTTCGTGGGCTTCGCCCAGAGCCATGACCAGATCGGCAACCGGGCCGCCGGGGACCGGCTGTCAGCGCTGCTCTCCCCCGGGCTGCTGGCCTGCGCCGCGGCCCTGGTGCTGACCGGGCCGTTCACCCCGATGCTGTTCATGGGCGAGGAATGGGGGGCGGGCACGCCCTGGCAGTACTTCACCGACCACACCGACCCGGAGACGGCCCGGAGGGTACGGGAGGGGCGGCGGGCCGAGTTCGCGGCCCACGGCTGGTCCGCCGGCGAGGTCCCCGACCCGCAGGACCCGGAAACCCGGAACCGCTCCGTACTCGACCGCGCCGAGCGGACCCGCGAACCGCACGCCCGGCTGCTGGCCTGGCACCGGGAGCTGATCGCGCTGCGCCGTGCCCAGCCCGACCTCACGGACCCCGACCAGGCGACGGTGGACGTCTCGTACGACACCTCCGGCGGTACCGACCGCTACGCGGTCCGCCGCGGCGAACTGCGCATCCTGTACAACCTGGGCCGCACCCCGGCCCGCTTCCCGGTCGGCACGGACGCCCGGGTGCTGGCCTCCTGGAACCCGTCGCCCGGCCCGGACCCGGCCGGGGACCTGGAGCTGGGACCGGAGTCGTGCGCGGTGGTCCGGACGCCGTGAGCGCCTGCGCCCGGGGCGGTCAGTCGGGGTCGTCGCAGTCGCCGACGAGACGTTCCAGCAGCTCCTGGAAGTCCTCACCGACCACGATGCGCAGACCGTCGCCGCCGTCCCGACCGCGGCCGTCGTCGCCTCCGGACCAGGCTCCGGCGCCGTCCCGGTCGTGGTCGCTGAGCTGGGTGAGGGTGCCGCCGCGCCACCAGTAGACGTACGGGGAGATGGCCCCCGGGGTGTCCGCGTAACCGGAGGCGGCGAAGGAGGTCATGGCGTTGAGGGCGGGGATCAGTCCGGCGTCCCGGATGACGTGAAAGGCCAGCCGGTGCCGGAAGGGGAAGGCGACCAGCGCGCCGTCGGGGGTCATCGTGCCGCCGGTGACATCCCGTACGACGCTCTCCAGCGTCAGCACCCGGCTGGCGGTGTAGAAGGAGTCCCCGGCCACGACCTCGAAGCGCAGACCGTTGTCGCCCTTGACGGTCTCGTGGCCCTCCAGGGGCAGTCCGCGCAGATTGTAGAGGGCCTGTTCGCGCAGGTAGGGCAGCCTGCCGAGGGGTTCCAGGGCCTCGTCGGTGAGCATCATGACGCTCTCCGGGAGGTCGAGCGCGAGGACCTCGTAGAGTCCGGGGGCCAGGGCGCGGGCGTAGCCGAAGCTGTCCCGGTCGAAGCCGTCGGCGCTGAGCACCCGGGGGTAGAGCTGGGAGCGGATCTGCTCGGTGGAGAGGGTGTCGAGGGCGGAGGGCGCGTCCATGGTCCGCAGCACCATGCCCACATGGCGGCGGACCAGTTCGGCCCAGGCCCGCGGCCCCCGGTCGTCGTTGTGCAGGACGGCGGCGAGATTGACCAGCCCGAACTGGCGTCCGGCGCTGTCGACGACGACGTCCGCGTAGACCGTGACCTCCAGGCCCTGTTCGGCGAAGGCCTCACGCACCTGGGCGCGGAAGCGGTCGCCCTCGTCGGCGGAGAGATAGGGGAATTTGGGGTCCCGGGGCGCTTCGCTGCTGTCGCGCCTCGGCCCGCGCCGGAACAAGCCCACGTCAACCGCCTCCCACTCGACCGGCCCGCATCGGTCCGAGACTACCGACCCCGGTCGTCCGGGTCGGCAAAGATCCGTTCAACGCCACCGTACGCATCGGTAGCCCCCGGTGGGCGGGGCGGGGACGGGACCCGTTCAGTACGAGGGGACGACGAGGTCGGCGCGGGAGCGGCCGCGGACCACGAGCCGGGCGTTGGCCTCGTCGGAGCGGTCCACCCAGCGCCGGGCGTCCTCGGGCGCCCGGCCGAAGGCGATATGCCGGGCGACGAGCCGGCGGACCCGGTCGGTGTCGTCGGGTTCGACGTACCAGACCTCGTCGAGCAGGGGCCGGACCCGGGCCCAGGGGCCGTCGTCGTGGAGGAGGTAGTTGCCCTCGGTGACGACGAGCGGTATTTCGGGCGGTACGGGTACGGCTCCGGCGACCGGCTCCTCCAGGGCGCGGTCGAAGGCGGGCGCATAGACCGTGACCCCGGGTTCGGGGGCGCGCAGCCGGGCCAGCAGTGCCAGATATCCATGGGCGTCGAAGGTGTCGGGTGCGCCCTTGCGGTGGGCGCGGCCGAGCCGTACCAGCTCCGCCCGGGCGAGGTGGAAGCCGTCCATGGGGACGACGACGGCCCGGTCGCCGCCGAGCGCGGCGGCGAGCCGTGCGGCCAGCACGGACTTCCCGGCCCCGGGCGCTCCGGCGATGCCGAGCACCCGCCTGCCGTCCCGGGCGAGCGCGCGGGCGCGCTCGACGAGGGGTGCGGGCAGCGGGGCGAAACGAACGTCGGAGGTGTCTGGGGCGTCGGACACGGAGGCATTGTCCCACCGGGCGGGGCTTCCCGCCCGGTGGGAGCCCACCGGGGCCGCGGCGGGCTCAGCCCTCGGCGCCGTCCGGCGTCAGCTTCAGGGAAATCGAGTTGATGCAGTAGCGCTGGTCCGTCGGGGTCGGATAACCCTCCCCCTCGAACACATGACCGAGGTGCGATCCGCAGCGGGCGCACCTCACCTCCGTACGGACCATGCCGTGGGAGCTGTCCTGGAGCAGTTCGACCGCGTCGGAGTCCTTGGGGTCGTAGAAGGACGGCCAGCCGCAGTGGGAGGGGAACTTCGTGTCGGAGCGGAACAGCTCCGCCCCGCACGCCCGGCAGGAGTAGACGCCTTCGGTGGTGGTGTCCGTGTACTCACCGGTGAACGCCGGTTCGGTACCGGCCTGCCGGAGCACCTGGTACTCGGCGGGGTTCAGCTCGGCGCGCCACTGCTCGTCCGGCTTGTCGATCTCGTACGCCATGGGAACCGCTTCCTCGGGTCGACTTTTCAGGGGGACGGAGTCCGGCCGGAGAGACGGTCCAGGATCACCGGACCGAGGTCGGTCACGTCTCCGGCGCCCATGGTGAGAACGAGGTCACCGGGTCCGGCCATTCCCGCGACGGCGGCGGCCACGGTCTCCCGGTCATGGACCGGGGTGACCCCGGCGCCCGCGGCCCGCGCGGCGTCGACGATCAGGGCGCTGGTGATCCCGGGGATCGGGTCCTCCCGGGCCGGGTAGATGTCGAGCACCAGGGAGGCGTCGGCGAGGGCCAGCGCCTCGCCCATCTCCTTGCCCAGCTCCTGGGTGCGGGAGAACAGGTGCGGCTGGAAGACGACGAGCAGCCGGGAGTCCGCGGCCGCGCCCCGCATCGCCTCCAGATCGGCGGTCATCTCGGTCGGGTGGTGGGCGTAGGAGTCGATGACCCGCACCCCGGCCGCCTCGCCCTTGAGCTGGAGGCGGCGCCCCACACCGGTGTAGGCGCCGATGGCCCCGGCCAGCTCGTCGGCCGGGACGCCGAGGGCGGCGCCCGCGGTGAGCGCGGCGACGGCGTTGAGGGCGTAGTGGCGGCCGGGCACCGAGACCGTGAAGGTCAGCTCGCGGCCGTCGAGGACGACGGTGACCGAGCTGGTCAGGCCCTCGGGGACGATCCGTACCACCCGGACGTCGGCGGACGCGGACTCGCCGTACGTGACGACCTTGAGCCCGTCCCTGCCGTGCACCCGCCGGGCCAGTTCGACGGCGCCGTCCTGGTCGGCGAAGACCACCAGCGTGCCGCCGGGGACGATCCGTCCGGCGAAGGTCTCGAAGGACTCGTGGATCTCGTCGAGGGAGGCGTAGTTCGCGTGGTGGTCCAGCTCCACGTTGAGGACGATCGCGACCTCGGGGGCGTACTTGTGGAAGCTGCGGTCGCTCTCGTCGGCCTCGGCGACGAAGATCTCGCCCTCGCCGTGCCGGGCGTTGGTGCCGGGGCCCGCGAGATCGCCGCCGATGGCGTACGAGGGGTCGAGCCCCAGCTCGGTGAGGGCGACGGCCAGCATGGATGTGGTGGTGGTCTTGCCGTGGGTGCCGGCGACCGCGATCGGGCGCAACCCGTCCATCAGGGAGGCCAGCGCGTCGGAGCGGTGGACGACGGGGACGGACAGTTCGGCGGCGCGCAGCAGCTCGGGGTTGTCGGCGCGGATGGCGCTGGAGACGACGACGCAGCTCGCGCCCGAGGCCAGATATTCGGCCCGGTGGCCGATGTGGACGGTGGCCCCGAGGGCCCGCAGGGCGTCCGCCGTGGGCGACTCCTTGGCATCGCTGCCCGCCACCTTCGCCCCACGGCTGGCGAGGATCTTGGCGATGCCGGACATCCCGGCACCGCCGATGCCGATGAAGTGGGGCTGTTCCATGGCGGTGGGGATGGCGGATGCCATGCGTGTTCTGCCTTCCTTACGGGGTCGCCCGGCCGGTCGCTGTTCCGGCCGGGCCACCACCCTATTCGTTGTGGGCGAAGAGCTTGAGCACCGGGACGCCGACCTTGTGGCGTGCCCGGGAGGCCCAGTCCCGGTGGAAGAACTCCTCCACGTAGTGCGGCTCGGTCAGGACGATGACCTCGTCGGCGTTGGAATCCTCGACGACGGTCTTCAGCACGTCGAGCGGGTGCTTCTCGACCACCTGTCCCACGGCCTCGGAGCCGGCCGCGCGCAGGGCCCGCAGGGAGTGCTCCAGGGCCAGCTCCGCCGGGGCGATCGCGTCCTTCCCCTCGGGTTCTCCGCCCTCGTGGACGGCGTCCTTCAGCTCGCCGAGGGCCACGTCGTCGATGGCCCGCAGCAGTACGTCGGCCTGGGCACCGCGCGGCTGCATCAGCACGACGAACGAGATGGCCTCGTCGCCGTGGAGGGTAGTCACAAAATCCACATCGGCGGACGTCAGGGGCTGCTCGATCATCAGTACGCTTGTGAACACGTTCAGGAGCCCTTCTGCGGAAACCATCCTTCCCCGTGACCGCACGGGGTCTGTGGGAGTAAGTCTGCCCAGCCGAAGCTAACCGGAACGGGAAATTCCGCTGATTGTCAGATGCGACGGTATCGGGTGAAAAGGAAGCCCGCCTCTTCCAGTACGGACACCAGTGCGAACCGTTCGGGTACGGCTGTTCCGGGGCCGTTCGTGATCCGCTGGGCGTCCCCCGCCGTGAGGACCGGCGCCACCGTCAGACAGAGCTCGTCCAGCACCCCGGCCGCCACGAACCGGCCCAGCAGCCTCGGGCCGCCCTCGGTGAGCTGGCGGGTCAGCCCTCGTTCGGCCAGCGCCGCGACGGCCGCCGCCGGGTCCACCCCGGGCCCGTCCCCGGCCTGCACGACGTCCGCGCCCGCCAGCCGGGCCGCCCGGACCCGCTCGGCGGGCGCCCCGGCGCCCGTCAGGATCAGCGTCGGCACCAGCGGCTCGGTGAACAGCGGCGCCGTGAAGTCCAGCTCCAGGGAGGCACTGACCACCGCGATCGCCGGGGCCGGGGTCTGTCCGGCGGCCGCCCGCCGCGCCGCGAAGGCCTCGCGGGCCCTGGCGGGCCGGTAGCCCTCGCGGCGGACCGTCTCAGCACCGGCGATCACCACGTCGCAGAGCGCCCGCAGCACCCCGAAGATCCGCATATCGGCCGGTCCGGACAGCGGCTGCGAGGCACCGTCGTGCTGGGCCGCGCCGTCCAGCGACGACACCATGTTCCCGCGCAGCCACGCCCCCGGCGCCCCGCCCTGCTTCGCATCCGGCTCCGGGTAGGAGTAGAGCTCGGCCAGCTCCTCCAGCGACCACTCTCGGTCGTCATCGGCTGTCTGATCGGTCACAGGGAGCAGGCGTCGCATGTCCTGCAGTCTCGCACGGCGCTTACAGTGGGGAACTGTGTCGACTCGTGCCACCAGCAGCCCCATAGAACCCGGCCCGCCCCACTCCCTGTGCGAGCGCCGGCCGCAGGTCTCCGTCGAGAGACTGGTGGACGAGCTGGAGCCGCCGTGGCGCTTCGAAGGGGTCCGCTTCGACACCTACATCCCGGATCCGAACCACCCCAGCCAGGCGGACGCGGTAACCCGGCTGGCGGCCTTCGCGGCCGGGGTCGGCGCGGAGCGCCGGGACCCCGGCGGTATCCGGGGCTGGTTCTCCCGCAAGCCCGCCGCGCCCACCGGGCCGCGCGGCGTCTATCTCGACGGCGGTTACGGCGTCGGCAAGACCCATCTGCTGGCCTCCGTCTGGCACGCGGCCCCCGTTCCCGCCCACCAGAAGGCCTTCGGCACCTTCGTGGAGCTGACCAACCTGGTCGGCGCGCTCGGCTTCCGGGACACCGTCCGCGTCCTCGGCGGCTACCGGCTGCTCTGCATCGACGAGTTCGAACTGGACGACCCGGGCGATACGGTCCTGGTGTCGTCGCTGCTGTCGAAGCTGGTCGAGGCCGGTGTCTCCCTGGCCGCCACCTCCAACACCCTGCCCGGGAAACTGGGCGAGGGCCGGTTCGCCGCCGCCGACTTCCTCCGCGAGATCCAGGGGCTGTCCGCACACTTCCAGCCGCTCCGCATCGACGGCGAGGACTACCGCCACCGCGGGCTGCCCGAAGCCCCGCCGCCGTACGCCGACGAGGTCGTCGCCAAGACCGCGCGGACCACGTCCGGTGCCTCCCTGGACCACTTCCCCCATCTGCTCGGCCACCTCTCCCAGGTGCACCCCAGCCGTTACGGGGCCCTGATCGAAGGCGTCCGGCTGGTCTGCCTCACCGGGGTCGCGCCCGTACCGGACCAGTCGACGGCACTGCGCCTGGTGGTGCTCGCCGACCGGCTGTACGACGCCGAGATCCCGGTGATCGCCTCCGGGGTCCCCTTCGACCGGCTCTTCGGCGAGGACATGCTGCGCGGCGGCTACCGCAAGAAGTACTACCGCGCGATCTCCCGCCTCACCGCGCTGGCCCGGGACGCCAAGCCCCTCGGGGACACCGACGGCGCCTCCTGAGCCACCGGGCCGGGCCCGGCGGCTCCCGCCGGGTTTCCCGCGTCCGGGCCCCGACCAGTAGGTTCGAGGCGCAACCAGCTTTCCACCAGAAGGGATTCCACAGCATGGCCACGACTCGCACGGCGCACACGGTCTGGGAGGGCAACCTCCTCCAGGGCTCGGGCAACGTCACCTTCGACTCCTCCGGCATCGGCACCCAGCCGGTCTCCTGGCCCTCCCGCGCCGAGCAGGCCAACGGCAAGACCAGCCCGGAGGAGCTGATCGCGGCCGCCCACTCCAGCTGCTTCTCGATGGCGCTCTCGCACGGTCTGGCGGGCGCGGGCAACCCGCCCACCCGTCTGGAGACCAAGGCGGACGTCACGTTCCAGCCCGGTGAGGGCATCACCGGCATCCACCTGACGGTCCGCGGCGAGGTTCCCGGCATCGACGCCGAAGCCTTCGCCGAGGCGGCCGAGGGCGCCAAGAAGAACTGCCCGGTCAGCCAGGCCCTCACCGGCACGACCATCACCCTCACCGCCGAACTGGTCTGACACCCCCGCCGGAGGAATCGGCTGAAGATCCTCCGGCGTACGTACAGTTTCAGACGACACAGCTTTCCCAGTGACCCGCACGGTTCACGCGCCCACCAGGTGCGTGCTACACACGTGCGGGTCACTTTTTTGTGGCCCACGTCACCCCCCGCACCATCCCCCGCACCACCCCTCCGTCTGCCATTTCTCTGTCCGCCACAGGGAGTTGCCCCATGCCGGAAACCACCCGCCGCAGCGTCCTCGCCCGTACGGGCGCACTCGGCGCCTCCGTCGCCTTCGCCGGAGCCCTCTCCGAACTCTTCGCGAGCACGGCCGCCGCCCACGGGCGCGGCGGCTACGGTCCCCTCGTCCCCGATCCGGCCGGACTGCTCGACCTGCCGGCCGGGTTCCGCTACCGGGTGCTGTCCCGGGAGGGCGAACCACTGCGCTCCGGGGAGGGCCTGGTCCCCGGAAACCACGACGGCATGGCCGCGTTCCGCGGCCGCCGCGGCCGGGTCCATCTGGTCCGCAACCACGAGAACGACCCGAGAGACCCGCTGCCCGTCCCCGCCGTGCCCGGTCTGACCTACGACCCGGCGGCGACCGGCGGCTGTACGGTCCTGGAGCTGGACAGCGACGGGGACGTGCTCTCCGAGCGGGTCGCGATCGCCGGGACCGCGGTGAACTGCGCGGGCGGGCCCAGCCCCTGGGGCACCTGGCTGACCTGCGAGGAGGACGAGAGCCGCGCCGGGACCAACGGCTACACCAAGGACCACGGCTTCGTCTTCGAGGTCGACGGCGCCGACCCGTTCGGATCCGGCGCCGTACCGCTGACCGCGATGGGCCGGTTCGACCACGAGGCGGTCGCGGTCGACCCGCGGACCGGGATCGTCTACGAGACCGAAGACGCCCGCAACCCCTTCGGCCTCTTCTACCGCTTCCTCCCCGAACGCCCCCTCGGCGGCCGCGGGTCGCTGCACGCGGGCGGCGAGCTGGAGGCCATGCGGGTACCCGGAGTGCCCGACCTCTCCGCGGTCACCGAGCCCGGGACGTCGTTCGACCGGGTCGAGTGGGTGCCGGTGCCCGACAGCCAGGCGGTGCAGACCTCCGTACGCTCCCAGGACTACGGCCCCAAGGGCATCACCCGCGCCCAGAAGCTGGAGGGCGCCTGGTGGGGCGGGCGTTCGGTCTACTTCGTCTCCAGCTACGCCCGCACCCGCCAGGGTGCCGCGGCCGACCACTTCGGCCAGGTGTGGAAGTACGAGCCGGACCGTCGCAGGGTGACCCTGGTGGTGGTCTTCGGACCGAACACCGATATCCAGACGCCCGGCGAGTCCCCGGACAATATCTGCCTCGCCCCCGGCGGCAATCTGATGCTGTGCGAGGACGGCGACGGCGCCCAGCACGTCTACGGTGTGTCGCGCCGCGGCGAGATCTACGAGATGGCCCGCAACCGGCAGAACATCGGCACTCCCGAGCTGCCCGAGTGGGGCGAGTTCGCGGGGGTGGTGTTCTCCCCGGACGGCGAGACGATGTACGTCAACTGCTACCGCCCGGGCACGACGTTCGCGATCACGGGCCCCTGGCACGACTGACCCACCCCTGAGGAAAGCCCCGGGGCGCGCATCCCGCCCGGGGCGCCCCGGCGTACTTCCGCACGCCGCGCATGGCCGCCCGGGCCCGGGGGCAGGCGTGCAGGGAGCCGCCCGCAAGGGCCGGTGAACCCGTCCGGCCGGAGGGAGGGACGCCCTCCGGCCGGGCGTCGGCCGCCCCCGGGCCCGAACCGCCCCGACCGCTCGCGCACCCGCTCGGGTGGACGGTCCGGCCGGGATCCCGACACAGCGGCGATACGACCACCCCTCGCCGCGATCATCACTTAAGTTCCCTTTTGTGATGATCAGAGTGCGTTGGTTCGCGGCCGTGGCGATGGCCGGTGCCGTTCTCGTGGGCTGCGCAGGAGAGCAGGGTTCCCCGGCGGGCCCGGCCCCGGCGCGTACGAAGGCCGGCGCGCCGTCCGGCGCGGGGGCGCCCACCCTCGCCGCCGGACCGGGCGGGGCGGCCCCCGTCTTCTCCCGGTCCGCGGTGCCCGCCGACCGGTCGGCCAAGACGGTCGCCCTCACCTTCGACGCGGATATGACCGCCGATCAGGGGCCGAGGGCCGCGCGCGGCGAACGCTTCGACCATCCCGCGCTCATCGACACCCTGCGTACGCTCTCCGTCCCCTCGACGGTCTTCATGACCGGCCGCTGGGCGGAGGAGTACCCGGACCAGGCGAAGGCGATCGGCAACGACCCCCTCTTCGAGGTGGCCAACCACTCCTACAGCCACCATGCCTTCAAGGAGCCCTGCTACGGGCTGCCCGTACTGGCCGCGCGGGATAGGAAGGCCGATGTGGACCGGGCCTTCGCAGCGTTCCGGACGGCGGGCGTCCGCCGGGTGGTGCCGTACTTCCGCTTCCCCGGCGGCTGCTACGACGACGCGGCACTGCGGGCGCTCGGCCCGGCCGGTGTGACGGCGGTGCAGTGGGACGTGGTCGGCGGGGACGCCTTCGCGACGGACGCGGACGCGGTCGCCGAGCAGGTGCTGGAAGGGGTGCGCCCGGGGTCGGTGGTGGTGCTGCACTGCACCCGCAGCGCGGCCCCGACGACGGAGGCGGCGATCAGGAAGATCGTGCCCGAGCTGCGGAAGCGCGGCTACCGGATGGTGAAGGTGTCGGAGCTGATGCGCGCCGGGCGCTGACGGCCGCGGTCAGCCCGAGCAGGCCGTGCGCTGGGCTTCCTGCCACTCGCAGACCGGGCAGAGGGTGATGCCCTTCACCGACTCCGGATACTCGGTGGGTTCCCGGCAGAGAACGCACTCGGCACGGGGCGAAGCGTCCGGCCCGGGATCCGCTGCGGGCTCCGGCCGGGACCGGTCGCCGCCGGTGCCGCTGCCCGCGCAGTACGACGATGCGTCCATACGGCCCAGGGTACGTGGCCGGGATCCTCCGGCGCGGCGCCGGGGCCGGTCCCGGGAACCGGCCCCCCGCGCACCTCACCGTGCCACCGGTACGTCAGTTGCCGGTCTTCTGCGGTACCAGTTCGCTCGGGCGGACGATGACGAAGCCCTCGCCTTCGAGCTTGAGCTGCACGGCCTCGCCGGAGCCGCCGCGGATCATCGAGCCGACCGACTGCGAGCGGTGCAGGGACGTCTGGAGGCTCGCGCTCCAGCCGACGACGGCGTCCGTGTCGGCGTAGACGGGCTGCTGGGGCGAGACGGGGATCACGATCGGGGTGCCCTCGCACATCACGGCGAGCTTGCCGTAACCGGTGAAGACGCTGTTGAAGAGGCCGCCGCCGGTCATGCCCGCGCCCTTCACGGTCTTGATCTCGTAGGAGAGGGTGGCGTCGAAACAGAGGACGTTGCGGCCGTTGACGGTGAGCGCGTCGCCCTGCTCGATCTCGACGATGAAACAGTTCGCGGCCTCGTGGGCGAACCAGGCCTCGCCCTGCCCCGAGACCACCATCAGCGGCAGCCCCTCGCCGGTCACGGCGCGCTTCAGCATGCCGCCGAGGCCCTGGCTCTTGCGCTCGAACTGGAGATTGCCCCGGAAGGCGATCATCGAGCCCTGGCGGGCGTGCATCTCACCGTTGACGGTGTACTTGACCGATTTGGCGTTCTGGAGGGTCATGCCCGGGGCCGTCGCGGGCTGGGCCAGGCTCTCGGAGGAGAAAAGGTCGCTCTTCATACGCCGCATCCTCACCCGGATGGGCCTATTCCGCCAAGATTTTCGGACCGGTGGCCCTGCCACCGGCTTTTCCGCGGGCTGTCCACGGGCTTTCCACAGGCACTGCCGGGGCAGGGAACCGTCCGCTCCGGACCTCGGTCCGGGCGCCCGGTGGCCGGGACCGGGGCGGACCCGTACCCTGCGCCCGCCCGGGGCGGCCGGTATCGGCCGGGCTGGCAGACTGGACGGGGTGAGCAGCGAATCCCATGGCACCGACAGCCCCTTCCGCCACGAGAGCACCGACCGCGACGAGGCCCGGCAGTTCGTGCTGCCGCTGGTCGCCCGGATCGAGAAGACCGCTCCCCCGGCCCGTACGGACGCGTTGGAGACGGCTGCCCGCGCGGTCCTCGTGATCCTCGCCGACGAGCGTTCCCACGGCGACGGCGCGTGGGCGCGGGCGATGCGGGACTGGCAGGACGCCCGGATCCGCAAGGTGGTGCGGCGGGCGCGCGGCGCGGAGTGGCGGCGGGCCGGGGGGCTGCCCGGTATCACGGTGACCGGTGCCGCGGCCGAGGTGCGGGTCTATCCGCCCGTACCGCTGGACGGCTGGCCGAAGGAGCTGGTGAAGCTTCAGGTGTCGGGCACCGAACTCGACGATCCCCTGCCCCCGGCGGACCCCGATCCACTGCGGCCGGTGCTCTGGCTCAATCCGGATGTGGAGATGTCGGCGGGCAAGGCGATGGCCCAGGCCGGGCACGGCGCCCAGCTCGCCTGGTGGGAGCTGAACGACACGGAGCGCAAGGCGTGGGAGGCGGACGGCTTCGCGCTCGCCGTCCGCACGGCGCCGCGGGAGCGGTTCGCGGCCCTGGTCGCGGCCGGGCTGCCGGTGGTGCGGGATGCGGGGTTCACGGAGATCCCGGCAGGCTCCGCCACGGTCGTCGCGGACCATCCCGCCCTCCGGACCCGGTGACCCGCGGGCCCCGGGCCGGGCCGTAGAAGCCGCGCCGTAGAAGCCGGACCCTGGAAGCCGCGCCGCCCTCCGGGTCCGGGGCCCTCGGCCGCGTACCGGATCCGTGGTGGACCGGTGATGAACGTGCGCGGGCCGCGTTACGTATCCCTCACCGGCATCGAATCCGCGGCGGTATCCCGTCCGCGGGCGGTGGTCGGCCACGGGCACACCGGCTGGGGAGGCAGATGTGGTGCGGCACATCAACGGGACGGTTCTGATCATCGCGGGCATCGTCGCCACCGTGGGGGCCCTGCTGTTCCCGGTGTGGTCGTACGCGGACCGCTCGGGGACCGGCCGGGACCGGCTCGACTCCTCCAGCGTCCCGACCCGGTGGGGTCCGCTGTCGGCGACCGACCGTGACTTCCTGGTCCGGGTCCGGCTCGCCGGGCTGTGGGAGCTGCCCGCCGGACAGCAGGCCGTCGAACGGGCCCCGACGCAGGCGATCAGGGACGCGGGCGACCATCTGGTGGTCGGCCACGCCGATCTGGACGCCCGGGCCCGGGACGTGGCGGCGAAGCTGGGTGTCGAGCTGCCGAACCAGCCCAACGAGCAGCAGCAGGGATGGCTGCGGGAGCTGTCGGCGGCCCGCGGCGCGGAGTACGAGCGCAAGTTCGCCAATCTGCTGCGCATCGCGCACGGCAAGGTGTTCGCCCTGGTCGCCCAGGTCCGGCACACCACGCGCAACACCCTGATCCGCCACCTGGCGACCGACGCCAACCAGACCGTGCTGGACCACATCACCATGCTGGAGGCGACCGGCCGGGTCGACTTCGACGCCCTCGCGCACGAGGCGGCGGACGGGACGGCGGCGAGCCCCACCGGGCCGCCCGCGCCGGACGGGGAGGTTCCGGCCGCTCCGGACCCGGCGGTGCCGTCCGGTGATCTGAGCTATACGTCCCGGCCGTCGCCCCGCCCCGGGCCGCCGACCGCGATCGACACCGCCCGCCCGGCGCCGCCGACTCCGTAGCGCCTTCCGCAACCGCCCCTCGGGCACCTCCGGCAACGCCGCCGGTCACCCGAGGATTGCGGTTCGGTCGCGTTCCCCGTGGGGTGGAACCTCAATTCCTGCTCTGAACGTCCCTGTTGCGGGATTCACCGCCGCCCGGCGGGGCCATGTCCCCCGTACACACCGGAAGGATGTACGGAGAAGGGGACCAGGGGGAGGAACCATGCGGCACGGCACACTGGGCACCGGCATCGGCTGGCGGCCCGAGATCGCGGACACCGTGGAACGCCTCGACGGTGTCGACTGGGTCGAGGTGGTGGCCGAGAACGTCTGCCCAGGCCATCTGCCCGCGTCGCTGGAGCGGCTGCGCGCCCGGGGCGTCACGGTCGTCCCGCACGGTGTCTCCCTCGGCCTCGGCGGCGCCGACCGGCCGTCGGAGCAGAAGCTGGCGGACCTCGCGGAGCGTGCGGAGTTCCTCGGCTCCCCGCTCGTCACGGAGCACATCGCGTTCGTCCGAGCGGGCGGTGCGCTCACGGCCTCACCGCAGCTGGAGGCCGGTCATCTGCTGCCGGTGCCGCGGACCCGGGACGCTCTGGCCGTCCTCTGCGAGAACGTGCGGATCGCGCAGGACGGGCTGCCGGTGCCGCTGGCGCTGGAGAACATCGCGGCGCTGATCTCCTGGCCCGGTGAGGAGATGACCGAGGGGCAGTTCCTGGCGGAGCTGGTCGAGCGGACCGGGGTGCGCCTGCTGATCGACGTCGCCAATCTCCACACCAACTTCGTCAACCGCGGCGAGGACCCGGCGAAGGCCCTGGACGAACTGCCGGTCGAGGCCATCGCGTACGTCCATGTCGCGGGCGGGGTGGAGCGCGACGGGGTCTGGCACGACACCCACGCCCATCCGGTGTCCGAGCCGGTGCTCGACGTGCTGCGCGAACTGACCTCCCGGATCTCGCCGCCCGGGGTGCTGCTGGAACGGGACGACGACTTCCCGCCGGAGGCCGAGCTGGTGGCGGAGCTGGAGTCCGTCCGTACGGTACTGCGGTCCGCACCTCCGGCCGGGCGGGCCACCGGCGCTCCCGCCCCCCGGCCCCCGGCTGTGGCACCGGCCCCGGCGGACGCGCGGGAGCGGCTGGGCATAGCGCAGGCCGCGCTGCTGTCGGCACTGGTCGCCGGGACGCCCGCGCCCGAGGAGTTCGACCAGCGCCGGCTGCGGGTGCAGAGCCGGGCGCTGGCGGCGAAGCGGGCGCAGGTGGTGGCCAGGATCGCGCCGCAGCTGCCGGAGATCCTGGGCCGCGACTACCGGAGCATGTTCCTCGCCTACGCCAGGGGCCGCCCGATGCACGCGGGATACCGGCGCGACGCGATGGCCTTCGCCGAGCATCTGCTGGCCGCCGGGCGGCCCGCGGACGAGCGGGTCCGCAGACAACTGACCCACTGGTGGCAGGAGCGGGCCGGGCTACGGCCCCGGCGCCGGTCGGCCCGGATCGTCCGTGCGGCACGCGCCGCACTCGTCAGGAGGTGACCGCATGGCCATCGGTACCGTCGCCGTGCTCGTGAACGCCGTCGTGGGTGTGCTCACGGTCTGGCTGGTCGTGGAGAGCGTCGTATCCCGCCGCCGCCACCGGCAGGGTGACGGCCGGCAGGTGAAGATCGACGACCCCTACCAGGCCGCGTTCCTCAACGGTGGCCCGCTGCGGACCGTGGACGCCGCGCTCGCCACGATGAGCGACGACGGACGGATCAGGATCGCCGAGCCCGGCCTCGTCACCATCGAGCGCGCCGAAGCCCACGACCCCGTGGAACGGGCCGTCCTGGAGGCCGCCGAGAGCGCGCCGAACGGCGCGCTGAACACCCTGCGGCACACGGCCGCACGTGCGGAGGCGGTCCAGCGGATCGGCCACGGTCTGGCGCGCAACGGCCTGTTGGTCGCCCCCAGCCGGGATCTGCGGGTCCTCGCCCGGTGGGCCAGGATCCAGAAGATCGTGTTCCTGCTGGCGATACCCGCTGCCTACGTCGTCACCGAGTTCGTCGGCGACACCGACTGGAGCAAGGTGGGCGATCTCTTCCTGCTCCGGGTCGGCCCCGGGCTGCTGGTGGGCTGGTTCCTGGCCGTCGTCGTGGGCCAGAACGTCGCGGCCCGGCTGACCGGGAACGGTGCCAGGGCGCTCTCCTTCCACCGTTCGGAGAACAGGCATCCGGCCACCCCGGCGGAGCGGGTCGCCATCATGGGGCTGGGCGGGGTCGAGGACAAGACGATCCGCACCCTGCTGGTCGCCGCGGCCACCACGGCGTTCGTCGCGGTCGCCGCCGGCCCGGCACTCGCCGGGGAGCAGGTGTCGTGGTGCGGAGGCGGGGGCACCGCGACGAGCTGCGGCGGGAGCCAGGACAACCGCGGCACTTCGAGCTGCGGGGGCGGCGGTTCCTGCAGCAGTGGCGGCGACGGCGGGGGGTGCGGCGGCTGCGGGGGATGCGGCTGCGGCTGACCGCACTCCGGGGCACAGTCCGGCGGCCCCGCCCGGGGCGGGGCCCGGAGCCGTACACCTGAGAACACCGGCCCCCGCTCCCCCGTACACCTCACCCACCCCTTTCCTCCCTGCTCATCCCTTCTCGTGCACTTTCCTTGCGCCGGGTCGCTGACCGGGCCCGGACCTCATCAACGGGGAGACATTCCATGGACCTCCAGACCATCGGCGTCGTGGCGGTTTTCGTCGTCGCCGCGCTCACCGTCGCCCTCTCCTGTGCGGCGTTCGCCACCCGCGCCCGCCCGCACGGCGGCCGGGTCTCCACGACGGGAGTCATCGACGTCTACGACGCGGCCTTCCTGCGCGGCGGTCCGCTGCGCGTCGCGGACACCGTCATCGCCCATCTGCACGACAAGAAGTATCTGGCCGTGGCGCGCCCCGGCACCGTCTCGGTGCTGCGCGGCGGCGCCGGCGAGGACGTCCCCAAGGCCGCCCTCGCCCTGGCCCGGAGCACCGAGAACAGCGTCCTGTCCACCCTGCGCAGGGCGGTGGCCTTCTCCCCCGCCGTGCAGGGGATCGGTGACCGGCTCCACTCCCGAGGCCTGCTGGCACCGCCGTCCGCGGCCCGCCGGGCGGTGCACCTCTGGGCCAAGATCCAGTTCTTGGCCCTGTTCCTCGCCGCTCCGGCCGCCATCGGCCTCACCATCTACCTCAGCGTCTCGGACGAGCCGGGCGCCGTGGTCTTCCTGACGCCCGTGGTCGTGATCGGAGTGATCGTCACCGGCCGGTGCGGACAGGTGACCCGGGGACGGCTCACCGCCGAGGGGCGCAGCACGCTGAAGGTGTACGTCATGGGCCACCGCGTCGACGGCCGGGTGTCGGCCAAGGTGGCGATGCGCGGCCCGAAGGCGATCACCGACACGACCGTGCGGGATCTGATGATCGCCGCGGCGGCGATCCCGCTGACCTCCTACGCGATATCCGGGACCAACGGTTCCCCGACCGCCGCGTTCGTGCCGACCTGGTGCGGAACCGCCGACGACGGTGGGGGCAGTGACGGCGGCTGCGGAGGCGGAGGCTGTGGTGGCGGCTCCGGGGGTGGCTGCGGAGGCGGCGGTGGCGGGGGTGGTGGCTGCGGCGGAGGAGGAGGTGGCGGGGGCGGCTGCGGAGGCGGCGGAGCCTGACCCGTCCCGGAGCGGCGGCCCGGTGACTTCCGCCGGGCCGGCCGCTCCGGACCGCCGGCCCGTCCACCACCGGCCGCGGGCCGGCACGCCCGGCACCACCTTTCACCGTGAGAGGAGAAGAGGCCCATGACCTCCATGAGCATCGCCTGGTACACCGGACTCGCCGTTGCCGCCGTCACCCTGGCCCTGCTGGTCGCGGTGGCGGCGGTCGGCCCGCGCCGGCCGCTCCGCCACCGGAAGCGGAGCCGGCCGATCCGCAACCGCTACGAGGCCGCCTTTCTCAGCGGCGGCCCCGCACGAGTCGTGGACGCAGCCGTCGCGGAACTCCACCGGCAGGGGTACATCGACGTGGTGCAGCCCGGGATCGTCGTGGTGCTCAAAAGCCGGGCGCCGCAGGGCGCTGTGCTCCGGTCCGTGCTGGACCTGGCCCGGGAGGCCGACAACAGTGCGCTGACCACTCTGCGGGAGACGGCCATGACCTCCCCCGCGGTCCAGGAGATCGGTGACGAACTCGCCCGACGCGGACTGCTGAACGCGCGGCCCGGCGCCCGGCGGGCGGTGCACCGCTGGGCCGGGATCCAGACCGCCGCCCTGGTACTGAGCGTGCCCGTCGCCTTCGTCCTCAATTTCGTCTTCGCCTTCGGACCGGGCCCCGACCCGTACGGGTCCCTGTTCTTCTTCCTGGTGGCGCTCTCGGCCGTGCCCGGTGCGGTGATCGCCGGATACTGCGCGCGGTGGACCCAGGACAGAGTGAGCGCCGCAGGGCTGCGGGCGCTCGGCGAGTACGCCCGGGTGGAGCGCGACCCCCGGCAAGGGGTCCAGGTGGCGCTCCGTGGCCCCTCCCAGATCACCGACGGACGTCTCCGGGATCTGATGGTGTCCGCGGCTGCCTTCGCACCGCTCGTGATCGTCCCGGACCCCGGCAGCGGCACCGCCCCGGTCGCCTGGTGCGGCAACGGCCACGGCAGCGGCTCCTGCGGGGGAGCGTCCGGATCCGGCGGGGGGTCCTCCACCTCCTGCGGCGGCGGAGGGGCTTCCTCCTGCGGCGGCGGGGGCGGGGGCTCGTCCTGCGGCGGCGGAGGCGGAGGTTCGTCCTGCGGGGGCGGAGGCTGCGGGGGCGGAGGCTGCGGGGGCGGGGGCGGAGGCTGCGGCGGAGGGATCTGACACCGGACGCCGGGCGGCGGGAGCCGTACGGAACCTCCCGGCCGCCACCCCCCACGCCGGACGGCGGCGGAAAACCCGTGGCGGCCGGGCCCCCTCTTCGCGTACAACACGCCAATGCTCCGGATCCTCCTCCTGGCCCTCGCCTGGGCCGCCGCGGGCGCGGCCTGTGTGCGGCTCTGCCGAGCCGCCGTGGCCGCCGCCCCGCACCAGGCCCGCCGCTCCACCCGGCCGAGGGACCGCGAACTGACCCTCCTCGAAGCCGCCTTCCTCGCGGGCGGACCCGGCCGGGTCATGGACGTCACCCTGGTCGCCATGCACCGCCGCCGGGCACTGCTGCTCGCGCACACCGGCTGGGCGACCGTCGTCGACGCGGACACCGACAATGTGCTGGAGCGCTCGGTGATACGGGCCATAGGACCGGCCGGCCACCAGGCCCGTACGGACGCGGTACGGCGGGCGGCCGGATCCGCCGATGCCGTACGGGCCATCGCCGCGTCGCTGGAAGGGGCCGGGCTCGCCGTCCCCGACACCTCCCGGGCCCGTTCCGCCGCGGCCGTACGCCAGGTCCGCGCCGCCGCCCTCGCCGTCCCCGTGCTGACGGTCGCCGCCCTCGCCCTGCCCGGCGGGGGCGCTCCCGGCAGCGCGCTGCTCCCCTGGTTCGCGCTGCCGCTGCTGCTCACCCTGACCGCCCTGCTGATCGGGCGGGCCGAGGTACGGCCTTATCTGGGCTGGGCCTCCCCCGAAGGCAGACGGCTGCTGGCCGGGCTGATCACCACGGCCGACGGCACCGAACGGGGACGGCTCACCGCGATCGCGGTCGCCGGTCCCGACGCCATCGAGGACCCCCTGCTGCGCCGGGCGCTCACCAGCGGCCGGCGGGAGCGTGCGGATACCCGTACGGCGCATCGGGGGCATTGAACGCGACACCCCACAAAGGTGCTTTACAGCTCGACACATACCCCGAAAAATCCCTTGACCGCATGGCATGTGCCGTCCGTCCGCAGAAAGGGAACCGGAACGTGACGAGTAAAGGGGTGGGGTACGGGCTGGTGGCCGGTCTCGGTTCACTGGTCCTGTCCGCGCTGACGGTGACGCCCGCGACGGGTACCGCGGTCCGCGGCTCCGGGGACGCCGTGACGCCGGAGGCCCGGGGTACCGCCGTCGCCGCGGCCCGGGCCGCCGAACGGGGCATCGCCTTCGGGGACTGCCCGGCCGCCGAGGGGCTCCCCGAGACCGTCACCTGCGGCACGGTGGAGGTCCCCCTCGACTACGCCGAACCCGGCGGGCGCCGGATCGCCCTGACGGTCAGCCGGATCGCGGCGACCGGCGAATCCGGCGATTACCAGGGCGCGTTGGTGTACAACCCGGGTGGCCCGGGCGCTTCCAGCATGTACTTCCCGCTCGCCGGACAGCTCCAGGAGTGGAAGCGGATCGCCCGCGCCTACGATCTGATCGGCTACGCCCCGCGCGGCGTCGGCCGCTCCGCGCCCCTGTCGTGCCAGGAGGCCGAGGAGTCCGTCCGGGCCCCCACGGCGTCCGAGACGCACCCCTCCCCGGCGTTCAAGCGGGCGCGGATCGCCGAGGCCAGGGAGTACGCCGACGGCTGCGCGCGGCGGACGGGCGACGCGCTGCGCCACTACACGTCCCTCAACAACGCCCGCGACCTCGATGTGCTGCGCGCCGCCCTCGGCCAGGAGCGGCTGACGTTCATGGGCGCCTCCTACGGCACGTACTTCGGCGCCCTGTACGCCACGCTGTTCCCCTCGCACGTCCGCCGGATGGTCTTCGACTCGGCGGTGCATCCGGCCCGCGACAAGATCTGGTACCGCAACAACCTGGACCAGTCCTTCGCGTTCGAACGCCGCTGGGCCGACTTCCGGGCCTGGGTGGCCCGGCACGACGACACGTTCGGTCTGGGGACCACCGCCGGGGCGGTGGCCCGCCGTTACGAGGAGGCCAAGTCCCGGGTCGCGAAGGAGCCCGCGGGCGGGATCGTCGGCCCGGCGCAGCTCCAGTCCGCATTCCTGGGCGCCGCCTACTACGACGACTACTGGCCGGCCCGGGCGTCGGCCCTGTCTGAGTATCTGAAGGGCAATGAGAAGCCGCTGATCCGGCAGGCGGCACCGAAGAAGGAGTGGGCGGCGGAGTCGGAGAACTCCAACGCCGTCTACACGGCGATCCTCTGCAACGACGCGCCCTGGCCCACCGAGTGGAAGGTGTGGGACCGGGACAATACGGCGCTGGCCCGCAAGGCTCCGTTCGAGACCTGGGACAACGCCTGGATGAACCTGCCGTGCGCGTTCTGGCGGGCGCCGCGGCAGCAGCCGCTGGAGGTACGCACCCGCTGGGGCGCGCTGCCGCCGGTGCTGATCCTGGCCGCGGAGCACGATGCGGCGACCCCGTACGAAGGGGCGAAGGAGTTGGCGCGGAGGCTGAAGGGCTCGGTCCTGATCACGGAGGAGGACGCGGGCACGCACGGGGTCGGCGGCGGCGCGAACGACTGCGTCAACGCCTATCTGGAGGACTATCTGCTGCGCGGCGAGGCGCCGGTGCGGCGCGCATCGTGCGCGCCGCACCCGGAGCCCGACCCGGTGTCGCTGGAACAGCGGACGCTGCGGCCGCAGCCGCTGCGCCCCGCCGTCTGATCTTCCGGGTCACGGAGCCCGGGTCCCGTGCGGACCCGTCCCCGGTCTTCCGGGGGCGGTGCCGCCCCCGGACCTCCTCCGCCGAGCATCTTCTCAGGCCGCGGGCGTGCTTGTGGCAGCAACCGCGTTCTTACCAGGGACCACGCCCCCGACCACCACGGCCGGGGGTCCGGGGGTCGCCCCCCCCGGGACAGCACAGCCCCGGCCCGCGCCCCCGGCCACTGCCGGGGGTCCCGGGGTCCGCCCGTCAGGCGAGGTCCGCCACCAGGTCCGCCACGGACTTCAGCCGGCCGGTGTAGAAGGGGACCTCCTCGCGGACGTGCATCCGGGCCTCCGAGGCGCGCAGATGGCGCATCAGGTCGACGATCCGGTGCAGTTCGTCCGCCTCGAAGGCGAGGAGCCACTCGTAGTCGCCGAGGGAGAACGACGCCACTGTGTTGGCCCGTACGTCCGGGTAGCCGCGGGCCATCTTCCCGTGGTCGGCGAGCATCCGCCGCCGGTCCTCGTCGGGCAGCAGGTACCAGTCGTAGGAGCGGACGAACGGGTAGACGCTCACATAGTCCCGGGCCCGCTCGTCGGCCAGGAAGGCGGGGATGTGGGACTTGTTGAACTCCGCGGGCCGGTGGAGCGCCATATTCGACCACACCGGGACGAGCGCCCGGCCGAAGCGGGTGCGGCGGAAGCGGTTGTACGCGTCCTGCAGCTCGTCCGCGGTCTCGGCGTGCCACCAGATCATCACGTCGGCGTCGGCACGCAGCCCGGAGAGGTCGTACGTGCCGCGGATCGTGACGTCCTCGGCGGCCAGCTTCGCGAACAGCTCCTCGACCTCGTCGGCCCAGCCGGAGCGGTCGTCGGGCAGTACGTCACGGAGCTTGAAGACCGACCACAGCGTGTAGCGGATGACCTCGTTGAGGTCCTTGGCCTTCTTGCCCGCGTTCGGGATCTTTTCTGGCGCACTCATGAGGTCATTGTCCCGCGTCGCTTCCGGCGTCCGTCGCCCGGGTCCGGATGGCGGCGGCCGTGTCCGCCGCGCGCTGTCCGTCGGCGATGCAGGCGGGGATGCCGACGCCGTCGTACGCAGCTCCGCAGACCGCGAGCCCGGGCAGCTTCGCGACCTCCGCGCGGATCCGCGCGGTGCGGTCGAGATGGCCGACGGGATACTGCGGCAGTCCGCCGATCCACCGGGTCACGGTGCTCGCGACGGGCCGGGCGGCGAGCCCGGTGGCGGTGCCGAGGTCGCGCAGGGACACGTCGACGAGTTCGCCGTCCTCCCGGTCCAGATGGTCCTCGTCGCCGTAGCGGCCGACCGAGGTACGCAGAACGGCCAGGCCCTCGGCGGCGGAGGCTTCGTCGGTCCACCGCCATTTGCGGCTGGAGAAGGTGGACGCCTTGATGGTCAGGCCCTCGCCCGTGGGGACGAGGAAGCCGCTGCCGTCCGGCAGGGCCGCGGCGTCCAGGTCGGCGCGGCGGAACGCCAGGGTGATCAGGGTCATCGAGGCGTATTCGATGCGGCCGAGTTCGGCGGCGGCCGCCGGGGACTCCGCGGACAGCAGTTCGGCCGTGGACCAGGCGGGGGTCGCGAGGACGACGGCGTCGGCGGTCAGGGTCTCGCCGCGGTCGGTCCGTACGTGCCAGCCGTCGGCGCCCCGTCCGAGGCCGAGGACCCGGGTGCCGGTGCGCAGCTCGCCGCCCGCCGCGCGGACGGCGTCGGCGACGGCGAGCGGGAGGGTGCCGATCCCGCCGTCGAGGCCGAGGAAGACGGGTCCGGCCTGCTGCCGGGCCGCGGCCGCTTCCTGGACGGCGCGGACGGCGTCGAGGAGGTACGGGTGGCTGCGGGCGGCCTCGAAGAGCGCGGGGACGGCGGCCCGCATCGAGATGCGGTGGGCGTCGCCCGCGTACACCCCGCCGAGGAGCGGGTCCACCAGCCGGTCGACGACCTCCTCGCCGAGGCGGTCGGCGACATAGCGGCCGATGGCGATGTCGTCGCCGACGGCGGCGGGCGGCAGCTCGCGCTCCCGGGCGATGCGCGCCACGCCCTCGGGGGTGAGCAGTCCGGCCAGGGATCCGGCGTCGGCGGGCACGCCCATCACATGGCCCCGGGGCATGGGCCGCAGGGCGCCTCGGGTCCAGACGGATGCGGTCGTGGTGGCCGGGGCCTCCAGCCGGTCCCCGAGTCCGGCGGCGCGGGCCAGATCGGCGGCCTCGGGGCGGCGGGCGAGCATCGACTCGGCGCCCAGATCGACGGGGACGCCCGCGATCTCGCCCAGGGACAGCTTCCCGCCGAGCACGGCGGCGGTCTCCAGCAGGGTGACCCGCCAGCCCGCGGTGGTCAGCCGGTGGGCGGCGGCCAGCCCGGAGATACCGCCGCCGACGACGACGGCACGGCCCGGGGGCGTACCCCCGCCGCTGGTGCCGGGGGCGGTCTGTGTGCCGGGGGCGGCGGCCGTACCTGCGCCGCCGCGGTGCGCGGAATCCATGCCCCCACTCTCTCAAATGCCGTTCCGAGTCCCGAACGTGACCGGTTCGGGACCGCCGGACGGAAACGGTCCGCGGGTGGTTCTCCGTCGGAGTAGCACCGAACGACGGAACACGATGCGGTGCCGGACCTCCGGTTCCGCGCAGGGGGAAGACATGCGTCATCGACGAGTGTTCGCGGCACTGGCGGCGGCCGGGATCCTGGCGGTCTCCGGCTGCTCCGCGGCATCCGACAACGAGAAGTCCGCGGCGGCCCACGACGAGAAGGCGGCCGCCGCGCCGGAGACCGGGGCGGGGGCGGGCCGCGCGGAGGCACCCGGAGGGGCGAAGACCACGGATCCGGCCGGGAAGCCGGGCGCCGGCGGTACGGAGAGCAGAAAGGTCCCGGCCGCCGTCCCGTACCTGATCCGGACCGCCGAACTGCAGCTGGAGGTGGCGGACGTCGGGAAGGCCGCCGCGCACGCCCGGCGGGTCGCCGAGGCCGAGGGCGGCTACGTCGGCGAGGAGTCGTCGGGGTTCGAAACGGGCTCGGACCGCGGTGACACGGACTCGTCCCGGGTGGTGCTGCGGGTGCCGCAGGAGCGGTACGGCGCGGTTCTCGCCGCGCTGTCGAAGGGCGGCAGGCTGCTCGCCCTGGAATCCGACACCAAGGACGTCACCGGCCAGGTCGTGGACACGGAGAGCCGGATCGCCAGCCAGCGGGCCAGTGTGGCGCGGGTACGGGAGCTGATGGACCGCGCGGACAAGCTGAGCGACATCGTGTCGCTGGAGGCCGAGCTGGGCCGCAGGCAGGCGGATCTGGAGTCGCTCCTTGCCCAGCAGGCATCGCTGAAGAACCGGTCCAGCCTGTCGACGATCACCCTCGACTACCAGGAGCCGGCACCGCGCGCCGAGAAGCCGGCGAAGAAGGACGACCCCGGGGTGCTCGACGCCCTCTCCGGCGGCTGGCAGGCGCTGGTGACGGTGGTGCTGTGGATTGTGGTCGTCTTTAGTGCGGTGCTGCCGTTCCTGGTGGTCCTGGCACTGGGCGGGGCCCTGTGGTGGTGGCTGCACGGGCGGGCGCTGCGGGCCCGGCGCGCCCGGCACGAATCCGAGCCCGCGCCCGAGCCCGCGCCCGCTGTCGAAGAGGGGGCGGGCGCCGGACCGGACCGGGGCTGACACCCGGCCCCGCGGGCCGACGTAGCGTGTGTCCCATGGCAGCACAGCGACTGGTGGTCATCGGGGGCGACGCGGCGGGCATGTCCGCCGCGTCGCAGGCACGCAGGTTCCGCACGCCGGACGAGCTGGAGATCGTCGCCTTCGAGCGCGGTCACTTCGCCTCGTACTCGGCGTGCGGGATCCCGTACTGGATCGGCGGGCAGGTCGCGGGGCGGGACGAGCTGATCGCCCGGACGCCCGAGGAGCACCGGGCCCGCGGGATCGACCTGCGGATGCGGACGGAGGTCGTGGAGATCGACCCGGACCGGGGGCGGGTGCGCACCCGGAACCTGGAGAGCGGCGCGGAGTCGTGGACGGGCTGGGACCGGCTGGTGATCGCCACCGGGGCGCGGCCGGTCCGCCCGCCGATCCCCGGGATCGGGGCGCCCGGGGTGCACGGGGTGCAGAACCTCGACGACGGACAGGCCCTCCTCGGCACCCTGGAGACCCTGGGCCCGCCGGGCGGGGCGCAGGGGCGGCGCCGGGCGGTCGTCGTGGGCGCGGGGTACATCGGTGTCGAGATGGCCGAGGCGCTGCTGAACCGCGGCTTCGAGGTCACCGTCCTGAACCGCGGCGAGCAGCCGATGGCGACCCTCGACCCCGATATGGGGCGGCTGGTGCACACGGCGATGGACGGTCTCGGCATCACGACCGTCAACCGGGCCGAGGTCACCGCGATCCGCACCGGCGACGACGGACGGGTACGCGCGGTGGCGACGGCGGACGCCGAGTATCCGGCGGACGTGGTCGTCCTCGGGATCGGGGTGGCACCGGAGACCACGCTCGCCCGGGCCGCCGGGCTGCCCACCGGGGAGCACGGGGGGCTGCTGACGGACCTGTCGATGCGGGTCCGCGGCCGGGACGCGATCTGGGCGGGCGGGGACTGTGTGGAGGTCCTCGACCTGGTGTCGGGCCGGGACCGGTACATCCCGCTCGGAACCCACGCCAACAAGCACGGCCAGATCATCGGCGCGAACATCGGCGGCGGCTACGGCACCTTCCCCGGGGTCGTGGGCACCGCCGTCAGCAAGGTGTGCGATCTGGAGATCGCCAGGACCGGGCTGCGGGAGAAGGACGCGGCGGCGGCCGGACTGCAGTACGTCACCGCGACCGTCGAGTCGACCAGCCGGGCCGGGTACTACCCGGACGCCTCGGAGATGACGGTGAAGATCCTCGCGGAGCGCGGCGCGGGACGGCTCCTCGGGCTCCAGATCGTGGGCCGGGAGGGCGCGGCGAAGCGGGTCGACATCGCGGCGGTGGCGCTGACGGCCGGAATGACCGTCGAGCGGATGACGCTGCTCGACCTCGGCTATGCGCCGCCGTTCTCACCGGTGTGGGACCCGGTCCTGGTCGCGGCCCGCAAGGCGGTGAGTGCCCTCACCGCCGACTGAGACCCGCCGGGCCCCGGGCGCAACGGCCCGGGCCCGGCGGTGACCGGTCAGCGGGCGGTCTCGGTGTGGACGAACTCGGTGAGACGGGTCAGCGCGTCCGGGTCCATCGACGGCAGGACGCCGTGGCCCAGGTTGAAGACATGGCCCTCCAGACCTGCGGCGGCCGCCAGCACCTCGCGGGTCTTCGTCTCGACGGCCTCGCGGGGGGCGAAGAGCACCGCGGGGTCCAGATTGCCCTGGAGCGCCTTCCCGGGGCCCACCCGGCGGGCGGCCTCGTCGAGGGGGACGCGCCAGTCGACGCCGACGACGTCCGCGCCCGCCTCGCCGAGCAGACCGAGCAGCTCGCCCGTACCGACACCGAAGTGGATCCGGGGCACCCCGTATCCGGCGACCGCGTCGAAGACCTTGGTGGACGCGGGCATCACCGAACGCCGGTAGTCCGCCGGGGCGAGGGCACCCACCCAGGAGTCGAAGAGCTGCACGGCGCTCGCACCGGCTTCGATCTGGACCTTGAGGAAGGCGGAGGTGATCTCCGCGAGCCGGTCCAGCAGATCCGCCCACAGCTCCGGATCGCCGTACATCAGCGCCTTGGTGTGCTCGTGGTTGCGGGACGGGCCGCCCTCGACGAGATAGCTGGCGAGGGTGAACGGGGCGCCCGCGAAGCCGATCAGCGGGGTGCCGCCCAGCTCCTCGGTCAGCAGGCCGATGGCCTCCGTGACGTACCAGACGTCCTCCGGGGTCAGATCCCGCAGCCTGGCGAGGTCGGCGCGGCTGCGGATCGGCTCGGCGACGACAGGCCCCACCCCGGGCTTGATGTCGAGGTCGATGCCGATGGCCTTGAGCGGGACGACGATGTCGCTGAAGTAGATCGCGGCGTCCACGCCGTGCCGGCGCACCGGCTGCAGGGTGATCTCCTTGACCAGCTCCGGCCGCATGCAGGACTCCAGCATCGGAATGCCCTCACGGACCTTCAGATACTCCGGCAGCGAGCGCCCCGCCTGGCGCATGAACCAGACCGGGGTGTGCGGCACCGGCTCACGGCGGCAGGCCTTCAGAAAGGCTGAATCGTACGTCTTCGGCTGCTGGCCCAGGGGGCGGTCGTCGGCGCTCACGCACCGAATCCTCCCACGGCCGGGAAAAGCAGCGGACCGGCCCGGGTGTCCTTCCCTGCGCGGAAGCCGCGTTCCGCCTAGTCTTCCCCGCATGGCTGCGGCTCAGGGACGTTTTTCCGATCATGCTGAACATTCACACCCGGACGGTGGCGCCCCGGAGGGCGACACCGTCCCGAGGGCGTTCCGGCGGGCGGTGGAGGCACTGCGGGGCGCCGGGCTGCGCCCCGAGATCGAAGTGGACCCGGCCCGCGCCCCGCAGAAGCTGGCGCCGTACGCGTACGCGCTGGAGGCGGCGGTCGTCGAGGACGACGAGGACCTGGCGGACGGGCGGCTGGTGCTGCTCCACGATCCGGCCGGGCACGAGGCCTGGCACGGCACCTTCCGGCTGGTGACCCTGGTCCGGGCCGAACTGGAGCCGGAGATGGCCGCGGATCCGCTGCTGCCGGAGGTCTGCTGGTCGTGGCTGACGGGCGCGCTGGAGGCTCGCGGGCTGTCGTACGGGGAGGCGAGCGGGACCGTCACCCGGGCGGGCTCTCACTACTTCGGAGGACTTTCGCCGCGGCGCCCCGCGACCCAGATCGAGATCCGGGCGTCCTGGACGCCCGAGGAGGGTCCCGGCGGGGTCCCGGACACCGCCGCACACCTCGCGGCCTGGTGCGATCTGCTCTGTCAGCTCGCCGGGCTGCCCCCCGCCCCGGGGGGCGGTCCGGAGCCGGTGACGGGGGTGGTGAGCCTGCCGCAGCGGCGGGGACCGCAGCACCGCCGGGATTGACGGCGTCACGGCACGGCCGCGCGGCCCGGGATACTCCTCCCGGGCCGCGCGGCCGTTTCCGTCCGTGCTGCTGCCCGCCGCGCTGCGCGGGGCCGGGGAGATCACTCGTAGGATGATCGAGCACACGTCCGAATTGCACCAATTGTTACTCACTGAATAGTGATCATTCCCTAAAGGACACCCGACGGGCTGCCGAAGAGGTCAATGACCCTAACTTCACGGAATGCCCCGGCTTCATCCCCGAGCCGGCCCCGTCCCCGCACCTTCCCCCCAGGAGGAGCCCGGTGTCCGTCCTTCTCGAGCAGCCCGCAAGCCTGGTCGCCTACCGTCCGAACAAGCCGACCGCGATGGTCGTCGTGGCCGATCCGCGCGTCCGCTCCACCGTCACCCGCCACCTGTGGGCGCTCGGCGTCCGGGACGTGATCGAGGCCTCGTCCATCGCGGAGGCCCGCCCCCGCATCGGCAACCCCCGCGACATCTGCGTCGCCGACGTCCACCTGCCCGACGGATCCGGGCTCACCCTCCTCTCCGAGACCCGCGCCGCGGGCTGGCCGAACGGCCTCGCCCTCTCCGCCGCCGACGACATCGGCGCCGTCCGCAACGCCCTGGCGGGCGGGGTGAAGGGCTATGTCGTCACCGGCACCCGCACCAACATCGGGCACCCCACCCGGCCCGGCGCGGCCCCCATCGGCGCCGCCGCGGCCCGGCTCGGCCACCGCCGTCCGCCGGGTGCCCCCAGCCACCCGGGCGGCTACCGGGAGCTCTCCGGCCGCGAGGTCGAGGTCCTGCGGCTGGTGGCGGAGGGCCAGTCGAACAAGGCCATCGGCGTCTCCATGGGCCTGTCGGCGCTCACCGTGAAAAGCCATCTGGCGCGGATCGCGCGCAAGCTCGGCACCGGCGACCGGGCCGGAATGGTCGCCGTCGCCCTGCGCACGGGCATCATCCACTGACCCCTTCGCTCCCCCATGCGCCTGTCGGCGGATCGTTTCCGTCGACAGGCGCGCCGGGTTCACGGATACCCTTGACACGTGACCGACGCCCATAACCCCGCAGCAGAGACCGCACTGCGAACCGCCGGGGGCGCTCCCCCGGACGCCGGCGTCGCAGCCGAAGACAGCCCCACTCCCCTGCTGGAGCCCCGCGAGGGCATCCCCCCGGTAGTGGCCGACGCCGAAGCACTGGCGGCCGTCGTCGCCGCATTCGCGGCGGGCACCGGCCCCGTCGCCGTCGACGCCGAACGCGCCTCCGGCTACCGCTACGGCCAGCGCGCCTACCTCGTCCAGCTGCGCCGCGAGGGCGCGGGCAGCGCCCTGATCGACCCCGTCGGCTGCCCCGACCTCACCTCCCTCGGCGACGCACTCTCCGACACCGAGTGGATCCTCCACGCCGCGACCCAGGACCTGCCCTGCCTCCGCGAAATAGGCATGGTCCCCACCCGGCTCTTCGACACCGAGCTGGCCGGGCGGCTCGCCGGCTTCCCCCGCGTCGGCCTCGGCGCGATGGTCGAATCCGTCCTCGGGTACGCCCTGGAGAAGGGCCACTCCGCCGTCGACTGGTCCACCCGGCCGCTGCCCGAGCCCTGGCTGCGGTATGCCGCGCTCGACGTCGAGCTGCTGATCGACCTGCGGGACGCGCTGGAGAAGGAGCTGGACCGGCAGGGCAAGCTGGAATGGGCCCGGCAGGAGTTCGACGCCATCGCCACCGCCCCGCCGCCCGCCCCCCGCAAGGACCCCTGGCGCCGCACCTCCGGTATGCACAAGGTGCGCCGCCGCCGGCAGATGGCGGTCGTACGGGAGCTGTGGACCACCCGGGACCGGATCGCCCAGCGGCGCGACGTCTCCCCCGGCAAGGTCCTCGGTGACGCGGCCATCGTCGAGGCCGCGCTGGCCGTACCGCCGAACACCCATGCCCTGGCCGGGCTCAACGGCTTCGGACACCGGATGGGGCGGCGCCAGCTCGAACAGTGGCAGGCCGCGATCGACCGGGCGCGGGCCCTGCCGGACGTGGAGCTGCCGCAGCCCGGCCAGCCGATGACCGGCCCCCCGCCGCCGAGGGCCTGGGCGGACAAGGACCCGGCCGCGGCGGCCCGGCTCTCCGCGGCCCGGACGGCGGTCTCGGCGCTCGCGGAGGAGCTGAACCTGCCGCAGGAGAACCTGATCTCACCGGACACGGTGCGGCGGATCTGCTGGGAGCCGCCGGCGGACACGAGCCCGGACGCGGTCGCGGCGGCGCTCTCGGCGCTGGGCGCCCGCCCCTGGCAATCCACCCTGACCTCGGTCCCCCTCTCCAGGGCCCTGACCCCTCCGGGGCGGTAACCGGGGGGCGGGGGCGCCTCCCGCTCGGGGGCCTGTACCCCCAGGCCCCCGAGGTGGGGCCACACGGGCTCCCGCGCCTGGGGGTGCTGCCACCGCGGCGGCGAGCGCCGCGCCCGGCGGGGTTTGCTTTCCGGCTGCGGGCCGTGTGTGGCTGGTCGCGCCGTTCCTCGCGCCCCTTTCTTGTTCTGTTCGCTCCTGCGGGGTGCGGGTCCTCCGGTGGTCGAGTTGCGTCACTCCGTGGGGTAGGCCCGGGGTCTTGTCGGGTGCGGCCGGGTCGTGGGCCTCCGGGCTCACCTCCTCGCGGCCTGCGATGCACTGCCCTCCGGCGAGCCGTGCTTGTCGCAGGTCCGCTGCGGGGGCGACCCTGCACCCCCCTCCCGAGACACCCGACTTGACCAAGGGGACGAGGAGTTTCCTCAGTCACCCACCACGGGGCGGAGGAGCCTTCGGGGGTGCCTGTGCCCCGAGAGGGTGGTGTCTTCCGGGGCGGTGATCAGGAGAGATTCCCCTCCCCGGTGACGCGCGACAACTCGGGGACCTTGGGCGCCTGATCAGGTCGGGATCACGTGGGAGGGGGGTGCAGGGTCGCCCCCCGCTGGGGGTACCCCCAAAGGCAGCTTTGGGGGCCAGGCTGCGAAAAGGCCGGACGCGCTTCGGGGCGGTGCATCGCAGTCTGCGAGGAGGTGAGCCCGGAGGCCACCGACCCACCCGAACCCGGCAGGACCGGCGACCTACACCACGGAGCAACGGTCACCCAATCTTTCAGCCCCGCCGGCGCTTGAGGCGCAGGAGCACCAGCACCCCGCGGGCAACGGGCCCCCGGGGACCCCGGGGCGAGCAACCCCAGCGGGAGGCGCCCCCGCGGGAAACCCCCACCCCGGGCCGCGGCCCGAGGCGCAAGGACCCGGGAATGTGACGCCGCTCGCAGAGCAAGGGGTGGGCACCGGGGTTACCGGTAAGTAGCATGAGGCAAGCGCGCGCTCAGCGCACCCGCAGCAGTGCCACCCCGCACCTGGAGGAGAGCCATCGTGCCTCGTACCCTCAGGGACGTCGTCTTCGTCGACGGCGTCCGCACCCCGTTCGGCAAGGCGGGCCCGAAGGGCATCTACCACGAGACCCGCGCCGACGATCTGATCGTGAAGGCGATCCGGGAGCTGCTGCGCCGCAACCCGGCCCTCGACCCCGCGAAGATCGACGAGGTCGCCGTCGCGGCGACCACGCAGATCGGTGACCAGGGGCTGACCATCGGCCGGACCGCCGGTATCCTCGCCGGGCTGCCGCAGTCCGTGCCGGGTTACTCGGTGGACCGGATGTGCGCGGGCGCGCTGACCGCCGTGACGACGACCGCCGGGTCGATCGCCTTCGGCGCGTACGACGCCGTGATCGCGGGCGGTGTGGAGCACATGGGCCGCCACCCGATGGGCGAGGGCGTCGACCCGAACCCCCGGTTCGTCTCGGAGAAGCTGGTCGACGAGTCCGCCCTCTTCATGGGCATGACCGCGGAGAACCTGCACGACCGCTACCCCTCCATCACCAAGCGGCGCGCCGACGAGTACGCCGTGCGGTCCCAGGAGAAGGCGGCGAAGGCGTACGCGAACGGAAAGATCCAGCAGGATCTGGTGCCGGTCGCGATCCGCCGCACCAGCCCCGAGGGCGGGGAGACCGGCTGGGGCCTGGCCACGCAGGACGAGCCGATGCGCCCGGGCACCACGTTGGAGAACCTGGCCGGGCTGAAGACCCCGTTCCGTACCCACGGCCGGGTCACGGCGGGCAACGCCGCCGGGCTCAACGACGGCGCCACCGCCGCGGTGATCGCCTCCGAGGAGTTCGCCCGGGCGAACGGCCTGCCGGTGAAGATGCGCCTGGTGGCCTACTCCTTCGCCGGGGTGGAGCCGGAGGTGATGGGGTACGGACCGATCCCGGCCACCGAGAAGGCGCTGGCCCAGGCGGGTCTGGGGATCGGGGACATCGGCCTGTTCGAGATCAACGAGGCGTTCGCGGTCCAGGTGCTGGCCTTCCTGGAGCACTACGGCATCGCCGACGACGATCCGCGGGTCAACCAGTACGGCGGCGCGATCGCCTTCGGCCACCCGCTGGCCTCCTCCGGTGTCCGGCTGATGACCCAGCTGGCCCGGCAGTTCGAGGAGCAGCCCGAGGTCCGTTACGGCCTCACCACGATGTGCGTCGGCTTCGGCATGGGCGCCACCGTCATCTGGGAGAACCCGCACTTCGAGGGGGACAAGTGAGCACCACCGCCGAACTGCTCAAGGGCGCGGCCGAGTTGTTTCCGGACGAGGTCGTCACCACCGCGCACGTACGCCATCTGGAGCTTCCCGGCGCCGGCCGCTTCGCGCTGATCACGCTGGACAACGGTCTGGACCACACCAAGCCGACCACCTTCGGCCCCCAGTCGCTGGCCAACCTGGATGCCGCGATCGACCAGGTCGAGCGGGAGGCCGCGGACGGTGAGATCGTGGGTGCCGGGCTGACCGGCAAGCCGTTCATCTTCGCCGTGGGCGCCGATCTCAAGGGCGTCGAGCTGCTGGGGCGCCACGAGGACGCGCTCGCCATCGGCAAGGGCGGCCACGACGTCTTCAAGCGGCTCGCCGGGCTCGCCGTGCCGACCTTCGCGTACTACAACGGCGCGTCGATGGGCGGCGGCGTCGAGGTCGGGCTGCACTGCACGTACCGCACGGTCTCGCGGGCGGTCCCGGCGTTCTCGCTGCCCGAGGTCTTCCTCGGTCTGGTGCCCGGCTGGGGCGGCTGTGCGCTGCTGCCGAATCTGATCGGCGCGGACCGTGCAGTGACGGTGATCATCGAGAACTCCCTCAACCAGAACCGCCAGCTCAAGGGCGGCCAGGTATTCGAGCTGGGGATCGCGGACGCGCTCTTCGACGGCGCCGACTTCCTGGAGCAGTCGCTGCTGTGGACCGCCTCGGTCCTGCGCGGCGAGACCGTGGTGGAGCGGGCCGAGGTGGACCGCGGCGAGGGCTGGGACGCGGCCGTCGCCCGGGGCCGGGCGATCGCCGACGCCAAGGTGCACGGTGCCGCTCCGGCGGCCTACCGCGCCCTGGAGATCATCGCGGCCGCGAAGGACGGTGACCTCCAGGCCGGTTTCGACGCCGAGGACCGGGCGCTGGCGGATCTGATCATGGGCGGTGAGCTGCGCAGCGGTCTGTACGCCTTCAACCTGGTGCAGAAGCGCGCCAAGCGGCCCGCGGGCGCCCCGGACCGGAGCCTGGCCCGCCCGGTCACCAAGGTCGGCGTGGTGGGCGCGGGCCTGATGGCCTCCCAGCTGGCGCTGCTGTTCCTGCGCCGCCTCGAAGTGCCGGTCGTGCTGACCGATATCGACCAGGAGCGGATCGACAAGGGCGTGGGCTATGTCCGTGCCGAGATCGACAAGCTGCTCGGCAAGGGCCGGATCAACCAGGACCAGGCCAACCGGCTGAAGGCCCTGGTGACGGGTGTCCTGGACAAGGCGGAGGGTTTCGCCGACGCGGACTTCGTGATCGAGGCCGTCTTCGAGGAGATGGGCGTCAAGCAGCAGGTGTTCGCGGAGGTCGAGGCCGTGGCCCCGGCGCACGCGATCCTGGCGACCAACACCTCCTCCCTCTCGGTCTCCGAGATGGCGTCAAAGCTGAAGCACCCGGAGCGGGTCGTCGGCTTCCACTTCTTCAACCCGGTGGCGATCCTGCCGCTGCTGGAGATCGTCCGCGGGGAGCGGACCGACGAGGCGTCGCTGGCGACGGCCTTCGCCGTGGCGAAGCAGCTGAAGAAGACGGCCGTCCTGGTCAAGGACGCCCCGGCGTTCGTCGTGAACCGGATCCTGACCCGCTTCATGGGCGAGATCCAGAACGTGATCGACGAGGGCACTCCGGTGGCGACGGCGGAGCGGGCGGTGGAGCCGCTGGGTCTGCCGATGTCGCCGCTGGTGCTGCTGGAGCTGGTGGGCCCGGCGATCGGTCTGCATGTGTCCGAGACCCTCAACCGCGCCTTCCCGGACCGTTTCACGGTCTCCCCCAATCTGGCCGCGGTGGTCAAGGCGGGCAAGCGGGGCTTCTACGTCTACGATTCCGGGCGGCCGGAGCTGGACCCGGAGGTCGCGGCGCTGCTGGTGCAGGGCGATGCGGTGCTGACCGAGGAGCAGGTACGGGCCCGGGTGCTGGAGGCGGTGGCGCAGGAGATCGGGCTGATGCTCGACGAGGGCGTCGTGGCCGAGGCGCAGGACATCGACCTCTGTCTGATCACGGGTGCGGGCTGGCCGTTCCATCTGGGCGGCATCACCCCGTACCTCGACCGTGAGGGCGTGTCCGAGCGGGTCAACGGCAAGCCGTTCCTGGCGCCGGGTGTGGCGAGCGTGCCCGCGTAGCGTGGTGTACGAAGGGGCCGTACGGATCAGTTCCGTACGGCCCCTTTCCGTTGCCTGATGGGACCGGTGATGGTGACTCTGCTGATCGTCGACGGCGCGAACGTCGTGGGCTCGGTGCCCGACGGCTGGTGGCGGGACCGGCGCGCCGCGGCCGGAAGGCTGCGGGACCGGCTGGTGCCGTACGCGGACAACGGCCTGCCGGGGGTGCCGGGTCCGCTGGAGATCGTGCTGGTGGTGGAGGGCGCGGCGCGGGGTACGGCCCCGGTGCCGGGCGTCCGGGTGGACGAGGCGCCCGGCAGCGGTGACGACCGGATCGCCGAGCTGGTCGCCGAGGCGGCCCCGGAGCGGCCGTGTGTGGTCGTCACGGCAGATCGGGGGCTGCGCGAGCGGGTGACCGCCGCGGGCGGCCGGACGGTCGGCCCACGGGCGGTCTACGGGCCCTGAGGGCTCTACGCGGGGGTGCGCTCGTCCTCCGCGCGCTTGCCGAGGCGGCTGTGCCGGCGCCCGTACACGTAGTAGACGATCACGCCGAGCGCCATCCACAGCCCGAACCGCAGCCAGGTCTCGGCGGGCAGATTGAGCATCAGCCAGACGGACGCGGCGACCGAGGCGATCGGCAGCCAGGGCACCAGCGGGGTGCGGAAGGCGCGCGGCAGGTCGGGGCGGGTGCGGCGGAGGATGAGCACGCCGAGGGCGACCACGACGAACGCGAACAGCGTGCCGATGTTCACCAGCACGGCCAGTTCCTGGATGTTGGTGAATCCGGCGACGATCGCGATGACGACGCCGAGCAGGATCGTGGCGCGGTAGGGGGTGCGGAAGGTGGGGTGGGTGACGGAGAAGAACCGCGGCAGCAGCCCGTCCCGGCTCATGGCGAAGAACACCCGGGTCTGGCCGAGCAGCAGGATCAGACAGACCGACATCAGGCCGATGACGGCGCCGAAGCTGATGACGCCCGCGTACCAGGGGTGTCCGGTGGATTTGAAGGCGTCGGCGAGCGGTGCGTCGATGGACAGGTCGGTGTAGTGCTGCATACCGGTGACGACGATGGAGACGGCGACGTAGAGCACGGTGCAGATGAACAGGGAGCCGATGATGCCGCGGGGCATGTCCCGCTGCGGCAGCCGGGTCTCCTCGGCGGCGGTGGCGACCACGTCGAAGCCGATGAAGGCGAAGAACACGACGGAGGCGGCGGTGAAGATGCCGAGGACGCCGAAGTTGGTGGGGGCGTAGCCGAACAGCAGCTGCACCAGGGGTTCCTGGAGGCCGGATTCGCCGGTCTGCGGTTGGGCCGGGGGGATGAAGGGGTCCCAGTTGGAGACCTTGATGAAGAAGGATCCGGCGACGATCACGATCAGTACGACCACGACCTTGATGGCCACGATCAGGCTGGTGACCCGGGCGGAGAGCTTCATTCCGGCGACGAGTACCGCGGTGAGCGCCAGCACCAGCAGGAACGCCAGCAGGTCGAAGCCGAAACCGGTGATGTCGTTGGTGCCGGACAGGGCGTCGGGGAGCTGCCAGCCGATGTTCTCCATCAGGGAGCGCAGATAGCCGGACCAGCCGACCGCGACCACCGCCGTACCCAGGGCGAACTCCAGGACGAGGTCCCAGCCGATGATCCAGGCGGGCAGCTCGCCGAGGGAGGCGTAGGCGAAGGTGTAGGCGGATCCGGCGACGGGCACGGTGGAGGCGAACTCGGCGTAGCAGAGGGCGGCCAGCGCGCAGACGACGCCCGCGACGACGAAGGCGAGTGAGGTGGCGGGGCCCGCGTTCTCCTTGGCGACGGCCCCGGTCAGCACGAAGATGCCGGTGCCGATGATGACGCCGACGCCGAAGACCGTGAGGTCGAGCGCGGAGAGGGATTTCCTGAGCGCGTGCTCGGGCTCCTCGGTGTCCCGGATGGACTGCTCGACGGTCTTCGTACGGAACGCGCCCGCCCTGGGCGCGGGGTCGGTCTCTGTGCTCACCGGGGACCTCCACAGGTGTCGTCCCGACATGATCGGGACGAGTGGTGGTCCGGAAGGGTCCGTACGGGTGGGTTTCACGCGAATGGGCCCGGCAGGACCACCCGTCAGGGGTGGTCCCACCGGGCCCGTACGCGTCAGTCGCGGACCGGCTCCGCGGACTCGGTCTCGGCGCTCTCGTCGAAGCGGCCGTCCAGCCGGGAGACCAGCCCGGTGACCTGGCGGGCGATATCGGGCGCGGTCAGCCCGATCTCGGTGAGCAGTTCGGCGCGGGACGCATGGTCGAGGAAGCGCGGCGGGATACCGAAATCGCGCAGCGGTACGTCGACGTTCGCGTCGCGCAGCGCCTGGGCGACGGCGGCGCCCACGCCTCCGGTGCGGATACCGTCCTCGACGGTGACGACGACCCGGTGGCGGTCGGCGAGCGGGACGAGGGCCTCGTCGACCGGCTTGACCCAGCGGGGGTCGACCACGGTGGTGGAGATGCCCTGCTGGTCGAGGAGGCCGGCGATCTCCAGGCACATCGGGGCGAGCGCGCCGACGGAGACGAGGAGGACGTCCGGGGTGTCCGTGCCGGGCTCCCGGAGCACGTCCATACCGCCGATCCGGCCGACGGCCTTGACCGCGGGGCCGACCGCGCCCTTGGAGAAGCGGACGACGGTGGGCGCGTCGTCGACGCTGACCGCCTCCCGCAGCTGCGCGCGCACCTGGTCGGCGTCGCGCGGTGCGGCGATCCGCAGACCGGGGACGACCTGGAGGATGGACATGTCCCACATGCCGTTGTGGGAAGCGCCGTCGGTGCCGGTGATACCGGCCCGGTCGAGGACGAAGGTGACGCCGCAGCGGTGCAGGGCGACGTCCATCAGGACCTGGTCGAAGGCGCGGTTGAGGAAGGTCGCGTAGACGGCGAAGACGGGGTGGACGCCGCCGGTGGCCAGGCCGGCGGCGGAGGCCGCGCCGTGCTGTTCGGCGATGCCGACGTCGTACACCCGGTCGGGGAAGGCCTTGGCGAACTTTTCCAGGCCGACGGGCTGGAGCATGGCGGCGGTGATGGCGACCACGTCCGGCCGCTCCTCGCCGAGCTTCACCATCTCCTCGCCGAAGACGGACGTCCAGTCGAGGCCGGAAGAGGCGATCGGCAGCCCGGTGTCGGGGTGGATCTTGCCGACGGCGTGGAAGCGGTCGGCCTCGTCCTGGAGGGCGGGCTGGTAGCCGCGGCCCTTCTCGGTGAGGCAGTGGATGATCACCGGGCCGTTGAAGCGCTTGGCGCGGGCCAGCGCGGACTCCAGCGCCTCCAGGTCGTGGCCGTCGATGGGGCCGACGTACTTCAGGCCGAGGTCCTCGAACATGCCCTGGGGGGCGATGAAGTCCTTGAGGCCCTTCTTGGCGCCGTGCAGCGTCTCGTAGAGCGGTTTGCCGACGACGGGGGTGCGGCCGAGGAGGTCCTTGCCGCGGGCCAGGAAGCGCTCGTACCCGTCGGTGGTACGGAGGGTGGCGAGGTGGTTGGCGAGGCCGCCGATCGTGGGCGCGTAGGACCGCTCGTTGTCGTTGACGACGATCACCAGGGGACGGTCCTTGGCGGCGGCGATGTTGTTCAGCGCCTCCCAGGCCATTCCGCCGGTCAGGGCCCCGTCGCCGATGACGGCGACGACATGGTCGTCCTTGCCGAGCACCTCGTTGGCCTTGGCGATGCCGTCGGCCCAGCCGAGGACCGTGGAGGCGTGCGAGTTCTCGATGACGTCGTGGTCGGACTCGGCCTGGGAGGGGTAGCCGGAGAGCCCGCCCTTCATCTTCAGCCGGGAGAAGTCCTGGCGGCCGGTGAGCAGCTTGTGCACATAGCTCTGGTGGCCGGTGTCCCACAGGATCCGGTCACTCGGGGAGTCGAAGACCCGGTGCAGGGCGATGGTCAGCTCGACCACACCCAGATTGGGGCCCAGGTGGCCGCCGGTCTTGGAGACCGCGTCCACGAGGAAGGTCCGGATCTCCGCGGCCAGCTTGACGAGCTGCTCCGGGCTGAGCGTGTCCAGATCGCGCGGTCCCCTGATACGGGTAAGCAGCGTCACCCGTGCCTCCTTGCGTGTTGAGCTGGGCGTCTGAGGGCAGTGCCGTGATCCCCGGTGGGCGCGGGATCGGCGGGACAGCGGCCCTTGGCTGGTCGAATCGTCGCCGTCGTTCGTGGTGATCTGACCGAGTCTAGTGTTTGGGCTCTGCGGCGCGACCGAAGGGGCGGGCCGTCACCTCGCGAACAACTGAACGCCCCCACAGTTGAACGGTGCCGGGGCGCCGTCCGGCGGGGATACGCGACGGGGATGTGTGACGGAGGTCTCACCGGTTCCGGGCGCGGCGGCGGGGCGGTCCGGGGCGCCCGGCCCGTACCGGGCGGAGGGGGTACGGGGCCGTATCCCTCGCAGGCGCGGAACCCGGCCGGCACCGGAGGCCGGGCCGGCACGGGGGCGGGGCCGGCACGGGGGGCCGGGGACCGTCGGTGACGTTCCCGCCCCTCCGGGGCCGCCGCCCGGCCGGGACCCGGCAGCGGCCGATGTGCGGTGCGCTCGCCCCCGGCGCGGTACGGCCGCGGAGCCGGGCCGGGCCGGGCCGTCACCCGTACGGCCGCAGACGGAGTGCGGTGCGGGGCCCGGGCCGGACGGAGCGGGCGCGGTGCGGGGCCGGAGCGGACCGGGCGGGCGCGGTGCGACCCGGATCCGCGCGGGTGCCGCCGGAGGCGTCAGGCTCTTCCCGCGGCCTTCTGGGTGCGGCGCGATACCGAGTCGATCACCACGGCGGCCAGCAGCACCCCACCCGTGATCATGTACTTCACCGGTTCGGCGATGCTCTCCAACTGGAGCCCCTTCTGGATGGAGACGATCACCAGCACGCCCAGCAGGGCCGACCAGGTCCGCCCGCGCCCGCCGAACAGGCTCGTACCGCCGATCACCGCCGCCGCGATGGAGCTCATCAGCAGATCGCCGGAGCCCGCCCCCTGGTTCGCCGCGTTGATCTTCGAGGCCAGCATCAGCCCGCCCATGGCGGCCAGGGTTCCGGCGATGGCGAAGACCGCCGTCCGGACCCCTGCTACGTCGATTCCGGCGCGCCGGGACGCCTCGATGCTGCCGCCCAGGGCGAAGACCCGGCGGCCGAACGCGGTCCGCCGCAGCACCACGTCCGTCCCGGCCACCACTGTCACAAAGATCACCAGGGCCAGTGGCAGCCCCTTGTACTGGTTGAGCAGATGGGCGACCGGGAAGCAGACCGCCGCGAGCAGGCCCGTGCGCAGGAGCAGCTCGCTCAGCGGGCGCGACGGCACGCCCGCGGCGTCCCGGCGGCGCGCTCCGAGGAAGGCGGCGAGGAAGTATCCGGCGACGACGGCCGCCGCCAGCCCGTAGGCCGCGGCGATATCGGAGAAGTAGTACGTGGTGAGCTTGGCCACCAGCCCGGAGTCGTCGAGGTTGATGGTGCCGTTGGCGCCGAGGATCTGCAGCATCAGACCGTTCCACACCAGCAGCCCGGCCATCGTAACGACGAAGGCGGGGACCCCGATCCGGGCGAAGAAGAAGCCGTGGACCAGACCGGCCGCGGTGCCGGAGAGCACGGCCAGGATCAGCGCGAGCCACTCGGGGACGCCGTGGGTGATGTTGAGCACCCCGAAGGCGGCGCCCGCCAGTCCGCTGACCGAGCCGACGGAGAGGTCGATCTCGCCGAGGAGCAGCACGAAGACCACACCGACGGCGATCAGGCCGGTGCCCGCGATGTCGACGGAGATATTGGAGATGTTCTGCGCCGACAGGAAGGCGGAGTTGAGGGACTGGAACGTGGTCCAGATGACGATCAGCCCGACGATGACCGGTACGGAGCCGAGCTGGCCGGAGCGCATCCGGCGGGCGAACTCGGCGGCGTACCCCGCGAAGCCCTGTTCCCGGACGAGCAGCCGGGGGTCGACGGCGGTGATCGCGTCGGGGGCCGGGGCCGGGGCTCCGACCGCGGGGGCTCCGACCGCCGGAGGTCCGCTCTCCCCGGGGGTCCGGGGCTCCTTCGCCAGGGGTACGGCCCCGGTGTCACCGGGCTCCGCCGGGGACGCCTTCCGGGGGGACGTCTGCTCCGCGCTCATCGGACCGGCTCCTCACTGCGCGCCGCCCGCCGGGTGACCGCGTTGTCCGTCGCGCCCGTGATCGCCGCGACGATCTCCTCCTGGGAGGTGCTCCCGACCTCGAACACCCCGTTGTTGCGGCCCAGCCGCAGTACCGCGACCCGGTCCGCGACGGCCTTCACATCGGCCATGTTGTGGCTGATGAGAATGGTCGCGAGACCGCGTTCGCGCAGCTTCTCCACCAGGTCGAGCACCTGGGCCGTCTGCTCCACGCCGAGTGCGGCGGTCGGCTCGTCGAGGATCACCAGCCGGGGCGAGCCGAGCAGGGAGCGGGCGATCGCCACCGTCTGGCGCTGGCCGCCGGAGAGTGAGGCGATCGGGATGCGGACGCTGGGGATGCGGATGGCGAGATCGGTGAGGAGCCCGTGGGAGCGGCGTTCCATCTCGATCTCGTCGAGGACGCCTCCGCGCCGCAGCTCCCGGCCGAGGAAGAGGTTTCCGACGACGTCGAGGTTGTCGCAGAGCGCCAGGTCCTGGTAGACGGTGGCGATGCCGAGCCGCTGGGCGTCGTGCGGTCGGTCGATGCGGACGGGACGGCCGTCCCACTCCACGGTTCCTTCGTCGACGGGGTGGACCCCGGCGATCGTCTTGATGAGGGTGGACTTCCCGGCGCCGTTGTCGCCGACGAGGGCGACCACCTCTCCGGCCCGGACCTCCAGGTCCACGTCGGTGAGCGCCTGGACGGCACCGAAACGTTTCGAGATCCCTCGCAACGCCAGCACGGGCGCAGCGGACACGTCGACCAACTCCTTCGCCGCCTGACCGGCGGGGGTGGGGGTATGTCCCGGCCCGCCGCCGGCGGCTCGGCCGCGGCAGGGCCGGACGGGGTTCAGGGCCGGGGTTCACGGCCGGGGTGCGGGCCCGGTGGCCCCGGCCGCCCCGGCCCGGGCGCCCTCGGGCCGGACGGCACTCTTCGTCAGACCAGGCCCAGCGCGCCGCAGGCGGCCCGGTACTTGGGGGTGCAGATCTCGTCGAGGGTGTAGATGCCGTCCTTGAGGACGGTCTCCTTGATGTTCGTCTTCGTCAGGGAGACGACCTCGACGAGTACGGAGGGGACGCCCTTGGTGGTGAGGCTGTCCACGGAGTCCTTGGCGACGGCGCCGAGCTTCTCGCCGCGGGCGAGGGCGACGGCCATCTCGGCGGCGGCGTTCGCCTCTCCGGAGTAGGGCTTGTAGACGCTCTGGTACTGCTCACCGGCGACGATGCGCTGGACGGCGGCGAGTTCGGCGTCCTGCCCGGTGACCGGCGGCAGCTTGGTCACCCCGGCGGCCTTGAGTGCGGTGATGATGCCGCCCGCCATTCCGTCGTTCGCGGAGTAGACCCCGATGATCTTGTCCTTGCCGAGGGCGGTGATCGCGCTCTCCATATTGGAGTTGGCGTTCTCCGGCTTCCACTCCTTGGTGTCGAACTCCCTGCCGATGTCCACCTTGCCGTCGAGGACGGAGTGCGAACCCTTCTTGTACAGGGCGGCGTTGGGGTCGGTCACCGAGCCGTTCATCATCACGACCTTCCCGGACTTCGCCCGGTCGCCGAGGGCGGCGAGCAGGGCCTCGCCCTGGACCCGGCCGACCTCCTCGTTGTCGAAGGAGGTGTACGCGTCGATCGGTCCCTCGGCCAGCCGGTCGTAGGCCACGACCGGTATGCCCGCCCCCTTGGCCTTCTTCACCGCGCCCGCGATCGCCTTGGCGTCCACCGCGTCGAGCACCAGGACGTCGACCTTGTTGGTGATCATCGTGTCGACCTGCTGGGTCTGGAGGTTCGCGTCCTGCTTGGCGTTGGCGTAGACGACCTTGCCCTTGCCGTTCGTCAGCTCACCGATCCGCTTCTCGATGAGCGGTTTGTCGAACTTCTCGTAGCGGGCGGTCTGGTTCTCCGGGAGCAGCAGACCGACGGTGATCTCGTCGCCTCCGGCGGACTTCTCCGTCTCCTTGGCCCGGTCTCCGGCCTCCTTGGCGCTGCCGCAGGCGGCGAGGCCCACCGCGGTCGCGACGGCGGTGGCGGCGACCGCGGCACGACGCAGATATGCGTTCATCCATACCTCCCTGACGAGGCCGCGCCGGTGCGGCCGAGGTGGCAGGCAGTCAACTCCGCCCCACAGCCAGCGTCAAGGAGTAAATCCTTAACGAGATGACAACGGTGCCATGCGTTCTCTAAGTGAAGATGTATTCTTCCGGTGAAGACGATTCACAGAACCGGTCGGATACCCGGGGCGCTCCCCGGCAGCAGGGCCGGTTCACCCATTTCGCTGAGCACCAGGGCGATCCCGCCGAGGACTTCGGCCCGGGCGCCGAGCGCGCCCTTGACCACCGTGAGGTGCCGGGCCGCGGTCGGGATCGTGTAACGGGTCAGCGCGGAGCGCAGCGGCTCCAGCAGCAGCTCACCGGCCTCGGCGATCTCCCCGCCGACCACGACCACCCGCGGATTGAGCAGATTGCAGAGCGCGCCCACCCCCACCGCCACGTGCCGGCCGGTGTCCGCGATCACCCGGCGGCAGCCGGGATCGCCCTCCCGGGCCAGCGCGACCACCCGGTCCATGGTCAGCCCCGGCCCGTGCGCGGGCTCCAGCAGCGGCAGCACGTACGGTACGGCGGCGAAGGTCTCCAGGCAGCCGCGGTTGCCGCAGCGGCAGACCGGGCCGGACTCGTCGAGGGTGAGGTGGCCGACCTCGCCCGCCGTTCCCCCGGGGCCGCGGTAGATCCGCCCGCCCATCACCAGACCGGCCCCGACACCGCCCGCGACCTTGACGTACGCCAGATCGGCCACGCCCCGGGCGGCGCCCCAGACCAGCTCCCCCAGCGCCCCCAGATTGGCATCGTTGTCCACATGGACGGGAACGCCGAGCCGCTCGGACATCTCCTTGCCGGGGTTGGAGCCGACCCAGCCGGGCAGCATGGACGTCGCGCCGATGACCCCGGACTCCCCGTCGATGGGCCCCGGCACTCCGAGCCCGACGCCGAGCACCTTGCCCGGACCGGCGCCGGTGGCCGCGATCAGCCGGCCGACCATCCGCTCGGCGCGGTCGAAGCCCGTACCGGCGGAGGAGTCGACGTCGAGCGGCTCCGCGTCCTCGGCGAGCACCTCATGGGCGAGATTGGCGATCGCGACCCGCAGATGCGTATGGCCGAAATCAACCCCCACGACAACGCCCGCATCGCTGCTCAGGGAGATCGACCGGGCCCGTCTGCCACCCGCCGAAGTGGGGGTGACCTCGACGGTTCCGCTCTCCTTCAGCTCGCGGACGATATTGGAGACGGTGGCGGCGGAGAGTCCGGTGCTCCGGGCGATATCGGCCTGGGTCAGCGATCCGGCCATCCGGACCGCCCGCACCACCCGCTCCAGATTGGCCCGGTGCAGGGACGTCTGCGAACCCGGCGTCTCCATGGACTCACCACTCCCACCGCTCTTGCGTACAACTTGTGAACTCCAAGCTGACCCTTCCCGGAGGATCGCGTCAAGAGCTGGACTCACCATGACGACGCCCCCCGGCGGGACCTCAGCCGAGGGGCGTCCGTATGCGGCGCGCCCCGGGGGGCGCGGGAGAGTGCGGCGCGGGTGGGTGCGGCGCCGGTGGTCGGCCGGGCTACTTCACCGCGCCCGCCGTCAGTCCGGCCACCACCTGCCGCTGGAAGATGATGTACGCGGCCAGCACGGGCAGCATCGCCATCACCAGACCGGCCATGAGGCCCGAGTAGTCGCCCTTGTACCCCTGGCTGACGGCCAGCTGCACCAGGCCCTGCGAGAGCACCTTCCGCTCGGGATCGGTGTTGAGCACGGTCGGCAGCAGATACTGGTTCCACTGGCCGAGGAAGTTGAAGATGCCCACACTGATCAGTCCGGGCTTCGCCATCGGCAGCATCACCTGGAAGAACGTCCTGGTGTGCGAGGCGCCGTCCACGAATGCCGCCTCGGCCACCGAGGACGGCAGGGTCCGGAAGAAGGCCGTCAGGAAGAAGACGGTGAACGGCAGCGAGTAGGCGATGTAGACCAGGATCAGTCCGTGCAGCGTGTTCAGCATGGACATGTTCTGGAGTACGTAGAAGAGCGGCACCAGCGCCAGGATGACCGGGAAGCTCATCCCTCCGATGAAGAGGAAGTAGATGAACCGGTTGCCGGGGAACTCGAACCGCGCCAGTACGTACGCCGCCATCGACCCCAGCAGCAGGGTGCCCGCGAGCGAACCGCCCACCACCATCACGGTGTTGAGGAAGTAGTCGCTCATATGCGCCTCGGTCCAGGCCCGCGACCAGTTCTCGAAGTGCAGCTTGTCGGGCAGCGACCAGGGCTCGGTGAAGATCGCCTTGTCGGTCTTGAAGGAGCTCATCACCGCCCACAGGAGTGGGATCACGACCATGAAAGCCCAGAGGATCAGCATGCCGTGCGAGAAGACGTTGAGGACCTGGCCCTCGCCCTTCTCCGCCGCCGGCGCGGAGCGCGATCCCTCGCGCTCCGGGGCGGTGGCCGCCGGAGCCGGCTCGGGACCGTCGCCCGCCACGCCCTCGGGAATGGTGTCTGTCGTCTTCATCTCAGAACTCCAGCCGCTCGCGCCGGCCCAGCCGCATCACCACGGCCGCGAACAGCAGCGTGACGAGGAGCAGGGCGACACCGATGGTCGTCGCGTAGGCGGCCTGGCCGGGGCCGAACGCCTTCTGGTACACGTACAGCGGCAGGACGATCGTCGAGTAGTCCGGGCCGCCGCCGCTCGGGCCCACGGTCATGATGTGGACGACCGCGAAGGACTCCGCGCCCAGCGCGAGGATGCCCATGTAGATCCACCCCGACTGCACGGTGTCCCAGAGCAGCGGCAGGGTGATCCGGAAGAACGTGGTGAAGCGGTTGGCGCCGTCCAGCAGCGCCGCCTCGTAGAAGTCCCGGGGGATGGAGGCCATGCCCGCGGAGAAGAGGACCACGAAGAAGCCGACGGTCGACCAGACCAGGACGACCATCACACAGATCAGCGCCAGATCGGGGTCGCCGAGCCACTCCGGCTGGATACTGCCGAGACCGACGGCCTTCAGCGCGGAGTTGATGGCGCCGTCCGACGGGTTGTACGCGAACTTGAACAGCAGCGCCACGATCGCGATCGACAGCACCTGCGGGAAGAAGTACACGATCTTGTAGAAGCCGGAGCCGCGGACTCCCGTGACGGCGGCTCCCTTCCTCCGGCGCCCACCGACGTTGATCATGAAGGCGAAGAAGAGCGCGAGTCCGATCGTCACCAGCGGCAGGACCACCGCGAAGACCAGGCTGTGCTGGAGCGCCTTCCAGAAGACGTCGTCCTCCAGCATTCTGGAGTAGTTGTCCAAGCCGATCATCTTGAACTCGGGGCTCAGGCCCGTCCAGTTGGTGAACGAGTAGAAGATGGCCTGGATGAACGGCCAGATGACGAAGAGCGCGTAGAGCGCCAGGGGTACCACCAGGAACCCCGCGATGAAACGGTACTTGCCGTGCTGCATTCCTACCGACCCCGATCTTCCCGCGGAAAGCACCGCTGGTGCCGTGTGGAGAGCCGGGGCCCCGTTCCCGGTCGGCCGGACGGGGCCCCGACAGGGTTCACTGGCGCTTGAACTTCTTGATGGAGGCGTCCTTCGCCGTCTCGTCGGCGAAGCCCTGGATGCGCTTGATGGTCTCGGCGGGGGTGAGCCGGCCCGCCATCATCTCGCCCAGACCGGCAGTACCGATCTTCTCCTTCAGAAGGACGGTGTACCAGTCGCCGATCCGCGGGTTGACCACATTGGTGCCCGCCTTCTCCAGGGTGGCGACGACGGACTTCATGCCCGGGGTCAGGTCGATGCCGTCGGTGCCGCCGTTGAAGGCGCTGAGGGACTTCACGGACTGGGTGAAGCCCTTGGAGGAGGCCTCGCTGAGCATGATGCGGAGCTGCTCCATGCCGCCCTCCTTGTTCTTCGCCTTGGAGGGGACGATGAACGGCTCGCCGCCGGAGGCCCAGAGGGTGCCGAAGGGCATCTTGTCACTGGCGTCGATGCCGGTGGGGGCGCCGACGGCGAGGTCGAAGTCCTTCGGCATGGTCTTCGACGCCTCGTTCTCCACCCAGGAGCCGTTGGGGATGAAGAGCGCCTTGCCCTCGGTCCACTTGGTCTGCGACTGGATGTGGTCCAGACCGGGGGTGCCGTCGAGGACGTACCCCTTCTTCTTCAGCTCGTAGTACGCCTCGAAACAGTCCTTGACCGCCGGGTGCTTCCAGGCGTTCGGCTCCAGGTTGTCGATGGCCTTGAGCACATCGGCACCGCCGCGCTTGGCGATCATCGGGAAGAGGGTGAAGGGGATGTAGTACGGGTGGACACCCGCGTACGTCCAGGCGGCGATGCCCTTGGCCTTGGCCTTCGCACAGACGGCGAGCATCTGGTCCCAGGTCTCGGGGTAGGTGACCTCAAGGGAGTCCAGCAGCTTCTTCGAGTACCACACGCCGTACACGGTGTAGGCGTAGTAGAGCATCCAGACCTGGCTGCCCTCGAACTGGCCCATCTCGACGATGCCCGGCCGCAGGGTGTCGCGGACCTTCTTGTTGGGGTCGTCGTAGGAGGCGGCGTCCAGCAGCGCGGTCAGATCGGTCAGCTGGTTCTGGCCGACCAGGGCGCCCATGTCCATCTGCTCTTTGCCGGAGTTGTCGATCAGGTCCGGCGGGGTGCCGCCGTTGAACCGCGGCTGGAGCTCGGTCTGGATGGCCTGGGTGGCATGGAACTTCACCTTGGCCTTGGGGAAGTTCTTCTCGTAGATCTTGACGGCGTCCTTGGCGTACTGCTGGCCGAAGCCGCCGTCGAACAGAACGAAGTCGAGCGGGGCCGACTCGTTGACCGCGAGCGGGTTCTTCGCGGACTTGGTGCCCTGCTTGACCTCTTCGTTCTTGTCACCGTCACCGCTGGCGCAGCCGGACAGAAAGCTCACGGTGGGGACGGTCAGCAGACCGAGCGCCGCGGAGCGCTGGATCAGTTTGCGGCGGCCGAGGCCCCCGTTGTCGTTGGCGGAGGTGGATCCCATGCTCAAGTCCTCGCCTTCATCAGGACTCAGGCGGTGAACAAGTCGCCCGTCCGTGTCGCCTCCCGGCGCAGGGCCCCGCCACCGCGGTGAATTGCTGTGATTTCCCGCAGGGAAACTCAGTGAAGCTTGGGTAGTGCACCTTTCTCCGGGAGACCACGGCAGCAGTGGCCGCGTTACGGCACGCGACAGCCCACAGGCCTTGTTCCCCCTGGCCCGAGCGGTCTCATCGACATGTCGCCCGGACGCCGACAGGTATAGTCCACTTCCCTCAAGGGGAGCAAGATCAAGAGCAAGGTTGACCGTCAAGCTTTCCCTAGTTGAGACCGTTCGGATATCTCGCCCAACGCGCTCCTGACATGCGGATGCGCGCATGACCTGATCATTCTTCGCGGAATGGCTGATTCCAAGGGCACCACCCGGCTATAGCTGTCCGATGGCGCGTCAACACCCTTGACACCGCAGGTCACTCCCCTTCCTACTGGAGCCTGCGCAGCATTCTGACAACGTTGCCAATCGGGGTAACGCCGCCCGAACAGGGGCTTTCCTCCAGAAGAAGGGCCCGTGAATGGCCAGACCCGGACACCGGCTCAGGCCGGCCGCACCGCACCGGCGACCGCTCCGCACGGCGGCCGTCGCCGCCGCCACCGCCCTGCTGACCCTGGCGTCGGCCCTCACCGCCCAGCCGGCCGCCGCCCGGCCCCCGGCCGCTTCCGCGGATCCGGCCGACCGCACCTTCCACTCCTCCTTCGAGACGGACGAGCGCCCGCCGGACTGGCGCAATACCGTCGAAGTCGGGGTGGACGGAGAGAAGCGGTCATCAGGTGTCAACGGCGGATTCACCGCTGGAATCCCGGGCAATGTCACCGACCGGGTGATCACGGTCCGGGCGAGCGGGGAGAACGCGAACAGCGGCGAGGTGAAAGAGAATCTGGTCGATCTCCAGCCGACGACAAAATGGCTGGAATTCGCCAGCACTTCCTGGGTCGAGTTCGACACCGAAACCCCGGTGACCGTCGCCCGGTACGCCCTGACCTCGGCCAATGATCATCCCGAACGCGATCCCCTGGACTGGACTCTCAAAGCCTCGGTGGACGGCCGGGAATGGCGGGTGCTGGACCGGCGCGAGGGCGAGTCCTTCCCCGAACGCTTTCACACCAGAACCTATGAAATCGGGAACCCGGCGGATATCGTCCCGTACGCCCGCTATCGGCTGGAGATCACCCGCAACAACGGCGCCGGGCTCACCCAGCTCGCCGACGTCCAGTTCTCCGACGGCGGTACGGCCCCGCCGCCGCCCGCCGATATGCGCTCCCTGGTCGACCGCGGCCCCCGCTCCTCCCCCACGGCCAAGCCGAACGCGGGCTTCACCGGGCTGCGCGCGCTGCGCTACACCGGCACCCACGAGGCCGCGGGCCGGGCGTACTCGTACAACAAGGTCTTCGACGTCCACACCCCGGTCGGCCGGGACACCGAGCTGTCGTACCGGATCTTCCCGTCGATGCCGGAGACCGATCCGAACTATCCGGCCACCCATGTCGCCGTCGATCTGGCCTTCACCGACGGCACCTATCTGAGCGGACTGGGTGCGACCGACGCCCACGGCGGTGCGCTGACCCCGCAGGGCCAGGGCGATGCCAAACGGCTCTACGTCAACCAGTGGAACGCGGTCTCCGCCGCCGTCGGCACGGTCGCCGCCGGGAAGACCGTCGACCGGATCCTGGTCGGTTACGACTCCGTCCGGGGTCCGGCGAAGTTCCAGGGCTGGCTGGACGATATCCGGATCGCCCCGAAGCCTCCGGCGGAGAAGCGGGAGAGCGTGGTGGACTACGCGGTCACCACCCGCGGCACCAACTCCGCCTTCTGGTTCTCCCGCGGGAACACCTTCCCCGCCACCGCGGTGCCGCACGGCTTCAACTTCTGGACCCCGGTCACCCTCGCCGACTCGACGAGCTGGCTGTACGAGTACCAGCGCGGCAACGACGAGCGGAATCTGCCCGTCGTCAAGGCGTTCAGCGCGAGCCACCAGCCCAGCCCCTGGATGGGTGACCGGCAGACCTTCCAGGTGATGCCGTCGGCGGCGGCCGGCGCCCCGCCCACCGGCCGCGACGAGCGCGGTCTCGCCTTCCGCCACACGAACGAGACCGCCCGCCCGCACTACTACGGCGTCACCTTCGAGAACGGTCTGAAGGCCGAGCTGGCGCCGACCGACCATGCCGCGGCGATGCGCTTCCGCTACCCCGGGCACGATGCCAGCATCGTGTTCGACAACATCACCCGGCAGGGCGGTCTGACCCTCGACCCGGGCACTTCCTCCTTCACCGGCTACTCGGACGTCAAGAGCGGTCTCTCGGCCGGCGCGACCCGGCTCTTCGTCTACGGCGTCTTCGACGCGCCGGTCGTCGACTCGTCCGCCGAAGGCGTCGGGGGCTACTTCCGCTTCGATGCCGGAGCGGACCGTACGGTCAATCTGCGGATCGCCACATCGCTGATCGGCATCGACCAGGCGAAGAAGAACCTGGCGGACCAGATACCCGAGGGAACCGGCTTCGACCAGGTCAAAGAGCGGGCGAAGAAGGCCTGGGAGCGGTTGCTGGGCCGGGTGAAGGTCGAGGGCGCCACCGAGGACCAGCTCGTCACGCTCTACTCCAGCCTCTATCGGCTGTACCTCTATCCGAATTCCGGTTACGAGCAGACGGGCACCCGGTCCCGGCCGCGTTACCAGTACGCGAGCCCGTTTGCGCCGATGGTCTCCGAGGACACCCCGACCCGTACCGGAGCGAAGATCTCCGACGGCAAGGTGTACGTCAACAACGGTTTCTGGGACACCTATCGCACCACCTGGCCCGCTTACTCCCTGTTCGCGCCGGGGCGGGCGGGCGAGCTGGTCGACGGCTTCGTCCAGCAGTACCGCGACGGCGGCTGGATCTCCCGCTGGTCCTCCCCCGGCTATGCCGATCTGATGACGGGCACCAGCTCGGACGTGGCGTTCGCGGACGCGTACGTCAAGGGGGTGCGCGGTTTCGACGCGGCGGCCGCGTACGAGGCGGCGCTGAAGAACGCGACCGTGGTCCCGCCGATGTCCGGGGTGGGCCGCAAGGGCATGGAGACCTCCCCGTTCACCGGCTATGCCTCGACCGCCGTCCACGAGGGCCTCTCCTGGTCCCTGGAGGGCCATCTCAACGACTACGGCATCGCGAAGATGGCGCAGGCCCTGCACCGGCAGACCGGGAAGGCGCGCTACCGGGAGGAAGCCGCGTACTTCCTCAACCGGGCCCGCAACTACACCGCCCTCTTCGACCGGGACGCCGGTTTCTTCCAGGGCCGGACCCCGGCGGGCGGCTGGCGGGTGCCGAGCGCGCGGTACGACCCCCGGGTCTGGGGCCACGACTACACGGAGACCAACGGCTGGGGCTATGCCTTCACGGCGGTCCAGGACAGCCGGGGCCTGGCCAATCTCTACGGCGGCCGGGCGGGTCTCGCGCGCAAGCTCGACACGTACTTCAGCACTCCGGAGACCGCGTCGCCCGAGTTCCAGGGCTCGTACGGCATGGTCATCCATGAGATGACGGAGGCCAGGGACGTCCGGATGGGCATGTACGGGCACTCCAACCAGGTCGCCCACCACGTCCCGTACCTGTACAACGCGGCGGCCCAGCCCTGGAAGACGCAGGAGAAGGTGCGGGAGGTGCTCTCCCGGCTCTATACCGGCAGCGAGATCGGTCAGGGCTACCACGGCGACGAGGACAACGGCGAGCAGTCGGCGTGGTGGCTCTTCTCGGCTCTGGGCTTCTATCCGCTGGTCATGGGCAGCGGGGAGTACGCGATCGGCTCACCGCTCTTCACCCGGATGACGGTGGATCTGGGGAGCGGCCGGAAGCTGGTGGTGAAGGCGCCGCAGAACAGCGCGGAGAACGTCTACGTCCAGGGGCTGAAGGTGAACGGCGAGCGGTGGACATCGACCGCGCTGCCGCACTCCGCGATCGCCCGGGGCGGCACGCTGGAGTTCGCGATGGGCCCGCGGCCGTCGTCCTGGGGTACGGGCCCGGGCGCCGCGCCGGTCTCCATCACGGCGGACGACCGGGTGCCCGTACCGCGGCGGGACGCGGTCCGGCCCGGGGGCGCGCTGACCGACGACACCTCGGCGACGTCGGCGGAGTTCTCGGCGGTGGACCTCGCGGTGGCGGGGCCGACCCGGGCCGTGCAGTACACGCTGACCTCGGCGGAGCGGGCGAAGGCGCCGTCGGGGTGGGTGCTGGAGGGGTCCCGGGACGGGGAGAGCTGGCGGGAGGTGGACCGGCGGTCGGGTGAGTCCTTCGCCTGGGACCGGCAGACCCGGGTGTTCACGGTCGCCCGGCCCGCCGCGTACGACCGCTACCGGCTGGTGGCGGCGGGCGGCGGCCCGGTGCTGCTGGCGGAGGTCGAACTGCTGGCCTGAACCCCGGTACGGCCGAGGGCCGCACCCCCCGAACCGGGGAGTGCGGCCCTCGTCGTGCCGGTGGCGCGTCAGCCGCGGATCAGGTTCCGCAGGACGTACTGCATGATGCCGCCGTTGCGGTAGTAGTCGGCCTCGCCGGGGGTGTCGATGCGGACGACCGCGTCGAACTCCACACCGGTGTCGGTGGTGACCTTCACCGTGCGCGGGGTGGTGCCCTCGTTGAGCTCGGTCACACCGGAGACGGAGAAGGTCTCCTCGCCGGTCAGGCCGAGCGCCTCGGCGCTGGCACCCTCCGGGAACTGCAGCGGGAGGACGCCCATGCCGATCAGGTTGGAGCGGTGGATGCGCTCGTACGACTCGGCGACGACGGCCTTGACGCCGAGCAGCGCGGTGCCCTTGGCGGCCCAGTCGCGGGAGGAGCCGGAGCCGTACTCCTTGCCCGCGAGGATCACCAGCGGGGTGCCCTGCTCGATGTAGTTGCGGGAGGCGTCGTAGATGAACGACACCGGGCCGCCGTCCTGGGTGAAGTCGCGGGTGAAGCCGCCTTCGGTGCCCGGCGCGATCTGGTTGCGCAGGCGGATGTTGGCGAAGGTGCCGCGGATCATGACCTCGTGGTTGCCACGGCGCGAGCCGTAGGAGTTGAAGTCGCGGCGCTCGACGCCGTGCTCCGTGAGGTACTTGCCCGCCGGGGTGTCGGCCTTGATGGCACCGGCCGGGGAGATGTGGTCGGTGGTGACCGAGTCGCCGAGCTTGGCGAGCACCCGGGCACCGGCGATGTCGGTGACCGGCGAGGGCTCCATCTGCATGCCCTCGAAGTACGGGGGCTTGCGGACGTAGGTGGACTCGGCGTCCCACTCGAAGGTGTTGCCCGTCGGGATGGACAGCGCCTGCCACTGGGCGTCTCCGGCGAAGACGTCCTGGTAGGACTTGTTGAACATGTCCTCGCCGATGGCGTTGGCGACGACGTCGTTGACCTCGGCCTCCGACGGCCAGATGTCCTGGAGGTGGACCGGCTTGCCGTCCTGGTCGATGCCCAGGGCGTCACGGGTGATGTCGACCTTCATCGAACCGGCGATGGCGTAGGCGACGACCAGCGGCGGGGACGCCAGGTAGTTCATCTTGACGTCGGGGTTGATCCGGCCCTCGAAGTTGCGGTTGCCGGAGAGCACCGAGGTGACGGCCAGATCGTGCTCGTTGACGGCCTTGGAGACCTCCTCCGGCAGCGGGCCGGAGTTGCCGATGCAGGTGGTGCAGCCGTAGCCGACGAGGTTGAAGCCGACCTTGTCGAGGTAGGGGGTGAGGCCCGCCTTGTCGAAGTAGTCGGTGACGACCTTGGAGCCCGGGGCGAGGGTGGTCTTCACCCACGGCTTGCGGGTGAGGCCCTTCTCGACCGCCTTCTTGGCCACCAAGGCGGCGGCAACCATGACGTACGGGTTCGAGGTGTTGGTGCAGGAGGTGATCGCGGCGACGGTGACGGCGCCGTGGTCGATCTCGTACGTCGTGCCGTCGGGGGCCGTGACCTGCGTCGGGCGGGACGGGACACCGTTGGCCGAGGCCGGGGCGTCGGAGGCCGGGAAGGACTCCTTGCCCGCCTCCTCGTCGTCGTCGACGTAGTTGCGGACGTCCTGGGCGAACTGCGCGGCGGCGTTCGCGAGGACGATGCGGTCCTGCGGGCGCTTCGGGCCGGCGATGGAGGGGACGACCGTGGAGAGGTCCAGCTCCAGCTTCTCGGAGAAGTCCGGCTCGGCGGCCGGGTCCAGCCAGAGGCCCTGCTCCTTGGCGTACGCCTCGACCAGCGCGACCTGCTGCTGGGAGCGGCCGGTGAGCCGCAGGTAGTTCAGCGTCTCGTCGTCGATCGGGAAGATCGCAGCGGTGGAGCCGAACTCGGGGGACATATTGCCGATGGTGGCGCGGTTGGCGAGGGAGGTGGCGGCCACGCCCTCGCCGTAGAACTCGACGAACTTGCCGACGACACCGTGCTTGCGGAGCATCTCGGTGATGGTCAGCACCAGGTCGGTGGCGGTGGTGCCGGGGGTCAGCTCACCGGTCAGCTTGAAGCCGACGACGCGCGGGATGAGCATGGAGACCGGCTGGCCCAGCATCGCGGCCTCGGCCTCGATGCCGCCGACGCCCCAGCCGAGCACACCGAGGCCGTTGACCATGGTGGTGTGCGAGTCGGTGCCGACGAGGGTGTCCGGGTACGCCTGGCCGCCGCGGACCATGACGGTACGGGCCAGGTGCTCGATGTTCACCTGGTGGACGATGCCGGTGCCCGGCGGGACGACCTTGAACTCGTCGAAGGCGGTCTGGCCCCAGCGCAGGAACTGGTAGCGCTCCTTGTTGCGGCCGTACTCCAGCTCCACGTTCTGGGCGAAGGCGTCGTTGGTGCCGAACTTGTCGGCGATGACGGAGTGGTCGATGACCAGCTCGGCCGGCGCCAGCGGGTTGATCTTCGCCGGGTCGCCGCCCAGCTCCTTGACGGCCTCGCGCATGGTGGCGAGGTCGACGACGCAGGGCACACCGGTGAAGTCCTGCATGATGACGCGGGCCGGCGTGAACTGGATCTCCTGGCTGGGCTGGGACTGGGAGTCCCAGCCGCCGAGCGCCCGGATGTGGTCGGCGGTGATGTTCGCGCCGTCCTCGGTGCGGAGCAGGTTCTCCAGCAGCACCTTCAGGCTGTAGGGCAGCCGCGCGGAGCCCTCGACCTTGTCCAGCCGGAAGATTTCGTACGACTCGTCACCCACGCGCAGCGTGCTGCGGGCGTCGAAGCTGTTCGCCGACACGACAGTCTCCTTCATCAAAGTGCGCGTACTACGTCCATGCTGCCGCCACGGCCCTCGCCGATCCGCTAAGGTAGGGCTAAGTTAGGTAAGCCTTACCGGGATGGCGGCTGCGGTACGCCCGGGCAGTTATCTCGATGTCGAGATAACTCTAGTACATCACCGCGGCACGGTCATGCGCGGGCACCCGGGGGCGGGGGTGTCCGCCGTCACTCATGGGCCGGTACGGGCCCGGCCGCCTGGTCCGTACCGGCGCGGCGCGCGGGCCGGGCTCAGACCTCCACCCGGGTCGGGGCGGGGGCGTGGCGGGGGTAGTCGGAGTAGCCGCGGGCGCCGTGGGTGTAGAGGTGGGGCCAGTCGACACGGGCGAGGGGCGCACCGGTGGCGAAGCGTTCCGGCAGGTCGGGGTTGGCGATGAAGGAGCGGCCGTACGAGACCAGATCGGCCACGCCATCGGAGAGGACCGCCTCGCCGCCCTCTTTGCTGGTGGGCTCGCGGTTCTCGCCGATGTTCGCGATCACGGGCCCGTCCCAGAGCGGCAGCAGCTCCGCGAGGGCGGGGTAGCGGTCGTCGTCGATCAGATGCAGATAGGCGAGGCCGAGCCGGTTCACCTCGGTGACGAGGGGGCGGTAGACCGGGCCCGGGTCGTTCTCGACCATGCCCTCCTGCGGGTTTCCGGGCGAGAGCCGCAGTGCGGTGCGCCCGGCGCCGATCGCGCCGGCGACGGCGGACACGACCTCCAGGGGGAAGCGGATCCGGTCGGCGACGCTGCCGCGCCCATAGGCGTCGTCCCGGAGATTCGTGTTGTCGCCCAGGAACTGGTGGATGAGGTAGCTGTTGGCGCCGTGGAGTTCGACGCCGTCGAAACCGGCTTCGATCGCGTTGCCGGCGGCGGCGACATGGTCCTGTACCGCCTGCCGGATCTCGTCCGCGGTCATCTCCCGGGGCAGCGGCGGATCCGCCTTGCCGCCGTCGCGGACATGGACCGGGTCCGGCAACGGCACGGCGGAGGGGCCCGCGGGGATATCGCCGGTCAGCCGGGACAGCGGGTGTCCGTGCCGCCCGCCGTGCATCAGCTGGGCGTAGATCCGGCCGCCCGCCGCATGCACGGCTTCGGTGACCGCGCGCCAGCCGCGGATGTGTTCCACGGTCTCCAGGCCGGGCATCCGCCAGCCCGCCTGCCCGGCCCGGCTCGGCCAGATGCCCTCGGTGATCAGCAGTCCGGCGCTCGCGCGCTGGGCGTAGTAGTCGGCGACGACGGGCAGCGGGGTGCCGTCCTCGGCCGCCCGGAAGCGGGTCATGGGGGCCATGACGATGCGGTTGGGGAGGTGGAGGGAGCCGAGCGCGAAGGGCGTGAACAGGGGCGAGTTCGTCATGCCCGTACCGTAAAATCTGACACGGGTGTCAGGTTCAAGTCGCCGGTACGGTACGGCGTCCGGGCGCCGGAGACGGGGGGTGCGGGATGCGGATCGGTGAACTGGCCCGGCGGACGGGCGTGAGCGAACGGTCGCTGCGCTACTACGAGAAGCGGGGACTGCTGGCCTCCGACCGTACCCCCGGCGGCCACCGGGACTACTCCGAGGCGGCTGTCGACCGGGTCGTCCATATCCAGGAGCTGCTCGCGGCCGGGCTGAACACCGAGATGATCGGCCGGGTGCTGCCGTGCATGCGGGACAGCGACGGCGGCCCGGCGGAGACGGCGACGCCCCAGTTGGTGGTCTGGCTGACCGAGGAGCGGCAGCGGATCGACGGGCTGATCGGGGAGCTGATGCGGTCCCGGGACGTTCTCGACGAAGTCATCGGCGCGGCGAGGGGATAGCGCGACGAAGCGCCACGGGGGGGCGCTCCCGCGGTCCACTCGCACGGCGCATTCGGGGTGCGACCCGGCACGGACCCGGACATATATATGGACGGACCGGACGGACGGCACCCCGCCGAGCACCGCACCCACCGAACTGCCCAACTCGGACAAACAACCCCATTAGCCCCCCAACTCCTGCGACGCACGCCACAGAAAACCCGGCATGGACCCACGACCAAAGGGCAGAAGACCCGGCACAACACCCGGATGGGCCCCCTCCACTTGCCCGGGGCGCCGAGCCGACGGACCGTCATAACCGCGGCGGTTCCGGCGCGCCGACTCACCCGGTTGACACCCCCAGCGCGCGCCTCATCTCATATCTGAGATAACCTCAACCGCATGGCAGACGACTACCTCGTACGCATCGGCAGGCTCATCCGTGACGCCCGACAGCATCGCGGCTGGACACAGAGCCAGCTCGCCGAGGCGCTCGGCACCAGCCAGAGCGCGGTCAACCGCATCGAGCGCGGCAACCAGAACATCAGCCTTGAGATGATCGCCCGGATCGGGGAAGCCCTCGACAGCGAAATCGTCTCCCTCGGCTATGCCGGACCCATGCATCTGCGGGTCGTCGGCGGCCGCCGGCTCTCCGGCGCCATCGACGTCAAGACGAGTAAGAACGCCTGTGTCGCCCTGCTCTGCGGCTCCCTGCTCAACAAGGGCCGTACGGTGCTGCGCCGGGTGGCCCGGATCGAAGAGGTCTACCGGCTGCTGGAGGTCCTCAACTCCATCGGCGTCCGTACCCGGTGGATCAACGAGGGCATGGACCTGGAGATCGTGCCCCCCGCCGAGCTGGACCTGGACGCCATCGACGCCGAGGCCGCCCGCCGCACCCGTTCGATCATCATGTTCCTCGGCCCGCTGCTGCACCGCGTGGACAGCTTCCGGCTGCCGTACGCGGGCGGCTGCGACCTCGGCACCCGGACGATCGAACCCCATATGATCGCGCTGCGCCGCTTCGGCCTCGACATCACCGCGACCGAGGGCCTCTACCACGCACGCGTCGAGCGCCCGACGTCCTCCGGACGGCCCATCGTCCTGACCGAACGCGGCGACACGGTGACCGAGAACGCGCTGCTGGCCGCCGCCCGCCACGACGGCGTCACCGTCATCCGCAACGCCTCCTCCAACTACATGGTCCAGGACCTCTGCTTCTTCCTGGAGGCGCTGGGCGTCAAGGTCGAGGGCATCGGCACCACCACCCTCACCGTCCACGGTGTGCCGACGATCGACGTGGACGTCGACTACTCCCCGTCCGAGGACCCGGTCGAGGCGATGAGCCTGCTGGCCGCCGCGGTGGTCACCGAGTCCGAGCTGACCATCCGCCGGGTGCCCATCGAGTTCCTCGAAATCGAGCTGGCGGTCCTGGAGGAGATGGGTCTCGACCACGACCGCTCCTCCGAGTACACGGCGGACAACGGCCGCACCCGCCTGGTCGACCTGACGGTCCGCCCCTCCAAACTGGAGGCGCCGATCGACAAGATCCACCCCATGCCGTTCCCCGGCCTGAACATCGACAACGTCCCGTTCTTCGCGGCGATCGCGGCCTCCGCCCAGGGCCAGACCCTGATCCACGACTGGGTCTACGACAACCGGGCCATCTACCTCACCGACCTCAACCGCCTCGGCGGCCGTCTCCAACTGCTCGACCCCCACCGCGTCCTCGTCGAGGGCCCCACCCGCTGGCGCGCGGCGGAAATGATGTGCCCGCCCGCACTGCGCCCCGCGGTGGTGGTGCTGCTGGCGATGATGGCGGCGGAGGGCACGTCCGTACTCCGCAATGTGTATGTCATCAACCGCGGCTACGAGGAGCTGGCGGAGCGCCTGAACTCGGTGGGCGCGCAGATCGAAATCTTCCGCGACATCTGACATCCGGACACCGGATACATGGTGCCGCCGCGCCCCGTTCCGGCCCGCTGTTCAGCGGGCCGGAACGGGGCGCGGCGGTCTACAGCGTGTCCGACGGGCCGGAGGCGAGGTGTCCGGGGTCGGGTTCCGGCCGGTCGGACGCCCGGGAGGCAAGGAGACGCAGCGCCCGGTGGGAGGGCGTGCCGGTGGGGGCGGTGAGGACCATCAGGAACTGCCGCGGGTCGGGGAGGGCGAGGATCTGCCAGTCCAGGGTGAGGTCGCCCGCGACGGGGTGGTGGTAGCGCTTGGTGCCGAAGGTCTTGTGGGCGACGTCATGGGCGGCCCACCAGCGGCGGAAGTCGGCGTCGCGGGCGGAGAGTTCACCGACCAGGGCCTGGAGTTCGGGACCGGCAGTCTCCGTGGCCGCGTCCATACGGACATAGGCGACGCAGGCGCGTGCGCTGTCCTCCCAGTCCGTGTACAGGTCGCGCATGAGGGGATCGAGGAAGGCCAGGCGCATCAGGTTCCGCTCGGCCGGTGCCAGGGCGGAGAAGTCGCCGTAGAGGGCGGCGGCGAGGGTGTTCCAGGCCAGTACGGACATGGTGGGGTCCAGGACCATGGCCGGGGTGTCACGGAGGTTGTCCAGCAGGAGCCGGGTCCGGTCGGGGACCCGGGGCGCAGTGCGTTCTACGGAACGGTCCCGGGCCGGGGCGGCGGTCCTGCCGGCGAGGCGGTGGAGGTAGCTGGTCTGTGCATCGTCCAGGCGCAGGGCGGCGGCCAGGGCTGCCAGAACGGCGGCGGAGGCGCCGGACAGCCGGCCCTGTTCCAGTCGGGTGTAGTACTCGGTGCTGATCGCGGCCAGCAGGGCGACCTCTTCGCGGCGCAGGCCCGCCACCCGGCGCGGGTGCCCGACGGCGGGCAGTCCGACCTGTTCCGGCGTGACCTCTGCGCGCCGGGCCCGCAGAAACGCACCCAGGTCGTTGCTGCGGCCGCGGTCCCTGCTGGTCATGGTGTGTCCATTGTCGCGCACCCGCGGTGCGCGGGGCTCGTATCCGGGTGGGCAGGTTTGTTCCCCCTCACCCGGATGCCCCGGAACGGCTCCGCCCTGGCAGGGCCGGAACGGCGGTGGGAGAGTGAGGGAGAGCCGAGCCGGGGATCCGGCGGCCCAGCAGCGCCCCTTCATGCCGAGCGCGCGGGCACAGGCACCGGCAGATCACAGGAATCTGCCTCCCGCATCCGGAGCCGACCGAAAGACGTCTTTGCCATGGAATCCGTGACCTTCAGGAACAAAGATCTCGATATCGCCGCAGATCTCTACCTGCCCGACGGGTTCGATCCGTCCCTGACGTACCCGGCCGTCGTCAGCGCGCACCCGATCGGCAGCTGCAAGGAGCAGACCTCGGGCCAGGTCTACGGCGCCGGTCTCGCCGCCCAGGGGTACGTCGTCCTCGCCTTCGACGCCTCCTTCCAGGGCGCCAGCGGCGGAGAGCCGCGTTTTGTCGAGGACCCGGGGCTGCGGGTGGAGGACTTCCGCTGCGCGGTGGACTATCTGGTGACCCTTGGGTACGTCGACGAGCACCGTATCGGTGTGCTGGGCATCTGCGGGGGCGGCGGCTACGCCGTCACGGCGGCGATGACCGACCGCCGCTTCAAGGCCGTCGGCACGGTCGCGGCCGTCAACTTCGGCCGCATGATGCGCGAGGGCGATCTGTCGCCCGACGCCGCCATCGCCACCCTCGACGCCGTCGCCGCGCAGCGGACCGCCGAAGCGCGCGGAGCCGACCCGGTGGTCGGCGACGCCCTGCCCGCCTCGCCCGAGAAGGCCGCGGAGCTGGGCATCACCGGCCTCGACGTGGTCGAGGCCACCAAGTACTACCGCACCTCCCGCGGCCGGCAGCCGAACGGGCTCACCCGCTCCCTGTTCTCCCATATGGGGCCCGCGCTCGGCTACGACGCCTTCCACCTGGCCGATCAGCTGCTCACCCAGCCCCTCCAGATCGTCGTCGGCGGTGTCCCCGGCGAATTCGGCTCCTACCGCGACGGGTTCGACCTCTTCCACCGCGCCCGCTCCCAGCACAAGGACATCCTCGTCGTCCCCGGCGAGTCCCACTACGACCTCTACTGGAAGCCCGAGGCGACCGGGCGCGCGCTCGACGCCCTGATCCCCTTCTACAACAAGTACCTCTGAGAACCGCTGCCGCTCCGGCCGCCCAGGACGCGCACGTCGGAGCGGCGGTGCGGTGGTGCGGCGGTGAGGAGTCCCGCCGTGGCGTGCTAGCGGCCGTTGATCGACCGCAGCATGTTCAATCGGGTCGCCCGGCGGGCCGGCCAGATCGACGCCAGGACGCCGACCGCCGGGCCGAGCAGCAGGAACAGGGCGAGGTGGGCCCACGGCAGTACCGTCTCGTAGGTCGGGAGCGCGGTTTCCGTGAGGCTGCCGCAGGTCCAGGCGAGGAAGGTTCCGGTGGCGATGCCCAGGACCGCGCCGAACACCGAGATCACCACCGACTCCAGGCTGACCATCCGCCGCACGCCCCGGCGGTCGAGGCCGATCGCGCGCAGCAGCCCGATCTCCCTGGTCCGTTCGAAGACCGACATGGCGAGGGTGTTGACGACTCCGAGGGCTCCGATGACGACGGTCATGCCGAGCAGCCCGTACATCATGCCGAGCATCTCGTCGACGATGCCGGCCTCCGCTGCGATCAGCTCCTTCCGGTTCTGCACCTGGAGGAGGGGGCTGTTGCCGAGGGAGCTGCGAATGTGCTGGTCGAGACCGCTCGTGCCGTGGCCGGGTGCCGTTTTGACCAGTACGGCGTCGAGTTTCCCGTCCCCGGTATGCGGAAGGACGTCGCCCATGGTGCCCAGGGCGTCTCCGACGGCCCGGGTGTGCCGGTAGACACCGGCGACGGTCAGCGTTTTCTTCTGCAGATCGGTGCCGTAGCCCACGGTGGCGGTGAAAGCGGCGCCCGTGGACAGGCCGGTCCGCCGGGCCAGTTCGTCGGAGAGCGCGACCTTGTCGGGGCCGAGGTCCGCGAGGGAGCCGCTGCGGAAGCTCAGGTCGTACACCGTGCCGAGCCGCTGCGGGTCGGCGCCGGTCAGGGTGCTCCACTCGCCGCGCACTTCGAGACCGGCGGAGGCGACGGGCACGGTGCCGCCGACGCCGGGCACCTTCGCGACCCGTGCGGCGAGTGCGGGGTCGATGCCGCCGGATCCGGCGTACGACACCTTGTAGTCCGCGGTCAGTCCGCGTACGGCCGCGTCCCTGAGGGCCGCCTCCGTGGAGCCGCCGGCCACGTTCAGGGCGGTGATCAGGGCGAGTCCGATCATCAGCGCCGAGGCGGTGGCCGCGGTACGGCGCGGATTGCGCAGCGCGTTCTCCCTGGCGAGCATGCCGACGGCGCCGAACGGCCGGGCGGCGAACACACCGACGAGCAGGACCAGCGGCCGGGACAGCAGTGGTGCCAGCACGATCACACCGGTCAGCGTGAGCACCGTGCCCACCGCGGCGATCAGGAGGTTGCTGTCGACACCGTCGGTCTGGGTGGAGACGTACAGCATGGTGAGGACTCCCGTACCGCCGATCAGCCCCCCGAAGGTGTTGCGGAGCAGCATGCCGGGCTTCGGAGGCGCCTGGTCGACGGTGCTCAGCGCTTCGACCGGGGCGACCCGTGCCGCCTTGCGGGCGGGCAGCCAGGCGGAGAGGACCGTGGCGCCGACACCGACCGCGAGGGACCAGCCCCAGGCGCCCGTGGAGATCACCAGGGGGCCGTCGGGAAGGCCCGCTCCGCTCGCATTGAGGAAGGGGCCCAGTCCGCCGGCGATCCCCAGACCGAGGGCGAATCCGGCGGCCGACGAGACGAGTCCGAGAAGGGCGGCTTCGACGAGGACCGCGCGGACCACCTGGTGGCGTGAGGCTCCCACGGCGCGCAGCAGCGCGGTCTCCCGGCTGCGCTGGGCGATCAGCATGGTGAAGGTGTTGGCGATGAGGAAGGTGCCGACGAACAGGGCGATCCCGGCGAAGGCCAGGAGCATGCGGGTGAGCCCCTTGGTGTTCTCCGCGATCTGCTTCGCCTGCTCGTCCGCGAGCCGGGCGCCGCTGGTCACCGTGAGGGTGTCGGCGGGCAGCAGTTCGGCGACGGTCCTGGTGAGTTCCTCGTTGTCGGTACCGGGTGCCGAGGCGACGGCCAGTTCGTCGAACCGGCCCCGGTGCAGGAAGAGCTCTTGCGCGGTCGGGGTGTCGAAGAGTGCGAGGGTGCCGCCGGCGGTCACGCGCGGGTCGTCGGTGCGGACCGTGCCGACCAGCTTCGCGGTGAGGGTGGGGCCGTCGACGGCGAAGCGCACGGTGTCTCCGATGCCGTAGCCGGCTTTCTCGGCGGTACGGCGGTCGAGGGCGATCTCGCCGGGTGCGGCCGGTCCGCGGCCCGCTTCGAGGGGGAAGCGGCTGTCCCGGCCGCCGGGCCGGGTGTCCGGTATGTAGTTGGTCGCCAGGTTCTGCCAACTGTTGTCGGCGTTCAGCGGCCGGCCGTCCTCGGCCGCCAGGGTCGCGGTGCCGTTGACGACGGAACGTACCGAGAGGACACCGGGGACGGCGCGGACCCGGGCGGCGAGGCCGTCGGTCAGCGCGGTGGAACGGCCGTTGCCCGCCGTACCGTCCGGGGCGGGCACGGATTCGGCCTGTACGGATACGGCGACGTCGTCGAGGTTCCTGGCGGCGGCCCCGCGCAGTGCCTGGGCGACGGTGTCACCGAAGACGAGCGTGCCGGAGACGAAGGCGACGCCGAGCATCACCGCGAGGGCGGTCATGCCCAGTCGGGCTCGGTGCGCGAGGACATTGCGCAGGACGGTACGGAGCATGATGGGCCCACTTCTGGGATGCGGGTGCGGTGGGGTGGGGTGGGGGTGCGGGTGCGGGGAAGTAATCGGGTGGTTCCGGCGATGCGCGCGGGGACCACTCGGGCCGCCGGGTCCAGGGGGACCCGGCGTCGCGGGTACGGCCAGATCGCCCGGACCGGGCTCAGGCGCCGAAGTGCACCATCTGGTCGAGGACGCGTTCGGCGGTCGGGTTGAGCAGTTCGTCCGTGATCCGGCCGTCGGCGAGGAAGACCACGCGGTCCGCGTAGGAGGCCGCCACCGGATCGTGGGTGACCATCACGACGCTCTGGCCCAGGTCCCGTACCGAATCGCGAAGGAAGCCGAGGACCTCCGCTCCGGCGCGGGAGTCCAGATTGCCGGTGGGCTCGTCGGCGAAGACGATCTCCGGCTGGGAGACCAGGGCGCGGGCCACGGCGACGCGCTGCTGCTGTCCGCCGGAGAGCTGGGCGGGGCGGTGGCCGAGGCGTCCGGAGAGGCCGACCTTCGCCACGACCAGGTCCAGCCACTGCCGGTCCGGTCGGCGGCCCGCGACGGCCATCGGCAGGGTGATGTTCTCCAGCGCCGTCAGTGTGGGCAGCAGATTGAACGCCTGGAAGACGAAGCCGACGCTGTCCCGCCGTACCCGGGTGAGCTGCCGATCGTTCAGCGTGGACAGTTCGGTGTCACCGATGCGCGCGGAGCCCGCCGAGACCGAGTCCAGGCCGGCCACGCAGTGCATCAGGGTCGATTTGCCGGAGCCCGAGGGGCCCATGATGGCGGTGAACCGGCCGCGCCCGAACTCCACCGAGACCGAGTCCAGGGCGACGACCCTGGTCTCGCCCTCGCCGTACACCTTGGTGAGCCCGGTGGCCCCGGCGGCGGAGGCCACCGGACGGTGGGCGGGCGGGGACGCGGCTGTCCGGATCGGCATGGCGGCTCCAACGGCGAGGGGAGGACGGGGGTACGGCTTCCATCCTCGATGCGCCCGGTCCGCGGACCGTCGGCCTCAGGGTGTGAACGCGGCGTCTGCCGGAAGACAGGTCCGGGGGCGGGCGTCGTCCTCGGGGCGGACGGCGGGATCTGTCTTCCGGCAGAGACGGCGCCGGCGCCCGCCGCTCAGGTCACCAGCCCCGTCCGGTAGGCCAGTACCGCCGCCTGGAGCCGGCTGTCCGTGCCCGTCTTCTCCAGGATCGCGCTGACGTGGGACTTCACCGTGCCCACACCGATGCCCAGCTGCCGGCCGATCGCCGCATTCGCAAGGCCCTGCCCGAGCAGTGTCAGGACTTCGCGTTCCCGTCCGGTGAGCGACGCCAGCCGCCCGCCGGTGCCCGGGTCGGGGGACGGCGTCCGCCCGGCCCCCGGCGAACCGGCGTCGCCGTCGAGCATGCGCTCGATGACGGTGCCGGTCACACCGGGCGAGAGGACCGCGTCGCCCGCGGACGCGGCCCGCACCGCGCGGATCAGCTCCTGCGGCCCCTCGTCCTTGAGGAGGAATCCGGCGGCACCGGCCCGCAGTGCGACGGTGACGTTCTCCTCGTCGCCGAAGGTGGTGAGCATGACGACCCGCGGCTGCGGGCGCAGCGCCAGGAGCCCTTCGATCGCGGCGAGCCCGTCGAGCACGGGCATCCGGATGTCGACCAGCGCCACATCGGGGCGGGTCTCGGCGGCGACCCGGACGGCGTCCTCGCCGTTCACCGCCTCGCCCACGACCTCGATGCCGTCGGCATGGCGCAGGATCAGCCGGACGCCGTATCTGATCAGCTCCTCGTCGTCGGCGAGCAGTACCCGGACGGGGCGGTCGCCGGGCCCGGCGGAAAGGGACCCGGAGGGGAGGGACCCGGCGGGGACGGGTTCGGTCATGGGGACTCCCTGGGCTGCGTCTGCGGCATCACCGGCACGGTGAAGCGGTCGATCGCGGCCAATGTGTCGTCGCGGAAACAGTAACGGGTGATCGTGAAGTGCCCCGGGCCCTCGACGGCGCGCTCGGCCGCGGCCCCTCCGGTGCCGGGGTTCCCGGCTGCCGGTACGAAGACGTCGTCCGGCTCCGCCGGATAGATACAGCTCGTCACGTGTGCCGGACGGGCCGGCTCCCGGCCCGTGGCCGCCGCGCGGGCCAGCGCGTAGTCCCCGTACATCAGGTCCTCCACTTCCTGGCGGGACATGCCGATCCGGGGCGGGTCCGGGAGACCGGAGCCGTCGGTTTCGGTGCTCGCGGAGCTGACGAGGACCAGGCCGAGGACCATCATCACCCCGACGCCCGCGAGGCCGAGGACAGCGGTGAGGGCGGTCACGGCCCTGCGGTGGACACCGGCGGCGGCCCGGCCGGTGCCGGGTGCGATGTCCGGGCCGTAGGCGTCCGGGCCGCTGCCCCGGGCGTCCGGGGCGGTGTCGGCGCGTACGGTTTCCGGGTCCGGCCGGGCCGGTATACGGGCGGTGACCGCGAAGCCTCCTCCGGGCGTCGGCCCCGCTTCCAGCGCGCCGCCGAGCAGCGTCACCCGCTCCCGCAGCCCGACGAGACCCCGTCCCGTGCCCAGACCGGTCGGCGCGTCCGCGGTCACGGGCGGCCGCCCGTTGCGTACGACGATCTCCACCAGGTCCTCGGTGTGCGTGACCGCGACGGTGACATGTGCCTCGGGGGCGTACCGGTGCACATTGGTCAGGGATTCGCGCACCACCCGGTGCACCGCGCGGCGGACCCGGGCCGGACGGCCGTCGAGGTCGGGTCCGTCCCAGGCGAGGCGGAGCGCGATACCGCCCCGGCGGGACTCCTCGGCCAGGGCCTCGATATCGGAGCGGGTGCCCGTCGCCTCGGTCAGGGTGCCGGGCCCGGTGTCCCGCCCCAACGGCCCGAGGACGCCGAGGACTTCGCGGAGTTCGCGCATCGCGTCACGGGCGGAGCGGCGTACCAGTTCCGCTTCGTCGCGCAGTTCGGGGGACTCCTTCTGGAGCGCCATCTCCAGGCCGCCCGCGTGCAGGGAGACCAGGCTGAGCCGGTGGCCGACGAGGTCGTGCATCTCGGCGGCGATCCGGGAGCGTTCGTGGATGCGGGATTCGCTGTCCGTGAGCCGGCGGACCTCCTCCGCGGCGACGGCCCGTTCGCGCAGGGCCCCCAGCAGCCGGATCTGCTGTCCGTTCGCGGTGCCGACGAGGGCGGGCACGATCAGGGTGGTGGCGGCGAGTACGGCACCGACGGCGAGCCCGAACCGGTGGCCGCCGAGCCCGGTGTACGGGGCGGAGGCCGCGCCGGCCAGCACCGTCAGGGCGGCGGCAGCGGTCAGGGCGGTGGTGCGGCGCCGCGGGGACGCCTGGTGCTGCGCGGTGGTGTACGCGGTCACGGCGGCGGGGAGCCCGGCGGGCGGCAGCAGCCCGAGGACGACTGCCGTGCCCAGCAGGCTGGTGACCGGGTAGCGGCGGCGGACGGCCAGCAGGGTGAGGGCGACCGTGCCGAGAAGGAGCACGGCAGGTGCCGGGAGCGAGCCGCCGAGGCGTGGTTCGGGCAGCAGGACGAGGAGTATCAGCAGACCGCCGCCGAACGCTTCGGCGAGCGCGCGCCACAGGCCCCGGCCCCTTTCGCCGGGGGCGGTGAAAGGGCTGCGGGAGGCGGGGGCCGTCAACCGGCTGACCATTCGTCAGAATTTGCCATGACCGTCCGTCAGTATCCGTCGGCGTTCGTCAGTTTCCGTCAGTATCCGTCGGCGTTCGCCAGTTTCCGTCAGCGTCCATCGGCGTTTGTCAGGATTCGTCGGTCGAGGCGCGGACGACGAGCCGGGGAGCGAACCGCTCTATCCGCTCCGCCCTTTCGCGCGCCGGGGACTGAAGCAGCGTCAGACCGCGTTCGGCCATGGCCGACAGGGGATGGCGGATGGAGGTGATGGGCGGGTCGAGGAGCTTCAGCATCTCGGTGTCGTCGAAGCCGGTGACGGCGATCTGGCGGGGCACGGCGACCGAGGAGCGGTGCAGGGCGCTCACGAGTCCGACGGCGAGGACGTCCGCGCCGCAGACGACGGCGTCGACCCGGTCGCGCTGTTCGATGATGCGGCGCGCCGCCACCCGTCCCCCGTCGGTGCTGAAGCCGGGCAGCAGGATGGTGGTGGCGTCGGGGCCCTGCGCCTCGGTGAAGGCCGCGACCCGTTCGGCACCGGAGGAGGACGCCTGGTCGGCGACGAGGGCGATCCGGCGCCTGCCGATGCTCTCCAGATGGCCGACCAGAAGCCGTACCGCGGACTTGTTGTCGAGCGTGACGGCGACGGTACCGGACTCCTTCGCCCACCGGTCGAAGAGGACGACGGGACGGCGGGCGGCGGCATCGCGGATCGCGGGTCCGGACGCGTCGGCCGAGACGGGCACGACGAACAGGCCGTCCACCCGGCCGCTGAGCAGGGTGTCGATCTGCTCGGCCTCGATGGCGGTGTCGTTCGCCGCGTCGGTGACCACGAGCGTGCCGCCCGCGGCGCGCACCTGCTGGGCGATGGCGTCGGCGAGTTGGACGAAGTACGGGTTGGCCAGCGTCGGGACCACGACGCCGATGGTGCCGGTCGCGCCGGTGCGAAGCGCCCGTGCCGACTGGTTGGGCTGGTAGCCGAGCCGGTGGGCCGCCTGTTCGACGCGGCGCGCGAGTTCGGGATCGACGTTCCGCGGCGTGCCTGCGAGCACACGTGACGCCGTGGCGCGGGAGACCCCGGCGGCCTCGGCCACGTCGATGAGTCGGGGCGCTGTCACGTAGGGATCCTTCTCGGTCGATGGGCGGGGATGCGCCACGGCGTCGGGGCGATCAGGAAGCACGAGGCTACTTGACGGCGCGGGAACCCTGGTACAGCATGTCGGAAATCGTTCTCCCAAGGAGTCCAAATGTCGCTCATCACCGTCGTCGGTTCGGTGAACCGCGACTTCGTCCTGACCGTCGAGGACCTGCCGCACCCCGGTGAGACCGTGCTCGCGCGACGCTTCGTGGAGGGTGTCGGCGGCAAGGGTGCCAACCAGGCCGTCGCGGCCGCCCGGCTCGGATCACGGGTGCGTCTCGTCGCCCGGGTCGGTGCGGACGCGGCCGCCATCCTCGACGCGCTCACGGCCGAAGGCGTGGACGTCGAAGCCGTACTGCCGGACGAGCGGACCACGACCGGGATCGCCGCGGTCGTCGTCGACGACGCGGGCGAGAACACCATCGTCGTGAATCCGGGGGCCAACGCCGAACTCGGTGTCCAGGACCTGCCGGCCCGGCTCGTCCGGTCGCCCGGAGAGATCGTCCTCGTCCAGAACGAAATCGCGCCCGAGGTGGTCGCGGCCGCGGTCCTGCGGGCCCGGGACCAGGGCGGCTTCGTCGTCCTCAACCCGGCGCCCGCCCGGCCGGCCGGCCCGGAGGTCCTGGCCGCCGTCGACGTCCTCGTCCCCAACCGCGGCGAGCTGGCCTCGCTGCTCGGGACCGAACCGCCCGCGACCGTCGACGAGGCCCGGGAGCTGCTGGTACGCGCCGCGCTCCCGTGCCGGGCGGTCGTGGTGACGCTCGGGGCGGACGGAGCCGTACTGAAAGAGGCACACAGCACGGACACCATGCACATCCCCGCGCCCGTGGTGGACGCCGTCGACACCGTGGGTGCAGGCGACACCTTCTGCGGCGCCCTCGCGGACGCCCTCGGACGGGGTACGGACCTGCCGGCCGCGGTGGAGCGCGCCGTGCGGGCGGCCTCGTACACCACTACCGGCCTCGGCGCACAGACCTCCATGCCGTACGCGGCACAGCTCGACGCACCCGCGGTCACCTCTGCTTTCTGACACCACCCCACGGGTCACCCACCAGCACTACGGAGAACCACCCATGAGGAACCTCAAGATCGGCGTTTTCGAGAACGCCCAGACCAACGCGAGCGGCACGGCCACCTGGCGCCACCCCGACAGCCGGCGGCACCTCTTCGACACCCTGGAGTACTGGCGCGACCTCGCCGCCGTCTGCGAGGACGCCAAGCTGGACTTCCTGTTCCTCGCCGACGCCTGGGGCTGGTCGGAGATCGACGGCACCCGCCCGGCGATCGCCACGGAGGAGACCCTCGACCTGCCGCGGCTGGACCCGATAGTCGTGGCGTCCGCGCTGCTGTCCACGACGACCAATCTGGGTCTCGTGATGACGGGCTCGGTGCTGGTGGAGCCCCCGTACGCCTTCGCGCGCCGGCTCGCCACGCTCGACCAGCTCTCCGGCGGCCGGATCGGCTGGAACATCGTGACGACCGGCACGGCCGACACCGCGGTCAAGGCCTTCGGTATGGACATGGTGGCGCACGACGACCGCTACCGGATGGCCGAGGACTTCCTGGAGCTGGTCTACAAGTACTGGGAGGGCGCCTGGGAGCCGGACGCGCTGGAGAAGGACAAGGAGGGGCGGTTCGCCGATCCGTCCAAGGTGCACCTCGTCACCCACAAGGGTCCGTTCTTCAGCTCGGAGGGGTACGGCAACACCGCGCGCTCCCCGCAGGGCACGCCGGTGCTGTTCCAGGCCGGGGCGTCCCCGGCCGGACGCCGGGTCGGCGGCCGGCACGGCGAGTGCATGTTCGTGGGCAGCGGTTCGGTCGCGCAGCTCGCCGGGCACACGTCCGCCATCCGTGAGGAGGCGGTCAAGGCGGGCCGCCGGGCCGACGACGTGAAGGTGATGTCGGCGTTCTCCTGTGTCGTCGGTGCGACGACGCAGGATGCGCACCGTCGCTACCAGGGGATCCTCGACGCCCAGCGTTCCGAGGTGACCGTCGCCAGCTACGCCATGTTCACCGGGCTCGACCTCTCGTCGTATGCGCCCGAGACGCCCATGGCGGAGCTGTCCACCGAGCTGTCGCAGACCCAGGTGGCCCGTTTCGCGGACAAGACGGTCGGCGATGTCCTGGCCGACTGGCACACCCACGGGGTCGGGGCGCGGCCGGTCGTCGGTACGGCGGAGGAGATCGCGGACGAGATCTGTGCGCTCGCGGAGGGCGCCGACCTCGACGGTTTCCTGCTCTCCCCGACGGTCCAGCCCACCTCGACGACGGACTTCGTCGAGTCGGTCCTGCCGATCCTGCGGTCCCGCGGGGTCTTCCGCGGTGAGTACACGGAGGGCGAGAGCCTGCGCGAGCGCCTCACCGGGGCGTCCGACAGCGCGCTGCCGGACAGCCACCCGGCGGCCCGGTACCGGCACTGAGTACGGAACGCGCGAGGAGAGGATGGTGAGCAACATGGCCACGTCTGCCCACAACCCGTCCCGGGTGCCGGCGCCGGCGGAGCTGGACGGGGCAACGCTGCGACAGGCGTTCGGGGCCTACCCGACCGGTGTCGTCGCGATCGGCGCGCTGCGCGGGAACGAGCCGGTCGGGTTCGCGGCGAGCTCGTTCGTGTCGATCTCGCTGGAACCGCCCATGGCCGCGGTCAGCGTGGCCCGTACGTCGACCACGTGGCCGCTCCTCGCGGAGGCGCCCGTGCTGGGGCTGAGCGTGCTCAGCCACGGTCAGGGGGCGCTGTGCCGGCGGCTGGCGTCCCGGAACGGCAACCGCTTCGACGGCGTCTCCTGGCAGTCGACGCCCGACGGCGCGGTGCTGATCGGGGACGCCGCGCTCTGGCTGACGGCCCGGGTGAACGCGGTCTACGACGGCGGCGATCACGAGATCGTGCTGATGGAGCTGCTGACGGCCGAGCTGTTCTCCGGTGTGGAGCCGCTCGTCTTCCACACCAGCCAGTTCCGCGAGCTCATTCCCCATGGCTGACACCCCGACCGGCATCGTGCACCTCACGGGTGCGGTGGTGCACGGTGCCGGCCGGGGCCGCGGGCTCGGATTCCCCACCGCGAACGTCACGGCGGATCCGGGTTCGCGGATCCCACCGCCCGCGATCTACAGCGGCTGGGTCGTACGCCTTGCGAGCGGCGTCGTCCACCGTGGAACGATCAGCATCGGGTCGAACCCCACTTTCTGCGATACGACGGAAGTCCATGTCGAGGTGTACTGCCACGACACGGCCGACGAGTTCTACGGAGAGCGCGTCGGACTGTGGTTCGTGGCACGGATCCGGGACACGGTGAAGTTCGCGTCGCCCGACGATCTGGTATGCGCCGCCCGGCGGGACGTCCTGTGGTCGGAGGCCCTGCTGGCCTCCGGCCGGGGGCGCCGCATCCTCACCGGCGCACTCGCCGCGTACCGGAAAACCGTCTCCGTCTGAGACGTCCCTCTGCACGGGCTCGGCGCGCACAGCCGGACTCCCTGCTCCCTGAACGGCCCGTTCCGGGCCACACCCCCCACTCCCAGCCTTGCTCCGTACGAACAAAGGTGTGAGTAATGAGTGCATTCTCGTGGCTGAACGAGCAATTCAGCTTCTTCGGCCTGGACGTCTACTGGTCCGACTTCCTCGGCAACATCCTGGCCCTGGCGACGGTGTGGCTGGCGCTGCGGCGGCTGTTGATCGCCTGGCCGGTGCAGATCCTCGGATCGGTGCTGCTGCTGATCGCGAGTCTGAACGTCGACCTCGGAGGCAACGCCGCACGGCAAGTTGTGATCATAGCATCGGCGTCGTGGGGCTGGGCGACGTGGCGCCGCAGCCGGGAGAAGGAAGGCGCGATCAACGTCCGCTGGGCGTCGTGGCGCGAGCGGGTCGTCCTGCTCACCATCATGGTCGTCGGCACCTTCGCGTTCGCCTCCCTGCTGAAGGCGACCGACGCGTCGTTCTACCCGGGGGCCCCGTGGTGGATGGTCCTCGCCGACGCGTGGATCTTCGTCGGCTCCATCCTGGCGATGTACTCCCAGGCCCGGCGGTACGTGGAGTTCTGGTTCGCCTGGCTGGCCGTCGACCTGGTCGGGGTGCCGCTCGCGATCCACTCCGAGCTGTACTTCTCCGGAATCGTGTACGCGATCTTCTTCGTGATGGTCGTCATCGGTATCCGCGACTGGGCGTCCCGCAGCAAGGCCCAGGAGATCGCCTCGCCGCTGGAGTCGGCGGTCGTGGTGGAGAGCCGGAGCGAGGCGGCTCCGGCCGCGGGGGCGCCCGCTCCCCTGGCGGGCACGGAATCGGCACGTGGGCCCGGGGCCGCCGACGACCGGTGATCGCGGTCGTGCACAGGAATCGGCCGGCCGTGTCCGGCGAAAGCCCGGGAAACTTAACAGCCGGCCGGTCGGGCAGACCGGCCGACCGATCGCCGCCGTACCCCCTTCGGCCTGCAAAGGCGCAGACCGGAGGGGGTACGGCGGCATGCGTACGACCGGGCCCGGTCCGCGTCCCCGCCGGGGCGTACGGCCCCCGCCGGTGGGGCGGTGGCGACCGCCGTGGTACGGGCCCGAGTTCGGCACGGGCCGTGGTTCTCGCCCGGCCGCGAGGACTGCCGCGGTGCGGGCCATTGTTCGGCGCGGGCCATGGTCTCGCCCGGCCGCGAGGGCCGTCGCCGGGACCTCACTCGGCCGTCGTGGCCCGGCCGTTGTTCAACTGCGTACAGCCCACGCGGTGTTCGCCTCGGCCGGGGCCGGGCGCCCGCCGCCCGTACCGCGGACTGTGCGCCACCGGCGCGTTACCGCAGCCGAGGGGCATGTGAACCGTGGTGGCCGGAGACCGGACCGTCCGCCCCCGAGCCCGGCCCGAACGGATGTCCCGGCCTTCACTCCGGACTCCGTCGTTGACACCCGACACCCCCGCATCAAGCATGAACATGTCGATTTTCCACTGTGTCTTCCGGTCCGCTCCCGCCGGTCCCGGCCGGTCCGGGCCCTGTCGAGAGGGCCCTGTCGAGAGGAAAGAAGCATGTCCCCCTTAATCGGCACCCTCCGCTCCCCCAGCGCAGTCCGCTCGGTCGGCGCAGTCGGCTCGTCGCGCACTCTCGGCCGCTTCGCCGCGACAGCGGTGCTCGCAGCCGCGGCCGCTCTCACGTTTCCGGCCGCCGCTTCGGCCGCCACCCCCGGTACCGCCCCGGCGGCGGCGACGGCGAGCGCCTGGACCTATGTCGCCACGTACCCCAGCTACCAGGCCTGTTACCTCGCCTCCCTCAGCGTCGGCGACTTGGTGTCGACGCAGTGCCGTCCGCTCGGTGACGGCCGGGCCGAACTCTGGGTCAACGGCTGAGAAACACAGCACACAGCACGCAGCACAACGACGGATGCCGCCGCGGCGCCCCGCGGCGGCATCCGTCCGCCGGTCAGGGGTGGCGGTCGCCGGGACGGTGACGGGGGCGGCGGCGGTCCGGCGTCACCCGCCGGTCCGGCGGGCGAAGCGGTGCACGGTGAAGGCGGCGGCGAGGACCAGGATCGGTACCCACCAGGCGAAGGCGGCCAGGACGGCGTCACCCGCCGGAAGGTCGATCAGCAGCGCGCGTACCGCCTGGACCACCGGGGTGAACGGCTGGTGGTCCACGAACATCCGCAGCGCCCCGGGCATGGTCTCGGACGGGACCAGTGCACTGCTGGCGTACGGCAGGAAGACCAGGATCATGGCATAGCCGCCCGCCGCCTCGACTCCCGCGGAGACCGTTCCGATCAGGGCCCCCAGCCAGGCGACGGCGAACATGAAGACCAGCAGGATCCCCCCGGCGGTGAGCCACTCGGCCGCGGTGGCCTGGGGCCGGAAGCCGACCAGCAGGCCGACGCCGGTCACCAGCACCACGGCGAGGACATTGCGCAGTACGGCGGAGACGACATGGCCGACGAGGACCGCCGCGCCGAACATCGGCATCGTACGGAACCGTTCGACCAGGCCGTTGCGGAGGTCGTCGGCTACTCCGACGGCGGTCGACGAGGCGCTGAACGCCACGGAGAGCACGATGACGCCGGCGATCAGATAGTTCGCATAGCCGGGCCCGCCGGTGTCGACGGCGCCGCCGAACAGAAAGCGGAACAGCAGCAGGAGCATCACCGGCAGTACGACGGCCTGGACGATCTCGTCCGGGCTCCGGGTCAGATGCCGCAGGCTGCGGCGGGTCAGCACCAGACAGTCGGTGACGACCGCCCCGGGCCCGCCGCGACCCGTATCGGACGAAAGTGCGGCGGCCCGGCTCATGACCGCACCGCCGGGACGCCCGCGCCGGTCAGTTCGGCGAAGACGTCGTCGAGGCTGGGCCGGTGCAGGGCCAGACCGGTGACCTCGGCGCCGCTCTCCGCAGCCCTGTTGAGCAGTCGGCGGACGTCCGCGGCACCGTCCACCGGGACGCTGAGGGTGTCCCCGCCGCGCCAGTCGCCCGCGAACAGCCGCCGCGCCAGGGGCAGATCGGCGGCGGCGAAGGACAGCTCCGCGCGTTCGGCACCGATCCGGCTCTTCAGCCGGGCCGCGGTGCCCTCGGCTACCACCCGGCCGCCGTCGATCACCGCGATCCGGTCGGCCAGTTGGTCGGCCTCCTCCAGATACTGCGTGGTCAGCAGGATGGTCGTACCGTCGGCCAGCAGTCGGCGGACGGTTTCCCACATCGTCGCCCGGCTGGTGGGGTCCAGACCGGTGGTCGGCTCGTCGAGGAAGAGCACCGACGGCCGGTTGATCAGTCCGACCGCCAGGTCGAGACGGCGGCGCAGCCCGCCCGAGTACGTCCTGACGGGCCGCCGGGCGACGGCCTCCAGACCGAACTCCGCGAGCAGTTCGGCCCTGCGGCGGCGGGCGGCCCGGGTCCGGAGGCCGAAGAGCCTCGCCATCATCTCCAGGTTCTCCTCGCCGGTGAGGAGTTCGTCCACGGCGGTGGCCTGACCCGTGACTCCGATCAGCCGGCGTACGGCCCGCGGATCGCGGGCGACATCGTGGCCCTCCACCAGCGCCGTACCGCCGTCGGCTGCCAGCAGGGTGGTGAGGATCCGGACCGTGGTGGTCTTTCCGGCACCGTTGGGTCCCAGCAGCGCGAGCATCGTCCCGCGTTCGACGCGCAGGTCGACCGAGGTCAGGACCGGCACGGCGCCGAACGATTTGCGCAGCCCCTTCACTTCGATCGCATAACTGACGGCCATGCCGACACAACTCCCCCATGTTTCAGAAATCAGAAACCGTATATGGCGTAAACTCAGGTATAAGCGATACAGGGTTTCCACCGACACTGTCAACCCGATCACGGAGAGCGATGAGCACGAGTCGAAAGTCCAAGGAGAGCCGGGCCAGAACCCTGGAGGCGCTGTGGGGCGACGACCCCGGGCGCTCGTCCCGGGGTCCCAAGAGAGGGCTCTCGGTGGAGAAGATCGCCTCGACGGCCATCGCCATCGCGGACGCGGAGGGGCTCGACGGCATCTCGATGCAGCAGGTTGCCGGGCGCCTCGGCTATACGGCCATGTCGCTCTATCGCTATGTCCCCGGCAAGGAGCAGCTCGTCGACATCGTGTACGACCGGGCGATCGGTCCGCCGCCGGGCCGGGCGGAGACGGGGATCCCCGCGGACGGACCGGCTGACGGGCCGGTTGACGGACCGGACTGGCGGGCGGGCGTCTACCACTGGGTGCGGTCGATACTGAAGGTGTACGACCGGCACCCCTGGCTGCTGGACGTCACCATCAGCACCCCGCCGCTCGGGCCCAACCAGCTCGGGTGGCTCGAAGCCCTGCTCCAGGAGCTGTCGGACATCGGCCTGGCGGACGACGAGATGCTGCATCTGGCGATGTTCGTCGCCGGTGCCGTCCGGGATCTGGCCCGGACCTCCCTGGAGCTGGCGCAGGCTCCGGACCGTACCGGTGTGTCCGTCGAGGAGATGGGCGAGAACTACGCCCGCGCGATGCGGGAACTCATGGACGGCAGCCGGTTCCCCGCCCTGTCACGGCTGGTGGTGTCGGGGGTTTTCGAGCCGGGTGACACCGCGTACAACGACATCGCGCCCAGCCTGGACTTCGGGCTCCGGCGGCTGCTGGACGGGGTGGAGAGCCACGTCCGGTCGGCGGGCGGGGCGGTGGACGTCTGAGGGAAGGGCCGGGTCCGCGGCGCGCGCCGCATCGCGGACCCGGCCCGCCGGTACGTACACCGGGGCTCGTCAGCCCAGGGCTCGTACCGCCTGGTAGTACGTCCAGGCCGTGCTGTTGCACGTCACCTTGGTCGCTCCGCCGTACCCCGCGCACACCCGCTTGAGGTCCTCGTAGAAGGCGCTGTCCAGCCGGGCTTTGTTGGCGCTGAAGGAGCCGGCCGCCTTGTAGTTGCGGTAGCCGAAGTCATGGCGGGCGCAGGAGTTCTGGAAGGGGAAGCCGAAGGGGTTGTCGGGAGAGCTGGAGCAGTAGTCGGTGGACCAGTCGAAGCGGTACGCGGACCAGGCGCCCTGGTTGCCGCGGGCGGCCGACCAGGAGTTGTAGCTGCTCGCGCTGGTCTGCGTCCACTGGGAGAGGATCTGCGGCTTGTCCGCGGGAACGGCATGGGCGGGGTTCGCCATGACGGTGCCCACCAGCACGGCCGATGCCGCGGTGGCGAGGGTGGCCGAGAGCGTACGACGCATGGGTGTCCTTTCGCAGAGCCGCCGCGGGGGTCGCGCGGCGGTCGGGACAGGGACCCCGGCCCCCGGATGCGGGGGTGCGAGGCGGAGGAACGCGCGGACCGCCCGATCCAGGGGCCCGCGAAGGAAGTTGCTGCTCCGGGGATACCCCCGGAGGCCTGCGGTTACGGCTCCACCGGGAACGTACCGCGCAAACTTCTTCCGCTCCTCACCAGTTGAACGCTCGTCCGACCGGCACCCGTCGCGTCCGGCTCAGTAGTCCCGCCACTCCCGGCGCGTGTACTCCAGGACCACCGGGTCCATCAGCGTGCTGGCGCGTACCTCGCGGGGCCGCCGGTCGACGGGGAAGACGGTCGAGGCCTTCAGGACCGCGGAGTCGAGGAACCGCAGTCGGGGTGCGTCGGAGGCAAGTTGCAGGACGGGGGCGGCGGCGTCCCTGCCCCGGGTGGCCAGGACGAAACCCCAGTTGCCGAAGCTCGGCACGTCCGCCTGGTAGGGGGTGGTCGCGTATCCGGCCTCGGTGATGGTCTCGACGATGGACCAGTACGTCTTGGGGGCGAAGAACGGTGATCCGCCCTGCACCAGAACGCGTGCGCCGGGGTTCAGCACCCGGCCGAGGAGATGGTAGAACTCCACGCTGTAGAGCTTGGCCAGGGACGCGGTGTCGGGGTCAGGGAAGTCGATCAGGACCGCGTCGTAGCGCTGCCGGGCGTCCCGCAGCCAGTTGAAGGCGTCGGCGTTGACGGCGGTCACCCGGGGGTCTTCGAGCGCACCGCCGTTGAGTTCCCGCAGGGGTCCGTACGTCCGGGCCAGCTCGGTCACCGCGGGGTCCAGGTCGACCAGGGTGACCTGCTGCACATCGTCGTAGCGGAGGACTTCGCGCAGCGCGAGCGCGTCACCGCCGCCGAGGATCAGCACCGAGGACCGCCGGCCCGCCATCGCGGGGTGGACGAGGCTCTCGTGGTAGCGGTACTCGTCGACGGAGGAGAACTGGAGATCGCCGTTGAGGAAGAGCCGCAGATCGGGCGAGCCGGTGAACGCGGTGGACCGGGTGAGGACGATGTCCTGGTACGGGGTGGTCTCGGCGTGCACGATGGGATCGCGGTAGAGCTGCTGCCGGGCCGTTACCTCGATCTCGTCGGCGAGGACGTAGACGGTGCCCAGTACGGCGAGTACGGCCGCCATCCCGGCGAGCAGGCCCGCTCTGACGATCCGCCGGGTCTCCCGCCGGAAGATCCACAGGACCACGATCACCCCGGCGACCGCATTGACGGCCCCCACCACCAGGGCACCCTTCAGCTGGCCGAAGGCCGGGAGCAGGAGGAGGGGGAAGGCGAGCCCGCCGACCAGGGCGCCGATGTAGTCGACGGCGAACATATCGGCGACCGCGCTGCCCGCCTCCTGGCGGCGGATGCGCTGGAGGAGCGTCATCAGCAGCGGGATCTCGGCACCGATCAGCAGGCCCACCACGAACGACACCACGATCATGGCGGGCATGTAGATGCGGAGCCAGGCGAAACAGACGTAGAGGATCAGTACCGACAGTCCGCCGACGAGCGCCAGGGCGCCCTCGACGAGGGCGAAGCCGCCGACCGCCCGCTTCTGGAGCGGTTTGGCGGCGAGGGAGCCGATGCCCATGGCGAAGACCATGACGGACAGGACCACGGAGGTCTGCATCACGGAGTTGCCGATGAGGTAGCTGCCGAGCGCGGTGAGCGCGAGTTCGTAGATCAGTCCGCAGGCCGCGCAGATGAACACGGCGAGCATCAGCAGGAACCGCGCACCCCGGGAGGTGGGGATGCGCATCGGCTCCTCCGTGGCAGTCGGTACGGCGCGCTCCTCCGTGGTGGTGCTCATCGTGGGCCCGGCCGGGGTCAGGAGACGGCCGCGCCGACCATGAAGGCCGCGCCGAGATAGGTGGCAGCCATCACCCAGGCGGCGGGATGGGGGCGGCCGCCGTTGTCCTCCAGGGCGGCGGCACCGAGCCGGCCGGGCGTCAGCAGACCGACGACCAGGGAGATCACGGTCATCACGACCACCCCGGCCATTCCGTACAGCAGGGTGCTGACCAGGCCGTAGCCCAGGCCCTGCTCGGATTCGCTGGCCCGGATGGACTCCTCGATGACCAGGCCGATCGCCAGGGTCTGACCGGCCAGCAGCACAGCGGCACCCCGGTTGCGCTCCGACCACACGACATGGAAGAGCTTGCCGGGGGTGACCAGGTCGAGGGCGATGAAACCGGCCGCCATCACGACGAAGCCGACGAGTCCGTAGAGCAGGGCGGTGCCTGCCGACTCGAAAATCTCTGCCACGGGGGTGCCTTTCGGGGGACGTCGTTACGGGCTCGGGGAACGGTCGCGGTTACGGGCTCGGCAGCACCGTCACGCTGACGGGCTCGGCGGAAGGGCCGCGCGGGCGGGGCTCACTTGCCGGAGCCGGGGCCCCCGCCGCGGAAGCTCTGGTTCACCGGGTCGGGCCAGGAGGAGGTGCGGAGATGGTGCTGCCAGCGGGAGTAGCCGGAGCGGTAGTCCTGGATCTCGATGAGGCTGCCGCGCGGCTGCTTGGTGACGGCGACGATGTCGTCGTCGTAGCGGAGGTAGACCGTGCTCTCGGCGGAGACGCGGTCGCGCGAAGCCGTGTTGGTGTGGATCTCGTCGGCGACGGTGTTCGGTACGTCGACGGGGTCGACGTAGCCTCCGGCGTTGGGGGTGTACTCTCCGCGGATCCACTGGATCGGTACGTCGTTGTAGTGCGTGGCGTCGTAGGAACTGTCGTCGTCGTCGCCGGCGCAGCCGGTGAGCGCTGCCGCGGCGAGGAGTATCACGCTGATGCGTAGGGCGGTCTTCATCGGGCCTCCAGCCGGGAGTGCGTCGCCACGATCCGGCGGCTCTGCGGGTAGGTATGCCAAGTACGCCAGTTGAGCCCGGTGCCCAGGGGGGCGCCGGTGCCGTCGCCCCCGAGGCCGGTACCGGAGCCGGTTCCGGCGTCGACGGTCAGGGCGGTGACCGCCTCAGGATCGCCGGGGAAGACCCCGTACAGGGCATGGGGATGGGCTTCGGCGCACTGCACGACCCGGGCCACCCGCCGGGTGAACTCCTCGGGCGGATAGCGGTGCACCTGGGCGCGGAAACGATACTGCCAGCCGTCGATCTCCCGGACGGTGTCCGGCAGACCCCCCGCGCCGCCGGGCAGGCATGCCACGGTCTCGGCAACGGGTCCGGCGAAGACCTGGTGCGAGGCGCCCAGCAGCCGGAGCTGGACGGCGAGCCCGCCGATGGTGAGTTCACGGACGGCGAGGGCCGCCATCGGGGGATGGCCGAGGGCGAAGGAGAGCTGGTCGGCGTCGGTGTCCTGGTACGGGGTGGCGAGGGCGCGAGCGCTCATGCGCTGCCGTCCGTACGGTGGCCCCGGGCCGGGGTGCTGGTGTACGGCGGGGCGTTCCCTTCAGCCGTACCCATGAGTACGGCAGCCCTGTCCCCCATCGTCACGCCCCCCGTGCTTCACTACCGCGCAAGCTTGCCGCGGAGCATGCTACAACTCGCGTGCACGATCTCTTGAGGTCGGGGGCCGACCCTCGCTCCATGCCTGGTCAGAGGCGTGTATCACGGAATCCGGGCCCTTGGGCGCGACTGTCGGCCAGAGGCTTCAGACCCTGCCGGGTCCGGGGCCGGAGCCGGGGGCGGGGCCTGTATTCGGGTCCGGCCCGGGATCGGAGCCGGGCTCGGGGTCCGAGGCGGTACCGGGTTCGGGGCCGGTATCGGGGCCGGGGTCCGGCCCGGGAGCGGAGCCGGGCTCGGGAGGGGTAACGGGGCCGGGTTCGGGATCGGGTTCGGGGCCGCTGCCCTGGAGGCGTTCGAGGTCGGCGGCGCGGATCCGGATGACGACCACGGCGATCACCGCGGCGATCACGGCGAAGACGGTCGCGGTGACGAACGCCATGGCGATCCCGTGGGTGAGGACCTCCGCTCCCCACGGCTGAGGCAGTTGCCCGGTCCGGCTGAAGGTGAGCTGCTCGGCCGGGGTCGCCTGCGCCAGAAAGGCGGGGAGCAACCGGCGGGCTTCGTCCGCACTGGCCGTCCCAAAAACAGTTACCAGGATGGAGAGACCCAGCGAACCGCCCACCTGCTGGGAAGCATTCAGCAGCCCTGAGGCCGCGCCGGTCTCGCGCCGGGGGACGCCGGAGACCGCGGTCAGGGTGAGGCAGACGAACTGCATGCCCATCCCGGCGCTGAAGACGAGCATCGGGCCCAGCACGCTGCCCGCATAGGTCGAGTCGGTTTCGATCAGGCTCAGCCAGCTCAGCCCGCCCGCGGCCAGCAGCGCGCCGCAGACGATGAACGGTTTCGGGCCGTAGCGGGGCAGCAGCCGGGAGGTGACGGTGGCGCCGACCGCGATCAGGACGCTGACGGGCAGGAACGCCAGACCCGCGGTGAGGGGGCTGAAGCCGAGGACGTCCTGGACGTAGAGCGTGAGGAAGAAGAACATGCCGAAGATCGCGGCGGCCAGGCAGAGCATGATGGCGTAGGACCCGGCCCGATTGCGCTCGGCGAACATGTGCAGTGGCGTGATCGGCTGCCGGGAGCGCCGCTCCACCAGCAGGAACACCGTGAGCAGTACGACCGCGGCACCGAACGAGGCCAGGGTGAACCGGTCGCTCCAGCCGTGCTGGGAGGCCCGGATGAAGCCGTACACCAGGGCGACCATGCCGAGGGTCGAGGTCAGCGCTCCGGCGATGTCGAAATGCCCGGGATGCCGTTCGGACTCGGGGATATGGCGCCGGGTGGCCAGCAGGATCAGTGCGGCGATCGGAACGTTGACGAAGAACACCCAGCGCCAGTCGAGCCACTCGACGAGGATGCCGCCCGCCAGCAGCCCGATCGCCCCGCCGCCCGCCGAGACGGCGGCGAACACTCCGAACGCCCGGTTCCGCTCGGGCCCCTCGCGGAAGGTGGTGGTGATCAGGGCGAGAGCGGTCGGGGAGGCGATGGCCCCGCCGACACCCTGGAGGGAACGGGCGGCGAGGAGCTGACCGGAGTCCTGGGCGAGTCCGCCGAGCAGGGAGGCGACGGCGAAGAGCGCGACGCCGACCATGAACATCCGCCGGCGGCCGAGGATGTCGCCCGTCCGCCCGCCGAGCAGAAGCAGACCGCCGAAGGTGAGCGTGTAGGCGCTGACCACCCACGACAGGTCGGTGGTGGAGAAGTGGAGGGCGCTCTGGATATGCGGCAGGGCGATGTTCACGATGGTGATGTCGAGGACCACCATCAACTGGCAGGAGGCGATGACGAGCAGGGCGATGCCTTTGCCGTCGCCGCCGGTCCGGCCCGGCGCGGCGGTCGTGACCCGCGGCGCTCGGGAGTGGGGACTGCTCATGATGTGCCGTGCCCTCCCCGGGAGGGGTCGGCCGAGGGTACGGCCGGGCGGCCCGCGGCGCGCGTTCGGTGCGCCGCGTCCACCCATCGACCCTAAGCCCGGCCGTGGGGCACCACCAGTCGATCACCTCCCGGCCGGACCGGGGCCGGTTCTCCGGGCTCAGGGGAGGACCGCCGTTCCGTCGAGCTCGACGAGGGCCTGTTCGTCCCAGAGGCGTACGACCCCGATCAGCGCCATCGCCGGATAGTCACGGCCCGCCAGCCGTCGCCAGATCCGGCCGAGGTCCGCGGCCTGGGACCGGTAGGCGCCGACGTCCGTGGTGTAGACGGTCACCCGGCACAGATCGGCGGGGCCGCCTCCGGCCGCGGCGAGTGCGCCGAGCAGATTCGCCAGGGCGGTCTCGAACTGCTCGGGCAGGGACGTTCCCACCAGCGTGCCCCGGGCGTCGAGCGCGGTCTGCCCGGCGAGGAACACCAGCCGGGAGCCGGTGGCGGTGACGGCGTGCGAGAACCCGGAGGCGGGGGCGAGGCCGTCGGGGTTGGTCCGGTGCACGCTCATGTCCCGCTCCCCCGCCGCCCGGCCGCCGAATCCCGGGCGTACAACGCCTTGGCGACGACGGAGCGCTGGATCTCGCTGGCACCCTCGTAGATCCGCGGGGCGCGCACTTCGCGGTAGAGGTGTTCCAGCAGATGCCCTCGCTGCAAGGCCCGTGCACCGTGCAGTTGGACGGCGGTGTCCACCACGTACTGCGCGGTCTCGGTGGCGAACAGCTTGGCCATCGCGGAGCGCCGGGGCACCTCGGGATCCCCCGCGTCATGGGCGGCGGCCGCGCTCAGCACCAGCAGCCGGGCGGCCTCGGTACGGGTGGCCATCTCGGCGACCTGATGGGCGACGGACTGAAGGTCCTTCAACGGGCCGCCGAAGGCGGTACGGGCGGCGGTGTGAGCGAGGGTCGCGTCCAGTGCGGCCTGCGCCATACCGACGGCGAAGGCACCGACACTGGGGCGGAAGAGGTTGAGGGTGTCCATCGCGACCCGGAACCCCCGCCCGGGCTCTCCGACGACATCGGCCGCAGTGACCGGGGTGCCGTCGAAGACGAGACGGCCGACGGGGTGGGGCGACAGCATCTCCAGGGCGCTCCCGGAGAGGCCGGGCCGGTCGGCGGGCACCAGGAAGGCCGTGATCCCCCGGGAGCCGATGCCCTCGGCCGTCCGGGCGAAGACGGTGTAGAAGTCGGCCTCGGGCGCATTGGAGATCCACTGCTTCTCGCCGGTCAGCAGCCAGCCGTCCCGGCCGGTCCGGGGATCCGGGACGGCCCGCAGCGCCAGGGCCGCGGCATCCGATCCGGCCCCGGGCTCGCTGAGCGCGAAGGCCGCGACGGCCCGGCCCGCCGTCACCTCCGGCAGCCAGCGGGCCCGTTGGGCCGGGGTACCCGCACGGGCGACCGGCCAGGCGCCCAGCCCCTGGAGCGCCAGCGCGGTCTCCGCTTCGGTACAGCCGTATGCCAGGGACTCCCGCATCAGACACAGCTCCAGCGCCCGCCCCGCCTCCCCAGGGACCGCCGACCCGCCCCCGTTCGCGAAGCCGCCGCCCGCTCCCGGGAAGCCTCCGGGCGACACGCCCGGCGGTCCGGTGAACATCCTGTTCAGCAGTCCCCGTTCGGCGAGCGCGGCCAGCAAGGGGCGGTTGACCCTGCCGGGTTCACCGCGGGCCGCCAGCGGCCGCAGTGTCCCGACGGCCAGCTCACGCAGTTCGGCACACCAGGCGGTCTGTACCGGATCAAGGGAGAATACGGGCATCCGTCCCCCATACATCTCAGCTATCGCGGACAGTTGACTGTCGTCATCACAACGATACGCTCCCTGCACGACCCCACCACGAGAAGGGGGCGCACCATGGAGCTGACACCCTCGGCCCACCTCGACACCTTCGCGCGCGATCGGCTGCCGCCCGCCGAGCACTGGCCCGACCTCCTCTTCGAGCTGCCCGAGCTGGCCTACCCCGACCGGCTCAACTGCGGCCATGAACTCCTCGACCGCACCATCGAGCGCTTCGGCCCCGACCGCCCGGCCTTCCGCACCGCAACCGGCGAGACCTGGTCGTACGGAGAGCTGCGCGACCGAGTCGACCGGATCACGCGGGTCCTCGGCAGCCGTCTCGGCGTGGTCCCCGGCGGGCGTGTCCTGCTGCGCGGCCCGACCACCCCCTGGCTCGCGGCCTGCTGGCTGGCCGTCATGAAGGCGGGCGCGATCGCGGTGACCGTACTGGCCCAGCACCGGGCCGAAGAGCTGGCTGCCATCGGCGAACTGGCCCGGGTCAGCCACGCCCTGTGCGATGTCCGCTCCCTCGCCGAACTGCGCGCCGCGCGGCTGCCCGGCCTCCGGATCACCCCCTTCGGCGGCGACGGCTCCGACGATCTGCTCCGGCTGGCCGCCCGGGCCCCGGCCGGCCCCGCCCCCGCGGTCCCGACCGCGGCTGACGACGTGGCCCTGATCGCGTTCACCTCCGGCACCACCGGCAGGCCCAAGGGCTGTCTGCACTTCCACCGCGATGTACTGGCCGTCGCGGACACCTTCTCGGCCCGGGTGCTCCGGCCCTCCCCCGACGACCTCTTCACCGGCAGCCCTCCGCTCGGCTTCACCTTCGGCCTCGGCGGGCTCGTCGTCTTCCCGCTGCGCGCGGGGGCCTGCGCCCTGCTGCTGGAGCGGTCGGGCCCCGAGCAGCTGCTGCCCGCGATCGGCGAGCACGGGGTCACCGTCCTGTTCACCGCGCCGACCGCGTACCGCCTGATGCTGGCCGATCCCCGGGGCTGCGACCTCCGCTCGCTGCGCCGCTGCGTCTCCGCCGGAGAGAACCTGCCCGCCGCCACCTGGCAGGCCTGGTACGAACGGACGGGCCTGCGCATCATCAACGGCATCGGCGCCACCGAGCTGCTCCATATCTTCCTGTCGGCGGCCGACGAAGCCGTCCGGCCGGGCACCACCGGCCTCCCCGTCCCCGGCTGGCAGGCCCGTGTGGTCGACGCGGCAGGCCGGTCCGTCCCCGACGGCAGCCCGGGGCTGCTCGCCGTCCGCGGCCCCGTCGGCTGCCGCTATCTCGCCGACCCCCGTCAGCAGGAGTACGTCCGGGACGGCTGGAACCTCACCGGCGACACCTACGTCCGACAGCCCGACGGATGGTTCCGCTATGTCGCCCGCGCCGACGACATGATCATCTCGGCGGGCTACAACATCGCCGGGCCCGAGGTGGAGGAGGCGCTGCTCCACCATCCCGATGTGATGGAGGCGGCCGTCGTCGGCCGGGACGACGAGCTGCGCGGCCAGATCGTGGTCGCCTATGTCGTCCTGCGCGACGGTGTCCCGCCGGGCGACGCCACGGCCGATGCGCTCGGTGCCGCCGTCCGCGCCAGACTCTCCCCGTACAAATGCCCCCGCGCCTTCGTCTTCCTCGACGCGCTGCCCCGCACGCCCACCGGCAAGCTCCAGCGCTTCCGGCTGCGGGCCGGAAACTGAGCCTAGAGTGATCACGTGGCCGACCAGCACACCCCCCGCTCGCTCATCGTCACCCTCTACGGCGCCTACGGGCGCGAACGCCCGGGGCCGCTCCCGGTGGCCGAGCTCATCCGACTGATGGGTGCGCTCGGTGTCGACGCGCCCTCCGTGCGTTCCTCCGTCTCGCGGCTCAAACGGCGCGGTCTGCTGCTGTCCGCGCGGACTCCGGACGGCTCGGCGGCCTACGCACTGTCGCAGGACGCCCACCAGCTTCTCGACGACGGCGACCGCCGCATCTACGACCATCGCACCCCCCTTCTCTCCGACGGCTGGGTCCTGGCCGTCTTCTCCGTGCCCGAGACCGAACGCCACAAGCGCCATCTGCTCCGCTCCCGCCTCCACCGGCTCGGCTTCGGCACGGCCGCACCGGGGGTGTGGGTCGCCCCCGCCCGGCTGTACGAGGAGACCCGGCACACCCTGCGCCGGCTCCAGCTCGACCCGTACGTCGAGCTGTTCCGCGGTACCCACCTCGGCTTCGCCGCGACCTCCGAAGCCGTGGCGAGCTGGTGGGACCTCGGCGCCGTCGCCAAGGCGCACGAGGAGTTCCTCGACTCCCACGAGCCCGTGCTCCGCCGGTGGTCGTCGGGGCGGGCCGGATCGGCCGAGGACGCCTACCGGGACTACCTGTTCGCCCTGGACTCCTGGCGGCGACTGCCCTACACCGATCCGGGCCTTCCGATCGAACTCCTGCCGGAAGGCTGGCCCGGCGGCCGCTCCGCCGGGGTGTTCCGTCAGGTGCACGATCTGCTGCGGGAAACCGGCGCCTCCTTCGTCCACCGGGAGTGACGGAAGTCCCGCCACTCACTACGGAGAGTGTCCCTCGCTCGGGCGGTCTTCGAACCCTTCTGGCGAGTTGTCGCCAACATGTTCGACCGATGGATGATCCCCTGCCGTCGTTGCCGCTGCCGCCGCCCGGGGTCACCGTCAGCCGGAGCCGCCGGGCCGCGGCCGGGGCACCTCCGTGCGCCCGGTCGGCGGTCTGCGGCTGCCCGCCCGGTACGGCAGGGGCCAGGGCGCGCCCGGCCCGGTGTAACCCTGTTCGGCCGCCGCGTGCAGCGTCCAGTGCGGGTCGTACAGATGGGGCCTGGCCAGTGCGCAGAGATCGGCCCGGCCCGCGAGCAGCAGTGAGTTGACGTCGTCCCAGGAGGAGATCGCCCCCACGGCGATCACGGGCACCCCCAGGGTGTTGCGGATCCGGTCCGCGTACGGAGTCTGGTACGACCGCCCGAACTCGGGCTGCTCGTCCGCTACGACCTGTCCGGTGGAGACGTCGATCGCATCGGCTCCGTGAGCGGCGAAGGCCGCGGCGATCGCCACGGCTTCCGTGTCCGAGGTGCCTCCGGGCGCCCAGTCGGTCGCCGAGATCCGGACGGTCATGGGCCGTTCCTCGGGCCAGACGTCCCTTACCGCGTCGAAGACCTCCAGTGGAAAGCGGAGCCGTCCGGCGAGATCGCCTCCGTAGCCGTCGGTGCGCCGGTTGGTGAGGGGCGAGAGGAATCCGGAGAGGAGATAGCCGTGTGCGCAGTGCAGTTCGAGGAGGTCGAACCCGGCGTCGGCGGCCCGGCGCGCGGCGGCGGTGAAGGCGCTCCGTACGGCGGTCATGCCGACCCGGTCCAGTGCCGTGGGCACCCGGCCGTCCGGCCGGTACGGCAGGGCGGACGCGGCGACCAGGGGCCAGTTGCCGTCGGGGAGGGGCTCGTCGGTCCCTTCCCACATCCGCCGGGTGGAACCCTTGCGTCCGCTGTGGCCGAGCTGGACGCCGATCGCCGTACCGGGCGCTGCGGCCCGTACAAAGCCGGTGATCCGCCGCCAGGCCGCCGCCTGCTCTTCGCTGTACAGCCCGGCGCAGCCGGGGGTGATCCTCCCCCGGGCGCTCACACAGACCATCTCGGTCATCACCAGCCCGGCTCCGCCCAGGGCCCGCGCCCCGAGGTGGACCAGGTGGAAGTCGCCGGGAACGCCGTCCACCGCCGTATACATGTCCATAGGGGAGACGACGATCCGGTTGCGCAGGGTGAGTCCGCGCAGCCGGAACGGGGTGAACATCGGGGGTGTGCCGGGAGGGCAGCCGAAGTCGCGGTCGACGGCCGTGGTGAACGCCGCGTCCCGCAGTCTCAGATTGTCGTGGGTGACGCGGCGGCTGCGGGTCAGCAGGTTGAAGGCGAACTGCCGAGGGGGCTGTGCCGTGTACGTCCCCAGTTGTTCGAACCAGCGCAGGCTGGCCAGTGCGGCGCGCTGCGTCGACTCGACGACCGGTCGGCGCTCCGCCTCGTACACGGCGAGCGCTTCGTCGAGCACCGGGTGCTCCTCGACGGCGGTGGCGAGCGCGAGGGCGTCCTCGACGGCGAGTTTGGTGCCGGAGCCGATGGAGAAGTGGGCGGTATGGGCCGCGTCTCCGATGAGGACGGTACGGCCGTGAGTCCAGCGTTCGCTGACGACGGTACGGAACGCGGTCCAGGTGGAGTCGCCGTGCCGGAGCCCCCGCCCGCCGAGGGCTCCGGCGAAGATCTCGGCACAGCGGTCGACGGTCCAGGCCGGCCCCTGGTCCGCCGGTTCGGTGTGGAATCCTGCCGCCCGCCACACCTCCTCCCGCATTTCGACGACCACGGTGGAGGCGTCGGGAGCGTACGGGTAGCCGTGGAGCTGCATCACTCCGAACTCGGTCTCGGCGGTCTCGAAGCGGAAGGCGTCGAACGCGAAGTCCGCGGCCAGCCAGCGGTAGTGGCAGTCGTGGGTGGTGACGGTGGGCCGGTATGCCCCGGGGGCCGCCTCCCTGGTGCCGCTGCCCGCTCCGTCGGCGGCGACGACGAGGTCGTGGCCGGCGGCGAGTTCGGCGGCGGGCGGTGCGGGGGTACGGAAGCGGAGTCGTACGCCCAGCTCGGTGCAGCGCCGGTGGAGGAGGGCCAGCAGTCTCTGCCGTCCCAGGGCGGCGAAGCCGTGTCCGCCGGTGGTGAGGGTCCGGCCGCGGTGGACGATGTCGATCGTGTCCCAGCGTACGAACTCCCGGCGGAGGGACCGGTGGACGGCGGGGTCGGCGTGTTCGATCGCGCCGAGCGTTTCGTCGGAGAGGACGACCCCGAAGCCGAAGGTGTCCCGGGGTGTGCGGCGTTCCCAGACGGTGACGGTCCGGCGCGGATCGTGGCGTTTCAGCAGGGCGGCGGCGTAGAGCCCGCCGGGGCCGCCACCGATGACGGCGATCCGCAGCGGCCGGGACCGGCGACCGGTCACGGCCAGTGCCCGGTCATCGTCCGTGCCATTGCGGTGGGCGTTTCGCGGTGAAGGCGGCGTGGAATTCGGCATAGTCCGCGCCGGTCATCAGAAGGGCCTGAGTGGCGGCGTCCAACTCCACCGAGGCGGCCAGCGGCATGTCGAGTTCGGCCGTGAGCAGTGCTTTGGTCTGGGCCTGGGCCAGTGCCGGTCCGGTGGCGAGACGGGCCGCAAGGGCGGCGGCGCGTTCCCCGGCGGTGCCCTCGGGGACCAGTTCGCTGATCAGTCCGATCCGTTCCGCTTCGGCCGCGGTGACGGGCTCTCCGAGCATCAGCAGCCTGGTGGCGTGGCCGAGGCCGACGGTCCGGGGCAGCAGATAGGCGGCGCCCATGTCTCCGCCGGACAGGCCCACCCGGGTGAAGAGAAAGGAGAATCGGGCGGTCGGGTCGGCGATCCGGAAGTCCGCGGCGAGGGCGAGGACGGCACCGGCCCCTGCGGCCACTCCGTGCACGGCGGCGATCACGGGGAACGGGCACTCCCGGATGGCTCGTACGGTTGCGCCGGTCATCCGGTTGAAGTCGAGGAGTTCCGCGGTGTCCAGGGCAAGGGTGGCACCGATGATCTCGTCGACGTCGCCGCCCGAGCAGAAGCCTCGCCCCTCACCGCCGATCACCAGTGCCCGCACGGATCGTTCCCGTGTCAACTGGGCGAGGAGATCGCGCAGATCGGCATAGGCGCCGAAGGTGAGGGCGTTGAGCCTCTGCGGGCGGGCGAGGGTCACCGTGGCGACGCCGTCGTCGACCGAGAGCCTCAGATGGCGCCATTCCTCGGTGGGTTGGACGGATCCGGTAAAGGGGCTCATGGAAGGGGCCTCCTCCGGCGGCGGGTACCGCTGCCCCGCCTCTGCCTCCTTCCGAAGCTATCACCGTTCCATGACTTCCGTCACGAGCGCGCGATATCCGGCATCACCGTCGCGCCGAGCAGGGCCGGGTCAGCCGTTGACGCCCGATCCGAGCGTCGCAACCATCACCGCCTTGATGGTGTGCAACCGGTTCTCCGCCTCGTCGAAGACGACGGAGTGCGTGGATTCGAAGACCTCGTCCGTCACTTCCAGCTCCGTCAGGCCGTGCGACGCGTGGATATCGCGGGCCACCACCGTCCCGAGGTCGTGGAATGCGGGCAGGCAGTGCAGGAACTTCACGTCCGGATTGCCGGTGGCGCGGAGGACGTCCATGGTGACCGCGTACGGCCCGAGGGCTTTGATCCGCTCGTCCCAGACCTCCTTGGGCTCGCCCATCGACACCCAGACGTCGGTGGCGACGAAGTCCGCGCCGCGGACGCCCTCGGCAACCTCCTCGGTGAGGGTGATCCGGGCCCCGCTGCTCGCGGCGATCTCCCGGGCCCGGAGCTGGATCTCCTCGGCGGGCCAGTACGCCCGGGGGCCGACGATCCGGACGTCCATGCCCAGCAGGGCGCCGGTGATCAGATAGGAGTTGCCCATATTGAAGCGGGCGTCGCCGAGGTAGGCGAAGGCGATCTCCTCCAGCGGCTTGTCGCTGTGCTCGGTCATGGTGAGCACATCGGCGAGCATCTGGGTGGGGTGCCAGTCGTCGGTGAGGCCGTTGTAGACGGGGACGCCGGAGTGCTCCGCCAGCTCTTCGACGGTCGACTGCGCGTCGCCGCGGAACTCGATGGCATCGAACATCCGGCCGAGCACCCGGGCGGTGTCCTCCGCGGTCTCCTTGCGCCCGATATGCGATCCGGCCGGGTCGATGTAGGTCGTGGAGGCACCCTGGTCGGCTGCGGCCACCTCGAAGGCACAGCGGGTCCGCGTCGAAGGCTTCTCGAAGATCAGGGCGATGTTCTTCCCGCGCAGGAACTGCTGCTCACCGCCGGACCGCTTGGCCGCCTTCAGCCGTGCCGCCAGGTCGACGAGTCCTCGGAACTCCTCGGCGGAGAAGTCCAGCTCCTTGAGGAAGTGGCGGCCTTCGAGGTGTATCGCCATCGCGTGCTCCTGGTTCGGTCGCGGTAGTGGTCATGGAAGTGTATACGTCCACCTGCATCACTATACAGAATGTCCGCCGACCGGTGCGGACAAACCCCCGGCGGCACGGGATCCGCGACCGAGCGGACCGGATGGCGGGGGCGGAGGGAAAAAAGGGGCGGGGTGGAAGGGGAGGGACAGGGAGCAGTACGGGGCTCCGGGCCGGGCGTCAGACGGCATCGCGCTCGACGGGGCAGCTCATGCACCGGGGCCCTCCCCTCCCCCGCCCCAGTTCGCTGCCCGGGATCTCGATCACCTCGATGCCCTGTTTCCGCAGATGGGTGTTGGTGGTCGCGTTGCGTTCGTAGGCGACCACCACCCCGGGCTCGACGGCCAGCACGTTGCAGCCGTCGTCCCACTGTTCGCGGGCGGCGGCGTGGACGTCCTGGGTGGGGGTCAGGACCCTGATCTCCTTCAACCCGAGCGCGGCGGCGATGGCGCTGTGCATCTGCTCGGGCGGATGGTCGCTGACGCGCAGGGCCTGCGGGCCCTCCGCGGGTTCGATCGTGTACGAGCGGAGCATGCCGAGTCCCGCGTACTGGGTGAAGGTGTCGCCGTCGACCATGGTCATGACGGTGTCGAGATGCATGAAGGCCCGGCGTTTCGGCATGTCCAGGGCCACGATGGTCCGGGCCGAGCCGGCCGCGAACAGCCCTTTGGCCAGCATTTCCACCGCTTGGGGGGTGGTCCGCTCGCTCATTCCGATGAGGACGGCGCCGTTCCCGATGACGAGGACGTCCCCGCCCTCGATGGTGGAGGGGTAGTCGGCCTGTCCGTGTGACCAGTGGTGGAAGGGTCCGGCCTGCGGCCCGGTGAAGAGCGGATGATGGGTGTAGATCGCCTCGAAGTGGACGGTTTCGCGCTGCCGCGCGGGCCAGCGCATGGCGTTGATGGAGACGCCGTCGTAGATCCAGGCCGAGGTGTCGCGGGTGAAGATGTGGTTGGGCAGCGGGTCGAGCAGGAAGTCGTCCAGTTCCATCGCGTGGAACCGTACGGAGGTGGGCTCGGGGTGCCCGGCGAGGAACTCCCGCTTGGTCATCCCGCCGACCAGGGCCGCCACCAGGTCCGTGGTGGTCATCTCGTCGAAGGCGGCGCGCAGATGGCCGGTGGCGAGCGGCCCGTACTCCTTCTCGTCGAAGACCCGGTCGAGGACGAGTGCCCGCGCCTCGGGGATCTCCAGCGACTCGCGCAGCAGATCCCCGAAGAGGTGGACCTCGACGCCGCGGTCGCGCAGGACGTCCGCGAATCCGTCGTGTTCGGCCCGGGCCCGGCGGACCCAGAGCACGTCGTCGAAAAGCAGTGCGTCCTTGTTTCCGGGTGTGAGCCTCTTCAGCTCCAGATCGGGCCGGTGCAGTACGACCCGGCGCAGCCGCCCGGTCTCGGAGTCGACTTGGAATCCCATGTCCCTATCCTCACCGCCCGCGCGGCCGTTCACCCGGTGGACACCGGCACCGCCGTACGACCGTCCGGGCCCGGCGGCCCGGGGCGGCCCGGGACGGCGGTGCGGTGCGCATCTCACGCACCGCACCGGACTCGGACGGCAGTGGGGTCAGAGCCTGGGGTCGACGGGCTCCGACTCCAGGGCCAGCACCGCGAAGACCGCCTCGTGGATCCGCCACAGCGGCTCCCCGGCGGCGAGCCGGTCCAGCGCTTCCAGGCCGAGGGCGTACTCGCGCAGGGCGAGCGACCGCTTGTGGTTGAGGAAGCGCTTCCGCAACTGTTCGAGGTGGACCGGACGGGTGTACTCCGGTCCGTAGATGATCCGGAGGTACTCCCGGCCCCGGACCTTGATCCCGGGCTGGACCAGGGCGCCCTTCGGAGTGCGTGCGAGCGGTCGGAGCGGCTTGACCACCATGCCCTCGCCGCCCTCCTCGGTCATCGCCAGCCACCAGTCGGTTCCGGCGCGGACGGATTCCTCGTCGCCGGTGTCGACGATCAGCCGCCGGGTGGTCCGGACGAGCCCGGTCGGGTCGTGTGCCACCAGCCGGTCGAGCAGGGCGAGCTGTTCGTCGTGGGGGACGTCCGCCAGGGAGCGGCCCTGGACGGCGAGGATCTGGAACGGTGCGAACCGCACGCCTTCCAGACCGTCCGTCGTCCAGCAGTAGCGGCGGTAGGCCTCGGTGAAGGCGGCCGCGTCGACGGCTCGTTCCCGCTGGGCCGCGAGCAGCCCGCCCACGTCGACGCCCCGGGCCACGGCCGCCTCCAGCGCGGCTGTGGCCTGTGGGAAGACGGCTCCCGCCGCGGCGCCCACGGCCGCGTACTGCCCGCGCAGCAGGCCGGATGCCTTCAGTGACCACGGCATCAGCTCGGCGTCCAGCAGCAGCCAGTCGGTGTTCAGTTCGTCCCAGAGGCCGGCAGCCGTCACGGCTTCGCGGAGCCGTCCGATGATCTGTTCGGTGAAGGCCTCGTCGGCGAAGAAGGGCCGGCCGGTACGGGTGTAGAGCGCACCGGTCGGGCCGTCGGTGCCGTCCGGGGTGCCGACGCCGAAGCGGTCGTGCGCGGTCGCTGCGGACCGGCAGACCAGGGCGACGGCCCGGGAGCCCATGTGCTTCTCCTCGCAGACGACCCGTGCGACGCCGTCGTCGCGGTACTGCGCGAACGCCTCGGCCGGATGCTCCAGATAGCCGTCCTCCTTCGAGGTCGCGGTCGGCGCCATGGTCGGCGGGAGATAGGTGAGCAGCCGGGGGTCGACGGCGAACCGGCTCATCACTTCCAGGGCGGCCGCCGCGTTCTCCTCGCGGACGCCGATCCGGGCGAGATGGGTGGTCTCGACGACCCGCCTGCCCTGGACGTCGGCGAGGTCGAGCGGCCGTCCCTCGCGGGCGCCGGGCGCCTCGGTGAGGAGCGGTTTGACCGGCTCGTACCAGACCTGTTCGGCGGGTACGTCGACGAGTTCGCGCTCGGGCCAGCGCAGCGCGGTCATCTTCCCGCCGAAGACCACACCGGTGTCGAGGCAGATGGTGTTGTTGATCCACGAGGTGTTGGGCACGGGGGTGTGGCCGTAGACGACGGCGGCCCGGCCGCGGTAGTCCTCCGCCCACGGGTAGCGGACGGGCAGGCCGAACTCGTCGGTCTCGCCCGTGGTGTCCCCGTAGAGGGCGTGCGAGCGGACCCGGCCGGAGGTGCGGCCGTGGTACTTCTCCGGCAGTCCGGCGTGGCAGACGACGAGAGCGCCGCCGTCGAGCACATAGTGGCTGATCAGGCCTTCGATGAAGACCCGCACCTGCTCCCGGAAGGCGGGGTCCTTCCGGTCCTCCTGCTCCAGCTGGGCGATGGTCTCGGCGAGTCCGTGGGTGTGCTGGACGTTCCGTCCCTTGAGGTAACGCCCGAGCTTGTTCTCGTGGTTCCCGGGGACGCAGAGCGCGTTGCCGGAGCCGACCATGGACATCACCCGCCGCAGGACGCCGGGGCTGTCCGGTCCGCGGTCGACCAGGTCTCCGACGAAGACGGCGGTCCGCCCGTCCGGGTGGGCGCCGTTCTCGTATCCGAGCTTCGCGAGCAGGGTGTCCAGCTCGGAGCTGCATCCGTGGATGTCACCGATGATGTCGAAGGGGCCGGTGAGGTGCCGGAGGTCGTTGAAGCGGCGCTCGATGACGATCTCGGCCGCGTCGACCTCGGTGGTGCTGCGCAGGACGTGCACCTTGCGGAAGCCCTCGCGTTCCAGACCGCGCAGGGAGCGGCGCAGCTCGGCGCGGTGGCGTTTGATGACCCGGCGGGGCATTCCGGCCCGGTCGGGGCGGAGGGCGTTCCGCTCGGCGCAGACCTCCTCGGGCAGGTCGAGCACGACGGCGATGGGCAGGACGTCGTGTTCGCGCGCCAGCCTCACCAACTGCTTGCGGCTCTCGGTCTGCACGTTGGTGGCGTCGACGACGGTGAGCCGCCCGGCGGCAAGCCGCTTGCCCGCGATGTAGTGGAGGACGTCGAAGGCGTCGCCGCTGGCCGACTGGTCGTTCTCGTCGTCGGCGACCAGGCCGCGGCAGAAGTCCGAGGAGATGATCTCGGTGGGCTTGAAGTGGCGGCGGGCGAAGGAGGACTTGCCGGAGCCGCTGGCGCCGATGAGGACGACCAGGGAGAGGTCGGTGACCGGGAGACGGCGTGCCGCCGGCGTACCGGGCGCGGTCTCCACGGGGGCCGCGACGCCCGTGGTGCCGGTGGTGCCCGTGGTGCCGGTCTTGTGCGGGGTGGTCATGCGGCCTTCGCCTCCTTCTCGCTGCCGTCGTCTCCGGTACGGCCGGTGTCGCGGGTGTCGCGGGTGTCGTGGGTGTCGTGGGTGCTTTCGACAGGAACGTTCTCGGTACGGGTGTTCCCGGTGCGGCCGTTGCCGCGGCCGGGGGTGCCGTCCTCGTCGGTACGGGTGAAGACCGCCATCTGGGTCGGCGGGCCCACCTCGGGGTCGTCGGTTCCCACCGGCAGGTACGCCACGGTGTAGCCGTGCCGTACGCAGACCTCGTCCGCCCAGGCCCGGAACTCCTCCCGGGTCCATTCGAAGCGGTGGTCCCCATGGCGTACGTGTCCGGCGGGCAGGGTCTCCCAGCGGACGTTGTACTCGACGTTCGGCGTGGTCACGACGACGGTGGCGGGCCGGGCCGAGCGGAAGACCGCGTACACCAGCGCGGGCAGCCGCGGCAGGTCGAGATGCTCGACGACCTCGCTGAGCACAGCGGCGTCGTAGCCCTTGAGCCGGGTGTCGGTGTAGGTGAGCGCCCCCTGGAGGAGGGTCACCCGGCCGGCCTGCCGTTCGCCCATGCGGTCCAGTTTGAGGCGGCGTGCCGCGACCGTCAGGGCCCGTACGGAGACGTCGACGCCGACGATCTCGGTGAAGCGGACGTCCTTGAGGAGCGCCTGCACCAGCCGGCCCTGTCCGCAGCCCAGGTCGAGGACACGGCTCGCGCCCGCGGCTCGCAGTGCCGCCACGATCGCCTCCCGCCGCTGTTCGGCGAGCGGAACGGGCCGTTCCTCGGTGTCGGTGGTCTCGTCCACGGCGTTGTCGACGTCCTCGACGTCGAGGTGCTCGGCCTCGGCCAGCCGGACGAGTTCCAGCCGTTCCGCGGCCTGCCGGGTCAGGCTCCAGCGGCGGGAGAGATAGCGGTTGGTGATGAGCGCGCGTTCGGGGTGGTCGGCGAGCCACCCCTCGCCGGCCCGGATCAGTTTGTCGACCTCGTCCGGTGCGACCCAGTAGTGCTTGGCGTCGTCGAGGACCGGGAGCAGGACGTACAGCTGCCGCAGCGCGTCGGAGAGCCGCAGTTCGCCCTCCAGGACCAGCTGTACGTAACGCGAGTCGCCCCATTCGGGGAACTGTTCGTCCAGCGCCACCGGGCGGGCCTCGACCCGGGTCCAGCCCAGCGGTCCGAAGAGCTTGGCGACCAGTTCGGGGCCGCCGCGGGCGGGGAGGGCCGGCACCTCGATACGGAGCGGCATCGGGGTCTCTGCCCGCTCCGGGAGGGCAGCGCACTGTCCGCGCAAGGCACTCCTGAAGACCGTGCTCATCGCCACGGCCAGCAGGGAGGAGGCAGCGTAGGGGCGGTCGTTGACGTACTGCGCCAGGGCGGCATCGGGCGCGCCGCCGCGCCCCTTCTCCTTGCTGCGCCGCACCAGCGCCACCGGATCGACCTCCAGAAGCAGTGCGGCCGTGCAGCACTCGGCGGACGCCTCGGGATAGAAGACGTGCGCCCGCCCGTGCGAGGTGGAGAACGACTGCGCCTTGCCGGGGTGCTTGTGCAGCAGAAAGCCCAGGTCGGTGGCGGGACGTTCGGTGGTACCGGTCGTTCGGATCGTCAAGAACACCTGACCGATTATGGAGGGTTCGGGACTGCGGTTGCCGGGAATATTGCCCCGCTCCGGGGAGGGGCGGCGCCTGCCGCCCCTTCTCGCCCCCCTCGCCTCGGGTCCGGGGGCGGAGTTCAGCCCCGGGCCGCCCCGCCGCCCGCTCCCGGTCCGTACGCCGAGACGGCGGCGGCGACATCGGTGATCGTGCCCGGTCCGATCCGGCAGCAGCCGCCGACCAGCCGGGCACCCGCGCCCAGCCAGTCGGCCACGCGGTGGGCGCTGTAGGTGACGGGGCCGGTCCAGGCCCGGCGCCGGGCGTCCCATGCCTCGCCGCTGTTCGGATAGGCCACGACGGGCTTGCCCGTCAGCCGGGCGGCCCGGGTGACGGCCGCGGTGGTGTCCGGCGGTTCGCAGCAGTTGACCCCGGCGGCAATCACCTGGTCCAGGCCCCGGACCAGTCCGAAGGCCGTGTCCAGGGACTGTCCGGCGCGGGTCCGGGTACCGCTGACGGTGTACGAGAGCCAGACGGGCACTCCGCAGCCTTCGGCGGCCCGCAGCAGGGCCTCCGCCTCGTCCGTGTCCGGAACGGTTTCCAGCGCCAGGACGTCGGGGTCCGCGGCTGCCAGTGCCTCGACCCGCGGCCGGTGGAACCGCTCCAGTTCCCGGACGGTGAGTCCGTAACGGCCGCGGTACTCGCTGCCGTCCGCGAGCACCGCTCCGTACGGCCCTACGGAGGCGGCGACCCACACCTCGTCGGCGGTCTCCTCGGCCGCGGCCCTGGCGAGCCGCACACTGCGGGCGAACAGCCGCCCGGCCTCCGTCCTCGTCATTCCCCGGCGGGCGAACGCCTCGTACGAGGCCTGGTAGCTCGCGGTGATCAGCACCCGCGCGCCCGCCCGGACGTAGGCCCGGTGCGCGGCTTCGATGCGGCCCGGATCCTCCGTCAGGAGGCGGGCCGACCAGAGTTCTCCGGAGAGGTCGCTCCCCTGCTCCTCCAGTCGGCTCGCGAGGCCCCCGTCGAGGACGAGGGGTCCTTCGGCGAGGGCTTCGGCGAGCGGGCGGGCGGGGCGCACGGGCTCAGCCCAGTCGGGACTGGACCTCGGCAGAGATCAGTTCCAGATGGTCGAGGTCGGACAGGTCGAGGATCTGGAGGTAGATCCGGGAGGAGCCGACGGCGGCGTACTGTCCGATCTTGTCGACGACCTCGGCGGGCGAACCCGCCAGCCCGTTGGTCTTCAGCTCGTCCACTTCCCGGCCGATCGCCGCGGCCCGTCGCGCCACCTCGGCGTCGTTCCGGCCGACGCAGACCACCAGGGCATTCGAGTACACGAGCTCGTCGGGACCGCGCCCCTGGGCCTCGGCGGCGGCCCTGACCCGCCCGAACTGCCGCTCGGTGTCCTCCACGGAGGCGAAGGGGATGTTGAACTCGTCCGCGTACCGCGCGGCCAGGCGGGGGGTGCGGGTGGCCCCGTGACCGCCGATCAGCACCGGCACCCGGCCGTTCACGGGCTTGGGGAGCGCGGGCGAGTCGGTGAGCCGGTAGTGCGTGCCGTCGTACGAGAAGGTGTCGCCGACCGGGGTGTCCCACAGCCCGGTGACGATGGCCAGCTGCTCCTCCAGCCGGGCGAACTTCTCCTTGGGGAAGGGGATGCCGTACGCCTTGTGCTCCTCCTCGAACCAGCCGGCGCCCAGTCCCAGTTCGACCCGGCCGCCCGACATCCGGTCCACCTGCGCGACCTGGATGGCGAGGACTCCGGGGAGCCGGAACGTCCCGGCCGTCATCAGCGTCCCGAGCCGGATCCGGCTGGTCTCCCGGGCGAGCCCGGCCAGGGTGATCCAGGCGTCGGTCGGGCCGGGCAGCCCGTCGGCGGACCCCATGGCGAGATAGTGGTCGGAGCGGAAAAAGGCGTCGAAGCCGAGGTCCTCGGTGGCCTTGGCGACGGTCAGCAGCGTGTCGTAGCTCGCGCCCTGCTGGGGTTCGGTGAAGATGCGGAGTTCCATACCCTCCATCCTGCACCCCGTCGGGTCTGCGCAGCCCGCCGCCCTCACCCGCGGCCCGCCCGTGCGGCGGGATGAAACCCACCGGTCGGGTGGGCCCCGGCACCCGCTCCGGGCCGTCGGTCCGCGGTACGGGACGGCCCGTCCGGCACGGCCCGTCCGGCGAGCCTGCGCCCCTCGACGTCCGGATTCACGGCCCCGCCCGGCAGACCGCGCCGCTCGGCGCTCCGCCGTGACCGGCCGTGGGACCCGTCGCAGTTCCGGCGACCGGTCACGGGGAACCCGCCGCCGAGTCGGCCGTGTCCGGGACGGCCGGCGCGCCTCCGTGGTCCGGCGCTCCGTCGGACGGTCCGTCCGGATACCCGGCCGTCCTCGGGCGCGGAGCCTGGGGTCCGCCGCGCCGGCCGGCCCGGGGCGGCAGCGGCACATGGCACGAAACCGGCCCGTCCGTCCGGGACGGAGCGGTGGACGGCGGTACGGGCGCGGGGCGGGCAGCAGTGCGCAGCACCGAATCGGCTCCGGAGACGGACGGGGAGACGGGCGCGGGCCGGGCCGGGGCCTGACCGATCGCGCCGGAGGCATGCCCGCAGCCGTCCCGAACGGCCGGGCCGTTGCGCCGCTCGGACTCCACCGGCAGCGCACCGCTCCGTGCTGTCCCTCCGGCTCCCCGCTCGACGCTCCGCTCCCGGACCCTGCCGTCGCCCGACGGTCCGGCAGGGCCGTTCGCTCCGGCGAGCGGCCCGCCGTCCCAGGGGCCCGCCCGCTCCCCGACCACGCCCGGAGGCCTGCGCAGATCCCGTCCGGCCAGATCCGCGGCCGAGAGTCTGCGCAGCATGGCCCGGACCCGGTCACCGGCTTCGTCGGCGGCGTCCATCGCCTCGACGCAGTGCCAGTACAAACCCTCCTCGTCGGTGGCGCAGGCCACCCCGACGAGGGCGATGCCCACATCGGCGAGGAGCGCTCCCAGCGCGATCAGCGCCTCACGGGGATCGTCGATCCCCGTGAGGCGGGCGGCTCTGCTCCCGGCCCTCATCACCTCCGCCGCGCCCGTACCGTCCCGGTCCCCGGGGCCGCCGGTCTCGGCGAGGCCGCGCGCGTCCCGGCTGAGCTCGGGCGGGCCGAAGGCCACCAACTGTCCGCCGACGGCCTGCGCAAGCAGCTGTGCCTGCCCTGCCTCGGCCACTACCTCCGCAACCGCCCTGCTTCGCGCAAGGGCGTGTCGACTCAGGTCGATGAGTCGTTCCGCGTCCATGTACGCCGCCCCCGATCGTACGACTGTCTGCCCACTGATTCATTACCCAGCGTGAAGGGCTTTGAGTCAAAAAGCCAGAGGAAATCGGAAATCTATGGACAGGAAGTCGGATGTGAACAACTCGATAACTCCGGAGAGTGACAAAACCATGATCCAAACAGGTCGACACCAGAGCCCTCACCACTCTCAACACCCCCCGAAAACTCCCAAAACCCCGGCAATCCCGGACAGTCGAGCATCGGGCGCGCCGCCCCCGGACCGGCGCCCGGGGATATGGGCGCCGGTCCGCCGCACCAGGCCCTGCCCGGGCGACCACCCCATCACCTCCGGGGAAAGCGCGACTCGTTGCGGTCGATCTTGTCCGAGAGCGCCGCCAGCGGATCGACCCCGACCACCGCACAGAACTGGAGGAGGTACGCCAGCACATCGGCCACCTCGTCCCGCACCCGGTGCGCCGTCCCGTCGTCCTCCATGACCGCCGCCGACTGTTCCGGCGTCAGCCACTGGAAGATTTCGACCAGTTCGGCCGCCTCCACGCTCAGCGCCACGGCGAGGTTCTTCGGCGTGTGGTACGGACCCCAGTCCCGCGCCTCGGCGAACTCCACCAAGCGGCGCTGGAGCCCCGCGACGTCGAGCCCACCGGCCCGCTCCCCGCCCTCCGTACCACCGGCACCCTCCGCGCCCCCGCCCCCGGCCCCGCCGCCGTCACCGTCATCCGTACCGCTGCTCCGTGTTGTCACGGCACCAGATCTACCACCGACACGCCCTCGACCCCGCGCGCGAACGAGGCGTCGCAGACCGCCCCCACCAGACGCACATGCCCGCGCGCCGCCGTCTCGGCGGCCAGCGACACCAGTTCCCTGGCCTGCCCCGCGTCCAGCGCGCGGTCGAAGCCATCCGCGAGGACGGTCAGGGACTGGTACGCGTCGGGGATCTCCGCGGCCCGGTCCACGGCCAGCACCCCGGGCCCCGTGAGCAGCACCAGCGCCAGGGCGAGAAACCTCAGTTCACCCTCGCCGAGCCGCTCCACCGGCGTCGCGGCCCTCCCCGGACCCCGGTCCAGCAGCGCCCGCAGCATCCCGTCGGGCAGCTGCTCCACCGCCAGTCCGGCGACTTCTCCCCGGCAGCCGGCGCGGGCCGCGGCGGTCAGCCTCGCATACCGCCTCGCGCACTGATCCCGGGTGCGGTGGAGCACCCCGGCCAGGTTCTCGCAGTTCCGCCGGAGCCGGCCGTCGTCCGCCGCCACCGGACGCCGCATTCCCCACGGCCTCGGGTCGCAGGCGAAGACCGACCGCAGCGCCACCACGGCCTGTTCCGCGGCGGCGAGCACCAGCAACTGCCCCTCCGTCTTGCCCGCGACCCGCAGCGGCAGCAGCGCGGTGCCCAGCCGGTCGTCGGGCAGCGGCGCCCGGGTCACCGGCACGGACCCCGCGGTCAGCCACTCGGCCTGGACCGCCGACCGCTCGGGATCCCGCAGCGCCGTCCTGAGCAGCACCCTCCCACCGCAGGTCAGCCGCTCTCCGACGATCCTCAGCCGGGGTTCGGCCTGGACGGCCACATCCAGCCGTACGGCACCTGCAGGGCCGTCGACCGTACAGCCGATGCGGAAGCCACGGCGGCCCTGCGCATCCGCCTCCGCCCACTCCGGAACACAAGACTCCGGATCGGCGAAGACCTCACCGAGCGGGGCACCACCGGCCAGACCGCCCAAAGCCTCGTACGCCTGTAAGACACTCGTTTTCCCGCTGCCGCTAGCCCCGGCGATCAACGTCAGCGGGGCCAGCCGGAAGACGGCGCTGCGATGGGTCCGGAAGGCGGAGAGCCGTACCTCGGTGACGGTCGGACGGACCGCGGTGGCTACCGGTGGGGACGGGGCCGCCACGGCGGCGGGTGCCGCGTGACCGCCGTGGGGTGCGGATCCGGCGGCGGATCGGGAGGGGGACGTGCCGGGGCCGGAAGCGGAGCGCGGCTCGGTGACGAGCGGACCGTTGTCGTTCATGCGCCGGACGGTACGCAGCACCCCGCGCGCCGAACCGTTCCGCCGCCGCTGCCTTCCTACGAACGGGCGACCCGGGCCCGCACGCCCCGTCATCGCGGCCAACCCGAGAACACCACGCACACCAGGCACACCAGGCACACCAGGGACACCGGAACTGACCGCCCCCGGACCGCCGGTACCGGGAGCCGGTGACGCAGCACGGCCCCCGGAAGGCCCGGCAGCAGGCCCGGCAGCGGAGCCGGGGGTCAGGCGCGGGGCCGCGTGGTCGTGAACGTGCCGGTCGCGGCCTCGGTGATGCCGTCGACCTCGGTACCGGCCGGGGCCAGGAGGAACACGTTCCGGTCGACCCGGTGCATCCCGCATTCGAGTCCGAAGACGACACCACTGCTGAAGTCGAGAATCCGCTTCGCCACGTCCGTGTCCGCGCCCGTGAGGTCGAGGAGTACCGGGATCCCGCCGACCAGATACTCCGCGACCTCCCGCGCGTCCGCGAAGATCTGCACCCGCAGCACGATGAACCGGCGCTGACGCGCGGCCGCATAGTCCTGGGGGACGGTTCGGTGGTCGACCCGTGACGGCCATTCGTCACGGCCGCGCAAGGGGACGACCTGCGCGAGGCCCTCCCACTGCTCGTCCGTGACGTCATACCTTTCGTACCTGCTCATGACCCCATCCTCCCGCCCCTCACCCGTTCGGCCCAAACAGCGACACGGATGGGCCACGCACCTTTCACCGTCGGCCGAACGGCTCGGGCTCCGCCGTCCGCCCCCGGCGCAACCCCGCGCCGCCCCGCCGGATCCGTCCCGGCTTCGGAAACCGTATCCAACGGCACTGACAACGGCACTGGCGGCGGGACTGACAGCGGCCCTGACCAGGGCACTGTCCAGGGCCGCGCGCTCAGCTCGGCAGGCACAGCTCCGGGAACTCGTCCTCCGAAGGAAGCCCTTCCATCGGGCGCCCGAACGGCGAATGCAGGGGCCGGTAGCCCGTTGCCGCGTAGATGTCCTCGGCCAGTCGCCCCGCCCGCGCCGCCGATACGGGGTCCCCGCACGCGGCCTGCGAAAGGGCGATCACCGCCTGCGCCTGCCCTTCCTGGAGCCGGAGCTGGGACTCCTTGGCAAGGCTGAGGGCCGACGCCGCGTACCCGAGGGCCTCCAGCGGCCGGTGAATGCGCGCCGCGCACACCCCGAGCCCGAGCAGGGCCATCGTGCGCCCCTTGAGGTAGCCGATGTCCTCGGCCGCCTCCCGGGCGATCCGGAAGTGCTCGAAGGCCCGGTCGTACTGGCCGAGCTGGTAGCGGGCGTGCCCCATCGCGATCATCGCGTCGAGCCGCAGCCGCGGCCGCCCCGAGCGCCGGCTGAGCCGGCACGCCGTCAGTGCGGCCCGCAGCGCGCCCTGTCCGTCGCCCGCCTCCGCTCCGATCATGGCGAGCACACTGAGCACCTCGGCCTCGCCGGGGAGGTTCCCGATGGCCTGGAAGCCCCTGCGGGAGGTCATGGCCAGTTCCTGCGCCGTCACCAGCAGACCCAGGTCGAGGGAGATCGTCGCCAGGGTGCAGCTGATCCGCGAGGGGCTGTCGGGTGCCCCGATCTTGTGGGAGAGCGCGAGGGCGCGGCGGCACAGCCGCTCCGCCTCCCGCAACCGTCCCATGCTGTGCAGCACTTCACCGAGCCCGAGGAACGGCTGGGAGGGGCTGCGGCGGAGCTTGCGGTCGATCGCGATCGACTGGCCGTAGTACTCGGCGGCCTGGCTGAGCAGGCCCAGATCGCCCGAGACGCCCGCGAGGTTGGACAGCGCGACGGACTCGGCCACACCCCAGTCGGCCCGCCGGGCCAACTCGATGGCCTGTTCGAAGTGATTACGGCTCAGTTCCAGGTCCCCGCGGGTGAAGCTGACCAGCCCCAGGCTCTGATGGGCCGCGGCCTGACCGCGGAAGTCCCCGGCCTCGTGCGCGGTCCGCAGGGCGACCGTGGCGACCGCCGCCCAGGAGTCGGTGTGCCGGCGGAGCCAGAAGTAGCCCCGGAGGATGTCGGCAATGATCCACACGCTGGAGTCCGGACCGGAATCGGAGGCACCGTCTCCGGCGGTCTTTGCTGCCGTCTGTGCTGCCGTACCGCCGTCTCCCGGCGCCTCGGCTTCGATCAGCCGCACCAGGTCCGCGTGCTCCGCGTCGAACCAGTCGGCGGCGCGCTGCGGGTCGTCGAAGGTGGCGGTACGGGCGTCCGCTCCCACCGGGGCCACTTCCAGGCGCAGCATCTGCGGATACAGGCAGCGGGCCGCGGAGTCGGCGGAGACCGCGTACCAGCGCAGCAGCCGACGACGGGCCTCCCGCTGAACGGGAATGGGATCCCCCGCTTCCACCAGGAGGCGTGCGTACCACCAGATCAGATCGTGCAGCCGCAGCCGGTCCCGGCCGATCCGCTCGACCAGATGCTCCGCGAACAGCCGGTCGAGAAGTCCGCTCGCGGCCGCGACGGAGCGGCCGAGGAGCGCCGCGACGGCCGGAACCGTCGTCACCGGCCCCGGCAGGATCCCCAGCAGCCGGAACGCGTCCCGTGCGTCCGGGTCGAGCCGCCGGTAGGACAGTTCGAACGTCCGGCGCACCGCCGCGTCCGGATCGCCCGCCACCGCCAGCGTCTCCAGAGGATTCCCGGACCGCAGCTCCCGTACGTGGTGGGCGATCAGGCTGTCGGGGTGCAGGGCCAGATTGGCGGCGGCGATCCGCAGCGCGAGCGGACTGCGCCCGCAGATCGCGACCAGGTCTCCGAGCGCCTCGGGCTCCGCCTCGGCCCGGCGCGCCCCGACCACACTGCGCACCAGCGCCTTGGCCTCCTCGGACGCCAGTGGCTGGAGCGGCAGCATGGACGCGCCGTGCGTCACGATCAGCGACCCCAGCCGGTTGCGGCTGGTGACCAGCGCGAGGCATCCGGTGTCGTACGGCAGCAGTTGCCGTACCTGATCCGCCGATTCCGCATTGTCGAGAACGATGAGGACGCGCCGGTCGGCGAGGGTGCTCTGGTACAGCTCCGCCATTTCGGCTAGTTCATGCGGAATGTTCTGGTACGGGATGCCCAGGGCGCGGAGCAGGCCGGACAGCGCCTCCTTGGGGCGCATCGGGCTCTCGTCGCTGTGGCCGCGCAGGTCGAGGAAGAGCTGGCCGTCGGGGAAGGTCTCCCGCGAGCTGCGGCACCAGTGGAGCGCCAGGGCGGTTTTGCCACTGCCCGCGGGGCCCACGATCATCAGCACTCCGGAACCGCCGCTGGCCTCCTCGACCAGCCGCCCCATCAGGGCCAGTTCCTTGGCCCGGCCGATGAACGCCCCGGTCCGGGACTGGCGCTGGACCGATTCGGCCTCGGGGCGTACGCGCCCCGCCGCATAGTCGTCGTGGGAGCGCGCGTGGTCGTGGCCGTGGCCCGGAACGGGCCCCTGGCCGTCGGCAAGGCCGTGACCGTGACCGGACGTACGGAGGGAGGCGTGTCCGTGGTCGGGCCCGGCGCCGCTCCGGCGGTCGGCGGGGCGGCCGCGTGCGCCGTCGCCCTCGGGCCCGGGGCGGGCGCCCTCGTCCGCGCCCGCGCGCCCGCCGGTGTCTCCGCCGCCGCCCGTATGCGGTCCGCGCTCCCGCCATGAGCCCGCGGGAGATTCCGCTCCCCCGCGCGCGCCCGTACCGCCGCCGGACCGGAGCTGCGGGCTCCCGGGCCTGTCACCGGGTACGCGCTCACCGGCGCCGCCGGCGCGCGGATTGGGCACCGCGCCCAGGAACCACCCCGCACGGCCGGAGACATCGCCCCGGGCACGTTCGGTACGGGGCACGACCGCATCGTCCAGCAGCAGGGGATCGGCCCGCAGGATCATGTTCTGTACATGCCGGAGGTCGGCGCCCGGGTCCAGACCGAGGTCCTCGGCAAGCCGGGTGCGGGTCTCGTTGTAGACCTCCAGCGCCTCGCCGCGGTGGTCCGCGCGGTACAGCGCGATCATCCTCAGCATGGCAAGGCGCTCGTGGTGCGGATGCTCCGCCGTGGCCCGCGCCAGGTCCTCCAGCACCAGTTCGCGGCGGCCCAGCAGCAGCCGGGTCTCCGCGCGCTGGGTGACCGCGGAGATGTACGAATCCTCGAAACCGGCGCCCAGCCGGCGCACCAGCCCCTCGGGCGCGGTGCCGGCCAGCACCGGTCCGCCCCAGTCGGCCAGGGCCGCGTCCAGCAGCTTCAGCCGCTCGTCGAGGTTGTCGGCGCGTTCGGCGCGGAGCAGCAGGGAGCGGAAGCGGTGCAGGTCGACGGCGCTGGGATCGCCTTCGATCAGATAGCCGTCGCCCGATTTCACCAGCGCGAAGCCGTAGTGCTCGGCGTCCTCGGCCGTGAACCGGCCGCGGAGGCGTGAGACATGGACCTGAAGGCTGCCCCGGGCGCTCGACGGGGACTGCCCCTCGTCCCAGAGCAGACTGATCAGCCGGTTCGCCGGAACCACCCGTCCGACATCGAGCAGCAGCAGGCCGAGCAGCAGCCGTTCACGGCGCCGCCCGATACGCAACGATGCGCCGTCGACGGTCCATTCCAGGCCGCCGAGGATCCGGAACCGCATTCCCCCATCGGTCATGTCGTGAATCCTCCGCAATCACCCCGCTCCGTGGCAAGCGTTTGGCAATCAGTTGGCCAAGCTCTGGCCGGTGCGGCCTGGCACATTTGACGTCTGCTCGGGCTTGAACACGGGGAACCCGGGCGGCACGTAAGAGGAAAGGGCTCACCTGCATGTCTTCCGATATGTTCATCGAGACCGACAGGACGCACCAGACACGATCCCAGAGTGCCACGGACCAGGACACCGAAGACGGGCAGCCGTCGGAGCTGACTCTCGGCTCCATCGGCCGGAATCCCGACAACCCTCGGGAGGCCCTGCGCGACCTCGAACCGCTGACCACCAGCATCCGGGAGATCGGCCTCGTCAACGCCATCACGGTGGCCTCGGTCGAGGCGTACGTCCGGGAACGACCGTCCCGTGCCGCCGAACTGGACCCGGGCGCCCGCTACATCGTCGTCGACGGCCACCGCCGGCTGGAGGCAGCGCGCAAGGCGGGGCTGGCCAGCGTCCGCGTCAGTGTGGACGACGCCCTCGTCTCGACCGACCGCTCCCTCCTGGAGGCGGCGTTCGTCGCCAACGTCCACCGGGACGATATGAACCCGCTGGAACAGGCGTACGCCCTGAAGAAGCTGGTGGAGTTCTACGGCTCCCAGAACAAGGCCGCCAAGCGGCTGGGCATCGCCCAGTCGACGATCTCCTCCAAGCTCTCCGTCCTCGAACTCGGCCCGGAACTCCAGGCGGACCTGCTGGCGGGCCGGCGCAAGGTCGTCCATGTGCGCAATCTCTCCCGGCTGACTCCGCAGCAGCAGAAGCAGCGGGCGGACGCCAGGGCGGCGGCCTCGGCTTCGCGGAACACCGAGGCGCGGGGCGCGCGGACGTCCGACCACCGGCATCCGGCCCGGGTGCACGCCGCACCGGGGACCATGGCCGGAATTCCGCGCCAGCGCGGGATCGTGACGATGCCCTGGGCCGACGGTGTGGCCTGCGCGGAGATCGCGATCGCCCGGATGCGCCCCTCGGAGCGGCGGCGCATGCTCCAGCGGCTGTGGCAGGAGGCGGAGAAGGAGGCCAGGGCGGCACGGCGGCTGGCCGCACCCCGCCAGGTCTGACCTTTCCGGAACACCCGCAGCGACCCCGTACCGACCGCAGTGACGGCACAAGAGACCGTCGAAGCGAACAGAGCCGCACAGCATTGGTCGGAACCGATCGCCCCGGATCCGATCCGATCCGAACACGCCCCACTAATGCAACCTGGTGCAACCTGATGCGTTCAGAGCAGACATGAGCCGATCTGCGCCCGACTGAGCAAACCCGACAGTGTCGTGATCCGCCGACCGGAACCGGCGGACTACGACCCGCCACCGTCGGCGGCTGTGCGGGACGGTCCGTCCCGCACAGCCGCCGACGGTGGCCCGTACCGACCGCATGCGCTCCGGTCCGGCCGGGCCCCTTCCCGCCCACCGGCCCCGCCAGGACCGGGCGTTCGGCCTCCGTACGCTCGCCTCCCGCGGTACCCGGCCCGGAAAGGACCGGGGGACAGCGGCGCGGCCGTCAGGAAGGCCCCGGCCGGCCTCGCCCCGTGCCATGTCGCCCGGTACGGACAACCGTCCCGGGGCTCCGTACCCCGGCCGCCGCCGACCGGCCGGAAACGCGTGACCACCCCTTCCGCGCAGGAGTCCGGAATCATTCCGCTCCCCCGGCGCAACCACGCCCCCCTCAAACCGGTCGTTCACCACAGCCCTTCCCACCGAGGGCCGGCGCGGCCGTCCGGAGACGGCCCGGCCCCGCACCGAGCCCCTGGATCCGCCCGTGACCCTGCCCAGACCCCTCATCGCCGTCCCCGCCCGCTTCTCCCCGTCGGCTCCGGTCCTTCCGGACACCGCCGTGGTCAGTGCCCGCCCGCTCGTGGACGCGGTGTGGCGGGCGGGCGGTGAGCCCGTCACCCTCCATCCGTACGCACCGGGCGGAATCGCCTACGCGGACGATGTGGCGGCCCGGCTCGCCCGTTTCGACGGGGTCCTGCTGCCCGGCGGCGGGGACTTCGCACCGCACCGCTACACCGGGAACGGCACGCTCCACGACGATTCCCCGAACCACGGGGCGGCGGGCTCCACCGGGGACGACGCCGAGCAGGACGGCTTCGATCTCGAACTGGCCCGTCAGGCGCTGCGCACCGGGCTGCCGATCCTGGCGGTCTGCCGCGGGCTCCACATCGTGAACACCGTGCTCGGCGGCACCCTTCAAGAGGACGCGCCCGGCACGGAATCCGGCCACCGGCAGCTGCTCCACCCGGTCACCCTGCGCCCCGGTTCCCGGATAGCGCGGATCGCCGGAAACGAGACGGTGCGGGCCTCCTGCCACCACCGGCAACGGGTCGATCTGCTCGGCGACGGACTGCGGGTCACGGCACGGGCCGCGGACGGCACGGCGGAAGCGCTGGAACTCGTCGGTGCGCAGGACTGGCTGACCGCGGTTCAGTGGCATCCGGAGGACACGGCGCACGACGACCCAGCCCAGCAGCGCATCTTCGACGCCTTCGTCCGGGCCGCGGCGGGCGCTCCCGGTCCATGACCGTCCCGGCGGCGGCCCGGGAAGGGCCGCCGCCGGTGTCAGTCCTGCTTCTTGCGGCGCGTACCGAAGACGATCTCGTCCCAGCTCGGGACGGCGGCACGCCGTCCCGGACGGACGCCGTCCGCCTCGGCCTGCCGGTCGGTGGTCCCGATCAGCCGGTCCCGGTGGCCGGCGACCGAACGCGGCATCAGCACATCGGCGTACGCGGATCCCGCGCCGGCCGAGGCCGCGGGCGCGACCGTCTCCTCCGCCTCGGGCTCCACGGCGCTCTCCTCGGCCTCCGCGGGCACGGGCCGCTCCGGAACCACCATGTCGCCCCGGAAGCTCGGCACGGCCTCCAGAAGGCTCGTCAGCGAGTCCCGCTCACCGTCATCGGACGCCGGGGCACCACCGCCCGCCGGCCCGGCGGACCGGTCCGGCGCCCGGTCGAGGGTCCGGTCCAGCGGCCGGTCCCGGGGCAGCCTGGCGATCCTCGGCACAAACGGAACGCTGGCCTCGTGCGCGGCGATGGTGTCGTCCGTCTCGCCGATCAGCGCGCGCGCTTCGTCGTCGACGGCCTGCACCAGCCTGCGCGGCGGGTCGTACGTCCAGCTCGCGGAGTGGGGTTCGCCCGCCACCCGGTAGACGAGCAGCACCTCCCAGGTGCCGTCGTCACGCCGCCAGGAGTCCCAGAGGGTGGTGTCCTTCTCCGCACCGCGCAGCACCAGCCGTTCCTGGACGGCCTCGCCGAGCGGGGGCCCGGAGTTCTCCCCGGGGCGTCGTACGGGGGTCTTGCGGGCGCGCTCGGCCATGAAGGCCCGCTCGGCGAGCACGGGGCCCTCGAAGCGGCGCACCCGTTCGACCGGGATGCCCGCCATCTGGGCGACTTCCTCCGCCGAGGCTCCCGCGCGTATCCGGGCCTGGATGTCCCGGGGACGGAGGTGGCTCTCGACCTCGATTTCGATCTGGCCGAGGCGGGCGCGGTCGTTGCGTACGGCGGCCCGCAGCCGCTCGTCGATCGGAAGGGTGTACTCCGTGCTGTCCGCAGCCTTGAGCACCAGTCGTGTGCCGTCGTTGGAGACGGCCACGACACGCAGTTCGGGCATGGGGACCTCCCGGGTGGTGCCTGCCGACGTCACCTGTGCGTCGCTGCTTCCGCTAGTCGAGTGTGGCCTGCCCGGGTGCAGCCTGCCACAACCTTGCCGAGTTGCTCCGGCGTGTCGGGCACAGGCCCGTGATCGCCACTGTGGCACGGTTACCTGTTGGCCACTCAGCGTGATCACAGAATCACTCTGCGTGCAGATTTCCGCGCGGTATTGCGACGCCGCCGGATCGAGCGCCGCTTTCGGCCCCCATTTCCCGGGATCCGGGCACCCATGAGGGAGTCCGGGCCCAAGGCTGGCCACAGTACTCCATTCGGGCCATCAGGGTGGACTGCCTCGCCACCGAAGTTCACGGCGGACGGCGCGACCGTCCGCCGAACGAGTGAGACAGGTGTCTTGGTTCACAGAATCTCCCCAAAGGGAACTATTCACTTCGCCCCATCTGTCCCTCATGTGTACGGACTCCGCAGAAGGGCGAGCAGGGACAGACGATGTATCAGAGGCCGGAAACCGGTGGCAGCCGGTTCGATCCGGGCCGTCCGCACCCCTCCCGGGAGCCCCGGGAACAGGCGGAGCGACGGCTCGACCTGAGCGTGCCCCAGGTGGCCGCGAGCGTGCTGGCCGCGGTCGCCGCGGCCGTACTCGCCTCCAGACTCGGGGTGTACGGCACGATCGTCGGCGCAGGCGTGGTCAGCGCCGTGGCCACCTGCGGCGGCCCGCTCATCCAGCATCTCTTCAGCCGTACCGGTGACCAGCTCCGTGACGCACGGACCCCCGCAGGAGGGAGGCGGCCTCCCCCGGCGGAGCCCGTACCGCCGTCCCTGCCGCCGTCCCTGCCGTCGTCCCGGTCCCTGTCGGCGGCGCCCGCGGGCGAGTTCGGTGCCGCCACCACCCACGGCACCCGGATGCGGGGGTGGAAGCGCCCCGCCGCCGCGGCCGCCGTGGTCTTCGGCGTCGCCATGACCGGGATCACCGGATACGAAGTGCTCTCCGGCTCCGGGCTCGACGGCAGCCCGGGGACCACGGTCGGCTCGGTCGTGCGGGGCGGCTCCGGAGGCGGCGGCTCCGGTGGCGGCGGCGACACCTCCCCGCGGCCCGGCGCTCCTTCCTCCGGCCCGGAGGAAGGAACCGGGGACCGTACGGAGCGGGAGGACGCGCCCGGCGAGGGGCCGGCCGGTCCGACGCCCGACGGGGAGGGGAACGGGAACAGCGGCTCCGGGAAGCCGGATCCGTCCGGCGGAAAGCCCTCCCCCGGACCGTCCGCCACTCCGGACCCGCCGGCACCCGACCCGACTCCTCCGACCACGGAAGCCCCCGGAACGGGCGGCACCGCCCCCGGAACGGCCACCGGCACCGACGGCGGCTCCAAGGGCCCGGGAGCGGAATCCGGTTCGCGTACGGGCACGGGTACCGGCGCCGGTACAGCGGGGAGCGCGGCCGGCGGCGGATGACCCGCCCCCTGCGGCCCGTTCAGTCGCCCAGCACGCGCCGCAGATGGTCGTTCCCGAACAGCCGCTCCGGGTCGAGCCGGTCCCGGAGCGCCGTGAACTCCCCGAACCGCGGGTACGCCGCGGCCAGGTACTCCGCGTCCCGGGTGTGCAGTTTGCCCCAGTGCGGCCGACCCCCGTGCGCGGTCATGATGCGCTCCACCGCCGTGAAGTAGGCCCGGTGGGGCGTCCCCCGGTACAGATGGACGGCGATGTAGGCGCTGTCCCGCCCGGAGGCGGTGGAGAGGGTGATGTCGTCGGCGGGGGCGGTCCGTACCTCGACCGGGAAGCTGATCTTCAGCGGCGAGCGTTCGATCATCGCCCGGACCTCGCGCAGCGCCGCCGTACAGGCCTCGCGCGGCAGCGCGTACTCCATCTCCACGAAGCGCACCCGGCGGGGGGAGGTGAAGACCTTGTAGGGAATGTCGGTGTACGTACGGGCGGACAGGGCCCGGCTGGCGAATCTGGCGATCGGCGGTATCGCGGCGGGGACGGCCCGGCCGACGGAGTTCGCCACCTGGAACAGGCCGTTGGAGAGGAGTTCGTCGTCTATCCACCCGAGGAGCGCACCGGGTGAGATCAGGGGTCCCGCGCTGCGGTTGTTGCGCTTGGTGTTGCAGTTGTCCGTGTGGGGGAACCAGTAGAACTCGAAGTGCTCGTTCTCCGCGTGCAGCTCCTCGAATTCGGCGACCACCCGGCCGAAGGTCATCGGCTCCTCCCGTGCGGTCAGCAGGAAGAGCGGTTCGACGGCGAGGGTGACTGCCGTGATCACTCCGAGGGCGCCCAGGCCGATCCTGGCGGCGGCGAAGACCTCCGGGCGGGTCTCGGCGTCGCAGGTCAGCAGGGAGCCGTCGGCGGTGACCAGTTCCAGGCCGCGGATCTGGGCGGCCAGCGAACCGGAGTCCCGGCCCGTGCCGTGCGTGCCGGTGCTGACCGCCCCGGCGACGGTCTGCGCCATGATGTCGCCCATGTTGGCGAGCGACAGGCCCTCGCGCGCGAGGGCCTGGTTGAGCCGCCTCAAGGGGGTGCCGGAGGCCACGGTCACCGTCATGGCCTCGCGGTCGATCCGCCGGATGCCCGTGAGGAGATCGGGACGGATGAGCAGCCCGTCGGTGGCTGCGACGGCCGTGAAGGAGTGGCCCGTACCGACCGTTTTGACCCGGAGGCCGTCCTCGGCGGCCCGCCGTACCGCGGCGGCGACCTCGTCCGCCGACGCGGGCATCGCCTCCCGCACGGGGCGGGCGGTGACGGTCCCCGCCCAGTTACGCCAGGTTCGCGTCCCGCTCTGCGTGCTGATCGTGCTCATCGACCCGCTGCCCCTCCCGCGTCGTCGCCGGCCGGCTCAGCCGGCGGTATCCGACGAACGCCACCACGGCCGCCAGCAGTCCGGCAACCCCCGGGACGCCGTACGCGGTCTGCGCACCCCATTCGTCGACGGCGACACCCGCCGCGCCGGAGCCCAGCGCCACGCCGACCGCGAGGCCCGTACTGACCCAGGTCATCCCCTCGGTCAGCTTGGCGGAGGGGACGTGCGAACCGACCAGCCCCATGGTGGTCACCATCGTCGGGGCGATGGCCAGGCCCGCGACGAACAGCGCCAGGCTCAGGGCGACCAGGTTCCCGACGAACAGGAGGGGGATCGTGCTCACGGCCATCGCGCAGACGCCGAGCAGCCAACGACGTCCGGGCGAGCCCTTGAGGCGGAGCAGTCCGAAGACCAGTCCCGCCAGGCAGGAACCGGCGGCGTAGACCGCCAGCGCGATGCTGGACGCGGCCTTGTTGCCCTGCTCCTCGGCGAAGGCCACGGAGATCACCTCGACCGAGCCGAAGATGGCGCCCGTGGCGACGAAGGTGACCACCAGGACCTGGAGGCCGCGCGAGGCCATCGCCGAGCCGGGCGTGTGGTGCTCCCGCGGGGCCGGGATCGGCTCGGTGGCCTTCTGGGCGGTCAGCCAGAAGACTCCGGTCATCAGGAAGAGACCGGCGAGCAGCGGACCGGCCGCCGGGAACCAGGCGGTGGACAGGCCGATCGCCAGCGGGGGTCCGGCGATGAAGCAGAGTTCGTCGACGATGGACTCCCAGGAGTACGCGGTGTGCAGCTCCCCGCGGCCCTGGTAGATCGCCGCCCAGCGGGCGCGGACCATCGAGCCGACGCTCGGCACGCAGCCGACGCCGGCGGCGAACACGAACAGCGTCCACACCGGGGCGCCCGCGGTGGCGCAGAGGATGAGGCCCGTCCCCGAGGCCACCGACACCAGGGTGGCCGGGCGGAGCACCTTCGTCTGGCCGTGCCGGTCGACCAGCCGGGATATCTGGGGGCCGAGGGCCGCGGCCGCGAGGGCGATGGTCGCCGCGACCAGACCGGCGAGCCGGTAGCGGCCGGTCAGCTCGGAGATCATCGCCAGCACTCCGACGCCGGTCATCGCCAGCGGCAGCCGTCCGACGAGTCCGGCGGCGGAGAACGCCTTGGCGCCGGGGGCGGCGAAGATGGCGCGGTAGGGACTGGGCAACACGGGCTCCGGTGGGACAGGTCCGGTAAGGCGTATCAGTGGCGATGACAGATTACGCGCCGGGATCGGCCGCGCGCACCGGGGTTTCCCGGAAATCGGTCCGTGAGCTGGAACGACCTTCGCCCGTGCGGGGTTCCCGGCAGGGTGGAGGTGCCTCGTACGGGGGTCGTGGCGGCGGGTGGGTGCGGCGTTGTCGGTGCCGGGTGGGAGGATCGGTTCATGTCCGACCTGCATGACCCCACCCCGTACGACGCCCTGCTCCTGCTCTCCTTCGGCGGTCCCGAGGGACCGGACGATGTGGTCCCGTTCCTGGAGAACGTGACACGCGGCCGGGGCATCCCCAGGGAGCGTCTGAAGGAGGTCGGGGAGCACTACTTCCTGTTCGGCGGCGTCAGTCCGATCAACGACCAGAACCGTGCGCTGCTGGACGCGCTCCGCAAGGACTTCGCGGACCACGGCCTGGACCTGCCGGTGTACTGGGGCAACAGAAACTGGGCCCCGTATCTGACCGACACACTGCGGGACATGGTCCATGACGGACGCCGCCGGATCGCCGTGCTCGCCACCAGCGCGTACGCCTCGTACTCGGGCTGCCGCCAGTACCGCGAGAACCTCGCGGACGCACTCGGCGCACTGGGGGCGGAGGGGCTGGAGCCGCCGCGGGTCGACAAGCTCCGGCACTACTTCAACCACCCCGGGTTCGTGCGGCCCATGGTCGACGGGGTGCTGGCGGCGCTCGCGGACCTGCCGGAGGAGCTGCGCGCGGACGCGCACCTCGTGTTCACGACGCACTCCATCCCCACGGCATCGGCGGACGCTTCCGGCCCGGTGGAGGGGCACGGCGACGGCGGGGCGTATCTGCGGGAGCACCGGGACGTGGCCCGGGTGATCGCGGACGCCGTCCGTGCGGAGACCGGTGCGGACCGCCCCTGGGAGCTGGTCTACCAGTCCCGCAGCGGCGCCCCGCACATCCCCTGGCTGGAGCCCGACGTCTGCGACCACCTGGAGGAGTTGCACGGCGCGGGGGCCCCGGCGGCCGTGATGGTGCCCATCGGGTTCGTCTCGGACCATATGGAGGTGCTGTACGACCTCGATACGGAAGCGGCGGCCAAGGCGGCCGAGCTGGGGCTGCCGGTGCGCCGGTCGGCGACGGTCGGCGCGGACCCGCGGTTCGCGGCGGCCGTGCGGGAGCTGGTCCTGGAGCGGGCGGCGACGGAGCGCGGCGAGCCGGTGCGGCCGTGTGCCCTGGGCGCGCTGGGGGCGTCGCACGACGTCTGCCCGGTGGGCTGCTGTCCGGCGCGGGTCGCGCGGCCCGCGGCGGCCGGTGCGGACGATCCGTACGCATGACGCCGCTCCCCCGTGCTGTCCCCCTCTCGCCTCCGTTCCCGCCTCCTTCTCGCCTCCGGTTTCGCCTTCGTCTCCGTTCCCGTCTCCTTCTCGCCTCCTTCCCGTGCCGACCGTGAGGAATGGCCGTGACCACCACGAGTGACCCGCTCCTGTCCGAACTGCTCGCCCTGGCCCTGGAGGCCGCCGACCGGGCGGGCCGGCTGCTGCGCGACGGCCGTCCGGACGATCTGGGGGTGGCGGCGACCAAGTCCAGCCCGATCGACGTGGTCACCGAGATGGACATCGCGGCCGAGAAGCTGATCACCGGCTTTCTGGCGGAGCGCAGGCCCGACGACGGATTCCTGGGCGAGGAGGGTGCCTCCAGCACGGGGACCAGCGGCATCCGCTGGGTCGTGGATCCGCTGGACGGCACGGTGAACTACCTCTACGGGCTGCCGACCTGGTCGGTGTCGATCGCGGCACAGCGCGACGGCGAGACGGTCGTCGGGGTGGTGACGGCTCCGATGCGCGGCGAGACGAGCCGGGCCGTGCTGGGCGGGGGTGCCTTCCTGAACGACCGGCCGGTGCGCTGCCGTCCGGCGCCGCCGCTGGACCAGGCACTCGTCGCCACGGGCTTCAACTACGTCGCCGAGGTCCGCACCCATCAGGCAGCGGTGGCGGAGCGGCTGATTCCGAAGCTGCGGGACATCCGGCGCGGCGGCTCGGCCGCCGTGGACCTGTGCGATGTGGCGGCGGGCCGGCTGGACGGCTACTACGAGCGGGGGCTCCACCCCTGGGATCTGGCGGCGGGCGATCTGATCGCCCGGGAGGCCGGTGCGCAGACCGGGGGCCGCCCGGGGAGCCCTCCCTCGTACGAGCTGGCCGTCGCGGCCGTCCCCGGGGTCTTCGGCCCGCTCCAGGGCCTGCTGGAGGAGTTCGGCGCCTGGCACGACTGACCGGAGACCGGGGCGCCGCCGTCGGATTACGGCCATCGGCAGATGTCCGCCCGGGGACGGTGTGGCGCCGCACCGGGCGGATGGACCGGGGCGGCGCCCGTCCGCGGTCCCGGGGAAACCCCGGGGTTCGTACGGTGGTGGGCCCGGCCCCTGTCGGGTGCCGGACCCACCGATGTCTACGGTTCACGCGCAGTCGTGCGTAGTCGTGGCTGAGGCGTGGGTCGGGCGTGCGTCAGTCGTGCGTCAGGCGTGGGCCGGTGGTGGGTGTGGGTACGGGTGCGGACGGGCGCCGGGCCGGACGGGTCAGGCCGCTTCGACCCGCACGCCGTGCTCGGCGGCCAGCCGCCGGAGGTCTTCCAGCTCGGCCAGCTCGACATCCGCGAGGAAGTCGTCGCCGGTCTCGCGAGCCAGGGTGAGGTCGGTTTCCGTGGCCTTTATGCGCTGTAGCAGTCCTGCGGTGAATGCGTCCATATGCGCCCCCTCGTCGTGGGTGGTGGCACGGGGGTGTGCCTGAGTGCCCTCCGCCGCGGGCAGCCGCGGACGGGGGCGGGTCGATCACGGCCGGCGCCGTCCTGCGTCGCTTCCGGCGGCGGACGGGCGCATACGGGGGGTGCGCCCTCCAGGGCGTGATCTCGGGTGTCTTCTCGTCCTCCCCCGGCCTTCCCTCAGAGAAACCTCAACTCCGCCGGAAATCCTTTGATTCCCGCACCGCCCGGCACCTCGGCTCCGGCTCCGAAGGCGGGAGCATCCCGCCTTACAGCCGGTTTACGCGCGTAACGGGCAGGATGGAAGCGCACAGACAGTGCACGGACATGCCCCGATCGGGTCGACGGGGCCAAGGGAAGGATCGCGACGTGCGCGTACTCGTCGTCGAGGACGAGCAGCTGCTCGCCGATGCGGTGGCCACCGGGCTGCGCCGGGAGGCCATGGCGGTCGACGTGGTGTACGACGGGGCCGCCGCGCTGGAGCGGATCGGCGTGAACGACTACGACGTGGTGGTGCTCGACCGCGATCTGCCACTGGTCCACGGCGACGACGTGTGCCGCAAGGTCGTGGAGCTGGGCGTGCCGACCCGGGTGCTGATGCTGACCGCGTCGGGGGACGTCTCGGACCGGGTCGAGGGCCTGGAGCTGGGCGCCGACGACTATCTGCCCAAGCCGTTCGCATTCACCGAGCTGACCGCCCGGGTGCGGGCGCTGGGGCGGCGGACCACGGTGCCGCTGCCGCCCGTGCTGGAGCGCGCCGGGATCAAGCTGGACCCGAACCGCCGCGAGGTGTTCCGGGACGGCCGGGAGATCCAGCTCGCGCCGAAGGAGTTCGCGGTGCTGGAGGTGCTGATGCGCAGCGAGGGTGCGGTGGTCTCGGCGGAGCAGCTGCTGGAGAAGGCCTGGGACGAGAACACCGATCCGTTCACGAACGTGGTGCGGGTGACCGTGATGACCCTGCGCCGCAAGCTCGGGGAGCCGCCGGTGATCGTCACCGTGCCGGGTTCCGGCTATCGGATCTGACCCGTGCCCGCCGCTCCCGCACCGCCCAAGGTGCCCCCGAAGCCCTCCTGGGACCCGCGCACTCCGGTCCGCCCGCTGCTGCGGCCCACGATCCGGATAAGGCTCACCCTGCTGTACGGCGGGATGTTCTTGATCGCGGGCATCCTGCTGCTGTCGATCATCTATCTGCTGGCCGCCCAGGCACTGCACGACGGCAGCAACAGCAATCTGCCGTTCAAGATCATCTCCGGGAAGTTCCAGGAGACGACGAGCGGCTGCAACCTGCCCGCCGACGGTACGAGCGAGGAGTTCACCTCCGCCCTCACGCAGTGCTTCGCGCACCAGCGCGAGGTGGCGCTCAACGACCTGCTGCGCCGCTCCCTCTTCGCCCTGCTGGGGCTGAGCATCATCGCCTTCGCGTTCGGTTACGCGATGGCGGGCCGGGTGCTGTCGCCGCTGGGCCGGATCACCCGTACCGCCCGCCAGGTCGCCGGTTCGGACCTGTCCCGCCGGATCAAGCTCGACGGGCCGGAGGACGAGCTGAAGGAGCTGGCGGACACCTTCGACGAGATGCTGGCCCGGCTGGAGCGCGCCTTCACCGCCCAGCAGCGGTTCGTCGCCAACGCCTCCCACGAGCTGCGGACGCCGCTGGCGATCAACCGCACCCTGCTGGAGGTGCATCTCTCCGATCCCGGCGCCCCCGTGGAGCTCCAGCAGCTCGGCAAGACGCTGCTGGCCACGAACGAGCGGAGCGAGCAGCTCGTGGAGGGGCTGCTGCTGCTCGCCCGGAGCGAGAACCAGATCGTCGAGCACAAACCCGTCGATCTGGCGGAGGTCGCGACCCGGGCGGTGGACCAGACCCGCGGCGAGGCGGCCGAGCGGGGTGTGGAGATCCGCGGGGAGCGCGAGCCCGCGGTCGTGTCGGGCAACGGCGTACTACTGGAGCGGGTGGCCCTGAACCTGGTCCAGAACGCCGTGCGGTACAACGTGCCGGACGGCGGCTGGGTCGAGGTGACCACCCGGACCGGAACGGGCCGTGCCGAGCTGGTGGTGGAGAACACCGGGCCCGTGGTCCCGGCGTACGAGACCGACAACATCTTCGAACCCTTCCGCAGGCTGCGGCAGGAGCGGACGGGCAGCGACAAGGGCGTCGGACTCGGCCTGTCGATCGTCCGGTCGGTGGTCCGGGCCCACGGGGGCCGTATCATCGCGGAGCCCCGTGAGGGCGGTGGGCTCGTGATGCGCGTCACGCTGCCGCTCTGAATGTCCGACGGGGCCGGTCCTCGGGACGAGAAAATCCGTTCGCTTTGGGCGGAATTTTCGGGACCTGTTCCAGGGTTGTCCGTGTGTGATCAATCACAGGGACGATTTTCGGACCATCCACTCTCCGTGATCACGCTCCTTCCGGAAAGCCGGTAAAAGTCCGGGTTTCCGGGGGTCCGGATCACGGGAAGTACACGGGGTGGCGCCCGTGAGCTGCAATCTTCGGATCGTGTACGGTCCCCATCGCCATCCAACCCGATCACTCCCGAGGGATCCGGTTGGGTGTCGATTGAGTAACAGACCTTGATGTGAGGCAAAATCTCCGCCTCAGGTCGGGCACAAGTCCGGCCTCTCACGCGTTACGTGCGCTGGAGACACCGCAATCACACCCAGAGGGGGAGAGCGACACATGGCAACGGACTACGACACCCCACGCAAGACCGACGACGACGTCGATTCGGACAGCCTTGAGGAACTGAAGGCCCGCCGGAACGACAAGTCGACCTCGACCGTCGACGTCGACGAGTTCGAGGCCGCAGAGGGCATGGAGCTGCCCGGCGCGGACCTCTCCAACGAGGAGCTGGCCGTCCGGGTGCTGCCCAAGCAGGCCGACGAGTTCACCTGCATGAGCTGCTTCCTCGTCCACCACCGCAGCCAGCTGGCCCGTGAGAAGAACGGCCAGCCGATCTGCCGCGACTGCGAGTAAGGTCCGGTCGGCCGTGGCAGGCGAGACACCGTCGAGGAAGCGGCGCTTCGGGCGGCTGAAGCCGTCGGAGACGCATCAGGGCGGTACGGGACCGTCCGGGGCTCCTGAGCCCCTGGGCGAGCACTCGGCCGCCCTCCTGCCCCATGCCGTGGGAGAGGGCGGGCGAGGCCCCTCGGCCTCGCCTGACGCACTCCCCGTGCCGTCGCAGCCCCCGGCTGCGGACGCGGCGGCGGAGCAGGTTCCGGAGAAGGCCGGCCGGCTGGCCGGTATGCGCCGGGGCGTCCGCAGAAGCGGGCAGAGCGCCCGGGCGGCCGTCGGCTATCTCGCCGACCGGATCATCGAGAACGCCCCGCGCATCCCGGTGCGCGATCTGGCGACCCTCCGGTCACAGTTCCCGGGCCTGGACCCCGAACAGCTTGCCGACAAGCTGGTCGCGGGCGCGGCCAACGGGACCGCGACCGTGGGCGCGGGCGTGGGAGCTGCGGCGATGCTGCCCGTACCCCCTGCAATGCCCGCAGAACTGGCCGCCGAGATCACCGGTGTGGCCGCGATAGAACTCAAACTGATCGCCGAGCTGTACGAGGTCTACGGCCAGCGTCCGCCGGGCACGCTCAAGGAGCGCAGTGCCGTCTATCTGACCACCTGGTCGGAAGAGCGCGGCATCGACGTGACCAAGCCGTCGACGTACAAGAACGCAGCGCTGGTCAGCAGCGGGCTGAAGCGCGAACTGCGCCAGCAGATCATGAAGCGCATGATCCGGAATCTGCCGAATCTGCTGCCGTTCATGATCGGTGCGGCCGTGGGCGCCGTGATCAACCGCCGGGACACCCGGCAGCTCGCCGAGCGCATCCGTAAGGACCTGCGGGTCCGCCGGGTGTCGTGGGACGCGTTGGAGCTGCCGCCCCTGGAGCAGCCGCAGCAGCCTCTGGAGCTGTCTCCGGAGCCGGGTCACCGGGCCCACGAGCTGGAGCGCTGAGACCTCTTACCGCTTTCCGTCATGACCTGTAACGGGGGCCCGCAGCGGCCCCCGCTCCCCCTCTGCGCGCCACGGGCACCTCTGTCGTGCCCGGGCCCGGATGCCCCGCCGGGGCGGCTCCGGAATGCTTCCGCGGTTACTCCCCCGCGGGTCGGCCGGACAGCGCCGCGGCCAGGGCCTCGGGATCGCGGGTGGACAGATAGACGTACGGAGTGGGGTCGGCCGGGTCGGTGACCTCGACCTTCAGCGCCGTCGGCACATAGCTGCGCAGCAGCATGAAGGCCCGGGGATCCGCCTTGTAGGAGCGCCAGGCACGGGCCTCCTCCGGGTCGAGCACCTCGGGCTCGCCGAGGGCCGTCAGCGGAATCCGGGCGTCCCCGGCGACCAGAGCCCCCGCCACCACCCGGATCCGGGCGCTGCCGTACGAACTCACCAGCGCGCCGGACAGCAGCGTCACCGTGATCACGGCGACGATCGTCGGCAGCAGGCCGACCGGGAAGACCGTGAGCCCGCCCGTGAGGCCCAGCAGGCCGCAGATCACCCACCACAGTGCCGGGGCGGTCAGTCGTTCTTCGTAGCGCGGCGCGGCGGCCGGGGCGGGGGGCTGCATACGGTCAAGCTTGGCACGGCCTGCGGGGCGTTCCTCGTGGGGGTACGGCGCCGCCGCGCCACCGGCGACGGCCCCCCGGACCCACCGGGTCGTGGGCACATGTGTACGAGATGCCACCCGGCCGTCGGCGGTGTGCTGCCGGTGCGAGCCGGGCGTACGCGGGCGGACGACGGTGCTCACGTGAGGCAAGGGACCGACCGCGGGTAAGGTCTGCGCCTGTGAGCACTGCGAATCCACCGGGGCCGGACCCCGTGCCGGAACCGGGCCCGGCGGCCGCCCGCCCCTCGGCCGTGACGCCTCCGGCCGATGCCGTACCACCGGTACGCCATCCCGACGCCCCCGCGCCCGGTGAACTGCTCGGTACCCACTACGAACAGTGCTTCGGCTGCGGGCGGGACCAGGAGCACGGACTGCATCTGGCGGCCCGGGCCGGGGAGGGCGTGAGCATTACCGCCGAGTTCACGGTGAAGCCCGCCCACCAGGGCGCCCCGGGGCTCGCCCACGGCGGGGTGCTGGCCACCGCGCTCGACGAATCGCTGGGCTCCCTGACCTGGCTGCTGCGGACGATCGCGGTCACGGGCCGGCTGGAGACCGATTTCGTCCGCCCCGTACCCGTCGGCACCCTGCTGTTCCTCCGGGCCGAGCTGACCGCGGTGGCCGGACGGAAGCTCTACGCTCGTGCGGAGGGCCGGATCGGTGGTCCCGACGGGCCGCTCGCCGTCCGCGCGAACGCCCTTTTCGTCGAGGTCAAGGTCGATCACTTCATCGACAACGGCCGCGCCGAGGAGATCGAGGCCGCCATGGCCGACCCCGACCAGATTCGTCGCGCACGTGCTTTCGAGGTGAACCCCTGATGTCCAGCCCCCTCAGCCCTCTCGATGTGCTGATCCGCCGGGTCGACCCCGAGGTACCGCTGCCCTCGTACGCGCACCCGGGCGACGCCGGGGCCGACCTGGTGACCTGCGAGGCCGCCGTCCTGGCGCCCGGGGAGCGGACGGTGCTGCCGACCGGGATCTCCGTGGCGCTGCCCGACGGGTACGCCGCCTTCGTCCATCCGCGCTCGGGCCTCGCGGCCCGCTGCGGAGTAGCCTTTGTGAATGCCCCTGGGACGATTGACGCCGGGTACCGTGGGGAAATCAAGGTGATCGTGGTCAATCTCGACCCGCGCGAGAGCGTGCGGTTCGAGCGCTTCGACCGTATCGCCCAGCTTGTCGTCCAGAAGGTCGAGAAGGTGCGCTTCCACGAGGTGGCGGAGCTTCCCGGCTCGGCACGGGCCGAGGGGGGCTTCGGGTCCACCGGCGGTCATGCCGCCGTGGGCGGCACAACGGATGGCTCAACGGGTGGGAACAGATACGCTTCCGTCGTATCCGACCGGGAAGGACAGTGACGTGTTCGGACGTCGCAAGAAGAGTGGTTCCGCGGAGGACGCGGACGCAGCGGGCGAGACCGAGCAGGTCGACGCGGCCCTGGACGGGCCGGACGAAGCCGGCGCGGACGCCGACGATGTCGCACCCCAGCGGGTGAACCTTCCTCCGGCCCCGCGGCCCGACGGCCCCTGGGACCTTTCCGAGGTGTCCAAGCCCGCCGAGGGGCGGGTCGACCTGGGCGGACTGTTCGTGCCCGGGGTCGAGGGCATGGAACTGCGGGTGGAGGTCGCCGGTGACGCGATCGTCGCCGCGACGGTCGTCCTGCGGGACAGCGCCGTTCAGCTCCAGGCCTTCGCAGCGCCGAAGAAGGAAGGCATCTGGGGAGAGGTCCGCGACGAGATCGCCGGCGGGATCACCCAGCAGGGCGGCGTGATCGACGAGGTCGAGGGTCCCCTCGGCTGGGAGCTGCGGGCACAGGTGCCGGTGCAGCTGCCGGACGGTACGGGCGGGGTGCAGCTGGTGCGCTTCGTCGGCGTCGACGGGCCGCGCTGGTTCCTGCGCGGGGTGATCTCCGGCCAGGGCGCGGTTCAGCCCGAGGCCGCCGGTCTGCTGGAGCAGATCTTCCGCGACACGGTCGTCGTCCGCGGTGACGGACCGATGGCACCCCGTGATCCGATCGTCCTCAAGCTCCCCGAGGACGCACAGATGGTGCCCGAGGGCGTCCAGCAGGAGGAGCAGGCCGGTTCCCGCTTCTCCGGCGGCATGGGGCAGCTCCAGCGGGGCCCGGAGATCACAGAAGTCCGCTGACCTGGCCGAAAGGCCTCGGCGCCGAAGCATCCGACGGGCCGCACCCCGAGTTGTCCACAGGGGGGTGCGGCCCGTCGCCGTTTCCCCGTACTGTGCCGAAAACACCGGATGAGCGGTGGGGACGGACAGGCCGTGCGCGGGTGCGGAGCCTGTACGGCCGTACCCACGACGCTCGGTCCGGGAGGACGACGGGAACCACCGGGGGGCAAGGATGAGCAGCGACGGGCGGAGCGGTACGGCGGCCGTGGTGGACGGGCCGGGCGGTGCGGTGGCCGGCGGGCCGATGGTGCGGGTGGAGAATCTGCACCGGACGTACGGCTCGGGGGCGGGCGCGGTGCATGCGCTCCGGGGGGTCTCCTTCGAGGTGCCCCGGGGCGAGCTGGTGGCACTGAAGGGCCGGTCGGGATCGGGGAAGACGACGCTGCTGAATCTCGTCGGCGGTCTCGACGAACCCGACGAGGGGCGGATCTCCCTCGACGGTACGGACCTGGCCGGGCTGGACGAGGACGGTCTGCTGGCACTGCGGCGCGACCGGATGGGCTTTGTCTTCCAGTCCTTCGGGCTGATCCCGATCCTGACGGCCGCGGAGAACGTGGGGGTGCCGCTGCGGCTGCGCAGGGCGCCGGTGAAGGAGCGGGACGAGCGGGTGGAGCTGCTGCTCGCGCTGGTCGGTCTCGCGGATCACGCCGCCCAGCGGCCCACGGAGCTCTCCGGCGGACAGCAGCAGCGGGTGGCCATCGCCCGGGCCCTCGCCAACCGTCCCGCCCTGCTGATAGCCGACGAGCCGACGGGTCAGCTCGACGCCGAGACCGGGCTCTCGGTGATGGAGCTGCTGCGGGCGGTCGTCCGGGCCGAAGGGGTCACCGCGCTCGTCGCCACCCACGACACCCAGCTCCTCGGTCTGGCGGACCGGGTGCTGGAACTGCACGACGGAGAGATAACCGAACACTGACCACGGGCCGGGCCGGCGGGCTCTGCCGCAGGTGGGCGGAGGGGCCGGCCCCGGGGAGGCGCGCATCAGAATCGCGTCAATACCGTCTCCGACCCCACCACCCCGCCCGATTTGCCCGCTTCCCGCGCCGTATCGTCATCGCAGCGCACGAGCGTGACGGCCGGAACGCCTGATCGCCTTCCTGAAAGACAATGGGGCCATGGGACGCGGCAAGCTTCGGATCTACCTCGGCGCGGCGCCGGGTGTGGGCAAAACGTACGCGATGCTCTCCGAGGCCCACCGCCGGGTGGAGCGGGGCACGGACTGTGTGGTGGCCTTCGTGGAGCACCACGACCGGCCGCGGACCGAGGTGATGCTGCACGGTCTGGAGCAGATCCACCGCCGCGAGCTGGAGTACCGCGGCGGGGTGTTCACCGAGATGGACGTGGACGCCGTCCTGGAGCGGCGCCCCGCCGTGGCGCTGGTGGACGAGCTGGCGCATACGAACGTGCCCGGCTCGCGCAACGCCAAGCGCTGGCAGGACGTGGAGGAGCTGCTGGCGGCCGGGATCGACGTGATATCGACCGTCAACATCCAGCACTTCGAGTCACTCGGCGACGTCGTGGAGTCGATCACGGGGGTACGGCAGCGGGAGACCGTCCCGGACGAGGTGGTGCGGCGGGCCGACCAGATCGAACTGGTCGACATGGCGCCGCAGGCGCTGCGCCGCCGGATGGCCCACGGCAATATCTACAAGCCGGACAAGGTCGACGCGGCGCTGTCGAACTACTTCCGGCCCGGGAATCTGACCGCGCTGCGGGAGCTCGCGCTGCTGTGGGTGGCGGACCGGGTCGACGAGTACCTCCAGCAGTACCGGGGCGAGCACAACATCCGCTCGACCTGGCAGGCCCGGGAGCGGATCGTCGTCGGGCTGACCGGAGGGCCGGAGGGGCGCACCCTGATCCGCCGGGCGGCACGGATGGCGGCCAAGGGCTCGGGCAGTGAGATCCTCGCGGTCTACATCGCCCGCAGCGACGGTCTGACCGCGGCGTCACCGAAGGAGCTGGCGGTCCAGCGGACCCTGGTGGAGGACCTCGGGGGGACGTTCCACCATGTCATCGGCGACGACATCCCCTCATCGCTGCTGGAGTTCGCCCGCGGGGTGAACGCCACCCAGATCGTGCTGGGCTCCAGCCGACGCAAGACCTGGCAGTACATCTTCGGCCCGGGGGTGGGTGCGACGGTGGCCCGGGATTCCGGGCCCGATCTGGACGTCCACATCGTCACCCACGACGAGGCGGGCAAGGGCCGGGGGCTTCCGGTGGCGCGCGGCGCCCGGCTCGGCCGGTCGCGGATCGTCTCGGGCTGGCTGGTCGGCGTCGCCGCCCCCGTCCTGCTGGCGCTGCTGCTGAGGGCCCTCGACGATTCCCTCGGGCTCGCCAACGACGTCCTGCTCTTCCTCTTCGCCACCGTGATGGCGGCGCTGCTGGGCGGGCTGCTGCCGGCCCTGGCGTCGGCGGCCGTGGGGTCCCTGCTGCTGAACTACTACTTCACCCCGCCCGTGCACACCCTCACCGTGTACGACCCGAAGAACATCGTCGCGATCGTCATCTTCTTCGCCGTCGCCGTGGCGGTGGCCTCCGTGGTGGATCTGGCGGCGCGCCGCACCCATCAGGCGGCCCGGCTGCGGGCGGAGTCGGAGATCCTGTCCTTCCTCGCCGGGAGCGTGCTGCGCGGGGAGACCTCACTGGACGCGCTGCTGCAGCGGGTCCGGGAGACCTTCGGCATGGAGTCGGTGGCCCTCCTGGAGCGGAAGAGCGACGTGGACCCGTGGACCACGGCGGGCAGCGTCGGCCCCCGTTCGGTCGTCCGGCCGGAGGACGCCGATGTCGACATGCCCGTCGGGGACCACATGGCGCTGGCGCTGTCGGGGCGGGTGCTGCCCGCGGAGGACCGCCGGGTGCTGGCCGCCTTCGCGGCCCAGGCGGCCGTGGTCCTCGACCGCCAGCGGCTGGTCGGGGAGGCCGAGGGCGCCCGCAGGCTCGCCGAGGGCAACCGCATCCGTACCGCGCTGCTGGCCGCCGTCAGCCATGATCTGCGGACCCCTCTCGCGGCGATCAAGGCGGCCGTCACCTCGCTGAGATCGGACGATGTGGCCTGGTCCGACGAGGACGAGGCCGAACTGCTGGAGGGCATCGAGGACGGTGCCGACAGACTTGACCAGCTGGTGGGGAATCTTCTCGACATGTCCCGTCTCCAGACGGGTACGGTCACCCCGTTGATGCGGGTGACCGATCTCGACGAGGTGGTTCCCATGGCGCTGGTCGGTGTGCCGGACGAGAGCGTCGAGCTGGACATTCCGGAGACGCTGCCGATGGTCACCGTCGACCGGGGGCTGCTGGAGCGGGCCGTGGCGAACATCGTCGAGAACGCCGTCAAGTACAGCCCGGACGAGACCCCGGTGACGGTGGCGGCGAGCACCCTGGGCGGGCGGGTGGAGGTCCGGGTGGCGGACCGGGGCCCTGGGGTGCCGGACGACGAGAAGGAGCGGATCTTCGAGCCGTTCCAGCGGTACGGGGACGCTCCGCGCGGCGCGGGGGTGGGACTGGGACTGGCGGTGGCCCGCGGTTTCGTGGAGGCCATGGGCGGCACGCTCACGGCCGAGGACACCCCGGGCGGCGGAATGACCATGGTGCTGACCCTGATGGTCGCCCCGGGGACGGAACCCGCGACCCCCGATCTCCCTGCGCAGGTCACCTCGTGACGCGCAGCGCCGGGGGCGCCGCTCCGGTGCCGGGGTCCGGCTCGCGGACCGGGCCGGACCCGGGCCGTGGCTCCCGGTGGGCCCCGGGCGGCGGCGGTGCGCCGTGAGCCCCGCGGACACGGCGCTCCCGGCGGGCGCCGCGGGCGCCCCTGGCGCCCGGAACGAAGCGAACCACGCGAACAAGGCAACAGCTGAAGGACAGAAAGGCAGGCCGCGCATGACCAGGGTGCTGGTGGTCGACGACGAGCCGCAGATCGTACGCGCCCTCGTGATCAACCTGAAGGCGCGCAAGTACGAGGTGGACGCGGCGCCCGACGGGGCGACCGCGCTCCAGCTGGCCGCCGCCCGTCACCCCGATGTCGTCGTACTCGACCTGGGCCTGCCCGATATGGACGGGGTGGAGGTCATCAAGGGTCTGCGCGGCTGGACCCGGGTCCCGATCCTGGTGCTCTCCGCCCGTCACACCTCGGACGAGAAGGTGGAGGCGCTGGACGCGGGCGCCGACGACTACGTCACCAAGCCCTTCGGGATGGACGAGTTGCTGGCCCGGCTGCGGGCGGCGGTCCGCCGGGCCGAGCCGGTGGGCGGCGGCGATGACGACGTCGTCGTCGTCGAGACCGACGGCTTCACGGTCGATCTGGCCGCGAAGAAGGTCAACCGCGACGGCCGGGACGTCCGGCTGACCCCGACCGAGTGGCATCTGCTGGAGGTGCTGGTCCGGAACACCGGCCGGCTGGTCAGCCAGAAGCAGCTCCTCCAGGAGGTCTGGGGCCCGTCCTACGGGACCGAGACCAACTACCTCCGCGTCTACATGGCCCAGCTGCGGCGGAAGCTGGAGGCCGATCCGTCGCACCCGAGACACTTCGTCACCGAGCCGGGCATGGGCTACCGCTTCGAGCGGTAGTGCGCCGGTAGCCGCCGGTGACGGCCCCGGGCCGGCCGGGTGGCCGGGTGGCCGGTGTTCATCGGGTGTCCAGGAGTTGTCCACAGGCGCTTGCCGCGCCGGGTGGCGTTCCGGCCGGGGCCGGTACGCTTGCTGCATGAGCGCACCTCCATCCGGGACGTCCGGAAGCGGTTCCGGACCCGGGTCCGGACCGGCAGGTCCGGACCCGAAACCGGTCGGCCGTCTCCGCCGTATGTTCGACCGCCTGGCCAGTTCGCGGCAGGACCTGGAGTCGGAGGAACTGCGGGTGGACGCACAGGTGTCCGGGTGCACCCGGATCGCCGAATGCACGGATCGCCAGATCGTCCGCGTCACTGGTACGTTGCGGACGGTGACCCTGCGTCCCAGGGCCGGGGTGCCCGCCCTGGAGGCCGAGTTGTTCGACGGCACGGCCCCGCTGGACATCGTGTGGCTCGGCCGCCGCTCCATCGTGGGCATCGAGCCGGGCCGCAGACTCATAGCTTCGGGCCGGATCTCCATGAGCCACGGCCGTCGTGTGCTGTTCAACCCCAAATACGAACTCCGACCGCTCGGACAGGAGTAGCCGGTGACGTCTTTCGACAAGCCGACCACCACCCCCTCCCCCTCCCCGGCGTCCTCTGCATCGGACCTGCCCTCCGCGGGCTCGCCGGTGTCCGGCGCACAGGGTCCGGACGGAGCCCCGGCAGGCGCCGCGGCCCCCGACGAGGCCGATGTCAGGGCGGTCACCGAGGCCGCCCTCTTCGATGCCTTCGGCGGTATCCGCGGCATGGTGGAGACGGTCGTCCCCGGTCTGCTGTTCGTCACCATCTACACGATCAACCAGAACCTCCACGCCTCCGCGATCGCCGCACTGGCGGTCGCGCTGGTGCTGGTCGCCGCCCGGCTGGTCCTCAAGGGCACGGTCAAGCACGCGTTCAGCGGGGTCTTCGGCGTCGCCTTCGGTGTGGTCTTCGCGATGATGACCGGCAATGCGAAGGACTTCTATCTGCCGGGCATGCTCTACACCCTGGGTCTCGGCGTGGCGTACGTCGCGACCGCGGTGGCGGGGGTGCCGCTGATCGGGCTGATGCTGGGCCCAGTCTTCAAGGAGAACATGTCCTGGCGGACCCGTAATCCGGGCCGCAAGAAGGCGTACACGAAGGCCAGCTACGCCTGGGGCGCGATCCTGCTCGCCAAGTGCGCGATCCTCTTCCCGCTCTACTGGTGGGCCGATACGACCGAGCTGGGCTGGGTGCTGGTGGCGCTCAAGATCCCGCCGTTCCTGCTGGCCGTCTATCTGACCTGGGTCTTCCTGGCCAAGGCGCCGCCGCCGATCGACGTGTTCGCGGAGATGGAGGCGGAGGAGCGGGCCGAGGCGGAGCGCAAGGCCGCGCGGGTCGCCGAGCAGCCCGAGAGCTGAGCAGGAAGCGTTTCCCGGCCGGGCGGGGGGCGCTTCTCGTCGAACGCTGAGAACGCTTCCCCCGACGGTCACGATCTGATCAACTCCGGGGCCCTCACGTGCTTCCCCCCGGTGCCCTCTGCAACGATCCCAGCTCGAAAGTTGTTTCGGGGGCAGCCCGTACCGGGCTACAGGGGGATGAACGGTGACGGCGTTTCTGTTCCACCGTGCGCGCGGGCACCGGCTGCTGCTGTCCGCCGCACTGCTCGCCGTGCTGCTCACCGCTTCGGTGCTGGCCGCACTCGCCGCCTTCGCCGGTTCCGTCGGGGACGCCGGACTGCGCCATGCGCTCCAGTCCCGGGACGCGGCCGCCGCCTCGCTGATCATCACCTCCGAGGACTCCTCCGCGGACCGGGCCGCCGCCGAGCGGGGCGCGCAGCGAGGGGCGGAGCGGGCCTTCGACGGACTGCCCGTCACCCTGCGGCCGTTCGAGCGGTCCGCGCCCTACTCCCTCCCCCGGGCGCTCCAGCCGCCCGCTGCCCGCCAGGGCGAACCGGATCTGACCATGCTGGCGGTCGTGGACCGCTCCCGGGTCCGGCTGGTGTCGGGGGCCTGGCCCTCCGGCCCGGCTGCGGGCCCGGTGGTCGAGGTGGCACTGCCGGAGGCGGCCGCGCGGGCCCTGAAGCTGACTGCGGGACCGCGGGTGCTGACCCTCGCCAGCCGCCTCGGCGGACCCGCGGTGCAGATCCGGGTGGCCGGGGTCTACCGGGTCCACGACCGCAATGATCCGTACTGGCAACTGGACGAACTGCGCGGCCGCAGCGTCCGTACGGACGTGTTCACCACCTACGGTCCGCTGCTCGCGGACCCCCGGGCCTTCGCCTCCGAGCGGATCGCCAAGAGCGGTCCGTCCTGGCTGGCGACCGCGGACTTCTCCGCCCTGCAAGCCGACCGGATCGACACGCTCCGCTCGTCCGCGCGCCAGAGTCAGAAAGTACTGTCCGCGGAGCCCGGCCTCAAGGGCGGGGTGGTGGCGAAGACGTCCCTGCCGGAGGTCCTCGACCGGATGGAGCGGGCGCTGCTGGTGGCCCGGGCGACGCTGCTGATCGTCTCGCTGCAGCTCGTTCTGCTCGCCGGGTACGCGCTGCTGCTGGTGGCCCGGCTCCTGAGTACGGAGCGGGAGACCGAGACCCGGGTCCTGCTGGCACGCGGTGCGTCGAGGGGCCGGATCGCGGCCCTGTCGGCCCTGGAGGCCCTGTTCCTCGCGCTTCCCGCCGTCATCGGTGCGCCGCTGCTCGCCGGTCCGCTGACCGCGCTGCTCGCGGGTCAGGGGCTGCCGGCCAGGATCGGGCTGCGGGTGGACACGGCGCCGACGGCCTCCGTCTGGCTGGTGGGCGCGCTGGTGGCGCTGGCCTGTGCGGCGGCGGTGGTGGCTCCGGCGATCGGTGCGGCCCGCCGGTCCCGGGGGCGGGCCGGTACGCTGCCCGCCCCGGTGCGGGCGGGCGCCGATATCGCGCTGGTCGCGGTCGCCGGGGTGGCGTACTGGCAGCTGGAGCGGCGGACGTCGGGCAGCGGGGCGCTGAGCGGTGACCGCGGCGGCGCGCTGGGGATCGACCCGCTGCTGGTGGTGGCCCCGGCGCTGGCGCTGCTGGCCGGGACCGTACTGACGCTGCGGCTGCTGCCGCCCGCGGCACGGCTCGCCGAGCGGCGGGCGGTCCGTGGCCGGGGTCTGACGTCGGCGCTCGCGGGCTGGCAGCTGAGCCGCCGCCCGGCGCGCGGTGCGGGCCCGGCGCTGCTGCTGGTGCTGGCGGTCGCGCTGGGGATGCTGGCGATCGGTCAGAGCGCTTCGTGGGACCGTTCGCAGGACGATCAGGCCGACTTCCGGGCGGGCGCGCCGGTGCGGGTGCTCGGCGGGGGCACGGTCCAGTTCGGGCAGGGCGGGGTGTACGACGGGATGCCGGGGCTGCGGATCGCCGCCCCCGCCGCCCGGCAGACGATGCCGCTGACCGGCGGGCGCCAGGCGACCGTGCTGGCCCTGGACATCCGGCGGGCGTCGGCGCACGGGCGGGCCGGGGGCGGACCGGCGCTGCGGGACGACCTCGCGGCGGACGGGGATCCGCACGCTCTGGTCGGGGGGCTGCGGACCCCCGACGAACCGCGCGCCGGGGTGGTGCTGCCCGACCGGACCCAACGGCTGGAGCTGGACATCACCCTGGGCGGGGCTTATGACGGGCCGCACGGCACCGCCGCCCTGGACGCCAGTACCTTCGGGGAGCGGGGGCTGTCCGCCACGGTCACCGTGGAGGACCGCTACGGCGTCCCGTACCGCCTCCCCCTGAGCAATCTGCTCCCCGACGGCAAGCGGCACCGGGTGTCACTGGACCTTGCGAAGGCCGCCGATGCGCCCGTCGGCCGTCCCGCGGGGCCGCTGGCGCTGACCGCGGTCGAGTTCGACGAGGAGGGCTTCCCGGACCGGGTCGCGCCCAAGAGGCTGACCGTCGGCGCGATCCGGGCGGCGGGTCCGGACGGGACCGCGCGGCCGGTGGCCGTACCCGAGGGGCTGTCCTGGCGGGCCACGGCCGCCGCCGGTACGGCCGACGCCGACCCCGCCGCCGTACGGCCCGCCGTCAGCAAGGTGACCGCATCGCCGGATGCTCCGGTCGACCTCCGCTACCACACGGGTACCGCGGAGTACACGGACGGCTGGGGCCCGGCGCGTTCCGTCACGGTCCGGGTCACGGCGGTACGCCCGCCGGCGCCGCAGCCGCTCGCGCTGGCGACGAAGTCCTTCCTGGCCGCCTCCGACGCGAAGGTCGGTTCGCGGATTCAGGTGCCGATGCAGGGCGGTGACATCACCGTCCGGATCGCGGGCGTGCTGGAGGCCGTACCGACGACCGGGCCCGGTGCCGCCGATTCCGCCGCGCCGCGGCCCGAACTCGACGGCGGCGCCCTGCTGCTCGACCTGCGGGCGGTCAACCGGGTGCTCGCCGAGCGGCCCGATGCGTCGTTCCGTCCCGGCGAGTGGTGGCTGTTCACCGAGCCGGGGCAGGCGGCGAAGGTCGCGGCGGTGCTGCGGGAGCGGGCCGAGATCGACCCTTCGCAGGTGCTGGTACGGGACGAGATCGCGCGGGAGCTGCACGAGGATCCGCTGGGCGCGGGCCCGCAGTCGGCGCTGCTCGCGACGGCGGCGGTGGCCGCGCTGCTGGCCGCGGTCGGTTTCGCGGTGGGCACGGTGGGGGCGCTGCGGGAGCGTGCGGCGGAGTTCGCGGTGCTGCGGGCGCTGGGCGCGCCCCGGCGGCTGCCCGCCCGGCTGCTGGCCGTGGAGCAGTCCGTGCTGATCGGTCTGGGGCTGCTGATCGGGGCCGCCCTCGGGACGGTGCTGACCCGTGCCGTCGTACCGCTGATCGTCCTGACGGGCGGGGCGGCCCGGCCGGTCCCCGAGGTGCTGGTGGAACTTCCCCCGGGCCGGGTGGCCCTGCTGCTGGTGGGTGTCGCGGCGGCCCCCGTGCTGATCGTGGCGGCGCTGATGCTGCGAAGGACCGAACCGGCGGCGGCGCTGCGGGTGCAAGGAGGCGAGTGAGGGTGACTGCGACGGTGACGGGACGGCGGTCCCGGGGCGCGGGCCCGGACCGGAGGAGCGGGCGTACGCCGGCGGGGTCGTCCGGGCTCCGGAGCGCCGGGGCGCCCGCGGTGGTGTGCGGTGCGGCCGGCCGGCCGGTATCGCTGCCGGGGCGGTGGGTGCGATGAGGGCCGTCGCGCCCTGGGTGCGGACCCGGCTGCGGACGGCGCCGCTGCCCGCCGTCGCGCTGTTCGTGCTCGTCGGCCTGACCGCGTTCCTCTGTGCCGCCTTCCCCCGCGCGGTCGACGCCTACGAGGGCGAAGGGCTGCGCCACGGCCTCGCCGTGGCCGCGGCGGACCAGAGCACGCTCCAATTCACGGCCCCACCGCAGTCTCCGTACGACCCGGCGGATCCGGCGCTGGGGAAGGCCGTGAGCCCGCGGGAGTTGTCCGAGCGGCAGCGCCGGATCACCGCGAACCTGCCCGGGCCGCTGCGCGCGGACGCCCGGGAGTCGGCGCACGGGGTGCGGACCCAGCGTCCGATGCGGGGTCACGGACCCGGACTGGTCGAACTGGACGGCGGTGTTCCGGCGTTCACCCTCGCCGCGCAGGCCGGACTGGCCGAGCACGCGACCGTGCGGTCCGGGCGGCTTCCGGCGCCCCGCGCCGCCGGGCCGTTCGCCCCGGCCACCGAGGCCGTGGTGACGGCGGCGACCGCGAAGGCGCTCGGCATCCGGGTGGGAACGGTCGTCCGGATTCCCCGGGGCAGCACGGAATCGCTGGCCGTGACGGTGACGGGGATCGTGGAGCCGGTACGCCCCGCCGGGGCCTACTGGTCGGTCAGACCGGTCCTGCGGACCCCCTCGTACCTCTACACCTCCGAGATGCCGCCCCAGCCGTACTGGCACGGGGCCCTGCTGCTGGCGCCCGAATCCGCCGGGGCGCTGCTGGCCCTGGAGGAGGAGGCGGAGCCGTACTGGCAGATCGCCGTGGATCCGCGGGGTCTCGGTGCGCACGATCTCGACGGGGCGCGGGGGGCGGTGGCCGCGGTGGAAAGCGGTCCGGTGCTCTCCGAGCTGCGGGAGGCGGTCGGGCCCGAACTCCAGGTGACGACCGGGCTGTCCGGGATCTTCGAGGAGTACGCGAAGGTGCGGGGCGCCATCGGTCCGGTGGTTTCGGTGGCCGCCTTCGGCGTCGGCGGGGTGATCGGCGTGGTGCTGCTGACGGCCGGTGGTCTGGCGGCCGCCCGGCGCCGCTCCGAGCTGGCGCTGCTGCGGGCGCGCGGCGGTTCGATGCCGGGGACGGTGGGCCGGCTGCTCGCGGAGGTCGCGGTTCCGGCGGTGCCCGCCGCGGTGGCCGGAGGGGCGCTCGCCGTACTCCTGCTTCCCGAGGGGCGGTTGTGGCCCCCGGTGGTGGCCACGGTGCTGGTGGTGGTCATGGCCTGTGGTGCGCTGCCGCTACGGGCCGTACTGGAGCACCGCAGACCGCGGCCGTCCGGGGGGCGCGACGACGTGGTCCGGGCCCGGCCGTCCCGCCGCCGTACGGTGGCCGAACTGACGCTGCTCGCACTGGCCGTCGCCGCGGTGGTGGCCCTGCGCAGACGGGGTACCGCCGACGGTGCCGAGCAGGGCGTGGACCAGCTGGTCAGCGCCGCTCCGGTGCTGCTGGGCGTGGTGGCCGCGCTCGTTCTCGTACGGCTGTATCCGCTGCCGCTGCGGCTCGCCGCGCTGCCCCTGGCGCGGCGGCGGGGCGCGATCGGCTTCCTGGCCCTGACCCGGGCCGGGCGGGCCCCGGCGACCACCGTGCTGCCGCTGCTCGCGCTGCTGCTGGCGCTGGTGACGACGGCGTTCGGCGGTTCGGTGCTCGCGGGGGTCGAGGACGCCCGGGACCGGGCGGCCGTGCTGTCGGTCGGGGCCGATGCCCGGGTGGAGTCCGCGGGGGCCCTGCCGAAGGGAGTCGCGGAGGCGGTACGGAAGGTACCGGGCGTGACGGGTGTGGTGGAGGTGTACCGGGAGACGGATCTGAGCCTGCGGGACGGGGACGATGCCCGGGGCGTGACACTGCTGGCGGTCGAGCCGGGGGCGTACGCCCGGCTGGCGCGCTCCACGGGGCTCGGCGGTTTCCCGGCGGACGCCCTGCGCAAACCGGAGTCGGGGCCGCTGCCCGTGGTCGTATCGCCCGGGGCGGCGGAGCGGCTCGGCAGCGGGCCGAGGACCATCGGCCCGCTGAGCGCCGCGCTCACGGTCCGGGTCGCCGCGGTGCGGGAGCTGACGCCCGGTCTGTCGGACGGCGATTTCGTCCTGGTCGACGCGGCCGCGCTGACCGGTCCGAAGGGCGCGACGACCCTGCTGGTCAGCGGTGGTTCGGTGGCCGGCGGACCACTGCGGGCGGCGGTCGGGGGCGCGGACGGGTCCGGGGAGGCGCGGGTGGCGCTGCGGTCCGAGGAGCGGGCCGCGTTCGCGGAGTCCCCGGTGCAGACCGGGGCCGAGCGGGTCTACGCGGTCGCGGTGGCCGCGGCGGCCGGATACGCGGTGCTGGCGCTGCTGCTGTCGCTGCTCCAGGCCGCTCCGGAGCGGATCGCGCTGCTGGCCCGGCTGCGCACGATGGGCCTGACCCGGCGTCAGGGCCGGAGACTGCTGGTGCTGGAGAATCTGCCGGGATCGGTACTGGCGGGAGCCGGGGGCGTCCTGGTGGGGTGGGCTGTGGTGCTGGTGCTCTCCCCCGGAGTGGACCTGCGCAGACTGGCACATGCCTCGGGCGGTACGACGCTGTCCCGGGTGCCGGTGGAGCTGACCGTCGACGCCTGGAGCCTGCTGCTGCCGGGGGCGGGCGTGGTGGTGCTCGCTGCGGGGGTGGCCGCGGTCCAGGCCTGGCTGACCACCCGGCGTAGCTCGACGACCGAACTGAGGGTGGGAGATTCACGATGACGGACGCGACGAGTCCGAGTACGAGTACGAGTGTGAGTAAGGGTACGAGTGCGGCCGCGAGCGGGGGTACGGGCACGAGTACGGCCGCGTCCTCCGCGGCCACGCTGGAGCAACTGGAGGAGCGGGTCACGGCCCGGCGCGAGGGCCCCGAGTACGGGCACGGCTCGCTGATCACCTGTGACCGGCTGGTCCGGATCTTCTCGGCGGACGGTGTCGAGGTGCAGGCCCTCCAGGGGCTCGACCTGCTCGTCCGCGAGGGGGAGCTGATGGCCCTGGTGGGCGCGTCGGGCAGCGGGAAGTCGACCCTGATGAACATTCTGGCGGGCCTCGACGTGCCGACCGCGGGCGCGGCCTCGGTGGCGGGCTACGACCTGCTGGCCATGGGGGCGAAGGAGCGGCTGAGCTACCGCAGGGACGTGGTCGGTTTCGTCTGGCAGCAGACGGCGCGGAATCTGCTGCCGTATCTGACGGCGGCGCAGAACGTGGCGCTTCCGCTCCAGTTGCGGGGCCGGGACGGGCCGCGGGAGATGCGCGGCCGGGCGGCGAAGACGGCCCGGGTGGAGCTGCTGCTGGGCCTGATGGGCGTGGCGGAGTGCCGTGACCGGCGGCCGCACCAGATGTCGGGCGGTCAGCAGCAGCGGGTGGCGATCGCGGTGGCGCTGGCGAACGAGCCGTCGGTGCTGCTGGCGGACGAGCCGACCGGGGAGCTGGACTCGCATACGGCGGAGCAGATCTTCGCGGCGTTCCGGCGGGCGAACGAGGAGCTGGGGACGACGGTCGTGATCGTCACCCACGACCAGACGGTGGCGTCGGAGGTCCGCCGTACCGTCGCGATCCGGGACGGCCGTACGTCGACGGAGATCCTGCGGCGGACGGAGGTCGATTCGGCGACCGGTCAGGAGTCGCTGGTCGCGCGCGAGTACGCGATGCTCGACCGGGCCGGACGGCTCCAGCTGCCCGCGGAGTACACGGAGGCGCTGGGGATGCGGGACCGGGTGATGCTGGAGCTGGAACGGGACCACATCGGGGTGTGGCCGGACGACGCGTAACCCTCCGGGGAGGGCGGGGTGCCGTCGGCGGCGGGAAGGACAGGGACGCCGGTGCCCGTGCCGTCGGGGACGCGCCGGCGGAACCCTCCGGGGGAGAGCCGGGTGCCGTCGGCGGAAGGCAGGGCCACCTGGGACGCGCCGGCGGAACCTCTCCGGGGAAGGACCGGGTGCCGGCGGCGGGAAAAGCAGGGGAGGCGGCGGAAGGTAAGGGCCACCGGGGTCGGGTCTCCCTCAGCGGTGCCGATGACCGTCCGCGGCCCCGCCCGGCGACGTCCGGTCAACGGGGACCGGAACCGGAAGGTGGCCGAGCCTCGGGGGCGGCCCGGGGCTGCCGCCGGGCGGCGGGTGTGCCGGAGGCGGTCCCCCGACTCCGTACCACCGGAAGGCCCGACTCCGTACCGCCGGAAAGAGCGTGCGCCGCACCGCCCGGGAGCTGCCGTCGGCCGACCGCGCTCTCCGTGCGGCCGGGTGGGCCGCCACCTCGGCCGAGGCCGTGCCGCCGGGGGCCCGCCGCCGTGGTGTCCGCCGTGGTGTCGCCGGCAGCGCCGCCTCGGGCCCGGTCCCGGGCGGCCGGATGCCGGGGGCGGGGCACCGTACGGGCCGCCGGGCGGTCCGGCCCCGTACCGACAACCGGAAGCGCAGAGCACCAACCGGTGGCCGTAGCCGCATCACCGGCTCGTGACCTACGGGAGTACGGCCCCGGCCCTGCCGAACCCGGGCGCCTCGGAGCCCGGACGGGCGGGGCCCCACCCGCAGGGACCGGCCCCGATCGCGCGCCCGCCCGCGGCCCGTACGCCCGTACGTCAGATCTCGTTGCGCGGGGAGAGCAGGTCCTCCAACTGCTCCTCGCGCGCGGGCGCGGCGACGAAGAGGAGTTCGTCGCCCGCCTCCAGGGTCTCCTCTGGGCTCGGGGTCAGCACCCGTGAACCGCGGATGATGGTGACGAGGGAGGTGTCCTCGGGCCAGGCGACATCGCCGATCCTGGTCCCCGCGAGCGCGGACTCCGGCGGCAGCGTCAGCTCGACCAGGTTGGCGTCGCCGTGGCTGAAGCGGAGCAGCCGGACCAGGTCACCGACGCTCACCGCCTCCTCCACCAGGGCCGACATCAGCCGCGGGGTGGAGACGGCGACGTCGACGCCCCAGGATTCGTTGAAGAGCCACTCGTTCTTGGGGTTGTTCACCCGGGCGACGACCCGCGGAACCGCGTACTCCGTCTTCGCCAGCAGCGACACCACCAGATTGACCTTGTCGTCTCCGGTGGCCGCGATGACGACGTTGCACCGCTGGAGCGCCGCCTCGTCGAGGGAGGTGATCTCGCAGGCGTCGGCCAGCAGCCACTCCGCCTGCGGCACCCGCTCCACGGAGATCGCGGTCGGCGCCTTGTCGACGAGGAGCACCTCGTGTCCGTTCTCCAGCAGCTCACCCGCGATGGAACGGCCCACTGCGCCGGCTCCGGCGATTGCGACCCGCATCAGTGACCGCCCTCCTCGGGGCCTTCGGCGAAGGCCGCCTCGACCTTTTCGATCTCGTCCGTACGCATCATCACGTGGACGAGGTCGCCCTCCTGCAGCACGGTCTGCGAGGTCGGCAGGACCGCCTCGCCCAGCCGGGTGAGGAACGCGACGCGCACCCCGGTCTCGTCCTGGAGCCGGCTGATCTTGTGGCCGATCCACGCGGACGAGGTGTGCACCTCGGCCATCTGCACTCCCCCGCTGGGATCGCGCCACAGCGGTTCGGCGCCGGACGGCAGCAGCCGCCGCAGCATCTGGTCGGCCGTCCAGCGGACGGTGGCGACCGTCGGGATGCCCAGGCGCTGGTAGACCTCGGCGCGCCGGGGGTCGTAGATACGGGCCGCGACGTTCTCGATGCCGAACATCTCGCGGGCGACCCGGGCCGCGATGATGTTGGAGTTGTCACCGCTGCTGACGGCGGCGAACGCACCGGCCTCCTCGATGCCCGCCTCGCGCAGGGTGTCCTGGTCGAACCCGACACCGGTGACCCGGCGGCCGCCGAAACCGGAGCCCAGGCGGCGGAAGGCCGTGGGATCTCGGTCGATCACGGCGACCGTGTGCCCCTGATGCTCCAGGGTCTGCGCGAGAGCGGCTCCCACTCGCCCACAACCCATGATGACGATGTGCACGACCGTCCTTCCACCGTCCATATTCTTTACTCGTTTTTTGGACTTTATGTGCTTTCCCGCACATTCACCCGGAGTGCCCTTCCAGTTTTTACCGAGACTTAAAGGTCTCCGGGATTAAAGGGTCTCAGACCGCGGCCAAAGCTACACACGCGCGGTGCCCCAAGGGACCCCCGGCGCCACAGGAAGCACAGATTCCGGCCCACTCCCCGGGCGGCGGGTGGGTCCGGCTCATTCGAACGCTTACGATCCTCTCCGTGTCCAAACTGACCGACCTGCCCAAACGGATCCTCATCGGCAGGGCCCTGCGCAGCGACCGCCTGGGAGAAACGCTCCTCCCGAAACGCATCGCGCTGCCCGTCTTCGCCTCCGACCCGTTGTCCTCCGTGGCGTACGCACCGGGCGAAGTGCTGCTGGTGCTCTCCATCGCGGGTGTGTCGGCGTACAGCTACAGCCCGTGGATCGCGGCGGCGGTCGTGGTGCTGATGTTCACGGTGGTCGCGTCGTACCGGCAGAACGTGCACGCCTATCCGAGCGGTGGCGGCGACTACGAGGTCGCGAACACCAATCTGGGCCCCAAGGCCGGTCTGACCGTCGCCAGCGCGCTGCTGGTGGACTACGTGCTGACCGTGGCGGTGTCGATCTCGTCCGGGGTGGAGAACCTCGGCTCGGCGATCCCGTTCGTCGTGGAGAACAAGGTTCTCTGCGCGGTCGCGATCATCGTGCTGCTGACGTTGATGAATCTGCGCGGCGTCCGGGAATCGGGGAAGCTCTTCGCGATCCCGACCTATGTCTTCGTCGTCGGGGTGTTCGGGATGATCGCCTGGGGCGCGTACCGGGGGCTCGTACTCGACGAGACGATGAAGGCACCGACCGCCGGTCTGGAGCTGAAGGCCGAGGAGGCGGGTCTCGCCGGATTCGCGCTGGTCTTTCTGCTGCTCCGGGCGTTCTCCTCCGGTTGTGCGGCACTGACCGGGGTGGAGGCGATCAGCAATGGCGTACCCGCATTCCGCAAGCCGAAGTCGAAGAACGCGGCGACGACCCTGGCGCTGATGGGCGCGCTGGCCGTGACGATGTTCTGCGGGATCATCGGACTGGCGATGGCCTCCGACGTACGGATGGCGGAGGACCCGGCGCACGAGCTGCTGCGCGACGGGGTCCCGGTCGGCGGCGACTATGTGCAGAATCCGGTGATCTCGCAGGTCGCGGCCGCGGTCTTCGGGGACGGGACGTTCCTCTTCGTCCTGCTGGCGGCGGCGACCGCGCTGGTGCTCTTCCTGGCCGCGAACACCGCGTACAACGGCTTCCCGCTGCTCGGTTCGATACTGGCCCAGGACCGCTATCTGCCGCGCCAGCTCCACACCCGCGGCGACCGGCTCGCCTTCTCCAACGGCATCGTCGCGCTGGCGGGCGCGGCGGCACTGCTGGTGTGGGCGTACGGGGCGGACTCGACGAAGCTCATCCAGCTCTACATCGTCGGGGTGTTCGTCTCCTTCACCCTCAGTCAGACGGGCATGGTCCGGCACTGGAACCGGCATCTGAAGACGGAGAAGAACCCGGCCCGCCGCCGCCGGATGATCCGCTCGCGGGCGATCAACGCCTTCGGGGCGTTCTTCACGGGGCTGGTGCTGGTCGTCGTGCTGGCGACCAAGTTCACGCACGGGGCGTGGGTGGCGCTGCTGGGGATGGTGTTCTTCTACGGGGTGATGAGCGCGATCCGGCGGCACTACGACCGGGTGGCGGCGGAGATCGCGGCGGCCGAGGGGCCGAGCGACGACAGTGTGCGGCCCTCGCGGGTGCACGCCATCGTGCTGGTGTCGAAGGTGCACCGGCCGACGCTGCGGGCTCTGGCGTACGCCAAGCTGATGCGGGTCGACAAGCTGGAGGCACTCAGCATCAACGTCGACCCGCCGGACACCAAGGCGCTGCGCGAGGAGTGGGAGCGGCGGAACATCAACGTCCCGCTGAAGATCCTCGACTCCCCGTACCGGGAGATCACCCGGCCCGTCATCGAATATGTGAAGGGGCTGCGGCGGGAGAGCCCGCGGGACGTGGTCAGTGTGATCATCCCGGAGTACGTGGTGGGGCACTGGTACGAGCATCTGCTGCACAACCAGAGCGCGCTGCGGCTGAAGGGCCGGCTGCTGTTCACCCCGGGCGTGATGGTGACCTCGGTGCCGTACCAGCTCGTGTCGTCGGAGGCGGCGAAGGAGCGGGCGCGCAAGCGGCAGGACTGGAGCGCGCCGGGTTCGGTACGGCGGGGGCCGGTGGACCGGGAGACGGGCACGCGCAAGTAGTACGGGGCCGGGGGCGCTGTTCCCGGCGGACCGGCGGGGCGGGGGCACTGCTGGCGGCGGACCGGCCGAGGAAGGCGCACTGCTCCCCCGCGGACCGGCCGGACGGCGGTGCGCCGACGCCTCTCCGCCCGCGTAGACTGGTGGGCTGCCCCGCCGTGAAGCGCGTGAAACCTCTGGAGCCAACCGCATGCCGCACGACACGTCCGACACCCCGTCCGTCTCCGCCCCCTCTCTGGTGGGTGAGGAGTACGAGGTCGAGGTCGGGCCCGTCGCCCACGGCGGCCACTGCATCGCCCGCACGGACGAGGGCCGGGTGCTCTTCGTCCGGCACTCGCTGCCCGGCGAGAAGGTGATCGCGAAGATCACAGAAGGTGACGAGACCTCGCGTTTCCTGCGGGCGGACGCGGTACGGATCCTGGCACCCGCCAAGGACCGGGTCGAGGCGCCGTGCCCGTTCTCCGGCCCCGGCCGGTGCGGCGGCTGCGACTGGCAGCATGTGAAGCCGGGCGCGCAGCGGCGTTTCAAGGGCGAGGTGATCGCCGAGCAGTTGCAGCGGCTCGCGGGGCTGACGCCGGAGGAAGCCGGCTGGGACGGCACGGTGATGCCCGCGGAGGGCGACAAGCTCCCGGCGGGACAGGTGCCCGCCTGGCGTACCCGGGTCCAGTACGCGATCGACACCGACGGCCGTGCGGGACTGCGCCGCCACCGCTCCCACGAGGTCGAGCGGATCGACCACTGCATGATCGCGGCGCCCGGCGTCGACGAATTGGGCGTGGAGAAGCGGGAGTGGCCGGGAATGGCCTCCGTGGAGGCGATCGCGGCGACCGGCTCCCACGACCGCCAGGTGGTCCTCACGCCGCGTCCGGGCGCCCGGCTGCCGCTGGTGGAGCTGGACCGGCCGGTGTCCGTACTCCGGGTCGACGAACACGATGCCGGCGTCCACCGCGTCCACGGCCGCGCCTTCGTCCGCGAGCGCGCCGACGGCCGGACGTACCGCGTCGGCAACGGCGGCTTCTGGCAGGTCCATCCGCAGGCCGCGGACACCCTGGTGAAGGCCGTCATGCAGGGCCTGATGCCGCGCAAGGGCGAGACGGCGCTGGACCTCTACTGCGGGGTCGGCCTCTTCGCGGGCGCGATCGCCGAACGCGTCGGCGAGCAGGGCGCGGTGCTGGGCGTCGAATCCTCCAAGCGCGCCGTGGAGGACGCCCGCCACAACCTGGACGACCTGCCGCGGGTCCGGATCGAACACGGCCGTGTGGACCGGGTCCTGCCTCGCACCGGCATCACGGAGACGGACCTGATCGTCCTCGACCCGCCGCGCGCGGGCGCGGGCAAGCAGACGGTCCGCCACCTGGCGTCCCTCGCGGCCCGCCGCATCGCCTACGTCGCCTGCGACCCGGCGGCGCTCGCGCGCGATCTGGCGTACTTCCGCGAGGAGGGCTACCGGACGCGGACGCTGCGGGCGTTCGACCTGTTCCCGATGACGCATCACGTGGAGTGCGTGGCGATCCTTGAACCGGCGGCAAAGGGCTCCTGACCTGCGGTTTTACCGATGCGCATTATGTGCATTGTGGGCGTTACGAGCGATATCTTGACGCTGAAATGACGCTCGTGACGCTCGTTTGACGCTCGTTGATCTTGGTCTGGCGCCATTCTGACCAGCGGATTTCCGTTACTGAGTGTTGACGCTGACGCTCGGATACATCGTCTGCGGGCACCCCCGTTGCGCTGGACGGACAGCGAACCGGCCCCTTCTTCCCGTCCGGGACGGGAGGAAGGGGCCGGTTCACGTGCTGCGCTCTACGCGGCGAGGGTGAGCGGGGTCTCAAGCCGCTCCCAGGCCCCGAGAACGGTCTTGTGGGCGTCGGGCTGGAGGTGGGCGTAGCGCTGGGTGGTCTGGAAGCTTTCGTGGCCGAGGAGGTGCTGGACTTCGTAGAGGGAGACGCCTCGTTGGACGAGCCATGAGGCGCAGGTGTGGCGCATGGCGTGGGGCGGGTAGTGCGGTACGGGGTGCTGGTCGCCGTCGGTGTCGAAGTAGCGGGCATTGTCGACTGCGGGCCACCAGGTCTGGGTTCGCCAGTTGCCGTCGTCGAGGAGTCGGCCGGCGCGGCCCTTGGTGATGGTGGTGAAAATCACGGCGTCGCGTTCGAGGCGGTGGATGTGCCGTTCGAGGGCGTCCAGGACGTGGGGCGGGAGGGGGACTTCGCGTCGACTCTTGGAACTCTTGGGGTATTCCTTGATGCCGCTCTTGGTGTTGACCTCGACGACGAAGAGGCGGGAGCGGCGGCGGTCGATGCGGTGGTGGTGGAGTCCGGTGAGTTCGCCCCAGCGGAGCCCGGTGTAGAAGCCGAGCAGGCACATGGTGCGCCAAGCGGCGGGGAGTTCGTCCAGGATGCTCTGGGCCTGGTCGAGGGCGAACCATTCCGGGGGTTTGGTGGCGATGGTGGGCAGGTCGATGCTGCGGCAGGGGCTGACCGCGATGATGTCGTCGTCGACGGCCGCGCGCATGATGGAGGACATGAGGTTGTAGGAACGCTGGATCGCCGAAGCCCCGGTGCCCTTCTCGATCAGGGCACGTATCCAGCCCTGGATGTCGATGCGGGAGATGGCCCGCATTTCCCAGTCGGCCCAGTACGGCGTGATGTGATTTTTGATGCTGGAGGCGTCGCCGCGCAGGGTGTGCGGTTCCACCACTCGGGCGTTCCACCACTTCTGGTGCCACTCGGCGAACTTCATTCGCCCGATATGAGGGTCGCGCAGGACCCCGCGCCGGAGCTTGGCTTCCATCTCCAGGCCCCAGGAGCGGGCCTTCTCTTTCAGAGGAAACGATTCACTGAATCGGTCACCCGCGGTGTTCCGAACCGTGCACTGCCAATTTCCGGACTTCAACTTACGGAGGTACGAGGGAATCCACTCCTTGCCTGATCGTGGGGTGATGGTGAGTGCCGGAGTCAGCGGCCGGGAAGAGTGGTCGGGGTCATCCGACCGGAGATGAACGCGTCGAGACTGGTGGCGGGGACACGCACGCGAGAGCGCCCCGGACCTGTGCGGAGGTCGACGACGTCCAGCTCACCGGCGGCGATGAAGCGGTAGACGGTACGCCGGTCGACATCCAGGGCTGCGGCGACGGAGGGGATGGAGAGCAAGCGGGGCGACATCGGGGTGTCCTTCAGTGGTCGGAGCGGGCTGTGCAGTGGCAAGCCCGGCACCCCGGATCACAGTGCGGTGCTGCCCTGTCGTTCGTTGCGGCTCCACCGCCAAGCAGGTCCGGACGAACACTATTAAGAGTCCGGACGATCACCGGTTTGGTGAACCGGCGATCGTCGGCTATAAGTCCGCCACTCAGCACGCCTTCCGATCCGGGGGATCGGAATCAGCGCCAGATGTTGAAAGGTCACCAGAAGGCCGTTGGTCAGACCTATGGCTTGTCGGTCTTTCATCAGGAGGTGTTGTACGTTGACATAGCCGTGGGCTGAATTCCAGTCATCGGGGTCTTTTCCCTGTCTGCCGTGAGCGGATCTCCGCACGTCACGTCAGTACATCGCCCAACGCCCCCCTGGCGGAGTAAATCCTGCGGATGGGAAGACAGGCTTCGCAGGAGCATTTGCAATGTGCGGGGATCAACTTCTGCAGCAGAGTGCGGTGAACTACCGCGTTGCTACGGCCCAGTGGTCGCCCGGACCGCAGGGAACCCTTACGGATCTACGGGACAGCTCTCAGAGGGCTCAATGCCCGTGCCTCGCCCGTCCGTGCGCGGCCTGTCCGAAGATGTCCGCGAGGAGTCTCCCCGTTGCGATAGCCTCGGAGGCCGCGTAGACGCGAAGTCACGTCGGGTCGGCCGGCGGATGTGGTTCGAGGCCACGCCGGGACACGTTGTAAGGAGCCAACCCTGCCGATGGTTGGCCGTAACCGGTCTGGATCATTCCGATTCAGAGCCCGGCTGGTTCCTCATGGCGGGAAGCCGCTCCGACAACGCGGGTCAGATCGTGTTGTCGAGGAGACGTCGATGGAACTTCCCGTCTGGCTGATCGTCATGCTGTTGGCCGTCCTGGGCCTCATGGTGATCGCGTTCATCGTGGGGGGGGAGTCGTGCGGATCGTCCGTCATGTGGTGGCGGGCACCGTGTCAGAGCACCGCGCGGAGGTGGTGCGCGAGCTGCCCGACCTCGTACATGAGATCACGCGCCTCGGTTTCTTCCGGCGACGGTAGTCCCGAGTGGTCACGGCCACTGCATCTGGTCCAGCTCAGTGGCCGTGACCAGGTCCTGGCGCCACTCGCGCATCTGCTGCCGGTGATGTTTGTGGGCCGTGTGGGACGAGTCACCCCAGGCGGCGGAGTCGGCGGTGACCTCGATAGCGGCTCGTGCGAGCCATGCGGCGAGGTCGCGCACGCTGTCCATCGCCCCTTCCGTGGCGGCAGGGCCGCCGTGCTGGTGGGCGTTGCGGATTCGGCGGAAGCGGTCGACGCCGAGGTCGAAGCGATCTTGTACCTCTCTGACCCACCGGGACCTGGAGGCCGGCGTGGCGACCCTGTGGTGAAGTGTGTGCAGTTGCCGCAGGGTGTGAGGTACAGGGGGCGCGCAGGCGAGCACCGCGGGCAGGGCGGCCATGAATCCGCTGCGGTCGAGGACGGCTGGGCCGTTCCGGGATGTAACCAGCTTGCTGCGGATGTCTGCCAACCGCTTCCGCGCTTCGGGGCTTTGCAGCGCTTCCAAGAAGGCTCCGTATGCCGCGTCACCCAGGTTAGCGGAGAGTGAGGCGTTGGCCCACCGGTCCGCGAGGAACTCCTTGGCGTAGGAGTACCAGCCGTACGCGACTTCGTTTTCCCGGCCTTTCTCCCACCGGCGGTTGATCCCGAGGCTCCTGAATCGGTTTTCGAGAATGTTCTGGGCCAGGGCCAGGGCCACGCGGTCGTCGGAGCGTTCCATCTTGCGCAGGGCGTCGAGGTCGTCCGGAAGGCCGTCCGTGTTCCCGCTCCGTGCGAGATGGGTCATCAGGCGGGTTGCGTTGTTGGCGGCTCGCGCGGTGCTGTTGTGATCGGGAGGGAAGCTCGGGTTGTAGCGTCGGCCGGCCAGCTTGCCGTCGCGCACGTGGAGGAAGCCCTCCGAGTTCCGCACTTGCGGGTGGGCGTCTGCGCCGTAGTGCGCCAGTACGCTGAAAACCTGTTCGAGGAGACGACGGGCTTGTGCCTCGACATCGTTCCAGCAGCCGTCCCGCAGATCCACCCGGGCCAGATAGGTGTCCCTGCCACCCGGCAGGTCGTCGAGGCGTACGCCGGTGCCGTCGTCGAGCAGTTCTCCGGGCAGTCCGATGCCGTTGCGGTTCTTGGCTTCCCGCAGCACGGCCAGCCAGCCGGCGGTATGGAACTGGATCTGCTCCCCGATCCGACCCGGCGGGTTGTACGGGAGGCCCGAGACCGCGAACCAGACGACGTGGCGCGCGGGCTTCGGCTGTACGGCGATGAGCTCGCGGCACAGGCTCAGCCGGTCCTGCTCGCTGAGTCCGGCGTGCCGCAGACAGGTGGGGCGATCGACGGTCCGTGGCTCGGGTCCTGATCCGTCGGTCATTGCGTGCGCGGAGGCGATGCAACCGGGCTGGTCGCCCAGGATGCCGGCGAGCTGCCGGGCGAGCGCTCGGGTGTCCCGGTCGGTGAGGCGGAAAAGATCAAGGAGGAGATCCCGCCGAACCATGACCAAGTCAGCGTCCTGCTCCATTCCCTGGCAGGCCGAAACAAGGTCGTCCCAAGTCGCGGTGAGGACCTCCGGCGCCTGGAGCCGCTGGAGAAGAACGAAGCATACCTGTTGGGCAGCGGCCTTCACGCTGGGGTCCAGGTCGCCCACCTCGGTGATCAGGTCCGGCAGGCTGTCCGCAGTGCTCTGGAGCAGAGGTGCCGTTACCTGCTGGAGACGAGGCCCGATCAACGTGGCTGCGTACCGGAGATCGGCGATGACGGAGCGCCAGGCGTCCCTGTGATGGCGCTGCTCATACGCACGGCCGTGCCCAAGCCAGTTCCGCATCTCCTCGGCCGCGGTGACCAGACCAACGCGCAGCGGATCGGCGTACCTCCGGTCGGAGCATTCGAGCAACCCACGCAGCTCCCGGAAGGGCTGGTTCTGGTGCTGAGGGCAGGTCATCGCGGGGGAGACTCCGAACGGATCGGGTCGACATCGGGGCGGTTTCCCAACCGGCGCAGCCGTTCAGCGGGCGAGAGCGAGTGCCAGCTCGCGGATGCCGGTGGTGTGGGGGTGATGGGAGGTCAGGTCGGTGACGATCGTGCGGATGGAGGGGCGGTCGCGGACTTCGGCGGGGCTGACGTGGAGGACGGCGAGGAGTTCCCGGGTAGTCTGTTCGATTTTGCCGTGCTGCCATCAGGCGCGGGCGAGGTCGGTGTGCATCTGGCTGGTGCGTTCCGGGGTGGTCCGTCCTTGCCAGCGCCTGCGACGTGCGCGTCCCACGCTGCGGTGAACTCTGTCCGCGGCAACCCATACAGCTCGTCTGCGATCTCGTCGTCCACGCTTCCGGTCTGGCTTCCGTCGAGCTGCTCGGCACCTTGAGGTGTTCTGCAGGATGATTTCCTCGGTAGATTTCCGAGTACGGGATGGATAATTAATCAGAGGCACTGATCGGCCGTCAGGCCAGCCGGGAAGCTAGTCGAGCGGTAATTCTCCAGAGGCGGACGAAGGGAGGGCGCCTTCGGTCCTGATCTCACCTTCGGCCTGGTTGAAGATTTCCTTGAATTGGTAGGGTTTCCCTCCCAGCGTGAGGATGAAGTTTGTCAGAGATTCCCAGGTGGGCAGATTATGACCCTTGAGGATTCCGTCGGCATCGGTGAATGAAAGGGCCCACCGGCTGGCAACTGCTATATCCTCAGGCTGGGGGCGCCCCGCTCGCAGGTGAAGGGTTCTAATTGCCTTGCGGAGTCGTTCGGCGGCGCTTTGTCCGCGATCTCCCGCGTAGTCGATGTAATGGATGTCACGGCACCTGCTGCTGAGTTTCTCGGACTCCCAGACGGCTCGCAGCACTTCGGGGTCGGCTCCGCAGGCACGGGCGATCTTTTGGGTGAGGGCCCAGGTGGGCACGCGTTCGCCACTGAGGATGCGCGACAGGTAGGACCCCGAGCAGCCGATGAGGTCACTGACTTCCTTGTTCGATAGGCGGGCGGTCCTTACGAGCATGGACAGGACGGGGGCGAGGCGGTTGAGGGCTGCCCCGGTGGGTTCTCTTATGGGAATGGACTCGTCGAGGGCAGACTCGCCGGTCTGCCCTGCCGCGGAAGCCTCCGCGGAGTGGAGTGGTACGGGAGGCTTGGTGGTGAACAGCTCGCGTAGAGAGGAAGGCAAGGGGCGACGGGAGAACTGCCCGAGACGGCGCAGGATTAGACGCTCCGTGTACCGATGGCGGGCGGTGTCCTCGCTGATCTTGAAGATGGCGCTGATCGTCACCCAGGTGACCCGGTGGTGCCGGGCGCGTCCGATGAAGCCGGAAGCCAATCCGTCGACCTGCTCCTGAAGCTGCGCAACGCGCCGCAGCTGCTCTTCGACATCGAGCGTTGTGACGGCTCGGCTGAGGTCGCGCGCCTCGTCCTGAACGCCTTTGAGCATTTCCCGGAGTAGTGCTTCTCCGGGGGATGGCTTCCGGGACGCGAGGGGTACCGGTCCGTCGGCTGCTGGGCCGAGTTCGGTGTAGACGATGGGCCGTGTCCCTGCTGATGCGGACTCGACCACTGCACTTCTGCGTGCCCGGTGGGCTGCTTGGCGGCAGGCATCGTTGCAGAACCTCCGTGGTCGTCCCTTCCGTGCGGTGGCGCTGCTGAGAGGAGTCTCGCAGCTTTCACATAGATCACTCACTGCAACCGTCCATAGGTGTCACAAAACGGGTTCAAGTCGGGAAACATCTCTGCGGGAGGGGCTGAATCTGCCGAGTTTCGTTACGCGCCTCAGGGGAGACCAAGGCGCGTTGCGACCGGAAGAAGGGGCGGGCCGCCGATGCCGGCCGAACAAGCGAGCCGGGTGGCCCGCCCCCGGGGGTGCGGATCAGCGCCTGTGCCGCGGCGTTCCGGACCTGCCAACCGCCATGCCGAGCCCGGTACCGGCGGCCACGCCCAACGGGTCGATGCCGAGGGAGATGTGAACGGGCGGCCCGACAAGGAGAAGACAACTGGTGGCCAGAATCATGACGACCATCGGCCGCGTGCTCTTGCCAAAGAGGTTCCCGTAACGAAACTTTTTGTTACGGCCGGTACGATGGCGAGCACCACGGTGGCCGGTGACCGGTTTCATCCGACGCCACGGGGCAGGTAATCCCACGGGTTACTCCTCTGGGTGTGATGGGAATGCGCGTGCGGGGTTCGAACAGAGTTTTGGCGACCAGGTTGCGAACCCCGCACGCGCCTGTGGTGACGCTACCCACGTCCTGCACTGGTGCGAAAATCTGGGCGTATGTCATATAGGCACCCATCTCCTGGATCACCGCAGTACGGCCAATCCTTTCGTTATCTTCCGGAGCTGAAAATTTCCGGTCTTCCGCGGAAAACACCGCAGATGCTGCGCGGACCTGCTAAAAGAGCAATCTCCGGACACACTGTGCCCTGACACGGTCAACAGCGAGTCCGATGCATTCGCCACGCGAATGGCATCGGTCAGAATGGCGGGGCCGAACACCACGAGATCGTCAGCCCACCGGGCTCCCGGGTCCCGCAGGCACCGTGCCGTCGGGCCGGATGCTTCACAAGCGCTCCTGGGCCCATATGACGAGAAGGGTCACAGGTGCCGGTGCCGTAGTAGAGGCCGCGGAGGATATGCGCGGCGGCGATACGGCGTGGCTGGATGCTGCGTACTCCGACACCACGCTGGTCACGCGGATCGGAACTGCCCACGCCGACCTCACCGCCCCGGGCACCGTCGTCCCCTACGGCCGGTGGCCGACATCCTCCTCGACCCTGCCCTCCCTGGTCGTGACCATGTACCGGCACGCCGCTCTCGCGGACACCTCGCGCCTCCTGGTCACCACCGGTACCGGATACGGCACCGCCCTCGCGTGTCACCGCCTCGGCGATGCCCAGGTGACAAGCATCGACATCGACCCCTACCTGGTTCAAACCGCCACCGACCGGCTGAACGACATCGGCCTCCGCCCGCACACCACCGTCTGCGACATCACCGGCGAACTCCCCGCCGACTTCGACCGCATCGTGTCCGCCGTGGCAGTCAGCACTGTCCCCGCCTCCTGGCTCACCGCGCTGCGCCCCGGGGGAAGGCTGGTGACGGCCATCGCCGGCACCTGCCTGCTCGTCGTCGCCGACAAGACCGAAGATGGCGGGGCGAGCGGCTACGTCACCCCGGACAAGGCGTCGTTCATGGCCACCCGGGCCGGTGACGACTACCACCCCACTCTGCCCGTGACCGACGTGTGGGAGAAGGCGGACGGCGACGGCGAGACCATCACCACCAGCCCCTACCCCCTCCTGTACGTCCCCGACTCCTGGGACGTCCAGTCGAACCTGCACCTGAAGGCCCCCGGCATCGACCACCGCATCCACCAGCACGACGACGGCACAGTCACCCTGCGCATGGCCCACCCCGACGGCTCCTGGGCCCGTGCCACTGCGCCCAGCCGCCACGACGCACCAACCGCTGTTCACCAAGGCGGACCCCGCCGGCTGTGGGAGCTGCTGGAGAAGATCCGCGACCGTCTCAACACCTGGGGAGAACTGCCGATCCACCACGCCCGGGTGACCGTTGCCCCGGACGGCCGGACCACCCTGTCCCGCGGCAGGTGGTCCGCCACGCTGTAGATGCTCCTGCCGGACGGCGCCGATGGCTGAACGCGTCATTGGGCGCGGCCGCAGAGGGCTCTGGGACGATCGACTCCATGGGCAAGCACCGCCGACCCGGCTCCTCCAACCAACCGTCCCGGGCAACCCCGCTGCCGGACGCCGACGACCCTCTCGCGGCATACAGGAAACGACGTCGCCCGCCACAGGAAGTCCATCGACGCCATCACCCGGTACACGGTGGTGCCAGTCACGTCCGACCGGAAGAGATGCGGATCCTGGAGAAGTGGGACGGGTTCACTTACCAGGTGGTCGGTACAGCCCCCACGCTCGCGGCAGCCCGGGAGTGGTTGGGCTTGGGACCGGCCCAGGACGAGTTGGCCAACGATGCAGGCGTTAGCGGAGCAGGCGAAGCATCGTGAAGAGGGGATGCTTCACCCTACGGTGGACAGCATGGACTACTCCGAAGCATTGCGGGCGCTCAAGAGCGGGTGTTGCATCACCCGAGCGAGCTGGTTAGAACCCGGCAAGTACGTTTATTGGGTCCCGCCGTCGAGTAAACGGACCCCGGATGGCGAGGTCCGTGATTTCGTTGGCTACGCCGTGTTCGTTCGGCCGCATAAGGGAGAGCGTGGGGGTGCGGAGCCATGGCTTCCATCGTTTGACGCGCTGAATGCCGACGACTGGGAGATCGTGGACTTCGGTACGTAGGTGTGGTGTTCAGATGGCTCCGACGAGCAGCGCGTGCTGGCGAAGCCCTGGCAGGCTGGGGCTGGTGGCGAGCATGCCAGAGATCATCCGGCGCAACGAGCTGCGGCGAGCGTCCTGTGGGGCTTCGGTCTCGTGGTCGCGTAGCAGGGCGAGTGCTGTGGGGAGTTCGCCGAGGTCTTGGTAGAGCTTCGCGGTGTCGTGCCGGGCCCGGGCACGGCGTTCCCCGGTGGGCATCGCGCTGACGTTGATTCTGTTGGCGGCTTGGAGCGCCGCCCGAGTGTCACCAAGGAGATGGTGCACACACAGCGCGTAGCGGTCGAGCTGGTCCGGGGTTAGAGGGCCGGCATGGTCAGGCCAGTGAGTGACAGCGGGGCCCTGACGAGCGAGGTTGCGGGCGTGGCTGAGGAGGTCAAGGGCATCGCTGGTGCGTCCGGCCTGCGCGGTTCCGTACGCAGTTTCGAGGGCGATGTGTGCTACGACGGGCCGCGCCGTTGGTTCGGCGACCAGGTCGTTCATCGCGGCGTTGGCGACCTGGCGAGCTTGGGTGTGGTGGCCGCGTTGGCGCAGGACGATGACCTGAGCGCGGGCGGCCATCGCTGTGGCAAGCGGGTCCTTAGATCGGTGGGCGGCGTGGACTGCTCGGTCGGAGGTCACCAGCGCGATGTCTCCGCGTTCCTTGACGGCTACGGCGGTCGCCAGCACGTACGTCCGGCTCAGCAGGGTGGCTGAGGCAACGCCTGGTGCCGTCCGGGCGTGCCGTTCTGCGGCCGACACCAGATCGGGAACAGCCTGGGCGGCCTCCGTGTACCGGGCGTCTGCGTAGTGCTGGATCCCGGCAGCTAAGGAAGCCTCAATCTGCACAGGTGACATGGGACTGGCGTCGTACTGCTGGAGGAGGACCGAATCCCAGGAAGCTGGGACCGCCGTGGCGCTTCCAGGAAGGGTGGAACCGAGCCCCAAGACGATGGTGGCTGATAGCAGATCGCGCCGACGCATGTCGTCCTCACTCATTTCGCCGTTCTCAGCCTCCGTCCCTAATCCGAGCATCGAGGGCGGGACCTTCAACGCGTCTGCCAGGGCTCGACGCTCTGGGGTAGTCGGAAGGTGGATTCCGCTCTCAATACGGGAGACGCTGCTCTGGCTGATGGCGCACATCTTGCTGAGCTGAGCTTGAGTCAACTTCGCCATGATGCGAGCCGCTCTGACTGTGGAACCCACGGACTCACCACTGCTGAGCGTCATATTCCGACGGTACGCCGACAGACAGCCAGCCCAGAAGGGCAAGTCGTGGGTACCGTACCCAGATTCTGCATATGGCACCCAGGATCCTGCTGGGTGGACTCTGGGGACATGTCGTTGCGCCAGGATGTATGAGTGGCACGGTCACTGAATGTGATGGGTGACGCGAGCGTGCGGCATCTGGACCGGACCGGGTCGTGGAAGCCCTGTGTGACCAGTCTCCCTGTTCGCCTTCGCACTCGGAAGTACCGAAGTCTTCCACGAGCAGAGGCGGCTGTCGGCGGAGTTCGCAGACAGCCAGCCTGCCGTGGGTCGGCATCTACGTGGTGGTGGTTACGCAATCGCTACTGGATGTCCAGGAGCGTAGACGCCTTCACCAACGCCGACGACCTGGTTTCCAGTGACGTAGACGCTGCGCATTACGAGAACTGCTTCGTCGCGCTTGAGACCAAGCGCGGTGCGGTCTTCGGCAGTTGTCGTCCGGGCTTGGACCGTCTTCGAAGCAACATCGACGGGGTAGCCGGATCGGTCTTGGTAGACAGCTTGCCACGTCGGATCGCATGCGTAGGGCTCGTCGATCTCTGGAACGAAGTCAGCGACCGAGAGGTGCACCCAAGACTGGGATGCCTGAAGGATGGTGTCCCCGCGGTTTACGGTACGGACACGGAGGATGCACTCGCCGGCACCAAGGTATGCGGCCACCCAGTCCGGTGCCTGCACGCGCGTGCTGCTCTTGTGGTCGATCGTCTCACCTTGTTGGGCGATGCCACTGTTGATCCGTTGGAGACCAGTGATCAGCTTCCTTCGATCGGCGACGAAGACCCCCTTGCCCTGCTGGCCATCAACCAGGCCACGTGCCTTGAGGAGTGCAATGCCGCGATAGACGGCGTTGTCACTCAGGGCGAACTGTCGCATCAGGCTCTGCGTCGACGGCAGCTGTTCGCCCGCTCTGAGTGTTCCTCCTTCGATGCGTTCCGTGATGTACGCAACCATCCGGGCTACGGTCCCCGCCATCGCGCCTCCTTCAAGCTCCTCGAATCTCCTATCGGATATCAGCGCCTTGACGCTACCGGACCGTTCCCCTAACTTCCTACAGGAAGCACTTCCTATAGGAAGTGGTCACCTCGCCACGCCTGGCGCAGGGGCTGCCCCTGGGGTCTCCGTGACGTGCGCAACAGCTGTGTGCTCCGGGCCTGTCCCTCTCTTGACGGAGGTACGCGATGCGATCCGCTATCCACGACTTCGAAGTGACCTTTCCCACTGACGACGTCCAGGTCGCACGGGTACGTCGACTCACGACGCAGCATCTGGTGGCCTGGGGTCTAGCTCCGTTGTCTGATGACGCGGCGCTGCTCGTGAGCGAACTGGTCACCAACGCCGTCCGGCACGGCGTCGGCCCGGTGAGTCTGTGTCTGTATGCGGCCGATGAGCTGCGTATCGAAGTCGTCGATGGGTCTTCGGAAGCGCCGACCCCTCGTAGGGCGAGACCTGAGGACGAGAACGGCCGTGGGTTGGACATCGTTGCCGCAGTGGCCCACAGGTGGGGTGTCAGCTCCAGTGGAAAGTTGATCTGGTGCTCCCTCTCCGTACCAGGACAGGGAGGCGATTCCTATGACCAGTTGCCATGAGGGCCAGTTGGCCGAGGCTGGCACGGACCTTGGGCTGGGGCACCGCACTGGACGCCAGCCTCCGGACTGGCCAGACATCATCTGGATCCCGGCCGGGCTTGTGCCTGTGCTGCGGGTTCTGGCGGACGGTGCCGTGCCGCAGGCGTCGGGCGAGGTTTCGGACCGTCTGCTGTGACCGGCCGGCCCCGGATGTCCAGGCTTCCCGGGGCTGGTCTTCGAGGGGGTACCCCCTTGTGCCGATTCCTCTGTGTGCGGGCCGTCGTGCCTCGGCCCCGGGGAAGGCTGCGTGGGGTACCGCTCCTGCCGCTCCCCTCGGTGGGAGCCCCGGCCGCCGTCAGCACTCTGATGCGGCGGCGGCCGGGCGCCCGAACTCCTAAATTCCATCGTTGACCTGAGAGAAATCCATGTTCACCACCTCTGCTTGTCTCCCCCGGTTACGGCTCCGGCCCGCCGCGCGGGCCGATTCCGAGTACGCCTACTTCCGCGACCGCCTTTCCGATCCCACGCTGTTGGCCAGGGCCGTCACCCTCTACGGCAGACGTGGGGAGTGGCTGGCCGTACCGGTCGGCGGGGTGCGCCGAGGCGGCTTCGTGTCGTGCCCGGACGTTGTGCTGGCCGTTGATGTCCGCGCGCTTCTCATGGGCCGGGGCGGGTTCCCCGGGGTCCGGATGCGTTGGTCCGAGGACCGCGATACCTGTCACACCGTGGTGTGGGGGGAGCGTGCTCCGGGTGTCGACGACGATGAGGTACTGGGCCGGTTCTACGGTTACAGCGAGGACGCGATCGCAGGCTTCGTCGGCGTGCTGTCCCGGGCCGTGCATTCCGCGCTGTCGACCGGCCCGGTCTCGTGGTCCGGGCGTGTTCCCCCGGCGCTGTCCGGGGGCCGGTCGTGAGCGCGATTTTTTCGCTGGCCCGTCGTTTGTGCGGCTGGGTGACTCATCCGCGCCGGGCTCTGCGCAACGGGCATGACCAGAGCGTCCGTGCCTGGGGCTTTGGCCTCGTTCTGATCGTTCTGACGTGCACGTTTACCGGTGTCGTCCTGGGCTGGCTGTTCGCGGCCTTCCAGAGAGCCGGACTGTAGCCCCGCCTCCGGCCTGTGCACGGCTCTTTCCTGCTTGCCCGAGCCGGGCTTCGCCTCGTGGCGAGCTCGACCGTTGCGCGTTTCTATCCCTTCGGTCTCCTGTGTGGAGGAGATGATCGTGGCCTTACCCCCTCACCCCATTCCCGTCCCGGCTCCGGCACGGCCGCTGCCGGTGGACGACGTCCTGCGCTACGCCCGGACCCGGGTGGCTGCTGCAGCAGCCGGCCAGTGGCCGGGCGCCGGTGTCGTGCTCGGCGAGCACGTTCCGTCGATAACGTCGTACGTCTGCAAGCTCGCGGTCGACCGGCGCCCGTACGTCGCGAAGTTCGAGTTCCTCGGCGTCTCCCTTGCTTCCGTCCTGCGTGGCACGCACGGCACCTGGGGCGATGTGCAGGAGGCCCAGGCCGTCTACGAGGCCGGCGAAGGGAATCTGCTGGAGCGCCAGGCCGTGCATTACGGACTCCTGCACAGCGCGGGCCTCGGCGCGCCACGGCCCGCGCTGCGGAACGCGGTCCTGTTCACCGAGGCGGCGGCAGGCCGGACGCTCGCCGACCTGGTGGCCCAGCGCCCGACACAGACCGGTGATCTGCTGACACAGGTGGTGCGCGCCCTGGACGCACTGGCCCAGCCCGCGACCGCGCGCATCGTCAGGGAGACCGCAACCCCCGGATGCACGATCCCCGGGACGTTCGCCCGGAAGTTCACCGGTCTGCCGAAGCCGGACGGTGTGCTGGGGACCGTCGTCGAGCGGCTGCTTCCGCTGGCCGCTGCGCTCCCCGACCCGGGTGGTGAGGGCCGGGGGGTGGTGTTCGGGGACTTGAAGCCGGAGCACATCCTCGTGACGGGTGGGGCGGGCCGACCGGTATTCCTCGATCCCGGGCTGACTTGCGGACCAGTGATTCTCGACGCGGCGAAGCTGGTTTCGCGTCTGCTGCTGCACCTGTGCGGTTCACGGCCCCGCAGTGCCAAGCGGATCGTGTCCGGGGTAGGAGACTTCGCCTTCGCCCTGGCCCGCGCCACGCCGGATCCGTCCCGATGGCTGTGGCAGCTCGTGCTCCTCTGGGCGATGGACACGGCATCCGTCCTCCATACCGTGAGCACGGCTCCCGCTCTGCTGCCGCTCCCCGTTCACCTGGACCGGGTCGACCTTGCGGAGAGTCTGGTGACCGGACTGCTGGACCGGAACAGCCGGACGCTGGAAGCCGTCACCGACGGACAACGACTCTGGCCTCTGGTCCTCGACAACACGGCGACGGCAGTCAGCCGGTGTCGGTGGTGAGCGTCCGGATCGACAGTGTGGGGATCATCGGTGCCGGGGCGGTCGGGCACACGGTCGGCACCCTGCTGACCGCGGCCGGCTGGACCGACACGATCCTCGTCACTTCCCGGACCCGAAGGTCGGCGGACGCACTCGTCGCCGACCTGGAAGACCTGGCCGTCCTCCTCAACTCCCCGACCCGGCTCGCCCACGTGCCCGTAGCCGAGATGCTGAGTTGCGACGCGGTAGTCGTCTGCCCGCGGGCCGCCTTCAGTAACACCGCCGTCCGCGATGTGCGGATGGCCGGGCTCAGGGTGAACGCTCCGCTCATCGCCCGTCTGGGCCGGGTGTTCGCCGGATACCACGGGCCCGTCATCGTGGTGACGAACCCCGTCGACCCCATGACCTGGCTGTTCGCACGGGCATCCGGGGTGAGCCGGGTCTACGGTGTCGGTTCCGCCACCGATACCGCCCGGCTGCGGCTCACGCTCGCCGGGATGCACGGCGTATCCGTCTCGGCCGTCTCGGGCCGGGTCGTCGGCGAGCACGGCGATGCCGCCGTCCCCTGCATGACGACCGTCGGCGGCGCCCCGGTCGAGGTCGATCCGGCCGTGGCCCGCGCGGCGCTCTCCGAACGGCCCCGGCGGATCAACGAGGGGCTCGGGCGGGCACGGTCCGGTCCGGCCGGAGCCGTCCTCTCAGCCCTTCACCACGCCCTCGGCCTCGTCGACGGCACCGTCGAACTCTCCACACCCCACGACGGATCCTGCACCGGTGTCCCCGTCCGGTTCATCGGTGGTCAGGGCGTCGTCCTCGACCCGGGCCTCGGCCCCGAACACCGCCGTCGTCACGCCGCCGCGGCCGACAAGGTCCGCGCGGCCTTCCACACCGTCCGGCACCACATCACACGAGAAGAGACCCCTGTGCACACCCGTATCTCCACCGCAGGTCACCATGTAACCGTCACCAGCCAGACCGCGGCCGTCCCCCGGTGGGCGGCCCGCTACGTCCGCCCCTGGTGGGACGCCACCGAAACGGCCACACCGCCGCGCGACGGTGACGGCCCCGTCGTCGACGCCCATGTCGACCCCGGTGCGGTGTCCCGGCTCGTGCAGAGCGTGACCGACCACCCGAACGACTCCGCCGACTTCGCCGGGGCGGTGATGGTGTACCGGCACGACGACACCGAGGGGACCGTCAGCGCCGCGCACCCCGGTCTCGACCTCGCCTACCACTACCGCCCCAAGGATCGGTGCATGCACATCGTCGGGTGCACGGAGACCGCGGTCGCCACCGCGGCGGCGCGGGTCGCCCGGGAACTGATGCGCGCCCAGCTGCACGAGGCCGGCTGGCACGTCCTCCACGCCTCCGCGGCCGTGCGGGGCGACGGTGAAACGGTGCTGGTGCTCGGCGGCAAGGGCGCGGGAAAGACCACGACGGCCCTGGCCCTGGCCCGGTCCGGGAACTGGAGGCTGCTGGCCAACGACCGTGTCTTCGCCCGTCTGGAGGACAACACCCGGGTCCGGGTTCTGCCGTGGCCGTCCGCGGCCGCGATCGGACTCGGGCTGCTGGACGCCCTCGGGGAGTACGACGGTGTACGGGCCCGCGTCCTCGCCGGGGAGCAGATGCACCCCACCCAGAACGCGGCCGTCACCGCAGCCCTGGCCGAGGGCTCACGGCAGCCGCTGCGAAGCCCCGCGGGCAAGGAGCTGAAGGTGCAGTTCTTCCCCGACCAGCTCCCGTGGCTCGGCCTCGGCCTCGCTACCACCGGCTACGCGGCCCGGGTGCTCTTCCCCGGGATCGACCCCGCGGCGAAGCCCGCCCTCACCGATGCCGCCGGCCGTACAGTCTCGGCGGGTGACTTCTTCACCCCGGCGTCCGACGACCGCTACACCGACGTCTTCGGTCTGATCGACACCACACCCGCCGCGGCCGTGCAGCGCGAGGCCCTCGCTGCGGCCCTCGGGGCGCTGCCCCGGCAGGGCCTGGTCCTGACACACGACGTCCAGGCCAACTCCGGCCTCCTGGACGAACTGTAGAACCCGCCGCCGCGGGCACGTCCCGCGGCAGCCGCCCCCACGAGGACCGTGTCCCGGTCGCCGACCGCAGTGCGCTGCCGTCGGCGACCGGGGCCGGCCCCAGCCCTGATCGACCCCCTGGACCGACCTGTCCCCGGAGGAACACGCCACCGTGCCGCCACGCCCGACCCAGCCCGAAATCGCGGCTGCGGTGATCATCAACAACAGCAGACTGCTCCTGGTTCTGCGCGCCGTACCCGAGCCGGGGCTGACCTGGCAGCTCCCGGCCGGAAAAGTCGAAAACCATGAGACCCCGCAGGAAGCCGCCGTCCGCGAAGCCGAGGAAGAGACCGGTCTCCGTGTCCGTGCCGTAAACCTCCTCGGCTCCCGCGTCCACCCCACCACAGGCCGCCTGATCCACTACGTGCTCTGCACCGCCGTCGCCGAGACGGCTCACCGGCCCAGCGCCGCGGAGATCGCCGGTGTCGCCTGGGTCCCCTACGCCCAGCTCCCCGCCTTCGTCCCCGGCGGGTTCCACGCCCCCGTCCAACAGCACATCGACCAGGCCTGCAGCACGGCCGGTCGGGAAGGGGCACTATGACGGCCTCGGCCCGGCCCCGCCCCGGGCCCGTCGTCGGCGGCGCCGTCCTGCGCGCCATGCGCCAGGCCCACCGCCTGACCGCCCAGCAGCTCGCCACCGAGGCCGGAATCAGCACCCGGGCCCTGCACCGTGCCGAAACCGGCCGCAGTACCCCCCGTGAGGCACCGGTCATCCATCGGATCATCGAACGGTATGCGCCCGACTGGCCCGTCCATGCCTGCGAACTCCTCCAACTCGCCCACAGCTCCGGCTCCGTACGGGACTACGGCACCGGTTCCTACGACCGCCTCGCGGCCCTCGAATCCCTGTCCGGGACCCTCGTCCTCGCCGCCCTGGACACCATCCCCGCACCCCTGCGCGCCACCGGATACCAACAGGCCCTCCGGGAAGCGGGCGACATACCGCTCCACAGCCCTTCCCGCGCTCTCCGCCATCCCGGGCACGGAAAGAAGCTCATGGTCTATCTCGGCGAGATGGCGCTCTACCAGCTCGGCGGTCCCGACATCGCCGCCGAACAGATCGACCATCTGATCGGCCTGGCCCCGTACACGCCCATCCACGTCATCCCCTGGGGCCCCAGCCGGCTCGCCACCCACCTCCGGCCCCACCCCGCCACCGTCTACGCCCAGTACTGGTTCCGGCCCACACCCCTCGACTCCGCCGAAACCCTCGCCCTGGGCGCCTGGTACCCCACCCCCGAACAGTCGGTGATTCCCGCCGTCCTCGATACCTGCCGCACCCAGGCACTACCCCGCACCGAAAGCCTGGACGTCCTGCGAGCCGCCCAGCAACACCACGCACGACGCCGCGGACTACCGGCACAACCGCCCGCGGACACCAAAGCCACAGCCCGCTCATTCCGTCCCCGGAGCCCCGCGCCCTGCTGACCAAGGAGAGCATCGTGTTACAGCGATACCACCTCGGACACGACGCCGATCACGTCCGCGACGCCCTCACCATGGCCGGGGCCCATCTGACCGGCGAGGACTTCCGGCTGGACTCCTACTACCGGCCCCCCGGCACCTTCGGCGAACCGCACGACCTGACCCACTGGATCGAACTGCGGCACCACAGCACCGACCACACCCTGCGCCACACCCGGTGCAGCCCCGCCTCCCGACAAGCCGAGGCAACCCGCGAGACGATCGACATCGGAATCGACGACCCCGAGGAGACCGGCGCCTTCCTCGACCGGCTCGGCGCACACCTCCTCGTCACAGTGAAGATCGAAGTCGAGCACTGGACCATCGAAACCCCGACCGGCCCCGACCACACCACCATCACCCTGGAGCGCGCCGAGTCATGGGGCTGGTTCGCAGAACTGCAGTCGGCAAGCACACCCATCGACTCCACGGCAGTAGACCTCACCCTCACCAACCTGAAAAAGCGTCTTCGTGCGGACCTCGGCCGACGGCTGAACGTACTGCCCCACTGGGCCTTCCTGCCCTCCGACAGCATGCCCCACCGGCAGAACACCGGACCCGGGAGCCGGATATGACCCGTACCGTCCCGCAGCTCGACACCATCCCGGAACCCTGCCGACGACAAGCCGAACGCCTCGCCGGAACCCCCGCCGAGTGGGCTCTGCTTGCACATAACCGCCGCCAGACGACGTGGCGGACCCGAGGCCCGCAAGGCTCCTGGACCGTACGCGTCGGCACCCACGACGGGGCAGCGGTCCTCGCCCGGCACACCGCCGCCCTCCGACGAACCTGTACAGCCGTTCCCGCGCTCTCCTACGGCCGCCACGCCGTCTCGGGCCACCTCGGCACCATCGCGTGGCTCATCACCCCATGGCTCGAAGGCCCCACCACCTGGAAGGCCCTCGAACCCGCCCGCGAAGGCTCCTGGGAACGACGCGAACCCCTCGCCGCCGCCGTCGCTCTGGCCGCAGCCGTCGCACGCCTCCACCAGGCCGGCTGGGTCCACGGCAACATCCAGCCCCACCACGCCATCCACCAACCCGACGGAAACATCGCCCTGCTGGACGTCACCTGGACCTCACACCACCAGCACCTGCGCCCCTCCGGACGCTTCCGCGGCGGACCCGTCCAGCTTGCGTCCCCCGAACTCCTCGCCCGAGCCGAGGACGCCACGGCACCGGCGTACACAACGCAGTCCGATGACACGTACACGCTGGCAGCCAGCCTGTGGTGGGCCTCCAGCGGAACCTGGCACCACGACTTCACCAAAGCCGGAATCGCCAGCACTCGCGGCCTCCCGACCACCTACCTCCGCCGCGTCCTCCTCACCGAAATCATGCCCCGAAGCACCCTGACAGCCTGGCCCGAACTCGAAGAAGCCCTCGCAACCGTCCTCTGGGCACCCGAGCCCCAAAGACCCACAGCCCTCCAACTCGCCCAATGGCTGCGTGAACTGATGTAGCAGACGGCGCTCCGGGCTACCAGTGAGGCTTGATCGCGCTCACTCAGAACCGTGGTCTCCTCGCTGCCTCACGCCTTCACCGTCAGCGGGTGTTTGCGATGAGGTCCTGGAGCTGGTGGGCGAGGGCTGGGTTGTGGGGACGGGACCGAGTCCGTCGATCTCGCGGACGTCGAGGCCCTGGACGGGCATCGCGGACGGCTTCCTCCGGGACGTCGGCTGCACTTACAAGAATCGGCATGCAATGGCCGATGTGACCAGCGGGCCCCGACCATCATCCGAATCTCAAGGGTTCGCGTGCACCCGTCCGCTTCCGAGCCCGAGCTCACCAACCGATGCGCGCCGCCCTGCGCGTCCGTTCGGGGCGGTCTTCCTGGGGAGTCGCGGTGATTCCGGCAATGCGACTAGACGACGAAACACGATCGGTAGGGTGACGAAGTGACTACGGTACGAGACAAGAATATTGATGAGGAAGCGGCTTCGCTGCGGGCGGCCATGGTGCGTGAGCTGCGCGATCTGGGGGCGATCACCTCTGACTCCGTCGCCGACGCGGTGGCCGCTGTGCCCCGGCATCTGTTCGCCGTCGGCGAGCCGCTGAAGGCCGCGTACGCAGCCAACCAGGCCCTGGTGATCAAGCGGGACGAGGACGGTACGGCACTCAGCTCGCTGTCGGCCACACACATCCAGGCGGTGATGCTGGAGCAGGCCGGAATCGAGCCCGGCATGCGGGTCCTCGAAGTCGGCTCCGGTGGCTATAACGCCGCGCTGATCGCCGAGCTGGTCGGCAAAGAGGGCGCGTCAATCTCGGTGGACATCGACGCGGAGATCGTCGAGCGCGCCCGGAAGTGTCTGGACGCGGCTGGGTACGAACAGGTCGAGGTGGTGCGGGCCGACGCCGCCGTCGGGGTACCGGAGCTGGCTCCGTTCGACCGGATCATCGTCACCGCCGGGGCCTGGGACCTCCCGTCGGCGTGGCTGGACCAGCTCTCCGAGCGCGGCCGGATCGTCGTCCCGCTCCGGATGCGCGGGCTGACCCGGTCGATCGCGTTCGACCGGGCCGGCGGCCGGGAAGCGGAGCTGGTCAGCGACAGCTACCGCCTGTGTGGTTTCGTGCCCATGCAGGGTGCCAGCGCGTACACCGAGCGACTCGTTCACGTCACCGATGGCCTCGCCCTGCGCGTCGATGATCAGAAGCAGGACTTCGACACCGACGCCTTGGCCGCCGCTGTGCGCTCGGCCCGGCTGGAGGTGTGGTCTGGGGCAGCGTTCGATCTGCCGGACGAGCTGGAACTGTTCCTGGCGACGAACACGCCGGAGATGGTGATGCTCCACGGCAGCAAGGACCTGGTCGATCAGGGGCTTCTCGCTCTGTCGGTGACGCGCGGCGTCCCGGCACTGGTCAGCGGCGGCAGCTTTGCCTACCGCACGAAGCGAGCGAACGAGGAGACTGGTGGCTTCGAGAGCGGTGTCCTCGCCCACGGTCCCGACGCCGAACAGGTCGCCGCGCGCTACGTCGAGCTGCTTCGCCGATGGGCGTCGGACCACCAGCGGCGCGGGGCTGCCCGTATCTCGTACCGGCCGATGCCCGCCGGTACGGCTGAACCGTCCCAGGGGGTTGTGGCGAAGCGGCTTGGCGCCGTCGCCTTCTCCTGGTCGTAGGCTCCCCGGCCCCTGCGGCACGTCACGGGGGCACGGGGCATTCGCACCACCCAACTATCAGGGAGGTTGTTGTGTCCGTACAGCAGATCGAAGATGCGGCGTTAGCGCCGCACCCGCAGAACGCGGGCGAGGAGGAGAGCTTCGAGGACTGGGACCTGGATGTCTCGATCGTGGAGTCCGGCCCGTCGGCCGACCGGCTCATCCGGATGACCGACGACGGCTGCGGCGTGACCTGCGAGTCCGCCTGCTCGACCACCTGCCCGTAGCGGGCACGAAGGACTGAACCGCGGTGCCCGGCCGACTTCGGCCGGCCGGGCACCGCGCTCCACGAAGGGGAGTTGCCGGTGTACGCGCACGTCGATGCCGCGCTGCTGCGGGCCGGGGCCTGGGACCCGGACGAACTCGTCCAGCCGTGGCCCGACCCGGGCGGAGACGCGGACTCTTGGCGGGCGTGGCTGGAGAGAACCCTTCGGATACCCGGCTTCGCGGAAGCTCTGGAGCAGGCCAGTCCCGCGCTGGCCCGCCGCGTCCGGGACATCCGCGATGAACAGGACCTGCCCGAACGCGTCGTACGGAAGGCGATGTTCGCCGTCCTGCGGTATCTGCTGCGGGCGTCGAGCAGGGCCACCCCGTTCGGCTTCTTCGCCGGAGTGGCACCCGTGAGCTTGGCCGACGCGGCGACGGTGCGTATCGGCTCCGGGCACCGGGCCGTCGTCAGAGCCGACGCGGTGTGGCTGACCACGGTGATCGAGCGGCTGGAAGCGGACCGAGCCCTGCTGCCGCGCCTGATGGTGCGGACCCATTCGCTGGTGGCGGAGAAGGACGGGCATTGGGTGCTCGACCACCGGGGCACCGGCGGCTCGGGCGGCGCCCCGGCCCGGGTAGAGGTCCGCGCCACCTCGCCGGTCACCTCGGCCCTGGCTACGGCCCGGCATCCCATCCGGGTCACGGACCTCGCCGCCAAGCTGGCCGGCGACTTCCCCCGCGTGCCCGCCGAGGTGATCGCCAAGCTGCTGGCGGATCTGATTGCCCAGCGCCTCCTGGTCACGAATCTCCGCGCCCCGATGACCACGACGAACCCGCTGAACCACCTTCTGAACGCCCTCGACGCGGCCGAAGCCGGGAACCTCCAGCCGGCCGGCGCCACCGTCGCGCGGCTCCGGTCTCTCACCCACGCTCTGGCCCGGCCCCACACCTCCCCCGAATACGGCGAACAACGGGCCCAGCTCACCGCCGAGATGCGCCACATCGCCCCCGGCACCGCACCGGTACTCCGGACCGACCTGCGGATCGACGGGGAGGCGACGGTCCCGACCACGGTCGCCGACGAAGCGGCACGGGCCGCGACGGCACTCGTACGTCTGGCACGCCAACCGTTCCTCAGCCGCGCATGGGCGAACTGGCACAGCCGCTTCCTGGAACGGTACGGCCCGCGCGCCCTTGTCCCGGTCCTGAACGCGGTGGACGGTGACACCGGCATCGGCTACCCGGCCGGGTTCCTCGGCGGACCGCCCGCCCCGGCGAGCGCCCCGCTGACCGAGAGGGACGGAAAACTGCTGGCGCTCGCGCAGAACGCGGCCCTGCGCCGGCAGCACGAGATCGTGGTGGACGATGCCATGATCAACGTGCTCACCCTGATCGGTCCCGACATCGGCGTTCAGCCGACGACGGAGCTGATCGCCCGTATCAACGCCGCCAGCACCGACGCCCTCGGGGACGGGGAGTTCACGCTCGCGGTCACCGGGGTGTCCCGGACCGCTGGGACGGTGACCGGACGGTTCCTCCACCTCCTCGACGCCGACGATCGCGAGCGGATGGCAAAGGCGTACGCGACGGCGGCGACCGCGACCGACGGCGCCCTGCCCGTGCAGATATCCGTGCCCCCGCTCCACGCATCCACCGAGAACGTCGCCCGCGCCCCGGCCGTGATGCCCGCGGTCCTCGTCGGGGGCGAGTGCCACAAGCACACCGGGGAGCGAGTGCTCCTGGACGACATCGCGGTGACCGCCGATGTCCACCGCCTCTACCTGGTTTCGCGGTCCCGGCGGCGCCCGCTGGAGTTCGTGACCCTCAACGCGGTGGAGCCGGTCCACCGCACCCATCCGCTGGTCCGGTTCCTGGCCGAGGCCACCCATGCGATGGGCGCCCCGTGCGCGGTCTTCGACTGGGGAGCCGCGACAACGCTGCCGTACCTTCCCGCAGTGCGCTACGGCCGCACGATCCTGTCCCCGGCCCGGTGGCTGCTCACCGCCGCCGACCTCGCCGACCGCGAGGCGGACCAGCCACGGTGGGACTCCTCCCTGGCCGCGTGGCGGGAACAGGTCGCCGTCCCGAGCACGGTGTACGTCGGCGACGGCGACCAGCGCCTCCGTCTCGACCTGGATGAACCGGCGCACCGGGTGCTGCTTCGCGCGCAGGTACAGCGTTCGGGCACTGCCGTGCTCCGCGTGGAGGCGGCCCCGGACGCGGGGTGGATCGGCGGGCGCCCCCACGAGCTGGTCATTCCTCTCGCCCGAACTGGCCCGGGACGGAGGGCACCGTGGTGGCTGGACCGCGAGACCGGGACATCGGACGGGCACGGGCACTTCCCCGGCTGCGATGGCAGGTTCCACTTTCAGCTCTACGCCCGCCCCGAACGCCACGGCGGCATCCTGGGCCGTCTGCCCGAACTGCTGTCGGAAATCGGCGGTACGACCCGGTGGTGGTTCCTGCCCTACCGCGACCCCGACGAGCATTTACGGCTCCGGCTCGTCGTACCGGCCGACCACGCCGAGGGCGCCCCGGCGGCGATCGGCGGCTGGACCCGGGCACTGCGCCGGGCCGGGCTGATCTCCCGGGTGCGCTGGGACACCGACTTCCCCGAGACCGCCCGCTTCGGCGGGCCGGCGGCGATCGACGCCGCCGAAGCGTTCTTCGCGGCGGACTCCGAGGCCGCTGCCGCGCAGCTCGCCGCCAGCACGGCGAACAGCGGCCTCGACGCCCAAGCCGTCACCGCCACCAGCATGATCGACCTCACGACCGGCCTGCTCGGGAACTCGGCCGACGCGATGGCCTGGCTGATCCACCACGCCCGCACCACCAGCACCGCCCCCACCCGCGGCGTATACGAACAAGCGGTCGCCCTCGGCAACCCGTACGGCCACGACGCCCTGACCCGGTATCCCGGCGGTGAGCGGATCGCCGCCGCGTGGGCCCAGCGGCGCGAGACGCTGGCCGGCTACCGGGCTGTGCTCGACACGGCGGGCACCACCGACGTGAATGTCCTGCTGCCCGAGCTGCTGCATCTCCACCACACCCGCGTCGCCGGGATCGACCTCGACGCCGAAGGCCAGTGCCTGCACCTCGCCCGCGCCGCCGCCCTGAGCTGGACCGCACGAGGAAGGACCAGGTCGTGAAACCGATACCAAAGGCGCTGGCCGCCGCCGACGCCCTAGCCGCCGAACTGGCCGACCCCCACCTCACCGGGCCCGGAGCTGGCGGCGGCGGCCGAGCGTGGCCGCAGTCCCTGGCCAGGGGTGCGGCTGGCATCGCCCTGTTCCACGTCGTACGAGCTCACGCCGGGCGCGGCGACTGGGACACCGCCCGAACCTGGATCTCCCAGGCCGCCTCCGACGACCTCACCGCCGCCCCCAACGCGGGCCTCTACCTCGGTGCCCCGGCCCTCGCCTTCGTCCTGCAGACCGCCGCGGGCTCGACCGACCGCTACCGCAACGCGCTGGAGAAGCTGGAGGACGCCACCATCTCAATCACCCGGCGCCGTCTGACCGAGGCCCACGCACGTATCAACCGCGGCGAACGGCCCGAGATGAAGGAATTCGACCTGATCCGGGGGCTCACCGGGTTCGCCGCCCATCACCTCACCCGCCACCCGGACCACGAGATCACCGCCGATACGCTCGCCTACCTCGTACGCCTGACCGAACCCCCCTCGCGCCGGGGCGACGCCCTGCCTCCGTGGTGGACCGGCGTCTCTCCCAATGGCGAGCCGACGCCGGACTTCCCCGGAGGTCACGGGAACTTCGGACTGGCCCACGGCATCGGCGCGCCCCTGTCCGTCATCTCGCTGGCGCTCCTGCGCGGTGCCGACGTCCCGGGATTGGCCGACGCCGCCGGGCGGATCTGCGCCTGGACCGACCAATGGCGGCAGGGCGACGACACCGAACCGTGGTGGCCGGGGTTCATCACGTTCGACCAAGCGGCAGAGGGGCACGTCGAACCGGCTCTCCGCCCCCGGCCGTCTTGGTGCTACGGAGTGGCGGGCACCGCCCGTGCCCAACAACTCGCCGGTCTCGCGCTGCACGAGCCCGCCCGCGTCCGCGCCGCCGAGAACGCGATGCTCGCCGCCCTGCGCGACCCGGCCCAACTGGACCGGATCCCCGGCATCGGGCTGTGCCACGGAACGGCCGGCCTGCTCCACGCCGCGTGGCGGATAGCCGACCAGACCGGAAGCCCGGCCATCACGGCGGAGCTGCCGCAGATGATCGACAGGCTGACGGCCGCGCTCGACCAGTCCGACCGCAACCCCGAACTCCTCGACGGCGCCGCCGGAGCGGCCCTGGTCCTGCACACCGTCGGCACCGGAACCGTCGCCGCCCCGTACTGGGATACCTTCCTCGCCCTGGCCTGAACCCTGGAGACGACATGGACAGCCCCGCGTGGCAGCAGGTGAACATCTCCTTCCCCGACTGGAACAGATCCGAACAGACCGCCCTGACCCACCTCGCCCCGATCCTGTTCGCCGCCGAGGACGACGGCGCGATCACCTCGTGGTTCCACATCCGTAAACGCCCGTGCTGGCGCCTGCGCTACCTGCCATCCGCCGAGTCCGATCCACAGAACGGCCGGGAACTGGACGCGCTGACCACCGCCGGTCACATCACCGGCTGGACCCCCGCCGTCTACGAACCCGAGATCCACGCCTTCGGCGGACCGGAAGCCATGGAAACGGCCCACCGCTTCTTCCACCACGACAGCCGCGGACTGCTCACCCACCTCCGCGACGAGCACCACCCCGTGGGTGGACACCGCCGGGAGATATCGCTCCTGCTGTGCACCGCCCTGATGCGCACGGCGGGCCTCGACTGGTACGAACAGGGTGACGTCTGGGCCCGCGTCGCCGCCCACCGCCTCCTTCCGGTCGGCCGACGGAGCACCACCCGACAACGCGCCGCCGTACACCGACTGCTCACCGTGGATACGGACGACCAGACCTCCGAGAACGGCCCCCTGGCCCGTACCAGGGAATGGGCCCGTGCTTACACAACCGCCGGGCACAAACTCAGCACCCTCGCCACCACCGGAGCCCTCCACCGAGGACTCCGGGAGGTCCTCGCCCACCATGTGATCTTCGCGTGGAACCGCCTCGGCCTGCCGTACGCCACACAGGCCGCCCTCGCCGCCACCGCCAACGAAGTCGTCTTCGGCCCCGACCCCACCGCTCACAACGATGCTGCCGCGACGAGCACGGACACCGGCGCTCCCGACCCCGCCCAGTCCGCCCGCTGACAACACCGGCCCGCTCGCCCACAGGGGAACCATGCGCCCGAACGACCCCATCGCCCAGCGCTTTCCACTCATCGCCCGGCCTCGCCCCGCCTGCCCACCGGTCCATGAGCGCATCCACGCACTGCTCGACCGCGCCCGGACAGCAGCGAAGGAGAACGATCCGTCACGAGCCTCAGCCGTCTACAACCAGTCGGCCCTCCTCGCTTCCGACCTCGGTCTTCCCACCCTCGCCCGTGACCTGTGTCATCGGCACGCGGACGCCTACCTCCACGCCTGCCCGCTGACCGGCCCGAGCGCCATCCGGGCGCTGGAACCCGTCGTCAACCTCGCCCGGCTCCACATCCGCGCGAGGAACGGAGACATCGCCCGACAGCACCTCCTCGCGCTGTATGAAGCCGTCAGTATGGGTACCGACGTGCAGCTCGGCCGCGTCACCGTCCCCGCACGCCTGACCGCGACGGCCGAGGACCGCCACGAAGTCCGGACCTGGCTATGGACAGTTCTAGTCGCCGACGGAACAAGGGCCCTCACCACCCAAGGCCGGTGGAACGACGCGCTCACCCACATCCAGAAACACCGTGGCATGGGCAAGCGGATGCTCGACGGACGCCAAGTCGCCGTTCTCGCCGCACTCACCGCAGACGACCCCGTCCACGCCACCGCTCTCCTCCACGCCACCACACCCGGCGAACCGTGGGAACAAGCCGTGACGGCGTGCCTCACTGCGCTTTGCCGCCGCGCCGCTCAGCAAACCGCCGACCTCGATGTGGAAAACCTGGTGGGCATGTACGGCGGACTGGAACCCGAACCCGGCACGGCCATCTTCAACATCCGACTCGGACTGACGATCCTAGACGTCATCGGAGCCGACATCGCCACCGCCCGTCACATCGCAAATGAACTGCATCACCGGGCGACCAAGCAGAACGACGGATACGCCGCCCTAGAGAATCTGCGGCATCCCCTCTTCAACGCCCTCGCCTCTGCGGAACAGCAAGGGGAGTGCCGAGAGATCCTGGGCGCGTGCTCCCTCGGGGCTGGAAGGCTCCCCGACGAGTTGCGCAAACTGCTAATGGCAGCGGTGAGCACAAGCGACCGTACGATCCGAAGGACTGTCCATGTTCGGCCCACCCTCCCACCGCTCTAGGTGTATTGACCCGCAGGGTTGTTAACGCGGCTGATGGGTGGGTGTCCGCCGAGGGCGGTGTGGCTGCGGTGGTGGTTGTAGGTGTGGAGGAAGTCTGCCAGGGCCCGGGTCCGCTCGTCGTTCGAGTGGTAGGGCCGCTGGTAGGCCCATTCGTCCAGGAGGGTGCGGTTGAAGCGTTCGACCTTGCCGTTGGTCTGTGGCCGGTAGGGCCGGATCTTCTTGTGGGTGATGCCGGTGGCGGCCAGGGTCCGGGTGAACAGCCGGGCTTTGTAGCAGGAGCCGTTGTCGGTGAGGACCCGCTGGACGGTGATGCCGTGGGCGGTGAAGAACGCGTTCGCGCGTTGCCAGAAGCCTGCGGCGGTGTGCTGGCGTTCGTCGGGCAGGACCTCGCTGTAGGCCAGGCGGGAGTGGTCGTCGACGGCGGAGTGGACGAACGAGTAGCCGATCACCGGTTTGCTGCTTTTGCGGGCATCGGTGGTTGCCTGGCGGTGTGCTTCGCCGGCGGCTCTGCCCACGGTTCGCCAGCCGCCGCCGTCGGGGATGTTGCCCAGTTTCTTGATGTCGACGTGGACCAGTTCGCCCGGGCGGGCGCGTTCGTAGCGTCTTACCGGTTCGCCGGTGGGGCGGTCGAGCCAGGCGAGCCGGTTGAGACCGTGGCGGACCAGGATCCGGTGCACGGTCGAGGCGGGCAGGCCCAGGATCGGCCCGATGCGGGCTGGGCCGAGCTTGCGTTCGGTCCGCAGCCGGCACACTTCGTCTTCCGTCACGGCCGGGGTGCGGTGCGGAGTCGTGCGCGGGCGGCTGGAGCGGTCGAGAAGACCCGCGTCGCCCTCGGCCCGCCACCGGCGGACCCACTTGTGCGCGGTCGGCCGGGAGATGCCCATCTCGGCCGCCACATGCGCGACCGGACGGCCCGCGAGAACACGCTCGACCAGGATCCGCCTGCCGTGAACGGTCAGCCGGGCATTACGGTGGGACACGAAGACCTCCGTGTGCGGTGTGGAGCCTAGACACCTCCACCACACCGGAGGTCTTCGCCATGATCAAGACCCGGAACCGTTAACAACACTCGTGGTCAATACATCTAGATCGCGGGTCCGGCAGCGCCCGCTCCGTCCTCGACCGGGCCCGGGAGCGTGAAGAACAGGCTGCCTCTCCGGCCCAGGACCGGCTACTGGCGGCGTACAGGCCAGGTGACGGCACCGCGCGCCGCCCGGACGACAGCGTCACCGGACAGACCCCGGCACCGGTCGTCGGCGCCCGGCATCGCACCGGTGGGACGCGGCCCCGCCACACGCACAAAGACGGCATTAACACCATCGGAAGGGAATGCCTGGACGGCTTACTTCTCTTCCCGCCTTTCTGGCGCTGGCCCACTTGTTCCGGGTGGGTTTCTCTACGGGCAGACCCCATGCTCGTGAGCTGAGGTGGTTAACTGCAGCCTGGGTACGTTCCGCAAGGGTGGGGTGAGCGATTCCGCCCCTGCAAAGTTCCTGATGGAATGTCTCGACCATCGCTTGGGCGATCTCGGCGTCTGTGCCGTTCAGAGGGTTCTGAGTGCCGACAGCATCGCCGAGGACGAGGAATCCCCTAGGCCAGCAGAGCTGCTCATCGTAATGGTGGATACGCCGGGGCGGAATACGGACCAAATCGGGATCGCCGACAGGGTCGGCCTGGGCTATGTGCGAAATTCCGGCGCTCAAGGTCCGCCATGAAGCTGGGTTCTCGACCGATGCTTCCGTGGAGCATGTGAGGACCCACTTCCGGTCTTCCACTGGGGCAAGGATCATGGATGGGTTCCACACAATATGGGATGGCATTCCAGGAAGTTCGTATTCCTGTTGAGTGTACGTCAGTGCCGCTCTTTGCGTTGTTTGCCGGGTGGGTGGCAGGCCAAGGGCGGTCAACCAGTCCGCGGCGGATGACCGGCCGCTGCAGTCGACGACGAGCGGTGCGTGGACCTCCTCTGTCGCGCCGTCATCGAAATTCACGCGCACCCCGGTGACCTCGCGGCGTGATCCGAGGAGCCCTACGGCAGTCCCATTCCGGACGGACAGATGGCCATAGAATCCGTGCTCCATAGCGAGGTTCGCATGCAGCGTGGTCCGGAATAGCTGCCGGGTGCAGGAGAGTACTTTCGGGTGCGAGGTGCCCCAGCGTGGCGCCGGTGCGCCGGAGGATACGAGTCCTTCCGGCAGAGGTATGGGGCTGGCGCCGGCGTCGAGGAGTTGGGCTCCTAGGCCGGGGGCCCACGTATCGGCGTCGTGGAGACTCCCCCACGGGAGGAGGTGCGGTGTGTTCGCGTACTCGTCGGCCTTGCCTTCTTTGTCGCCGGTGAGCAGCAGTACGTGGTTTCCTCCGCGGATGGATGCCAGCGCTGCGAGAGCCCCTGTGAATCCGCCCCCGATGACGATGCCGTCGTAGGTCTGCGCCGGACTCATACCTTTTCCTTTCGCTGGCTGACTGAATCATCGTGAATGGGGCTGCTCACGGGCTCGGCTCTTTGGTCCGGCGCGGTGATGGGCCTTTTTGTTGTGCTTGGGCTACGAGGGGTGAGTGGCGCAGGACCAGGGAGAGGCGGATGAGACCGATAGCGGTGTCTGCGGACTTCACGGTCCAGCGGTCCGGGGGTGCGAGCGGTGGTGCTGTGCGGGTTTTCGCGACGATGGCGGCGGTGATGACGGCGGCGTCCGCTTCGAGGCAGGAGGCGGCGGGCGAGCGCCCTGCTTCGAGGGCGGATTGGTAGGCCCGTTGTGCGGTTGTGCGGTCGCAGTGTGGTGCCAGCCGGAGAAGGGCGTCATGGATGTCGCGCTCGCGCTGGAGCAGGCGCAGGTCTGTGGAGGACCACCACGGCAGTGGGGCGGCACTGGTCGGGGGGATTTCGGGACGCAGCTCGGTCCACAGCGGCCTGAGGGCGTGGTAGTGGCGGCCGGTGCGCCAGCGCGACATCGCTCCCTGGCTCACGGTGGGGATGAGGAAGCCCACGCCGGTCAGCACTGCTGATACCGCCGCGATCGCGAAGGCGGCGTCGGTGGAGAGCCAGTCGAAGTTAGCGCCTGTCCACCGGGCGACGATGGCGATTACTTTCAGGATGTCGTAACCGAAAGCGAGAACGGATCCGGCGGCGACCGTGAGCAGGCTGGCGCGGAGCGCGCCGCGGACTTGCCGGGACCAGCGCCAGCACAAGAGCGTCATGGTGACGGCTGCGATGGTGTGGGCGAGGAGGTAGAGGAGGATCATCTCGCGGATGAAAGGCGTGCTCGCGTAGTAGGTGTCGAGGTCGCGCAGGCGCTCGACCGGTGCGTCCCCGAGGATGAACAGCACCCAGAGGGCGACCACGACCACGCCGTAAGCGCCGAGACATAGCCGGGTGGATCGGCGGGTGCTGTCGGTGTCGCCGTCACGCCAGTAGATCAACAGGACGATGCTGGATCCGGAGAACGCGGTCAGGACGCAGTACACCAAGGGGGCCGCGAGGTTAGGTATGCCGCTCAGGTCGTTGATGACGCGCAGCACGGGCGGGGCGGCGGTCGCGAAGACGAGGAAGGCGACCGCAAGTACCGCGCAGATCGAGCGCAGGAAGACGTCACGGGGGTTCCGTACGAGGGCTGCGAGTTTGATCAGGGTGGTGGCGAGAAGAACGCCGGCGGGGATGGCGTAGGCGATTCCTGCGGTCATCGGATTGGCAGGGGGGAGGCGTGGTGCATGTGCGGTTCCGGTGGTGGGGGCGGGGTCGGCCAGGGGGCGGGGACGCTAGGGGATCCGGTGGCCGAGGCTGGCCTGGATGCGTGCGGCGACCCCTTCGGAGGCGGGGCGGTCTTCGAGATAGGGGCGGAACGCTGTGCCCAGCAGGAGGCCAAACGTTTCTGCGTCTGCCTCCTCTCCAGCGTTGCTGGTGTGGGACCGGGCTGCGAGGGCCTTGAGGGTGCCGACATCGAGGTTGAGTCTGTCGGTGAGGCCGCGTGCGGCGATGGTGGCTTCGGGGAGTGGGTGAGCGTGGCACTCCCCCATCAGGACGTGCCAGATCTCGTGGGAGAGGATGACCAGCTGGTGGAGGGTGGTGGTGTTGCGTTCCACGACGATGATGATGCGGTCGTCGAGGGTGATGGCGAGTCCGCTGGCTGTCCGGTCGGGGAAGGTCTCGAATCGGAGGTCGACGGGAACGTCGACGCGGGTCTCCAGGTAGGCCCGGATGGATTCGAAGAGGGCGTCGGCGTCGGACGGCACTGGCTGGATGCCGGCCATGATCTGGGCTCGCAGGCGGGTCATCTTGCGTTTGCTCACGGGGGCTCCACCGGAAGAAGCTCTGCGGACGGTCGGTAGTCGGCTTCGCGGGCGTGGTCAGGTTTTCGGTGTTGCGGCGATGCGGTCGATGAACAGCATGAGCGCGGCTTCGGCCTCAGGGTCCATCTCCCTGTCCCCGAGCCGGAGTGCGATTCTCATAGCGGCAGGGGTGGTGACAGTGTCAGCGGCGCCCGCAGCAAGGCTGCGGAGGCGCGGGGTCACGTCCCTGGTGAGCACTCGCGCCAACGCCCTCGGCGGCTCGTCGGTGAAGAATTCCACCGGAACGCGGAAGAAGTCCGCTATCGCCTTGGAATGGGCTAGTTTGGGAATCTTCGGCTTGATCAGCAACTGACTGAGCCACGCCTGGGTAATGCCGCACCCGTCGGCGATCTCCGCACGGGTGTACGGCCGACGCCGGAGGATTCCGTCTTCGCCCTCGTACTCGCACTGCCGCGTCTCGGTCAGGAACCGGATGCGGCGTTGAACCTCGGCATCGAACCCCGGCTGCGGGATCTGCTGCCCCGCAAGCAGGGACCGCAGGTCGGTCTCGGACAGCGAGGTTTCGTAGGAGAGGTGATTGAGGTCGAACACCCCTTGTTGGTCAAGTCCTGTTTCGGGCAGGAGCGTTGTGATCTCCTGGAGGCTCGCCGCTAGTTGTCGGTATCCGTCAGTCACGGATGCTCCCAGCAGTGTCGAAGGGCGGCCATGGCGGCCATATCAACGGCTGTTGACGGCCACATAGCCTGTGACCAGCAGGAACACTAGATCACGCCACCGATGGTTGATGCAATCATTCGACTGTTGACGCGCACGGGATGCGGGTGCAAGATCGCACTGTGCAACCACAGAACCCATCCCTCACCCCCGACTTCCTGACTGGAAAACGCCCTTGCTGGACTCGGTGACGTCCCGAGGGCAGCGGCTGCATGTCCAGTCGGCCGACGGGGCACCGGACAGCGGACCCGTACCGCAGAGGGCCGTGGGAGTAGCTGCGTTTCAGAGCTGTACGGCGGTCAAGAGCTATGTATGGACTTCCGGGCAGGGTCTGTGGTGTGTTGCTGAACCGAGCAGATCCTGCTTGGGAACCAGCCCGCCACGAACCCTGAAATGAAGAGGCCGCCCGGCAGCGAACGCGGCACCGCAGAAAAGTGACCAGAACGACGGCGGCGCCTGAGAGTTCGAACCTCTCAGACGCCGACCGACTTGAAATCGCGTCTCGTGCCCCGGCAAGGGCCCGATTCGCCCAGTGCCGCACCAGCCCCATTCCCAGAGGACACCTGGTGCGGCAATACCTCAGAGGAGAGTCTTACATGCCTCCTGCCCTGCACGGAAGGCCGGGGTTCCCGGCCGGTGCGGCAGCCCGCCCCGTAACGACCCCCGTCGGGGGTGTCGTCTGATGGCCCGGATTCGCACCATCAAGCCCGAAATATGGGAGTCCGAGGACATCGCCACGGTTTCCGTGACGGCGCTGGTGACCTTCGTCGGGCTGCTCACCCAGGCCGACGACGAGGGCCGGTTCCGGGATCACCCGGCAATCATCGCCGGGCGCATCTGGGCCCTGCGGCAGGAGCACACGCCCGCGCACGTCGCGCAGGACTTGGAGGAGCTGGCCACCGCCGGGCTGATCTGCCGGTACACCGGCTGCGACGGCCGTACGTACCTCCACATCGTGACGTGGGAGCGTCACCAGAAGATCAACCGCGCCAGCGAGTCGAGGCTGCCGCGGTGCTCCGGCCACCAGGGTCACCGGAGCTGCGGCCGGTGCGAGAAGGGCGCCTGCCCCGCGCCCGCCGGTGCACCGGTGCACCCGACCGTTGCGGCGGCGCCCGCGCCCCCTCCTGCGACACCTGTGGATGACCGTCCAGCCGACCGGGAGGGCGCGGCAATCGGTCCGTCGGTCTCGCTGGACCCGGCTCCGGAGCCAACCGGCGACCAGGACCCACGGCCTGGAAAAGCCGCAGCTCAGGGCACATTCGTCGCTGGATTCAGTGAGGACTCACGGCCTGGATCTAGGATCTTGGATCCTGGATCTTCCCGTAGGGGGCGCGACGCGCCCGCACCCGACGCCGCCCCGGAGAAGGTATCCGCACAGGAGCTGGTGGCCGAGTACGTGAAGGACTGCCAGCAGCGCCCGCCGGGCGATGTCGTCGGCCTGCTCGGCCGGAAGATCCGGGGGCTGCTCGACGAGGGCTTCAAGCCTGCCGACATCCGGGCGGCGATGGAGCGGCTGCGGGCCAAGGGCCTGCATCCGAGCGTGCTGCCGAGCCTGGTGAACGAGGTCGTCAACCCGCCCGCCCTAGTCGGCGCCGGGGCGCCGAGTGCCGCCTTCGGCGGGGCCCCTTGGGCCAGCACCGCCGCCTACCGGCCGTACTTCAACCCGACCACCCCCGAGCCGACGACGTTCGGAGGCAGCCTGTGACCAGCACCCTCGTCCGCTCGAAGGACCCGCAGCCCGCGATCGGGGACCGGCTGCGCGCCCGCCTGGAGGCCCGGCTCGCCGAGCGGGGCATCGACCCCACCACCCCGCTGCCGCCGAACGTGCCGGAGCCGGTCCCGGCGCTGGAGGCCGCCCAGCGGCGGATCCCCTACGACTACCGGGAGGCCCTCGCTTCGCACCCGGAGGTCGTCGCCTGGACGCGGACCATCGCGGAGGCGGCGACCGCCCCCTACGCCGGTGACCGGCACGCCCACTACGGCACCGCTGGGCGCCGCGTGATCACCCGCGGCCCCTCGCTGCTGCTCTGGGGCCCCACCGGAAGCGGAAAAACTTTCGAGGCTTTCGGGGCGATCCGGTCGCTGACCGCCGCCGGGTGCGCGGTGCCGTGGCTGGCCACCACCGCCGCCGACCTCTACGGCGAATTGCGCTCCCGCACCGGGCCGGACCCGGAGGAGCTGCTGCGCCGCTACACCCGGATCCCGGTGCTGCTGCTGGACGACCTCGGCGCCGCGAAGAACTCGGAGTGGACCGAGGAGATCACCTTCCGGCTGCTTAACCACCGCGCGCAGAATCGTTTCCCCACGCTGATCACCAGCAACCTCGCCCCCGTACGCAACCCCGAGGCGGACCCGCGCCAGCCGGTGCTGCGGGACCGGCTCGGCGACAGGCTCCTGTCCCGCCTGTCCGGCATGTGCACCGCGATCGAAGTGGCCGGCCCCGACCGCCGCTTCCAGCGCCGCTGACCCCTCCCCCGCTCTCCTCCCGCCCGGCGCGGCACCCGCCCCGCGCCCCTGCCCGCCCCGCCCGAAGCCCGCAGACCCTGCCTCTGTCGCAGACGTGCCGCCGGCCCGGCGAGGCGTACCCGGAGAACCCCTTGCGCTACATCACCACCAACGACGACCGACCGATCCTGCGCGGAATCGCCGACCACAGCTGGCACGCCCGCAGCGCCTGCCGCGACCTGTCTCCCGCCGAGGCCGACAAGCTGTTCTTCCCCCTGCCCCGCGACCACAAGGCCATCGCCCAGGCCAAGTTCATCTGCGGCGGATGCCCGGTCAAAAAAGCGTGCTTCAACTCCGCCCTGGAGCAGGGCTCCAAGGAGGGCGTCTGGGGCGGAACGACCGAGAAGGAACGTCGCCCCTGGCAGGCCAAGCTCCACGCGCGCCTCGACTACGAGCGGGTTCGTGCCGCCTTCCTCGGCCGCGACGTCCACCTCTCGACCGCGGAGCGCGAAGCCGTCACCCGCCACGCCTACGTCCGCGGCTGGAGCCCCGAACGCCTCGCCCACACCCTCCGGCTCGACCTGGACTACGCCCGCGACCTGATGCGCGAGGCAGCGCACGCCCTCGCCGACCGCGACCGGTACTGGGGCCTGTACGGCACCGCCGGGGACCAGGACGAGGACGGCACGCCAGCTCAGGATTCCGGGAGCGACGACGATACGGAGGACGCCGAGCAGGACGAGGCGCCCGCGGAGGAGATTTCCCCGGTCGCCCGGCACATCCACACCCAGGCCCTGATCACCGCGCTCGGAAAGGCCGCATGATCCCGCGCACCACCCCGCCCGACACCGCCGTCTCCGCCATCAGTGCCCCTCACCCCTCGGCTCCCGTCTCCCCCGGCTCCTCCACCACGGCGACGGAAGGCCGCACGATGAGTCGGCAGTCCGCCGAGCAGTGGACCCTCGTCACCGCGGGCGTGGTGATCATCGCCCTCACGGGCGCCGCGTTCTGGCTCTCCTACGCCCACCTCGCGGAGGTCGCCGGGCAGCACGGGCTCGGGCACTCGCCTGCCCGGCAGTGGGCCTGGCCCGCGACCCTGGACGCCGCGATCGTCGCGGGCGAACTGCTGATGCTGCGCGCCGGACTGCGCAAGGAGGTCGACTGGTGGGCCATCGCCCTGACCGCCGCAGGCTCGGTCGGGTCGATCGCCCTCAACATCGCCGGCGTCAGCAGCACCGGCAACGGCGGCTCCGTCCCCGTCCTCGACTACGTGGTCGCCGCCGTCCCGCCCACCGCCGCCCTGGTCGCCTTCGGCGTCCTCATGCGCCAGATCCACCGGCTCGTCGCCCACCCTGGCGATCACATCGAGACGCCAGCAGTCGCCCCAGCACCGGCCGTCATGCTCGCCATGGCCACCGATACCCATGGTGCCCTGGAGCAGCGGACCAACACCGCCATGGGACCGGACCACAGCACCGGGCCGGACGATTGGCCCAGGGTCGCGGACCAGACCAGCAGCAGTGCGACGGACCAGTCGAACACCGCCGACGCGGACCACGCGCCGACCGGTGCGGACCACCACCCGGCGCCCGTTCCGGAGCGGACCAACCCCGCGGACCAACCGGGCGCGGACCAAGATCGGAAGGCTGCGGACCAGCCGAACGCCGGACCGGACCACCAGCGGACCACCGATGCGGACCAGACCGAGGTTGTGGACCAGCCGGGCGCGGACCACGGCACCGGCACACTGCGGGCCAGCATCACCGCAGGTCAGGCGGCAGACCAGCCCGCGGACCACGAACGGACCACGCAGCCCGCGCCCCCCGGTCCGAGCGTCGGCGGCGGCGCGGACCACCGGGTGAGCCGCAGCTCCCGCCACCGGTCCGCCGCGGACCACCGCCCGGACCAGACCGATCACACACCGGCGGACCAACCGCCCGCAGGCCAGGATCGGAAGGCTGCGGACCAGCCGAACACCGGGCCGGACCATCAGCGGACCACCGCCGCGGACCAGACCGTGATCGTGCGGGAGCGCCCGCGGACCACCATCGCGGACCAAGGCGAGGACGAACCGGTGCCGATGGAGCGCCTCGTCGAGCTCGCCCGGACCGCCGCCCTGACCGAGGGGCGGATGACCCGCCGCGTCATCCGGCCCTACCTCCGCGCCCAGTCCATCCAGATCAGCAACGAGCGCTTCGCCGAACTGCAGACCCGGCTCTACCAGGACCCGGCCCTCGCCCACCTGCCCCGCTCCCAGCGAAAGACCCGATAGACCATGAAGACCTGCCACCGCTTCACCCGCATCCGAGCCGGACACGAGCGCGACATCCAGGGCCTGCTCAACCACGCCGAGCGTCACCCGAACCAGGTCTCGGGGAAGGTCAGCGCGAAGCGCGCCATCGGCGCCAAGCACGCCATGGCCCGCGCCCTGTCCCGCCATTTCGAGCGCTGCCGGGAATGCGGCTGACCAGCCGAACCCCCACCTCCCCCACAGAAGGCCCCCCTCGCCCCTGTTCCTTCGCGGTACCCCGGCCATGTGCCGGGCACCGCGCCCCTCTACCCCGGAGATCCCCATGTCCCCCCGAGACCCCCGTAGGGCGCCCGTCACGGCTGCCGAGGCCGGCGCGTGGGCCGACACTTTGGTCCACCACGGGCTGCTCCACGCCGCCGTCCACGTGCCGACCGGGCAGTGGCTTGTCCAGCGGACCCCGACCGCGCCGGTCCGGGTCCTCGCCGGACCGGTCGACGTGCTACACCTCGCCGCCCAGCTCCAGGCACACGCCCGCACCCGCGGGAGCCGTATCCGATGACGAACCCACCCGTCCCGCCAGCCTCCGACCAGGGTTCGCCAACCACCAACTCAACCCGGGAACGAGCAAGTTATCCCATAAGTAGCACTCCCGTCGGGAGTGCTACTTATGGATTCCCCGCCCCGGGGGTGGCGGGGCCGGACCCGCGCCGGGGGGCGCGGGTCCGGGCGGATGAGGCCGGGGGCGGCCCTCATCCGGAGGAGGAGACGCCCGAGCCGTGTCACGCGTCCAACTGCACGCACACAGACAGCGTTCCGCCCCCGCCACGCCGTAATCGTGCGCGCAAGAAGCCCGCCGACAAGCGCGTGCACATGATCGCCAGCCGCTTCAGCGACGACGAGAAGAAGCGTCTGCTCGCTGCCGCCGAAGCGTGTTCCATGACGCCGTCCGGCTTCCTCGCCCACGCCGCTCTCGCAGCCGCCCGTGATCTGTCGCGCACGGCCGCCGAGGTCGCCGAAGAACGCGAGATGCTCACCGAGCTGTTCGCGCTGCGCCGTCACCTCGGCCACATCGGCAACAACCTGAACCAGGTCGCCAAGACCCTCAACTCCGGAGCCGACGCCCCTCAGACCGAAGCAGTCCTCCAGGCCGTCCGCCGAGCCGCCCGGCGGATTGAGGAGTTCACCCAGCAGCAGGTACGACAAGCCGGCCCGACATGATCCCCCGGGTCCACAAACGCGGGACACGCACCATCGGCCTCCTCTACTACCTCTACGGCCCCGGCACGCACGAGGAGCACACCGACCCTCACCTGGTCGCGGCCTGGGACAGCCTCGCCCCCGACCCCGGCCGCGACCCCGACGCGACGTACGCCGACCTCCAGCAGCTCCTCGACCAGCCCGTCGAAGCAGCCGGAGGCCGGCGCGGGAAGCCCCACGTCTGGCACCTGTCGCTCCGGGCCGCACCCGAGGACCCGGTCCTGACGGACGAGCAGTGGGGCGAGATCGCACGCCGGATGGTCGCGGCCACCGGCATCGCCCCTGCCGGCGACAACGCCGGGTGCCGCTGGGCAGCCGTCCGGCACGCCGACGACCACATCCACATCATCGCCACCCTGGCCCGCGAGGACGGGCGCACCCCCCGGCTCAACAACGACGCCGCCCGCGGCCAGGCCGAAGCCCGCCTCATCGAAGCCGAATACGGACTCCGCCGGCTCAACGCCGGTGACGGAACCGCAGCCCGGCGGCCGACCAGCGCCGAACGCCACAAAGCCACGAGGGAGAAGAGGGAGCGCACCCCCCGGGAGGAACTGCGGGAGACAGTCCGCCGGGCGGTCGCCGGCACCCAGGACGAGACGGAGTTCTTCGACCGGCTCGCCGCCGCCGGACTCCTCGTCCGGCAGCGTGTCGCGCCGTCGGGAGACCTCCTCGGCTACACCGTCGCCCTCCCCGACGACCGCAACGGAAAGGGAGAACCGGTCTTCTACTCGGGGTCGAAGCTCGCCCCCGACCTCTCCCTCCCCCGCATCCGCGAACGCTGGACCACACCCGACGAGCCCCCGGTGGAAAACACCGAGGAGCAGCCCGTGGGGCTGCGGCCTGTGCCCGTCACCGGTCCGGCGGGAGCGCGACGCCGTGCGACGGAGGCGGTGTGGCGGGCGGTGCTGGTGGTCGACCAGGGCGACGACACCGCGGTGGCGGCTCAGCTGGCCGGGGCCGGGGAGGTCCTCGACGCCCTGGCCAAGACGAGCGCAGCGCATACACGCCAGCAGCTGCGGGACGCGGCCTTCGCGTTCGAGCGGGCGACCCGGTCCCACGTCAGGGCTGCCGCCGGGCACGGCCGGGCGCTGCGCCGGGCCGCCCGGGACCTTGCTTATGGCGGGCCCGCGCTGGGGCGGGGTGAGGACGGCGCGACCACGGCCATGGTCATCGACATGGCGGTCTTCCTGGTCACCGCCGCCGCGCACTGGCACGCCCGGAGAGGGCACGCGCAGCAGGCCGCCGCAGCCCGCGAGGCCGCCACGCATCTGCGCGCCGCCTATCAGCAAGCCGCCGCACACCCGATCGCCGCGCTCCGGGAGCGGGGCCGACGGCTCGCGCTGCCTATCCAGCACCGGCAGGCCGCGGTCGTACGGGCCGCACTGCCGCAGGAGCTCGCCGACCAGGTCCTCGGCGAGGCGGCCTGGCCCGCGCTCGCCGCAACCCTCGCCGACACCCAGACCTCGGGCCACGACCCCGTACGCCTCCTCAGCCAAGCCGCCGGACACCGCGAACTCGACACCGCCGAATGCGTCACCGAGGTGCTGGTGTGGCGGCTGCGCCGCATGGCCGGCCTCCCTGCCGATACCGCTCTGCCCCCGGCCGGCGCGCCCGCCGGGCCGTCGCCGCGAGGCCCGGCCGCCATGCCCGCCAAGCCCTCCGACCAGCCGCGAAGGGTGAGATGAGCGTCACGATCAGTAGACGGTCGAGGGAAAGGGGAACGGGATGTTCAAGCGCAAGCGTGAGGCGCGGGAGCGCCAGGAGCTGCGGCAGGCCAGCCTGGCGACGTGGGAGTACTTCCAGAGCCTTCCGTGCCCTGTGGAAGAACTGGAACTGGAGGAGGCACGGGAGCGGGAGCGGGCAGCTGCGACGGCTGCGGCCTCCGGGCCCGCCGCGGTGGTGGACGATTTCCTGACGCCGGATTTCGTCGCGCCGTCCCTGCGTCCGATGTCCGGGATGATGATGCCCCTGGCGCCGTCCCGTCGTCGAGGGCAGCGAGATCGTCACCTGCTCCGGGTGCGACGCCTACCGCGACTGGATCGTGCTCAGCACGCAGGGCCAGGTGTGGCTGCGGTGCCGCGCCGGACACCTCACTCAGCACACGCGCCTGGACACGGGCTGGTTCAACCGCAACAGCGGCACCATGACGCACGACCACGGCAGCCTCGACGACTGGATCCGCTTCCTCGGCCAATGACCACCCACATCCCCGATGCAGCGACACCGAGCCCGACCGGCACCATGTGTGGTCGCAGCTGTCGATGTTCACCGCTGCCGGACGCGACAGCGTCGTCAAGCAGACTGCTGTCCGCGCCGGGACGGTGCTGGTCGTCGTCTCGGGCTCACCGGCCCTGGTCGATACCCACGTCGAGAAGGCGCTCGCCGAGGCCGCCCCGGGAGCCTGAACGCGAATGGGCCGGCCCCCGCAGTCTGCGGGGGCCGGCCCATTCGCGTTCGAAATGCCGCGGGTCTGACGTCAGGGTGCAGGATGCACGTCGCGGGCCGTCATCGCCCGCAGCTCACCGAACCCGGTGGTACGTACCGGCGCGGGCCTCGGACAGGTGGCCCAGGAGGTCGCGGCGCCAGCTCCGCGCGTAGGTGAGGCAGTTGGCCTCGCTGTTGTGGGTGCCGCAAACGCGCTCGTACCGGCCGGCCTTCGACCACGCCATGCTGTCGGCGGAGGCCACGTGCGGCCACGAGACGGCGAGACCCGTCTTCTTGTAGCCGAAGGCGTGCAGTTTCAGGCCCATGGCGTGCAGGTCTTCCAGGATCCAGCCCGCCGTGAACGTGCCGGGCCGGCGGCAGATGCTGCCCACGCCGACCAGGGGCTCCTTCGTGAGATCGACCCCGGCCGCGGCGAACTTCTCGGCGCAGCGCTCGTAGTGGGGCCGGAGCCAGCCCTGCAGGACGGGGATGATCGGGAGGTCGGGGGCGTGCCAGCGCAGCGTCAGGAAGTTGGCGACGGTCAGTTCCTGGTGCTTGTCGATGGACAGGCCGGTCATGCGCAGCGCGCCTTCCTCGCACATGAGATCCTGCTGGCTCGCCCAGGCAAGTCGGCCCACCTCATCGCGGTACCGATAGATCTGGCGGACGTACTGCCGGGGTGTGGTGCGCCATTCGCCGTATGTGGTGATCTCGGTGAAGCCGCCGCTGTCGAGTGCCCACGGGCCGAGAGCCCGCGGGAGCGTCCGGACACGGGCGAGCTGGCGGTTCGATATGAACAGCGGTACATCGGTCTGCTTGAGCCAGTACGGACGGTGCGCACCGAGCCAGAACGTCGGCAGAGGTGGCGCTGGGGCGGGAAGGGCGATGTTGCCTCCACAGGATGGGGACAGTTTCGGGACAGGAGCGTCCCGAACGGAGGTGCTTCTCAGGGGAAGACGATTCGCGGCGGGCCGGCCGGGCGGTCCGAGCCCGGTCCCGCCGGGAGACTGCTCCCGGTCAGCCGGGCGGGATGACGGTGAGCCGGTCGCGGGCGCCGTCGGGCAGGGTGCGGCGGGGTACGGGGGCGGGTGAGGCGAGGGAGGAGGCGAAGGCGGCGACGAGGTCGTGGGGGACGCTGGCGCTGAAGGTGGCGCACCACAGCAGTCCGGTGCCGGTGCACGGGTCGGCCCATGCCTGCCAGCCGGCGAGGCCGGGGCGGGGGTCGGCGTCGAAGACGTGCTCGGGGATGGCTTCGAGGGAGACGGTGGCGGCGAGGTCGGGGGCGGTGGCGGTGGTGGCGGGGTGGTCGATATCGAGGAGCCAGCCCTGGGCGACGAGCGCGTCCAGCACGGTGTGGGGCCCGGTGAAGCCAGCAGTCGGTTCGGTGCGGGCGTTCAGGGCGAGGAGGAAGTCGGCGACCGCTTCGTGCGGGACGCCCTCGGTGATGTAGACGTTCCATTCGCGCAGCACGCTGTCCGGGTGGGCGCGGGCGGTGATCTGCCACGCGACGGGGAGTCCGCCGAGCTCGATCGGATAGCAGGCGCGCACCCATTCCGCGCCGCACAGTCCGTCCGGACTCGTATAGAGGAGTGTGCTGCGGCTGGTCGGCCACATCCGCCAGCCCAGGCCGGTGAGGGTGGCGCCGACCTGTTCGGCGAGAATGCCGTCGTCGCCGGCCAGGTGGCGCGGAACAACCCAGAACAGGTCGCGGCCCGACGGGTCGTTGTGGGAGGGGACGAGGGGGTGGTGGGGGTTCAGCGGCTCTTCCTCCTGCTCGTTGTGCGACCTACTGGCCCGCGGCAGGGCGGGTGGCCCTGCGGCGCGAGCGCGCGGGAGCTGTGGTCGGTTCCTGCCAGGCAAGCCGGACCGCGACCTGCGGGGGCAGGGGCCCGAGCTGATCGCCGGAGTCGGCAAGGAACACCACGGGTTCTCCGGTCTCGTCCCGGGCCTCGACCACGCCGGCGATCGTGTGGGCCATGGGGAAAAACGGGTTAACCGCGAGCCGCACCGGGGCGGCCGGGTCGAGGGCGGACAGGCGGTCGATCAGATCGCCGACCGTCATCTCCGGGACATCAGGGGACTGCGGATTCACCGAGGGATCTCCTTGGACATAGGGGTGCGAATGCCGGGGGCTGGGTACGGGCCGCGAGTGAGTGCCGCGTGAACTCCGGTCCCGGCAACCGTACGAGCGAGCCGGCGGCCCGGTCGGCGGGGTCAGCGCGGCTGAGAGGTAGTGAGGACGGCCGCTACGGCGGCGGCCACGATCTGCGCCGGGGTCTCGGTGTCGAAGGACACCTGGTAGCCGGGAACCTCGGCTGTCCCGGTGACGGCAAGTTTCCAGCCCTCGCCGTCGGTCCCGGGACGGCCTCCCGGGAACCAGCCCAGGTGGAAACGGCCATCCCTGCTGTTGATGTGGACGTCGGCGCGGTCGTCGACGACCAGTTTGAAGTCGGTGTCGGAGAACTGGTCGAGCACCGCGGCCGGCTGGCCCGGGCCGAGCTGCCAGGAACGCAGCCGCAGGGCCTCGACAGTCGTGGAGAATGCGGGCGGGGCGATATCGACGGTCACGGCAAACCCTTCTCTGAACTGCGGGTTTCCGGGGAAGTCGTCTACGTTGACATGCCCCTGGCGGTTCTTCCAGTCCTTGCGGGATCTTTCCTGTCTGCCCCGGGCGAACTGTCCGTTGACATCCAATGTGGGTTCTCAGAACCGGCGCCATATTCTCCGCGCCGACAGCACAGCGAGGCCACATGTGGTGACTTGCTGAGAATCGCTGTTCAGAGGACTCACTCTTTCGGGCGATGCAGGTCAGTTCGGCCTGCCCGCTTCGTTGCGGCTGGGATCGTGGGGTTTGCAGGTACTGCCCGAGCTGGGGGTGCGTCGTGGACGATCCCGCCGTAGAAGTCAGCGTTCGCTTTCCCCACGGCAAGCTCGTGGAGGACCTGTCGTGGACAACAGTGTCCGTCGACCTGCTGAGGTCGGCGACTCCGTGGCGGACGTTCCGGTGGCACCGAGGACAGAGGCACTATTCCGGAAGCTACTGGGCAGCGACCATGCGTGAGCAGGTGATCTACGAGTCACGGCTGGAGCTGACGAAACTCCTCTACGCCGACTTCGACCCGCTCGTGCACGGCATTGTGGCCCAGCCGTTCCTGATGAAGACCATGGCGGGGGCCACGGTCCGAAGCCATATCCCGGACTATCTGCTGATCACCGGCCAGGGGCCGGTGGTGGTGGACGTCAAGCCGCACCGGCAGCTGACCAGGCCAGAGGTGGCGATCACCTTCGACTGGACCCGGCGGGCGGTGGAGGCCCGGGGCTGGCGGTACGAGATCTGGAGCGAACCGCCGGAAGCGGAACTGGAAAACATCCGCTTCCTGGCTGGCTTCCGCCGCGACTGGCTCTTCCGTCCTGAGGTACTCGACGAACTGCGCCTGGCCGACCTCGACGGAGTGCCGTTGGATGCTGCGGTGCAGCAACTTCCCCGCTGGCCGGGGCCCTGTGTCCGCGCTGCAGTCCACCACCTGTTGTGGACGCATGAGCTGCGGGTAGACCTCGGCGAGCCGCTGGCCCCCTCGCGGCTGTTGCGGCGGACAGCGTGAGCGGGGCCGGGGCCCGGGTGGGGGTCGGAACACGATTCCGCTACGACAGTGAGAGCGTCGAGGTGGTGGAGATGGCCGCGACGGCAGCCGGTAACGAGGTGGTCCTCAAGGACGAGCGGGGGCGGCTTCTGCGCTTGTCGTTGAAAGAACTCCTGTTCTCCGACCGGGCGGCCCTCATCGCCGATCAGCCCGGCCCGTCGGCGGACGATGACCAAGAGATTGCCTCGGTGGTTCTGGACCAGCTGCAGGCGAGCGAACGAAGTCAGGTCCTGGAACGGGCCGGACATGTACGGGAGCTGCTGACGGGCTTCCGCTCAGGGAGCCCTGAGCTGGCAGGCAATGGGGAACCTCGCCGCGACTACGTGCCTGGCGGGCCGGTGGAACCCAAGTACACGGCCAAGGCGAAGGAACTGGGGATCCACGTCCGCACCGTCAAGCAGTGGGTGGCTGACTTCCGGCGGCACGGCGAAGCCGGGCTGGCAGCGAAGAAGAAGCAGTCCCGGGGGCCAACCGCCAAGGCCGATGAACGATGGGTGGAAGCGGCCTTGGAAGTGATGGCCGAGCACCTGGGCGAGTCGACACCCACACGGAAGATCGTGATCGAGCGCACCCGCGCTCGCGTGATTGCCCGCCACGGCGCCGATTGTGTTCGTCTCCCGAGCCAGGCGACGGCCTACCGGATTCTTTCTGAGCTGGAGCGCCGCCATCCGCTGTTCCGGCTGGCGGCGAAGCGGAATCGGGACATCGCCGACCGGCCCGAGGGCCCGTACGGGAAGCTGCGGCCGACGCGGCCGGGCGAGTACATGCTGATGGACACCACCCGGCTGGACGTGTTCGCGTTCGACCCGCTCACGCTGCGGTGGGTACAGGCCGAGCTGACGGTGGCGATGGACTGGTACACCCGCTGCATCACCGGTCTTCGGGTGACGCCGGTGTCTACGAAGGCGGTGGATGTGAGCGCGGTGCTGTTCCAGTGCTTCCGGCCGCGGCCTGCGGGGCGGGACTGGCCGCGGGGTGCGCTCTGGCCCGAGCATGGCATCCCGCGTGCGGTCCTGGTCGATGTCGAGGGCGCGACGGGTGCGGGGCTGGCCTCGCCGCCGGTGGTGCCCGAGACCCTGGTGGTCGATCACGGCAAGGTGTACGTCTCGGAGCATCTGACCAGCGTGTGCCGCCGGATGGGCATCTCCCTGCAGCCGGCCCGGCTGCGCACGGGCCGGGACAAAGGGCCGGTGGAGCGGTTCTTCCGCTCCCTGCGCGAGGGCCTGCTGGAGGCGCTGCCCGGCTACAAGGGGCCGGACATCCACTCGCGCGGTGAGAACCCGGAAGGCGATGCGTTCTTCTTCCTCGACGAGCTGGAGGCGATCATTAGGGAGTGGGTCGCGGTGGTGTACCACTGCCGCCCGCATGCTGGTCTGGTCGATCCGGGGGTGCCGGGCCTGCGGATGTCGCCAGCCCAGATGTTCGAGCACGGTATGGCGCGCGCCGGATACATCGAAGTGCCGCGGGACCCCTGCCTCGCTTTTGAGTTCCTGGCGACGAAGTGGCGCACGGTCCAGCACTACGGCGTCGAAATCGACCGGCGCCGCTACCGCGGGCCAGGTCTCCCCGCCCCGGGTATCCGCAGCCCGTACGACGGGCCGGGAAAGAACAGCTGGCCGTTCCAGGTCGACCCGGACGACATCACCCGAATCTTCTTCCGCCACCCTGATACCCGCGCCTGGCACACCCTTGTCTGGGAACACGCACCGGCTGCCCGGATGCCGTTGAGCGAGGACGCGCTGGCTTTCGCCCGGAAGCTGGCCGCGGCCAAGCACCGCTACCCCGATGACCGGCTCGCAGTCGCGGGCCTGCTGGATCGGTGGAACCTGGGGCTGGGCACCACGCTCGCCGAACGGCGCATGGCCCTGCGCCTGTCCCGCGAACAGGCAGGCATCGACCTGCCGGCCACCGAGGAGCTCGCACCTGCTGCGCTGCCGTCCGTACGCCGCGCCCTGGGACACGGCAGCGAATCGGTGGCAGCACCCGTACTGCGGGAGGAAGCCGTTGAGGGCGGGGACGATGACGCGGCGGACGACCTGGACGGCGACGGCGGCTTCTACGCGGACGCGCTGGAGGACGTGTGAGCATCCCGCCCCGGCTGGACCCGGGGAATCTGGCGCTGTCACGCAAAGAGGACTTCAAAGCGTTCGTCGACACGCCCCGACGTGACCAGCCGCAGGCGTTGAACCGGTCCGAGCTGGCCGCCCTGACCGTCGACGAGCGAGACGCCTACAACCGGCAGCGCCGGGGATGGCATGCCAACCTGGGGCCGATCCGTACCCCACAACTGGCAGCACTGCACGAGGACTTGTGGGACATCCTCGACAGCAACGTGCAGGACGGCGACAAGGCCAAGGGAGCCGTGGCCGTGGACGCGTTCCCGGGCCTGGGCAAGACGACCGCCGTCTTGGCGTTCGCCCGCGAGTTCCACCGCCGGGAAATCGCCGAGCTGGGCGAGTTCACCGCCCTGGGGCACGAGCGGTGGCCGGTGTGCCGGGTGGGGCTGACCGGCAACACGGGGATGAAGGACCTCAACCGGGCCATGCTGGAGTTCTTCGGCCACCCAGGAAGAGTCACTTCCACAGCCGCCCAGCTCGGCCTGCAGGCCCTGGACTGTGTCCTGTCCTGCGAGGTCAGACTGCTCGTCCTGGACGACCTGCACTTCCTGAAGTGGCGCAACACCAGCGGCATCGAGGTCAGCAACCACCTCAAATGGATCGCCAACGAGTTCCCCGTCACCCTCCTCAAGGTCGGCGTGGGCCTGGCCGACAAGGGCCTGTTCAGCGAGGGCGAAACCGTCGGCGAGACAGCTCTGGCCCAGACCGGGCGGCGCACCACCCGCCTGGACATGCCGCCCTTCACCATCGACACCGAGCCAGGCCGCCGCCACTGGCGGCAGCTCCTCCTCGCCCTGGAGCAGCGCATCGTCCTGGCCGACACCCACCCCGGCATGCTCGCCGACAACCTGTCGGACTACCTCTTCGCCCGCAGCACCGGACACATCGGCTCGCTGATGACACTGATCAACCGCGGCTGCCAGCGCGCCCAGCGCACCGGCACCGAACGCCTCACCCAGGACCTCCTCGACCAGGTCAAGAACGACACTGCCGCCGAACAGGCCCGCCGGGAACTCACTTATGCGCTGCACGCGGGCAAGGCCACCAGCCGGCCACGCCGGACCCGGGGCTCCCGATGAGGACTCTGCCGCTGCGGTACGCACCGCATCCAGGCGAGGCGCTGGACTCCTGGCAGGAATTCCTCGCCCACAAGCTGCACTGCCCCTTCACCGACGTGCTCCGCGCGCTGGGCCTGCCCAACCGTGACCCGGCCCTCGCCGCCCCGGTCCTGCCGCGCTGGACCACCCTGGCCGCCCGGGAGGAGCTGGCCGCCATCGCCCAGGCCACCGGGGTACCCGAGACGGTTCTCACCAAGATGACGCTGCAGCCCTTCGACGGGCACGCGGTGGTGATCCTCACCGAACGGCGCCAGGTGCACCGGCAACTGCTGTGGGGGCGCTCGGGCTCCCGCTTCTGCCCCGCCTGCCTGGAGGAGAGCGGTGGACGCTGGCAGGTGACCTGGCGCCTGGGCTGGTCCTTCGCCTGCACCCGCCACCACGTTCTGCTCGCCGACCGCTGCCCCGCCTGCGGGCACATTCCGCGCCTGCGTGCCCACCCCCGCGGTGAGACTCCCCGCCCGGGGCTGTGTGCGAGCGCAGCACCGGGCACCGGACCCCGTCCCCGCCGCTGCCACCACCGCCTCGCCGCCGCCCCGGTCACCGCGATCGCACCCGACGGCCCTCTGTCGCAGACCCAGCGCCTGATCGAGACCCTCCTCGTGGCCCCGGACCGTGCGGTGTGCTGGCCGCTGTACGGGCCGGCGGGGGCGCCGTTGGGGGTGGTGCTGCGCGACGCGAAGTGTCTGGGAGCGCTGGTCCTCAACCATGCAACGTCCACCGATCTGCAGCCGATGGCCCCGGCCGACGTACTGGACCAGCTGGAGCGCTACCGCACCGACCCGCTGCCCACCACGTCGCAGCGCACCCCGGACACCCGGCGGGTGGACCGGCACAGCTACTTTGCCCCCGCTGATTCCGCAGCGACTGCCATAGCGGTCGCGGCGGCGATCCGAGTCCTGCAGGCCGCGGACATCCACGCCGCGGGCAGCGCCGTGCAGTGGCTAACTGACCGGGTGGCCGCCACCCGCCGCCAGCTCCACCCCGGCAACATCGTCGGCCTCGGCGGAACCGTTTCCCCGGCACTGGAAGCAGCCCTGCGCAACAGCCGGGAAGCACAGATCATGCCGGTCGCCCGACTGCGCCACCGCACCGCCATCCACTCCACCCGCCCACCGGCCGACCAGGACGTGCGGGCCCGTATGCTGCCCACCGCCCTGTGGCCCGCATGGGCCCTGCGGCTGTCTCCGCGGCACCCGGACGGCAAACCAGTGGCCCGGCGCGCGGACGAACTCCTCGCCGTGGCCTGCCTCCTGGTGGGCAACGCGACTTCCATCGCCGCCGCGACCCGCCTGACCGGCACCACCGTCAGCAGCCACAACGTTTCCACTCTCCTGGCCGACCTCACCCGGCGTGACGACTGCACCGACGTCCTGCACGCGCTGATCCTGCTGGCCGACCACCTCGACACCCACGGCGCCCCGATCGACTACCACCGCCGCCGCACCCTGTTCACCCCCGCGCCCACTTCCTCGACCCCCAGGTCTGGCGGACCCTGCAGAGCCGGCTGCGCTCGAACCACACCCCCGGCGCCGCGCACGCCCAACGCTGGATCTTCCAGGTCCTGACCGGATCCCCCGCCCACCTCGCCCACCCCGACATCGCCCCCACCTCCGCCTCTCAACGCCAGCAGTACCAGCGTTTCCGCTGGCGGATCCTGCCCGCCGAAGCCGAACTGCTCCGCCACACCGCCCGCACCCTGCTCGACGAACACAAGATCAACGAACCCCTCCAGTGGGCACCGTGCCTCCCCGCGCGGTCACTGCGTCACCTCGTGCTCCCCGGGCCGGACCCCGCACGCATCACCGCCGCCCAACTCCACCGGGCAACGCCCGTCGGCGACTTCTCCGTCGCCCAGCTCGCACACACGCTGAAGACCACCACCGCGCATGTCATCTACCTGCTTGCCGAGCACCCGGTGGACTGGAGCCCGCCGCAGTTTCGCCGAACCCAGCAAACCGCCCGGCGCATCAAGCAATGGCGTACCTGGTACGAGCACGACCACCTGTCGCTCCAGGACATCGCCGACCGTGAAGGAACCACCCTCGCCACCGTGCGCCTGGCCCTGCTGAAGAACGACGTCCAACTCCGCCCCGCCGGGTTCTATCCGGGCCGCCCCAGGAGAAAGTGACAAGAACCGGGGTCGCACTGACAGAGCGGAGCGATGGTCCACCATCTGACGCCGGCCCGGAATAGCCGGGCTACCGTGCGTGGCGCCTTCCTTGAGAACGATGTACCGATCCGCCCACCAGGAAGATTCCGGCGCCGACTGTGAACAGAGGATGGTGCACAGAGGACTCAGAATCGGCACGGCCGGTCCCGCTCAGTGTGTATGCGGCACACCACTCCCACCCGCATCAGCGAATGCGATCAACATCGACGTGCCGGACCCTGTTGGCAGGGGGAGCTTCTCACCGGAAATACGCCATGCCCATTCCATGCACAAGCAGCGCCCGTGGACGTGCCGCTACGCGCTGCGACTGGGGCTTGCTGACGATGGAGTCCCCGTCGGGCCGCATTCCGGGGGCTCCTGTTACCGGCCCGCCCTATGTACCGCTCATCGGATCACACCTCAGGGTGGGTGTCGCGATCACCTCGAAGGGAGTCGTTCGCGGCACTTGGTCTGTATGCGATCCGTTTGTAGCGTCCATGACGCGAGCGACCCGGCATTCGAGGAAAGGATCAGCGATGTCCGACCTTCCAGCCCCCACCACCCCGTACCTGGAACCTGAGGCCAAGGAGCTCGCCGACGCCACCGACCCGCACCCGCGGATCTACGAGGTTCCGCCCGAAGAGGGGCGCAAGATCCTCAGCGACCTGCAGAGCGGCGAAGGCGTCGAGCGCCCGGACGTCGACGAGGAGTGGGTCGACGTCGACGCCGGCCAGTGGGGCACCGTACGCACCCGCATCATCAAGCCCAAGGGCGCCACGGGCCCGCTGCCCGTGGTCTTCTACATCCACGGTGCCGGGTGGGTCTTCGGCGACGACAAGACCCACGACCGCCTCTTCCGGGAGCTCACCGTCGGAGCCGGGGCCGCCGGCGTCTTCCCGGTCTACGACTGGGCGCCCGAGAAGGGGTACCCCACGCAGGTCGAGCAGAATTACGCCGTCGGTCAGTGGCTGCGGGACAACGGCGCCGACCATGGCCTCGACACCTCCCGCGTCGCCGTCGCCGGCGAGTCGGTCGGCGGATGCATGTCCGCGGTCTTCGCGCAGATGAACAAGGACCGCGGCGGGCTCGCGCTCAAGGCGCAGATCCTGCTCTACCCCGTGACCGGGCCGGACTTCGACACGCAGTCCTACCACCAGTTCGCGGAGCACTACTATCTCACCCGCGATGGGATGAAGTGGTTCTGGGACGCGTACACGACCGACGAAGCCAAGCGCGAGGAGAAGTACGCCTCGCCGCTGCGGGCGACCCTTGAGGACCTTGAGGGGCTGCCGCCCGCCCTCGTCATCACGGCGGAGGCCGACGTCCTGCGGGACGGGGGCGAGCTGTACGCCAACAAGCTCCGTGAGGCCGGCGTCGAGGTGACGGCCGTCCGCATCAGCGGGACCGTCCACGACTTCATGCTGCTGGACGGACTGCGGGACACCCCGGCCACCAATGTCGCACGCAAGCTGTCCGTCGACGCGCTGCGAGAGGCGCTCCAGCAGGAGTGACCGCATCCAGGAACATGGGCGGCAGACGCGACAGGGTCTGCCGCCCCATCGCTGTGCTGGGTATCGGCGCGCCAGCTCCTCGGCGAACGCCCAGTGGGTCGTGGCGTCCCGGCAGTCGAGCAGCTGCGTCTCGGCGAGGACGAAGACACCGGCGCACACGGCACAGAGCCTGGTGCCCTCGGACCGGAGGCCGACGAGCCCATCGGTGAACTCGCCCACCGACACCATCAGCTCGGGTACGACGAGGCTCGGCGGGATGACGACGTGGCTGAGCCGGTGCGCGAGCTCAGGATGAGTGTCCGAGGTGCACACCATGACCGGCCCGTCGTCGGTGGCGGACACCGCCCAGGTGCTGACCCGGATCACGCTCGCAGGGTCGGCCGACGTCACGGCGAACTCGCTGGCGACACGGAAGATGTCCCGCAGGCCGTGGATCGCCGACACCTGGCAGTCGGCGTACTCCAGCAGACGGACCTCTCCGACGACCCACGCTCCGGTCTCGTCGACGTGCGGACCTGTCACGGTCGGGCTCAGCATGCCCTCTCGAAGTCCGTGGTGGAAGGTTCGTGTGGACGCCTCACGCATGGTGATCGATGACGTCGAAGTCATGATGGCCGCGGGGATCCTGGCGTGGGTCGACCACCTCGCGCGGGCCGCGGCCATGCACCCGCGCACCGGCCGGCGGCGGTTCAAGGAGGCTACGGGCCTGACCGCGACGGAATACCTCCAGGTGGCGCGCATTGCCAAGGCTCGCGAGCTGGAGCTGACCAGCGAGCCGGTCGCTCAGATCCCCCGCAGCTTCGGCTACCTGAGCGCATCGAACTTCCGTCGGCTCTTCCTGCGCGCCACGGGCGTGACGCCGTCGGAGTATCGGCGCCGGTTCGGCATCGCGGCACGCGTCGATCGGCGGGAGTACTCGTCGGCGGGTCAGTCGGCGAGGATCCGCTCCACTCCCTCCCGATAGCTCGTGACCTGGAATTCGGGAAAGCGGGCCGCGAATTTCGAGCTGTCGAAGATGTTGTCGTCGCGGTAGCGGACGAGCAGTTCGTACATCTCGTCGAGCGGCTTGACGAAGCGGCGCCCGAGGCCGAAGGCGAGCATCGGCAGGACCGTGTAGCCGATCTTGCGGCCGGTGACCTCGTCGGCGGTCTTGATGAGCTGGGCGTAGGACTGCCGGTCCGGGTCGATGGGCAGGTGCCACGTCTGGCCGTAGGCATCCGGAGTGTTGCCGAGCAGAGCGAGAGCGCGGCTCGCGTCGGGGGTCCAGATCAGGGACCGCTTGGCCTGGGCGTCGACCGGGACGAACGGCCGCTTGCCCGCCTTGATCCGGTCGAACACCAACGAGTTCGTGTAGCTCTTCGTCCGGCCGGGACCGTAGAACTCGGGCGCGCGGCCGATCAGGGCTTCGACCCGTCCGGCCCGCATGGCCTCAAGCAGCATGGTGGCGATCTGTCCGCGGACTCGTCCCTTGCGCCCGCCCGGCGCGAATGCTGTCGACTCGGTCTGGGGCGTCGGCGTTCCGGGATACATGTAGGTGTTGTCGAAGAAGACGAGCTTCGTGCCGTGTTCGGCGCAGGCGTCGATGACGTTGCGCATCATGACGGGGAACTGTCGCTCCCACAGCTCCGAGTCCAGGGGCAGGCCGACGGTGAGGTAGGCGATGTCGCTGCCCGCGACGGCGCGGCTGGTGGCGTCGGCGTCGGTGAGGTCTGCGGCCATGAGCTCGTCGGTGTCGTTCACCTTCGACGGCTTGCGGCTGACGAGGCGGATGTCCTTGGTGTGGTTGCGGTGGAGCTCGTTCACGAGCTCGTCGGCGATCGGCCCGCCGGCGCCGAGGACGGTCTGCATGGGGTCTCCTTGAGGTGGATGGTGCGGGTGGTGGCAGCTCACCTGCGAGCAGCGTCGCACCGCCACGTGACGATGCGGTCGACCAACGTGGCCGGGATGCGGACCAAGCCGACGTGGTCGTTGGCCGAGCCGGGGGCACCTGGCTCCACCGGACATCAGCTATGTTTACGGTGCTAACACAGCGTAGGAGGATGAAGTAAGCGGTGTCAACATTGGAAAAGAGTGGCTACCATCACGGCGACCTGCGGGCGGCGCTGCTGTCGGCCGCGATGGAGATGCTGGAGAGCGGCGAGCCCTTCTCGCTGCGTGCCGTCGCACGCCGGGCCGGTGTGTCGCAGACTGCGCCGTATCGCCATTTCAAGGACCGCGACGCCCTGGAGTCTGCGCTCGCCGTCGAGGGCTTCCGGAACCTGCTGGCCGACCTGGGCGGCGGGCAGGACCTGCCCGCCGCTCTCCCGGACCTGGCCGAGTTCGCCGTCGCCTACGTCGACTTCGCGCTGCGGCGCCCGGCCCTGTTCCGTGTGATGTTCGGCAAGCCGTGCGACGACGCCGCCGACGAGCGGGTCAAGGCCGCGGACGCCCTGCATGAGCTGCTGGCCGACGCGCTCGATCGCGTCCTCCCTGACGCGGACGCCTCGGCTCTGGCCACGGCCGGCTGGGGACTCGCCCACGGGCTGGCCTGCCTCTACCTCGACGGCAAGCTGCAGGCCGGGTCGAGCAAGGAGGTCGCCGACCGGGTGCGCAGCGCCTTCCTCGCCATCACGTCGGTCGGCCCCTGACGCGTGGCGCCCACCCGGCGCACGCCTGGCGCTCTCCAGTGTTGACGGTGCTCACATGCCGTGCAATCCTCGGTGTTGACACCGCTTACATCGGAGGAGAGGGCTCATGGCATCGACCGGCAAGCTGACCGACCGGACCGTAGAGGTCGCTCTCGGAGGGCGTCTCATCACCGTCCCCGAAGGCGGCCTCTATGACCGGTTCCGCATGGACACCGACCTCGACGAGGTGGAGCAGGACCCGCGGGTCAGCAGTGTCGACTTCTTCCGCCGGATGCCCAAGAGCCGCGTGGACTCCCGCATCGGGCCCACGCTGACGCCGAACTTCTACTACCGCATCTCCACGACCCGGCTCACCATGCTCGCGCCGACCAGGGCGATCCGGGCCCGCCTGCCCCGGGAACTGGACCCGCTCGAGATCGCCCCGGGGCTCGGGATCGTCTCCGTGATGGCCTTCCGGTACGACGTGTGCGACATCGACTTCTACACCGAGGCCGCGGTCGGTATCGCCGTGAAGCCGGCCCGGCACGGAGGGCTGGGCCTGTTCGACCTGGTCGCCGGGCTCAAGAATGACTCCCTGCACTCCTACGTACTCTCGCTCCCGGTCAACACCGAGATCGCGCAGGTGCGTGGCCACGACGGCTACGGGTTCCCCAAGTGGGTTACCGGGCTCGACGTCGACATCGACACCGCGCGCACCTCCGCCAGGGTCGCCAACGAGCGGGGCGGCCTTGACCTCGCTCTGTCGGCGCCCTCCCCGAAGCAGACCGCGCGGCCCACCGGCGCACACGTCTCGACCCTGCCTCCTACACCACGATCGACGGCGCCTGGCACTCCACGACCAGCCAGATCAACATGCTCTCCTCGGGAACCACGCGGTTCCCCCGCGGCCTGGACCTGCGGCTCGGCGAGGGCCGGATGAGCGACGACCTGCGCTCGCTGAAGCCGATCCGGACGATCCAGCTCGACGTCACCACCGAGGGCCAGCTGGCGCTGCACATGCCCGTGCCCACCTCCCTCCAGGACCGGAGCTGAGACAAGATGACCACCACGAACACCAGCCACCCCCAGGCCGCCCTCCCGGCAACGCTGACGCCGGCCCGGCTCGCCCGCCTGGCCGCCCTGGTGGCCGCCGGTACTCGCGCCCAGCGGGTCACCACGACCTCCCCGTACACCGGCGCACCGCTCGCGGACCTGCCCATCTCCACCCCCGACGACGTCCAGGACGCCTTCGCCCGGGCACGCGCCGCGCAAGCCGGCTGGTCGGCCACCCCGGTGGCCGACCGCAAGCGCATCATGCTGCGCTTCCACGACCTCGTCCTCCAGCGGCAGGAGGAAGCCCTCGACCTGATGCAGGCCGAGAGCGGCAAGACCCGCCGCGACGCGTTCCTCGAGGTGAGCGACATCGCGATCACCGCCCGCTACTACGCGCGCAGCGCACGGCGGCTGCTCTCACCCAAGCGCCGCAAGGGCGCGATCCCGATGCTGACCCACACCACCGAGCTGCACCACCCAAGGGCGTCGTCACCGTCATATCGCCCTGGAACTACCCGCTCAGCATGGCCGCCGGCGACGCCATCCCGGCCCTGATGGCCGGCAACGCCGTCGTCCAGAAGCCCGACACCCAGACCGCCCTGACCGCACTGTGGGCACTGGCCCTGATGCGCGAGGCCGGCCTGCCACCCGACGTCTGGCAGATGGTGGTCGGCCGTGGCAGCTCCATCGGAGACGCGCTGATGGCCGGCGGGGACTACATGATGTTCACCGGTTCCACCGCCAGCGGGCGCCAGATCGCGCGCGACGCGGGTGAGCGGCTGATCGGCGCGTCCCTGGAGCTCGGCGGCAAGAACGCCATGGTCGTCCTCGCCGACGCCGACGTCGAGAAGGCCGCCACCGGCGCGGTCGCCGCCTGCTTCCCCTCGGCCGGCCAGCTGTGCGTGTCCATCGAACGGCTCTACGTCGCCGATGAGATCCACGACGCGTTCGTCACCGCGTTCGCCGACCGTGCCCGGGCCATGCGCCTGGGTGCGGCCTGCGACTTCTCGGTGGACATGGGCTCGCTGACCACCCCCTCGCAGCTCGAGACCGTCAGCTCGCACGTCGACGACGCGGTATCGAAGGGCGCGACCGTACTGGCCGGAGGCAAAGCCCGGCCCGACCTCGGGCCCCTGTTCTACGAGCCGACGATCCTGACCGATGTGACCCCTGAGATGACGCTGTTCGACCACGAGACGTTCGGCCCCGTGGTGTCGGTCTACCGCTACCGCTACCGGTCGGCCGACGAGGCGGTGGCGATGGCCAACGCCACGCCGTATGGCCTCAACGCAAGCGTCTGGGGTCGCAACGGCACCGAGGCCCGCAAGGTCGCGGCACGGCTGCACGCCGGCACCGTCAATGTCAACGAGGCGTTCGCCGCCGCCTGGGGAAGCATCGACGCACCCATGGCCGGCATGGGCGACTCGGGCCTCGGCCGCCGTCACGGCGCCGACGGGCTGCTCAAGTACACCGAAGCCCAGACGGTCGCCCACCAGCGCCTCCAGGGTTTCACCCCGCCCAGCAGAGTCGAGCACGAGCAGTGGGCGCGGATCCTGACCCGGGCGTTCAAGACGCTGCGTGCCCTGGGCGTCCGCTGACCGACCACTGGCTCCGGCTACGACGGCCCGCCTCCACTCCATCCCGGTCCGCACGAGGGAAGATCAGCCATGACCAAGCGCGTCCTCAACGTCGTCACCAACGTCGGCCACTACGACGACCCGTCCCACACCACCGGCCTGTGGCTCTCCGAGCTCACGCACGCCTGGCACATCTTCGAGGAGCACGGCTACGAGCAGACGCTCGTCAGCCCGGCCGGCGGCCCTGTGCCGCTCGAACCGCGTGCACTGAAATTCCCGAACTACGACAAGACCGCCAAGGCATGGCACGCCGACCCCGGAAAGATGGCCATGCTCGAGAACACGGCGAGCCCGGACCAGATCGACCCGTCCGCGTACGATGCGATCTACTTCACCGGCGGTCACGCGGTGATGTACGACTTCCCCGACAGCGAGGGCCTGCAGCGCATCACCCGCGAGATCTACGAGCGCGGCGGCATCGTCTCCTCGGTCTGCCACGGCTACTGCGGCCTGCTCAACACCCGGCTCTCAGACAGCTCCTACCTCATCGCCGGCCGCAAAATGACGGGATTCGCCTGGACCGAGGAGGTCCTCGCCCGCGTCGACAAACTGGTCCCCTACAACGCCGAGGAGAAGGCCAAGCAGCGCGGCGCGCTCTACGAGAAGGCGACACTGCCGTTCGTCTCCTACGTCGTGACCGACGGCAACCTGGTCACCGGCCAGAACCCGGGCTCGGCCAAGGCCACAGCGAAGAAGGTCGTCGAAGCCATCGAGGGCAACACGTCGAAGAAGCGACGGTAAGTCGAGACGCAACCCTCCGGTGACGGAAGGCTCCTGGACGGATGTCGCTGAAGGACGCGCTCCATACCGGCGACGACAGAACGGCCGGGCGGTCAACCACCCGTCCGCGACCGTCGGCCTCGCCGGACCGCCAGCGCTCCCCCGGCAGACCGGTACCGCCACCAGCCTGCCGGGGGCCTGAGACGGCGCCCCTGCGAAGTCCTCCGACGCAACCATGGTCAGCAACGGATTACCTGCCTCACGCACAGACTCAGCGCGGGCCCGGTCGACCTGCGCCCAGCGCAACGAAGCGAACGAGGAAATGACGCGGTCGTGAGACAGGCCGTCAGTGGCCTCAACTTGAGACTGAGGAAGAGCTGCTGGTCAACGGGACGCCCAATGCCGCGAGCCGGGAGAGCCTACATCCAACCCATTCGCTTTGCCGTCGGACCGAGTCGTGCCGCGTCTGGCGTGCCCGGAACCACGAAACGCACGGGGGCCGACGGCAAGCCGTCGGCCCTCTGGTCAGCTACCCCACAGCACAGCAGGCCCTGCAGATCATCAGCCGCCGAGAGTCCCCATGCACGTCGTGCAACGGCTCATCGCCCGCAGCTGCGCGTTCCCCCATTGGCGACTGCCGGGCAGCTTTCGCTGATACGGCCCCAATCTCCTGGGGGCGGATCGAGAATCCAGCCCCACTTCGGAGGCTGCACATCGTCTTCCGTCATGTGATCGCAGGCACCTGGAACGTGCGCCTTGCCATCCCGTTTGATCAGGATGGCGGTGCCGGGGAACCGCCGCCACTCCTGTCGAACACGTCTTTCCTCCGGGCGCGCCTTGGGCACGCTGCCGTCAGGAGGGCAGGCGCATCCCATGCCGATGATGTTGTCGCATCGCCCGCAGCGCACCTCTTTCATGTGGCCAAGTGTCCCATCTGAGAGCGTGCAGATCACGCGTAACGGCATGGCGGTGGTGTCCGTTGCGGTGACACCGAGAGATCACCGCGATTCGAACCAGCGGAAAGGTGGACAAGCCGACCTGGCGTGTGCCGGTCGGCGTGCGGCGGGGACGGCCGGCGCTCGCCGGCGGGGAGGGCCCTCCACGGCACCTGGGCGTCCTGGCTGGTCCGGTACACCGGAGAGGGCCGGAAGGAAGCCTTTCGGTTCCTCCCGGCCCTCTCGGGTCGGACGGTGCTCGGGTTCCACGGTGCCGGTGGGCCGGCTACGGCGCGGCCGGGGACATCAGGCCGCGTGCTGGTCGTCTCCTGTGGTGGTGTTGTGGGTGGTGCGGCGGCGGGTGGCCCACAGGGCGCCGACTCCGGCGGTGAGGAGGACGGCGGCGCCGCCGATGAGCCAGGGGGCGGTGTCCGCGCCAGTGTGGGCGAGGCTCCCGGACGGGTCGGGCGGCGTTTCCGGCTTGGGGGGTTCCGGCTTCGGCGGCACGGTCGGCGGGGTCGTGGGCGGTGTCGCCGGAGGTGTGGTGGGCGGAGTGGTCGGGGGCGGTGTGGTGGGTTCGGGGGTGTTCGGGACCGTGACGGTGACGGTCTCGCCGGGCTTGGCGGTGAAGGGGATGGGTTGGGCGTCGAGCTGGTAGCCGTCGGGGGCGGTGACCTCGGTGGCCCAATAGCGGGAACCCGAGCGGAGCTTGACATCGAGCTTCGCCTTCGCGGTGCCGTCCTTGCCGGTGGTCAGGGAGAGGATCTGCTTGCCGGGCGCGTCCTCGCCGTCCTTGACGGTGTTCTCGGCGATGTTGATGACGGCGCCCGTCAGTGCCCTGCCGCTGGTCTTGTCAGTCTTGCGGAGGAGGAGGTCGGCGTCCTTGAACGGGTCGACGATCGTGACCGGGTTGGCCTGGGCGGTGCGGCCGGAGACGATGGTGATGTCCTGGTCGGGGACGAGGTCGTGATCGGTGTCGCCGGTGTCGGTCTCGCGCAGGGTGTAGGTGCCGGGGGCGATCCCGTCGAAGACCAGCACGCCCTTCTCGCCCGTCTTGCCCTCAGCGACCAGCTTGCCGGTCGTCTTGTCGAGGAGCTGGAAGACCGCGCCGACGAGTACGTCACCTTCGGGGTTCTCCTTGTGGATGGTGACGCCGCCGGGCGCCTGGTCGACCTTCACGGCGGCCATGTCCTTGGCGGTGGTGGTGTCCCCCGCCAGCAGCATCCGCTGCGCCTGGGAGTTGTTGGGGGTGAGGACCTTCAGCTCCGATCCCGGCAGGCCGGTCGCGGTCGCGGAGACCGTCGCAGTGCCCTCCTTCGACGCGGTGAACGCCCACTCCGCGGCACCGGTCTTGCCCGTGGTCACGGTCCCACCGGCGGCCGTGGCCCCTGTTCCGGTGATCTTGACGGCGACGCCGGGAATCGGGCGGCCGGTGAGGGTGGAGATGACCTCCACGTCCACGGTGACCTCGGTGCCGGTGTGGATGGTGGTCGCCGAGGGCGTGATCTCGAGCCGGTACGGTCCCGCGTACTTCGCCGCTTCGGCGACGTACTTCTGGGCGAGCGTGCGGGACGTCGCAGACACCACGGGATACGACAAGCGTTCCTGGCCGCGCTTTCCGTCGAGGGCGTAGGTACCGCCGGCAAGCCATTCGTAGACGGCAGCGTCCACGGCCGCCGCCTGCGCGTCGTCCCTGGTCTGCCCGTACTTGCCGATCACGTAGGAGGCGTAGGCGATGTTCGCCTTGGGGACCGGCTTGCCGGTGACGGACGAGGTCCAGGACGTGACCGTCCTGGGGGTGCTGTAGCCGTCGGCCTGGTGGGGGCCCTTCTTCTCGGGATCGGCACAGTAGGTCTGCCGGTCGCCCGCGACCTGGGGGCCGGGCGGGCCGTAGGCACCGATGTGGCTCGCGCCCGGGTTTCCGTCGGCGTCGGGGATGGCGTAGCCGGGTCCGAAATGGTCCGCCGCGATGGCGGGGGGTGCGGTGGCGAGGGTGCCCGCGACGGCGGCGGCAACCGCGACGGCGAGGGGGCGGCGGACGCCGCGGGTGAGGGGTGCGTGCAAAAGGGGTGGTGCTCCTACGTCGGGCTCATCAGGAATCGGAAGGGGTGGTTGTCAGCGGCGATCGGCGGCGACCCTACGGGGAAGGAGGTCGGGTGGCACGGCGACAGGTCATCTGGGGCCGGGGGTGGATCTGGCCTCGGCCGTGAGTACCGGCGGTAGCCGGGCAGGACCGGTGGACGTCTTCGGCGTCGTGGGGGGGCGCGGTGCGGGTGAGGGTGGTGATGACGGCGTGGACCGTGGTGTCGGTGAGCTGGCCCATCCGCAGGGTGCAGGGGGCGTGGAGGGAGGGTCCGGATAGTTCGAGGAGTGCCCAGGCGGGGCCGGACCAGCAGGTGGACAAGTGGTCGGTGTACAAGGCGGGGTCCGCGTCGTTCTCCGCCCCGGGGACGGGCCACTTGCGGACCATCCCCAGGGTGTTGCCCATCTGGTCGGCGAGCCACCGGGCTGCCTCGCCCTCGAAGTCCTCCGGCAGGGAAGGAAAGTCGAGCAGTTCGGGGTCGGGGGTGGCGCCGACGGCGTTCAGGAGGGCGGGGATGTGCCGTACGGGGAGGTGGCGCATCTCCACCGTGGTCCGGGACGGCTCGTGGTGGTCGAACAGGCGGACCGCGACCGGGCCGAGGGTGAACTCGGCCTGAGTCCAGGGTGGTGTGCCGGGGCGGTGGCCGGTGACGTGCGGCCGGATGCCGTGGGTGTGGAGCTCGTGGAGGAGGTTATCGAGCACGGGCGGTGGTCCCTCCGGCCGGGGAAGGGGTGGCTGCCGGTGCCGTGGTGCGCGGGGCCGTACGGGCTGCGGGCCTGGCTAGGGGGATACCCCAGGTGCGGGCGTAGCGGTGGACGGCGTCGGCCAGGGTGGCGAAGTCGCCGCCCTTCCAGGGCCGGTGGGTTTCGTCGTGGGGGAAGTTGCGGATCGTGGCGTATCCGCTGGTGCCGGGCAGGGTGCCGGTGCGGAGGTCGCGGGCGCGGTAGGTGCCGTGGTCGGCGAAGGACAGGATCGCGGTGTCGAGCCGACCTTTCTCGGGATGAATCACCGACAGCCGCAGGCCGCCGTAGGTGTGCTGGCGGGTCTCGTAGAAGTCGATCCTCAGCCGGATGCCCCGGTCGGGGGCCTGGGCGTAGAACGCGTCTCCGACGGTGGATCCGTCGAGCCGGTGGGGAAGTGCGGTGGTGAAGAACTCCTCGGTGTGCAGGGACAACAGATGCTCCGAATGGGCGGGGTCAGCGTCGGGCTGCGGGGCGGGAGGGGCGGGGCAGGGGGGCGGAGGGGGTGCTGGTGGACCAGCGCGGGACCGCCACGGTCCGCGGAGCCGGGGCGGGGCGCCGGGCGCGGAGGATGTCCAGTGGTGTGGGCGCGGGAGGGCGTACGGGTGTGATGGTGACGTGGTCGGGGTCGTTGGGCCGGAGGCCGTCTTTCCAGCGCAGGACGGGTGCGGGGTCGGCGAGCGCCGTGGCGGTGGCGGTGATGAGACGGCTGGGGGTGTGGGTGGAGAAGACGGCGTACCAGCTGGCGTATCCGGTGCCGCCCCACATCTGCCAGCGGGTCTTGTTGCTGGTGAGCTCGTTGTTGTGGTCGAGGGCGCCGCGGCGGTACCAGGCGCCTGCGAGGCCGTCGGGGGAGGTCGTCTCGCTGATCCACCAGTTGTCGGTCACCGTCCAGTCGGCGTCTGTCAGGGGGGAGAGGACCGGGTGGGGGTCGTCGGCGCGGCCGAGTCCTTCGTGGAGAAACGCGTCGTCCTGGGTGTGGAGGGGGACGAGGGCGGTGGTGAAGGCGGTGATGAACTCCGTGGGGCATTCGGTGCTGAAGGCCGCCGCCCAGCGGGGTGTGGCGAACGGCTGCTGGTAGGCGGCGATCTTCCACAGGGCGTCGTCGTCCTCGGGCAGGTAGCCGATCCGGATCCGCTGGTCCGGGGCGGGGACGAACACGTTGCCGAGTTCGTCGTGGCTGATCTCCCAGCCGGCGTCGAGCGCCGGTCTCAGCCCCGGGTCGCCGGTCGAGGTCGACCCTGCGAGATAGCGGGGGTGGACGTACACGTCGTCCGGATCACTCATCGTCATGCCGCCTCCGGAAGGATCCGGTGGGCGACGCCCGGGGTCACCGCGGTCCACCCGAGAAGAGCGTCCAGAAGATGGCCGGCCCCGGACGCCGCCGTCTCGTTGTGGTGGCCGGGCCGGGTGAGGTGGTCGAGGGTGGTGCGGACGCGGGTGACGAAACTGGAGTCACGCGCGGGAAGGTCGCGGGCGCGGGCCCAGCGGGCTGCCCGGTCGTACAGCTCCGCAAGATCAGCCCCGCGGCCGGCGAGTTTGTATGCTCCGTGCCCCGCGCCACTGCCGGTGCTGATGAGTCCGAGATCGCGGGCGGTGTCGCGGGCCCGGAGGAGTTCGTGGCGGGGCAGGTCCGGGAAGGTGCGGGCGAGGCCAGCCCTCGGGACGGGGCCGTGGTCGTCGATCTCGGTGATCAGCCGGATCAATCCCGGGTCGGACAGCACGGCGACGGTACGGGCGAGCCGGTCGTAGTTCGGGATGCTGGTGGTGGTCATCGGCGGTGGCCTCCTGCCGGTGCGCCCGCGAAGGCGCGGGCGGGGGGCTGGTGGGAGAAGAGATCGGCCGCGCGCCATGCGGTCGTGATGGCGGGAGCCGGAAGCCGGGTCTGGATCGTGGGCATTCCGCGGAGCGGGTGGGCGGCGGCGCCGGCGAGGGGGCGTCCGGCCGCCCACGCGGCCATCGCGCTGTAGACGGGTGCCAGGGCGCGGCCGGAGTCGGAGAGGCGGAACGTACCGTCCGTCGCTTCTGCGAGGCCGTCGCCGACGAGCTGCCGCAGCCGGGGGTAGACCGAGCTGAGCCGGTGACCGGGCATCGCGTCGGCGGCCACCGTGGCGGCGGTGGCGGTTCCCCGCACCGCGAGCGTCCACAGGATCGGCGTGGCGTGCCGGGCGGCGATCAGCACGAGGGCGTCCTCGATATCACGGGCCCGCCGGAACACCCCCGTCTCGGGTGCCGGGTCGGGAGCTTGCTCCAGATGCGTGTCGGCCCAGGTGGCGATGGCGGCCAGGACCGGCAGCAGATCCGTGCCGCGGCGGGTGAGCCCGTAGGCGACATGGCGGACACCGTGCTCGGTACGGTCGGCCAGCCCCAGATCGACGAGCTGGCGGAGCTTGGGGTGGAGCTGGCCGTCGGACATCCGCATCCGCTGCTTGATCTCCGTGTAGCGCAGCGGCTGCTCGGCCACGACCAGCACCAGATGGACGGTCCAGCGCGGGGTGAGCATGGACAGCGTTTCGGTGACGCGCGACAGATCGGCAGGGGCGGGCGCGGGGGCGTGCGTGGTCAGGGGAAGAACTCCTAGCGCGAAGAGATGCGGGGTGTGTTCAGAGGGTGCGGGCCGCGTGGGCTGACCCGGCGGGCACGGGGAGCGCCGGTGGTGCCGGTACGGCGGCGGGTGCCTCCGCCGCGGGGGCGGGGCGGAGGCTGTCGAGGACCGCGGTCAGGGTCCGGGCGTGGGCGTCGCGGACG